>DASSCS010000080.1:0-44063 GCA_035697515.1 Acidimicrobiales bacterium
CCGCCCTCGCGGGCGCCAGTCTGGTCGCCGGCGGCGCCGACCAGCTCGCGGGCGTCGCCGACCTGCTGGCGGCCGGCGCGGCGACCGCGGTCGTGGGCGCGGGGCTGGGTGCGCTCGACGCGGTTGCCGCGCACGACGGCCCCGCCTGCGTGCTCGCGTCGGGCGACCCCGGGTTCCACGGCATCGGCCGAGTCCTGGCGGCCCGGCTCGGGCCCGAGCGCCTGGTGGTCCACCCCGCCCCGTCGTCGGTGGCGCTCGCGTTCGCGCGGCTCGGCCTGGCCTGGGACGGCGCCGCCGTCGCATCGTGCCACGCGGGCGGCGCCGCGCGCGCCGCAGCCCAGGTGGCCGGCGCGCCGTGCGCCGCAGTGCTGTGCGGTCCGGCGGCCCCGCCCGAGGCCGTGGGAGCCGCCCTGGTGGCGCTCGGCGCGCACCACCCCCGGGTGGCCGTGGCCACCCGCCTCGGCGAGCCGGGCGAGGCCCTGCACCGGCTCGACGGCGTCGCCGCGCTGGCGGCCGGTCGCTTCGATCACCGGTCGGTGGTGGTGCTGGCCCACGGCGCGCCCGCCGCGGTGGCGCCGGGGGGGCGGGGCAGCGGCCGCCCGGCCGCCGACTACGTCCACCGCCGGGGCATGATCACCAAGCCCGAGGTGCGGTCGGTGGTGCTGGGCCGCCTCGACCTGCCCGAGCGGGGCGTGCTGTGGGACGTGGGGGCCGGCAGCGGCAGCGTCGCCGTCGAGGCCGCCCTGGCCGCGCCCGGCCTCCGGGTGGTCGCGGTCGAGCGCGACCCGGGGGCGGCCGAAACGGTGGTGCTCAACGCCGCCGCGCTGGGCGCCGTGGTCGAGGTCGTGACGGGTGCGGCGCCGGTCGCGCTGGCCGGCCTGCCGGCGCCCGACCGGGTGTTCGTGGGCGGCGGTGGCCTCGAGGTGCTCGACGCCTGCCTGGCGGCGGCACGGCCGGGCGGCCGGGTGGTCGCCACGTACGCTGCCGCCGACCGGGCGTTGGCGGCGCGGCAGCGGCTCGGCTCGCTGGCGCAGGTGTCCGTCGACGTGGCCGCCGAGCTTCCCGATGGCGGCGTGCGCTTCGTGGCCGACAACCCGGTGTTCGTGGCCTGGGGCGACGTCGCCGGCGGCGGCGTCGGCGACCTCGTGCCGGCGGCCGGTGCCGTTGGGGCGCCGCCGGTGGTCGCAGTCGGCGTCGGCTGCTCGACCGCGGCGCCTGCCGACGACGTGGCCGCGGTGGTGGCCGAGGTCCTGGCCGCCGCCGGGCAGATGCCCCCCGCCGGTCTCCCGGGGGAGGCCGCGCTACGGGTGGCGACGGTCGACCGACGGCTCGATCACCCGGCCGTGACCGCCGCACTGCCGGCGGCGCGCCGGCTCGGTTTCCCGGCCGGTCTGCTTGCCGAGGTCGACGTGCCCACGCCGAGCGAGGTGGTCGACGCGGCCGTGGGCACGCCCAGCGTCGCCGAGGCCGCCGCCCTCCTGGCCGCGGGCCCGGGGGCCCGGCTCGTGGTCGACAAGCGCCGGCGCCCCACGGCCACGGCCGCGGTGGCCGTCGGTCGCGGGCAGGGCGCCGCGGAGGGCGTGGTCAGAGTGGTGGGCCTGGGACCCGACGGGGCCGAGCACCGCACCCCGGCGGCGGTGCGGGCGGTGCGCTCGGCCGACGCCGTCGTCGGCTACCGGCCCTACGTCGACGCCGTCCAGGCGTTGCTGCGGCCGGAGCAGCTGGTGGTGCGCTCGTCCATGGGCGCCGAGGTTGAGCGCGCAGAGCAGGCGCTGGCGCTGGCCGCTGCCGGCTGGACCGTGGCCGTCGTGTCGTCCGGCGACCCTGGCACCTTCGCCATGGCCTCGGTGACGCTCGAGGTGGCGGCCGGGCGGGTGCCCGTCGAGGTCGTCCCGGGCGTGACCGCCGCCAGCGCCGGCGCCGCGGCGGCGGGCGCGCCCCTGGCCGGGCCCTACGCGGCGCTCACGCTGTCCGACATCCTGGTGCCGTGGGCGACGATCGAGCGCCAGCTCCGGGCGGCCGCGGGTGCGGGACTGGCGCTGGCCCTGTTCAACCCCCGCTCGGCCGGCCGGCCCGGCCACCTCGCACGGGCGCGGGCCGTGCTCGCCGGCGTGCTGGGCGCGGCCGTTCCGGTGACGGTCGTGACCGACGCCGCCGGCCCGGGCGAGGTCGTCGCGATCACGACGCTGGGCGAGCTCGATCCCGAGGTCGCATCGATGCGTTCGATCGTGCTGGTGGGCACCGCCGACACGGTGGTGTCCGCGGGCCGGGTCGTCACGCGCCGCCATCATCCCCGCCCCTCCCCGGCGGCGGGAGCGCCGGCCGCGACCGGGCCGCCCGCGGCGACGGCCGAGCGCGAGGCGTGTCGATGATCCCGCCGGTGCACCCGATCGAGGCCGAGAGCTACAGGATCCTGGCCGGGCGCGTCGACCTCGACCGCTGGCCGCCGCTCAGCCGATCGGTCGTGGCCAGGGTCATCCACGCCTCGGCCGACGTGGGCTACGCCGACACGCTGGTGCTCGACGAGGCCTCGTGCGCGGCCGGCGTCGCGGCCCTGGCCGCCGGGGCGCCCGTGGTGGCGGACGTCGACATGGTGGCGGTGGCGACGCGCCGGGCGGGCACCGTGTCGCTGCTGGCCGAGGGGCGGGCGCGGGCCGTGCGCGACCGGGTGCGCGAGCCCGCCCTCACCGTCTCGGCCGCCGCCATGCGGGTGGCCGCCGAGCGCTGGCCGGCGGGCGCGGTGGTGGCGGTGGGCAACGCGCCCACCGCACTGGCCGAGCTGGTGGCGCTGGCCGCGGCCGGCCGGTTCGCGCCGGCGCTGGTGATCGGGCTGCCGGTGGGCTTCGTCGGCGCGGCCGAGGCGAAGGAGGCGCTGCGGGCCAGCGGGCTGCCCGCCGTGTCGAACATCGGCGAGCGCGGCGGCAGCGCGGTGGCGGCCGCCGCCCTCAACGCGCTGTGGCGCATCAGCCGGGAGCAGCGGTGACCGCGCCCAACGTGCACTTCGTCGGGGCCGGCCCCGGCGACCCGCTGCTGTTGACCCGCCGGGCCGCCCGGCTGCTGGCCGAGGCCGAGCTGGTGGTGGCCGACCGCCGCTCGACCGACCCGGTCGCGGCGCTCGCCCCGGCCGGCGCCGAGCGGATCTACGTGGGTCGCACGCCCGACGGCCCGGCCTGGTCGACCGAGCGCATCGCCGACCTGCTCGCCCGACGGGCCGAGCAGGGGCGGCGGGTGGTGCGGCTGAAGAGCGGCGACCCGTTCGTGTGCTCGCGCGCCGCCGAGGAGATCGCCGCGCTGGCCGCCCGGGGGGTGGCGGTGACCACCACCCCCGGCGTGTCGGCCGCCACCGCCGCGCCGCTCGCCGCGGGGATCGTGCCGCTGCCCGGTACCGCCGTCAGCATCGCGCTGGGCGACGACGACCCGATCGCCGCCCCGGTGCGGTGGGCGCTGCTGGCCGCGACCGGATCGACCCTCGTCGTGCTCACGGGCCGCGCCCACCAGCGGCGGATCGCCCACCGGCTCATGGCCGCGGGCGCGGCGCCGGCGACGCCCGCCGCGGTGGTCCACGCGGCCGGGCGGCGGGGCACCCAGGTGGCCTCCACCGACCTGGCCGGGGTGGGGACCACCCGACTGCAGCCGCCGGCGACCATGGTGATCGGGCCCGTGCGAGGGGGTGACGGTGCACATCCCTGACGGGTGGATCGACCTGCCCACCTCGGCGACCGCCGCCGTCGTGGCGACCGGTGCCGTCGGCGTGGCGGCCCGGCGGGCCGGCGCCGCCCTGCACGAGCGGGTGACCAGCCTGCCGGCCGTGGTGGCCGCGTACCTGCTCGTGGCCCAGCTCCTGGTGGTCCCCGTGGGGTTGGGCACCAGCGCCCACCTGGTGGGGACCGGGCTGGCGGCGCTGCTCGTGGGCCCGTCCGTGGCCCTGGTGTGCGTGGCCGTCGTGGTGGTGGTGCAGGCGCTGCTCCTGGCCGACGGCGGGGTGACCGCGCTCGGCCTGAACCTGGTCAACGACGGCCTCGCGCCCGCCCTGGTGGCGACCGGCCTGTTCGCCCTGGCCCGCCCTCTGCTCCGCACCCGCCGCAGGCAGGCGATCGGCGGCGGGTTGGCGGCGGGGGCCGGGTCGCTGGCAGCGGCGGCGACCGCGACGCTCGCGTTCGTCGTCGGTGGCACCGACGCCGTGCCCGCAGGCACGGTGGCGGCCTCGATCGGCGGCGCCCACGTGCTCGTCGCCGGCCTCGAGGCGGTGCTGACGGCGCTGGTGCTGGCCACCGTCCTCCGGCTGCGGCCCGACCTGGTGCGGGCCGTCCCGCGCGGGCGCCCGACCCCCGAGCCGTCGGCCGCGCCTCGTGGCGCGGTGGCCGCGGAGCCCGATCGGCAGCCGAGCGGCCGGCCATGAGCGCGTCGCACGTCGCCGGACCGGCGCCCGACCGGCTGCGGAGCCCGCTCACGCCGCTCGCCCCCGAGGCGAAGGTGGTCGGCCTGGTGGCGTTCCTGGTCGTGGTGGCGGTGACGCCGGCGTCTGCGCCCTGGGCGCTCGCCGCCCAGGCCACCGTGGCGGCGGCCGTGGCCGTGGTGGCGTTGGTCGAGTGGCGGGCCGTGGCCGGCCGGCTGGCCCTCGACCTGCCGCTCGCGGTGCTCGCCTTGTCGTACGCCGTCGCGGGACGGGGGCCGTACGTCGAGGTGGCCGGCCTGGCGCTGTCGCGGCCGGGCCTGCACGCCGGCCTCGGCATCATGGCGAAGGCCACCATCGGCATCGTGGCGGTCAGCGCCCTGGCGGCGTCGACGTCGGTGCCCGACACCATCGCCGGGCTGGCCCGGGTGGGCGCGCCGGCGTGGTTCCGGCAGCTCCTCGCCCTGTCGGCCCGCCAGCTCCAGGTGCTGCGGGCCGACCTGGCCCGCATCCGCCAGGCGGTCGCGGTGCGCACGGCCTCGCCCCGCCGGGCGGTGGCACTGGTCGCGGGCGCCCGCTCGCTGGGATCGCTGTTCGTGCGCTCGACCGAGCGGGCCGACACGCTGCGCCTGGCGGCCGAGCTGCGGGGCGGTGACGCCACGTCGCCGCTGGCGGTGGCCGCGGGCGCACCGGCCCGGCGGGCGGCGGCCGCCTGGGTGCTGGCGCTGGTCCCCGCGGTCGTGGCGGTGATGGCGTCGGTGGTGCTGCGGTGACCGACCTGCTGCTCATCGGCCACGGCAGCCGCGACCCCGCGGCGACCAAGGAGTTCGGCGAGCTGGTCGACCTGGTGGCCGCCCGCCTCGAGGGGCCCCGGGTGGCGGGCGGGTTCCTCGAGCTGTCCGAGCCCGCCATCGACGACGCGCTCGACCGGCTGGTGGCCGCGGGTGCCGGCGACGTGGTTGCCGTGCCCTACGTGCTCTTCGGGGCGGGCCACCTCAAGGACGACGGCCCCGCCGTGCTGGGGCGGGCGCGGCGGCGGCACCCGGGCGTGCGCTTCCGCCTGGGCCGCGACCTCGGGATCCATCCCGCCGTGCTGGACGTGGCCGAGGAGCGGGCCCGCGCCGCCCTGTCCCGCCTTGCGCCCGACGGGGAGCACGCCGTGGTGCTCGTGGGGCGCGGGTCGACCGATCCCGACGCCTGCGCTGACGTGGTGAAGTTCGCCCGCCTGCTCGGCGACGGTCGCGGGCTGGGCCTGGTCGAGCCCGCGTTCGTGGCCATGTCCGAGCCCTCGATCGACCACGCGCTCGACCGCTGCCGCCGCCTCGGTGCCCGCCGGGTGGCCGTCGTTCCGCTGTTCCTGTTCCCCGGCGTGCTGGTCGATCGCATCGCGGAGCGGGCCGCGGCCTGGACCGCGGCCAACGACGGGGAGCGGGCGCTCGGACCGGGCCCCGGCGAGGGGGCAGTCGAGGTGGCGATGGGCGAGCCGCTCGGCCCCCATCCCCGCCTGGCCGACCTGGTGGTCGAGCGGTTCGCCGAGCCGCTGACCGGCGACGTGCGCATGAACTGCGACATGTGCAGCTACCGGGTGCGGCTGCCCGGGTTCGAGGAGCGCGTGGGCACGCCCTTGTCGCTCGCCCCGCCCGAGCCCGGCCGCCGGCCCAGGGGCTGGCGGGCGCGCCGGGCGGCCAACCAGGCCGCGACCGCGGCCGCCGGGCGCCGTGAGCGCCCACGCCGCGGCCTGGGCCGGCGCAGCGGCATCGCCAGCCCGCCGGATCGGGACGGCCCGGCGGTGGAGGTGCGGGGCCTGGCGCACCGCTGGCCGGACGGCACCGACGGCCTGACCGGCGTCGACCTGACCGTCGCCCGGAGCGAGCGGGTGGCCGTGCTGGGCGCCAACGGGTCGGGGAAGACCACGCTGGCGCTGCACCTGGTGGGCGCCCTCGACCGCGGGCACGGCAGCGTGCGGGTGGCGGGCCTGCCGGTCGAGCGCGATCACCTGCCCGCGGTGCGGCGGCGGGTGGGGCTGGTGTTCCAGCACCCCGACGACCAGATCCTGCTGCCGACCGTGGCCGCCGATGTAGCCCTCGCCCCCACGCACCAGGGACTCGGCGCGGCCGAGGTGGAGGCCCGGGTGACCGCCGCGCTCGACGTGGTGGGCCTGGCCGATGAGGCCGAGCGGGCGCCCGAGCACCTGAGCCTGGGCGAGCGGCGCCGCGTGGCACTGGCCGGGGTCCTGGCCGCCCATCCCGAGGTGCTGGTGCTCGACGAGCCCACCGCCAACCTCGACCCCGCCGCCCGGCGCGACCTCATCGAGGTGGTGCGCGGCCTCGACCTGACCACCCTGGTGATCACCCATGACCTGCCGCTGGCGTTGGAGCTCTGCCCGCGGTCGGTCGTGCTGGCCCACGGCCGGGTCGCGGTCGACGGTCCCACGCCCGCCCTGTTCGCCGACCCGGCGCTGCTGGCCGCCCACCGCCTGGAGCTGCCGTACCGCATGGTCGCCCCGCCGCCGGGCTGATCCGGGCGAATCACCTGGGTGGGGGAGGGGTGCCGGCGACGGTAGCGTCGATCGGACGTGCGCACCTCGCCCGCCCTCGACCCGCCCGCCGCTGACCGTGCGGTCCACGACACCGACCGCCGCGTCGGCACGCTGGCAGGCATCGCCGCGTACTCGCTGTGGGGCATGTTCCCGCTGGTGTTCCACCTGCTCGGGTCGGTCGCGCCCGGCGAGGTCCTCATCCACCGCATCGTGTGGTCTTTCGTGGTCGTGGTCGGGCTGCTCGTGCTGCGGCGCGAGCGGCACTGGTTCCGGACCGTGCGGTCGCGACCGGGGGCGCTTCCCCGGCTGACCGTGGCGGCGGTGCTCATCGCCACCAACTGGCTCGTCTACATCTGGGCGGTCGACAACGACCACGTGGTCGAGGCGGCGCTGGGCTACTACATCAGCCCGCTCATCTCGGTGGCACTCGGCGTGGCGGTGCTGGGCGAGCACCTGCGCCGCCTGCAGGTGGTGGCGCTGGGCTTCGGCGCCGCCGCCGTGGCCGTGCTCACGGCGGCCTACGGCCGGGTGCCGTGGATCGCCCTCGTGCTGGCCTGCTCGTTCGGCGGCTACGGGTTCCTGAAGAAGGCGGTGCGGGTCGGCGCCGTGACCTCGCTGGCGGTCGAGACGCTCGTGCTGGTGCCCGCCGCGCTCGCCGGGCTGGTGGTCCTCGAGATCACCGGCGAGGCGGCCTTCCTGCGGGGCAGCGTGGGCCGCGACGTCCTGCTGGTCGGCCTGGGCGTCGTGACCGCGGTGCCGCTGCTCCTGTTCGGCACGGCCGCGCGGCGCATCCCGCTGTCGCTGCTCGGGCTGCTGCAGTACCTGACGCCCACGCTCCAGCTGCTCTGCGGGGTGGTGGTGTTCCACGAGCCCATGCCGCCCGAGCGACTGGTGGGGTTCGTGCTCGTGTGGGTGGCGCTGGCCGTGCTGGCCGCCGACGCCCTCGGCGTGGGGCGCGGCGCGACGGCGGTGCCCGCGCCGGTGGTCGAGGCGACGCCCGTGCCGGTGGTCGAGCCGACGTGAACGTGCTCGGGCACATCCATGTCGCGCTGGCGGGCGGCCGCGACGACCCGGAGTACCTGTTGGGCGCGGTGCTGCCCGACCTCGCGCCCATGGCGGGCGTGCGGCTGCGGGCCAGGTCCGGCCTGCCCGGAAGCGTGGGCGAGGGGGTGCGCTGCCACCTCCGGGCCGACCGGGCCTTCCACGCCCACGCCGGGTTCCGCGACGGCGCCGCCGCGCTGCGCCGCGCCGTGGCCGCCGCGGGCGTCGCCTCGGGGCCGTCCCGGGCCGTGGGCCATGCCGGATGGGAGCTGCTGCTGGACGGCACCCTGGTCGGCACCGAGGTCGAGCGGGCCTTCCACGGCGCAGTGCTCACGGCGGGTGAGCAGGCCGGCGGCGCGCTCGCGCCCGGGGACCGTGCCCGGTGGGCGGCGTTCCTGGCCCGGGCACGCGGCGGCGGCAGCCTGCGCTACGACGAGCCCCGCTGGGTGGCCGATCGGCTGCACGCCATGCTGGCGCGCCGGCCGCGGCTGCGCCTGCCCGAGCACCAGGTGGCCGCCGTCGCCGACGCGCTCGCGGCCGCGGCCGCCGGCGTGGTCGCGGCGGCGCCGGCCGTCCTGGGGGACACCGCGCTCGCCGCCGCGCCACCCGTCGTCCCGGCTGGCACCCCCCTCGCCGCCGGGTCGCCGCCTCGCCCGCCGGCGGGGCGGGGCCCAGGTCTCGCCTAACCTCGGTCCCACGATGCTCCGGCCAGGCTCCCGTCTCCCCGCGCTGGCGGTCGCCGTCATGGTGGTGGTTCTCGGTCTCGTCGCGCCCCTGGCGACGCGGGCGGCGCCCCAGACCGGTGCGGTGACCGCTGCACCCGCGGTCGTCGATGCGGGCGGCGAGCGGCCGACGGAGGGCGGCAGCCCGGCGGGCGAGCGCGCCGGGCGCGCCGGGCGCGGCGGCCTGCCCGCCGCGGCGGGCGTGATCGTCCGGTCGGCCGCAGAGCGCCTGCGCTCGCCGCTGCGCCCCCTCGAGCCGGTGGCCGTCCTCGTCGCAGCCGCGCTCGCCTGGCTGGCGTCGACGGCGTGCGGTGCCGTGCCCGCGGGACGCCGCCGGGTGCGCCGCCGCTCGCCCTCGCCGGTGCGTCGCCGTGGGCCTCCGGCCCTGGTCGTAGCCTGACCCAGGTCCCGCCCGCCGCGGCGGGACGCTCCCCCGACGTAGGTGCGTCCGCACTGCGGACCGAAGCGAGGAGTCATGGACTGAGCGCCCACGCCCGGCGCGGCGACGCGGTCGACCGACCGGACGTCGCCGCCGCGGCCAGCCACGCCCGCCCGTGTCGCCGCACGCGGCCGGCAGGGCGCGCCCGATCGCGCATCACCGGTGGCGGCGCCGTGGGTCGTCGGGGCGGGTTCCGCACGAGGGACCGCTGGGCCGCAGCGGCTCGGCGGGCGCGGCCCCGGGCCTGCGCGGGCGGACGAGCCGGGGGCCGGCGCTCGTGATCGTCCTGCTGCTGGCCCACCTGGTGGCGGGGCTGGGCCTGGTGGCGGTGGGAGGGCGTGCGGGGCGCCGGGCCGTGCTGGTGGGCGCGCTCGCTCCCGCGGCGACGCTGGCGTGGCTCGCGCTGCAGGCCGGGCGCGTGCTCGACGGCGAGGTGGTGAGCGAGAGCCTGGCGTGGGTGCCCGAGCTTGGCCTTGACGTCGACCTGCGGCTCGACGGCTTCGCCGCCCTGTTCGTGGCCCTCGTGTCCGGCATCGGCGTGCTGGTGTTCCTGTACGCCGGACGCTACCTGCGGGCCGGGGGCGAGGGGCAGGGCCGGCTACTCGGCCTGCTGGTGCTGTTCTCGGGATCGATGCTGGGCCTCGTCCTCGCCGACGACCTGGTGGTCCTGTTCGGCTTCTGGGAGTTGACGTCGCTCACGTCGTTCCTGCTCATCGGCAACGACCACACGTCGGCCCGAGCCCGCACGGCGGCGTTGCAGGCCCTCCTCGTCACCGGCGCGGGGGGCCTCGCCATGCTGGGCGGGTTCGTGCTGATCGGTCAGGCGACGGGCGGCGGCACCTACCGGCTGAGCGAGGTGCTGGCGTCCCCGCCGGGGGGCACGCCGGTGACGGTCGGGCTGGTGCTGGTCCTCGTCGGCGCCTTCACCAAGTCGGCGCAGTACCCGTTCCACTCGTGGCTGCCTGGCGCCATGGTGGCGCCCACCCCCGTGAGCGCCTACCTGCACTCGGCGACCATGGTCAAGGCCGGCGTCTACCTGATCGGGCGGTTCGCCCCCGCGTTCACCGGCGTGTGGGTGTGGCGGCCGCTCGTGGTGGGCGTCGGGCTGGTGACGATGCTGTGCGCCGGGCTGCGCGCCCTGCGCCAGCACGACCTGAAGCTGATCCTGGCCTACGGCACGATCAGCCAGCTGGGCTTCATGGTGGTGATGTTCGGGCTCGGCACCGCCGAGACGGTGGTCGACGCCTGCGAGCTCGTCCTGGCCCACGCCCTGTTCAAGGCGGCGCTGTTCATGGTGGTGGGCATCGTCGACCGTCAGGCCGGCAGCCGCGACATCCGCCTGCTGCGCCGGCCGGGGCCGGGATGGGGGCCCACGCTGGCGGTGCTGCTGGTGTCGGCCGGGTCGATGGCCGGCTTCCCCCTGCTGTTCGGTTTCGTGGCCAAGGAGGACGCGTTCGCCGGGCTCGAGCCCGGGTCGTTCGCCTACGCCGGGCTGGTGCTTGCGCCGATCGTGGCCGCCTCGATGCTGACCGTCGCCTACAGCCTGCGTCTGGTGTGGGGCGTGCTCGGCCGCGATGGCGACGGGCTCGACACGACCGCCGCCCGCACCGCAGCCCCTCCGGCGACCTCGCCATCGACGACTGCGCCCGCGGGCTCGGGGCCGGCCCCCGCCCCACGGGCGTCGTTCCTGGCGCCCGCCGCGGTGTTGGCCGGCCTCACGCTGCTGTTCGGTGCGGTCCCTGCGCTGATCGACGGCGTCATCTCGGCCGCGGGCGAGTCGCTGACCGCGGCGGCCGAGCCCGTCCACCTCGCCGTGTGGCACGGCTGGAACCTGCCCCTGCTGCTCTCCGCTCTGGTGCTGGGCGGCGGAGCGGTGCTGTTCATGGCCCGGCGGGCGGTCGACCGGGTGCTGGCGCTGGGGCACCACCTCCCCAGCGGCGGGCAGGGGTACCTGGCGGTGCTGCGCACCCTCAACGTGGTCGCCGACCGCACCACCGCGGTCGTGCAGACCGGTTCGCTGCCCGTCTATGCGGGCGTGATCCTCACGACCGCGGCCCTGCTGACCACGGGCGCCCTGGTGCTCGGCGACGGCTGGCCCGGCTGGCCGACACTGGTGGGCTCGGCGGGGCACGTGGCGGTGTGCGTCGCGCTGCTGGTGACGGCGGGTGCGGCGGCCGCCGTCCGGCGGCGCTTCTCGGCCGCGCTGCTGCTCGGCGCCACCGGCTACGCCATGGCCGGCCTCTTCGTCGTGCAGGGGGGCGCCGACCTGGCCCTCACCCAGGTGGCCATCGAGACGTTGACCACCGTGCTGTTCGTGCTCGTGCTGAGACGACTGCCCGACCGGTTCGAGCGCCGATCCGGCCCTGCCGTCCGGTTCGTGCGGCTGGTGGCGGCGTTGTCGGTGGCCGTGATGGTGTTCACGGTCGCCCTCACCGCCGGCGGCAACCGGGTCGCCGAGCCGGTGTCGAGCGAGATGGTCGAGCGTTCGTTGCCCGACGCCGGCGGGCGCAACGTGGTCAACGTCATCCTGGTCGACTTCCGCGGCCTCGACACCATGAGCGAGATCACGGTGCTGGCCGCGGCCGCCATCGGCTCGGTGGCGCTGGCCCGGGCCGGGCGGCGTCCCCGCTCGAGCGGCGCACCCGAGCGGGTGCCGCCGCCGGCGCCCGAGGGCCGGCGCCTCGAGCGGCTGGTCGTGATCGACGTCGCGGTCCGGCTCGTGTTCTCGGCGGTGATCGTCGGGTCGATCTACCTGCTGTTCGTAGGGCACAACCAGCCGGGCGGCGGCTTCGTCGGCGGCATCGTCGCCGGCGCGGCGGTGGCGCTGCGCTACGTCGCCGGCGGCATCGACGACGTGCGCAACCTGTCGCGCGCCCACGCGTGGACGGTGCTGGGCGCCGGCCTGCTCCTCGCCGCGCTCACCGTCCTCGCGCCGGTGGTGCTCGGCGCCGCGCCCCTCGAGAGCACCGTCCTCGAGACCGACCTCCCCCTGCTGGGCCACCTCAAGGTCACCACGGCGCTGCCCTTCGACGTCGGGGTGTACCTGGTGGTGCTGGGGCTGCTGCTCATGGTGTTCGAGTCGTTCGGCGACGACCCGCACCTGGTCACCACGCCGGTCGACGCGGACGAGGTCGAGGGCCCCGCCGAGTCCCGGCCCGAAGCTCCCGTCGAGGTGCGGGCGTCGTGACCGTCCTCCTCGCCGCCACCGCGGCCGGCCTCTTCGGTATCGGCACCTACCTGGTGCTGCAGCGCAAGCTCAGCCGCATCATCATCGGCATCGCCCTGCTCAGCCACGGGGCCAACGTGCTGATGGTCGGCTCCGGCCGGCGGGGCCGTGCCCCGATCGTGGGCAGCGGCGACGCCGAGTCCCTGGCCGACCCGCTGCCGCAGGCGCTGGCCCTCACCTCGATCGTCATCAGCTTCGGCGTCACCGCCCTGCTGCTGGCCCTTGCCTACCGCAGCTGGCTGCTGACCAGCGACGACGAGGTGCAGGACGACCTCGAGGACGAGCGCATCGCCCACCGGGGCGCCCCGGACGACGACCTGGCCGGCAGCGACGAGCTGGCCGAGATCGAGGGCGACCCGACCGGCGAGGAGGTCGAGCCGTGACCGCGCTCGTCACCCTGCCCATCCTGCTGCCGCTGGTCGGCGCCGCCCTGTCGATCCTGTTCGGCCGGTCGCGCCGGGTGCAGCGCACCATCGCGCTGTCGACGCTCACCGCCGTGCTGGGCATGGCGGTGGCGCTGCTGGTCGAGGTCGACCGGCACGGGC
The DNA here is from genome assembly GCA_035697515.1 of Acidimicrobiales bacterium. GTDB lineage: Bacteria > Actinomycetota > Acidimicrobiia > Acidimicrobiales > VFJN01 > ZC4RG19. Next base: position 12,906 of record DASSCS010000080.1, read on the forward strand.
CGGTGTCGGTCCAGGCCGGGGGCTGGCCGGCGCCGGTGGGCATCACGCTGATCGCCGACCGGTTCTCGGCGATCATGCTGGTGGTCGCGTCGGTGATGCTGCTCTCGGTGCTGGTCTACGCCATCGGCCAGCCCGGCGCCGAGCGCAACCACGTCGGCTTCCAGTCGATCTACCTGGTGCTGGCGGCGGGGGTGGCGGCGGCGTTCCTGACGGGCGACCTGTTCAACCTGTTCGTGTCCATCGAGATGATGCTGACCGCCAGCTACGTGCTCATCACGCTGGGCGGGCGGCTCGAGCAGGTGCGCTCGGGCATGACCTACATCGTCATCAGCCTGCTGGCCTCGGTGCTGTTCGTGGCCATGCTGGCGTTCGTGTACGCGTCGACGGGCACGGTCAACATGGCCGACCTGGCGGGCAAGGTCGGCGACCTGCCCCCGGGGCTGCGCAGCGCGCTGGCCGTGCTGATGCTGGTGGTGTTCGGCATCAAGGCGGCGATCTTCCCGCTGTTCTTCTGGCTGCCCGACAGCTATCCCACCGCGCCCTCGCCGGTGACCGCCATCTTCGCCGGCCTGCTCACCAAGGTGGGCGTCTACGCCATCATCCGCACCCAGACGCTGCTGTTCCCGGCGGACAGCCGGCCGACCACCCTGCTGCTCGTGCTGGCGGGGGCGACGATGCTGGTGGGCGTGCTGGGGGCCATCGCCCAGGGTGACGTGAAGCGCATCCTGTCGTTCCAGATCGTCAGCCACATCGGCTACATGATCATGGGCCTCGGACTGTTCACGGTCGGCGGGCTGGCGGCGGCGGTGCTTTACACCGTCCACCACATCGTGGCGAAGACCGGCCTGTTCCTGTCCGGGGGCCTGATCGAGCACGCCGGCGGGTCCAGCCGCCTGACCCGGCTGGGCGGCATGGTGCGCACCGCGCCGGTGCTGGCGGTGCTGTTCCTGGTGCCGGCGCTCAGCCTGATCGGCCTGCCGCCGTTCTCGGGGTTCGTGGCCAAGTTCGCACTGGTCGACGCCGCCTCGGAGCGGTCGTCGTACGGGGTGATGGCGGTGGCGCTGGTGGTGAGCCTGCTCACCATGTACTCGCTGATGAAGATCTGGATCTCCGTGTTCTGGAGCCCGGCGACCGAGCCGGCGCCCGCGGGCGCGGCCGGGCGCGACCGGGCCGCCGAGCCGCTGGGCGGACCGCTGCTGATGGTGGCCCCGACCGTGGTGCTGGCGGCCCTCACCGTGGCCATCGGGCTGGCGGCGGGCCCGCTCTACGACCTGAGCCTGCGGGCGGCCGCCGACCTGCTCGAGCCGAGTGCCTACCTCGAGGTGGTGCGGGGATGAGGCAGTCCGCGGGCCTGGCCGTGTTGCTCGTCACCATCTGGGTGCTGGCGTGGGGGTCGCTGAGCTGGGCGAACGTGCTGAGCGGCGTGGTCGTGGCCGCCGCGCTGCTGGCGGTGGTGCCCGACGTGCGCCGGGCCTCGCACCCGCCCACCGTGCGCCCGCTGCCGGCGGCGCGCTTGGCGCTGCGCGTGCTGCGGGACGTCGCCGTGTCGAACCTGCAGCTGGCCCGCGAGGTGGTGACCCGCGGCTCGGGTGTCGCCACCGGCGTCGTACGGGTGCCGCTGGCGGGCTGCTCGGACGAGACGGTGACCATCGTCGCCAGCCTGGTGGCGCTGACGCCCGGCACGATGCCGGTCGAGGTCGAGCAGGGCCCGACCGTCATGTACGTCCACGTGCTGCACCTCGACGACCCCGAGCGGGTGCGACGGGCGATCTGGAGCCTGCGCGACCAGGTGGTGCACGCCTTCGGAACGCCCGAGGCGATCGCCGAGGTCGCCCGGGTCAAGGCCGAGAGCCTGGCAGGGGCGGGGCCGTGATCACCGCCGGCTACGTGATGCTCGCCCTGGCGGGGATCGGCTTCGGCTACCGGCTGCTGGCGGGGCCGTCGCTCACCGACCGCGTCGTGGGACTGGACGGGCTGCTGATCGTGGGGGTCAGCGTCGTGGTGCTGCGTGCCATGCAGACGGGGGAGGGGGCGTTCCTGCCTGCGGCCGTGGTGGTGACGCTCGTCGGGTTCGTCAGCACGGCGGTCGTGGCCCGGTTCATCGAGGGGCGGGGTCGCTGATGGGGCAGGCCCTCGCCCTGGCCGGGTCGTTGCTCACGCTGCTGGCGGCGGTGGGCGTCGTGCGCTTCACCGACGCGCTGTCCCGCATGCACGCGCTGACCAAGGCGTCGACGGTGGGGCTGGTGCTGGTGCTGCTCGGCGGCGCCCTGACCGTCGACAATGCCAACGACAAGACGTCGCTGCTGCTCGCCGGGGCCCTGCAACTGCTGACGATGCCCGTGGGGGCCAACCTGATGAGCCGGGCCACGTACCGGGCCCGGGGCATCCCGAGCACGGTCGACACCATCGACGAGCTGGCCGAGCACCTGGACGCGGCCCGCGACGAGGCAGGATAGAACGTTCCTGCATGACAGCAGAACGCTTCGAGGTGCGGTCGATCGGGGTGGTCGAGTCGCCGCTGACCGATCCTGCGCTCGCCCCCAAGCAGGGGCACGAGGGCGCACCCGACGCCTGGTTGGTGTTCGAGTCCGACGTCCTGCCCGGGCTCGACGGCCTGCGCGCGGGGGACCGGGTCATCGTCCTCACGTGGCTCGACCGGGCCGATCGGGACGTCCTGCGCGTGCACCCGCGTGACGACCCCGCCAACCCCGAGCGGGGTGTGTTCACAACCCGCTCGGCCGACCGGCCCAACCCTGTCGGGCTGCACCCGGTCGAGGTCGTGGCCGTCGAACCCGACCGCGTGCGGGTGCGGGACCTCGAGGCGGTGCACGGCACGCCGGTGATCGACATCAAGCCCGTCCTCTGGCCCGACCCCGACCCGGACGTCCTGCGCCGGACCTGAGGCGGACCTCCGACCCCGCGCCAAGCGGTCGCGCCCACCCGTGTGGGCCATCACCTCGACTGCGGGTCACACACCGCGCAGAGCGCACCGACGCGACGCCGTGTGACCGCCCACCTGGATGGGACGGACGCCAGCCGTACGCGAGGATGCGTCCATGGAGCCGCCCGTCGACCCCGCCCCCGCCGCCTCCAGCCGGCGGACGTTCCTGACCGGTGGGGTCGCCCTGGTCGGTGCCGTGCTCGCGGGATGCTCGGGCGACGACGATGCGAGCGGCGGCGCCGGCGAGGACGGCGACCGCGGGGGTGATGGCGTCGAGCCGACCACCCTGACCGCCGACGACTTCGCTGCCCTCGACGCCTGCCTGCTCACACCCGAGCAGACGGAAGGGCCGTTCTACCTGCCAGGCGACCTGGTGCGGCGCGACATCACCGAGGGGCTGCCCGGTCGTCCGCTGCGGCTCGGCATCCGGGTGGTGGACGCGGCGTGCCAGCCGGTGGCGGGCGCGGTGGTCGACGTGTGGCACGCCGACGTCGACGGCGACTACTCGGGGTTCGCCGACGGATCGGGCAGCGCGGAGGACGCCGCCGCGGGCACCACGTTCCTGCGCGGCTCGCAGGTGGCCGACGGCGCGGGCATCGTCGAGTTCGGCACCGTCTACCCGGGCTGGTACCAGGGGCGGGCGGTCCACATCCACGTGAAGGCCCACCTCGACGGCACCACGGTGCTGACCTCGCAGCTCTACTTCAGCGAGGACGTGACCGACGAGGTGCACGCCCGCGAGCCGTACGTGGCCCACCGCACCCGCGACACGCGCAACGAGGACGATCCCATCGCAGGCAACCCGCAGGCCGCCGGCAACCTGCTCGCCACCTCGTCGGCCGGCGACGGCGTGCTCGGCCTCGTGGTCCTCGGGGTCGACCCGGAGGCCTGACGCCGGGCCTGACGCCGGGGCCGGTGCGGGCGGGCTAGTCGGCCAGGGTGACCGGGTCGACGTTGGCGCCGCAGAGGATCACCGCCGCCCGCTCGTCCGCGTCGGCCAGCGCCCCCGTCGTCAGCGCGGCCAGCGCGGCGGCGCCGGCGGGCTCGGTGGCGATGCGCAACGCCGACCACAGCCGGCGCTGGGCGTCGACCAGCGCCTCGTCGGGCACCACGACAACGTCGTCGACCCAGCGCTGCGCGGCCGCGAATCCGAGCTCGCCGGCGCGGCGGGCCCCCAGGGCGTCGGCGCCCAGGCCCGACACCTCGACGTCGACCGGCTTTCCCGCCCTGCGGGCGGCCGCCAGCGTGTCGCAGCCCTCGGTCTCGACCCCGGTCACCGCCACGTCGCCCCGGAACCAGCACGCCACCCCGCCGATCAGCCCGCCCCCGCCCACGGCCACCACCACCCGATCGAGGAGCGCCTGCTCGCTCAACTCGCGGGCAAGGCTGCCCGAGCCGAGCAGCATCTCGACCTGATCGAAGGCGTGCAGGAGCCGCGCCCCCGTCGTCGCCGCGAGCTCGCGGCTGGCGGCCAGGGCGTCGTCGTAGAGCCCGGGCACCACCTCGACCGCGGCCCCGAGGCCCCGCAGGCGGTCGAGCTTGGCCGGTGCGGTGGTGTCGGGAACGCACACGGTGGCCGCCACGCCGAGCCGGCGGGCGGTGTAGGCGATGGCCACGCCGTAGTTCCCACCCGAGGCCGCCACCACGCCGGCGGCCGGCAGGTCGTCGGCCAGCAGCTGAGCGTGGGCGCCCCGGGCTTTGAACGAGCCGGCGTGCTGGGTGAGCTCGAGCTTGAGGATTAGCGGGGCCCGGCGGCCGGGAAGGCCCAGGTCGGCGGCGTCGACCTCGACGATCGGCGTGCGCCGCACGAACGGCGCGAGGCGGGTGGCCGCGGCGTCGATGTCGGCCCGCGAAGGCAGGTCGGGCGGGGGAGGGGCGTTCATGACGGTCGAGTCTGTCGTGTTACGACGGTGCGGCCCGTCCTGTTACGAACCGGCCCGGGATGACTGAGCCGTGGCACCCGTGGGCATGGTTCCGGCCGTGACCATTCGGGGCGGCGGTACCGCCGCCGCGTCGGCAAGGAGCATGACTGTGACCTTCCTCATCACACTGATCATCATCGGCATCATCGCTGGATACCTGGCGCGCCTGCTGGTGCCGGGGAACGACACCATGTCGTTCGTGCAGACCGCCATCCTTGGCATCGTCGGCTCGTTCGTCGGTGGCTTCCTCGGCTACGTCCTGTTCGACAAGGACCTCGACGAGGGCGGCCTCCAGGCCTCCGGCGTGATCGGCTCGATCATCGGCGCAGTCATCGCGCTGCTGATCTACAACGCCGTCACCAGCCGCCGGGGCATCGGCCGGGTCTGATCGTGAGTCACGGGGCGGGCGTCCTCTCCGCGACGCCCGCCCCGCCCCAGCGCACCGCCCCGGTGGATTTGTTCCGCCGGGGCGGTGGCGCGCCCCCGGCGATCCGGCATGATCACGGGGCGATTCCACCCCACGGCTGGAGGAAGACACCAATGGCGATCTCGGTAGGCGACCGCATCCCCGACGTGACGCTGCGCACGATGACCAACGACGGCCCGGCCGCCATCGGCAGCGAGGAGGCGCTCGGCAAGGGCAAGGTGGTGCTGTTCGGCGTGCCCGGCGCGTTCACGCCCACGTGCTCCGACCACCACCTGCCGGGCTTCGTACTGCGCGCCGAGGACATCCTCGCCAAGGGCGTCGACAGCATCGCCTGCGTCGCGGTCAACGACCCCTTCGTGATGGGGGCGTGGGGCCAGGTCCAGGGCACCGAGGGCAAGGTGCTCATGTTGTCCGACGGCAACGGCGAGTTCACTGCCGCGATGGGCCTCGAGCTCGACGGCAGCGGCTTCGGCCTGGGCACCCGCTCGCAGCGCTACGCGGCCATCATCGACGATGGCGTGATCACCGAGCTGCTGGTCGAGTCGGCACCCGGGCTCGATGTCAGCTCGGCCGACTCGGTGCTCTCGAAGCTCTGAGCCCGGCGGGCACCGGCAACACGAGCGGCGTGCCGGTCATCGGGTCGTCGATGACGCGGCACGCCAGGCCGAACACCTGCTCCACCGTCTCGGCGGTCACCACCTGCGACGGTGCGCCCTCGGCGACGATGTTGCCGTCCTTCAGCGCCACCAGGTGGTGCGCGTAGCGGCACGCCAGGTTCAGGTCGTGCAGCACCAGCACGATGGTCCGGCGCTCGCGCTCGTTCAGCTCGGTCAGCAGATCGAGCACCTCGACCTGGTGGGCCAGGTCGAGGAACGTGGTGGGCTCGTCCAGCAGCATCACCCCGGTGCCCGGGCGAGCGCCAGACCCGAGCAGCGCGCGCCGGGCCTGGCGCGAGCGCGCCACCGCCACCGGCCGGACGACCGGGGCCGCGTCGACGACGACCGTCATGCCCTCGACACCCTTCGGAAACGTTCGACCATCGTGTGTTAGGCTTGCCGAACAAGCGTGATTAGGTCAAGCCCGCCGTGGGGACGGTCGTTCGGCTGACACGGACCCGTCGCTGGCCGGGGGCCTTCACCGTGCGAGGATGGCACCGGTGCAGACCACAGGTGCCATCGCGTCACCGGGCGCGAGCAGCGAGGAAGGCGACAACGTCCTGGCCGGAGTGCACGTGTCGGTCGCGCCCCGCCGGCGCGTCCGCTCGCAGGGCGACGTCCTGCGCCTGATCGTCGCCCTGGCGCTCATCGGCGTCGGCGTGCTGGTGGCCACGTGGCTGCGCAACACCATCGGCGGCGCCGAGGAAGACCTGGTCGACGTGTACGAGCGGGTGCCGGACCGCTTCGCCGAGGCACTGACCGGCCTGGCCATCATCGGTGCCGTCGTGGTGCCTGTGTTGGCGCTGTTCACCCTGGTGGCGCGGGGCCGCTACCGCCAGGCTGCGTCGCTGACCTCGGGTGCGCTGGTGGCCGGCCTGGCCATGCGCTGGCTCACCGACCTCCTGGCCAACCAGGGCGTCATCGCGGCGGTCGACCCCGACACCGACCGGGTGGTCGAGCTCACCTCGCCCACCTTCGCCACCTCGCCCCTCATCGCCTCGGCCGTCGCGCTCGTCATCATCGCTGCGCCGTGGGTCTCGCAGCAGTGGCGCCGGGTGCTGTGGGTGGGCGTCGGCATGCTGGTGCTGTTCCGGGTCGTGTCGTCGAGCGAGCCGCCGCTCGACATCGTGGTCGCCATCGCGGTGGGCATGGCGGTCGGGTCGCTGGCCCTGCTGGTGTTCGGCACCCTGAGCTCCGACCCCGAGGCCCCCGAGCTGGTGGACATGCTGCGCTCGGTCGCGCGTCCCGTCAGCATCGAGCAGGTCGCGGGCGCCAGCCCGCTCGTGTACGCGGTCGAGTTGGAGGACGGCCCGCCGCTCGAGATGCGGGTGCGCACCGTGCACGACCGATCGGAGAACCGGCTCGAGCAGCTGTGGCGCTCGATCCGCGTGCGGGGGTGGGTCAACGACCGCCCCTACGACACGGTGCAGCGCCGCATCGAGCACGAGGCGCTGGCCCAGCGGACGGCGGGCGACGCGGGCGCCCGGGTGGCGCCGGTGCGCGGCATCGTCGCGTCGCATCACGGCTCGGTGGGCCTCATCGAGGACCGGGTCGACGGCACTTCGGTGGCGGCGCTCATCGCGCCCTCGGCGTCGCAGGGAGCCGGCGGGGCGCCGGGCGACGACGGCACCGACACCGACGACGGCGCCAGGCCCGATGACGGCCCGGGCGCGACCGGCATGGCGTCGTCGAACGGCGCCCTGCTCGACCGTGCGCTGGTCGTCGACATGTGGCGGCAGGTCCAGGCCCTGCACCGCGACCGCATCGCCCACCGCAACCTCGACCTCGAGTCGATCTGGGCCACCCCCGACGGCCGGGCCGTGCTCCGGGGGTTCGACGGGGCGGCCGTCGCCGCCACCGATCGCGACCTGGCCCTCGACCGGGCTCAGCTCCTCGTGTCGACGGCGCTGGCCATCGGCGCGCCCGCCGCGGTCGCGGTGGCGGTCGACGTGTTGGGCCACCAGGCCGCGATCAGCGCCGTGCCCTACCTGCAGCCCCTGGCCCTGCCCGCGCCCACGCGGCGGGCGTGGCGGGGCAACAAGGAGGTCCTCGACGCCCTGCGGGCCTCGATCGTCCGGGCCACCGGGGTCGAGCCCGCGCCGCTGGCCCGGCTCGACCGCATCCGCCCCCGCACGGCGGTGTCCCTCGCTGCCTTCGCCGCGGCCTTCTACTTCGTCCTGCCCCAGCTCGGTGACGTGAGCGAGACGGCGGAGGCGGCCAGCCAGGCCAACTGGTGGTGGCTGGTCCCCATGCTGTTCGGCGCCGCCGCCACCATCGCGTTCGCGGCGCTGGCGTTCGTCGCCTCGGTGCCCGAGCCGATCCCGTACCTGCCCGCCCTGCGCATGCAGGTGGCATCGTCGTTCCTCAGTCGCATCGCGCCGGCCAACACCGGGACCCTGGCCGTGGGCGTGCGCTTCCTGCAGCGCTCGGGCCTCGACCCTGGCCCCGCCGCCGCGGCGGTGGGCCTGTGCGCGCTGGCAGGCTTCGTGGTCCACCTGTCGCTGATGGGCGCCTTCCTGCTATGGGTCGGCTCGAGCGACGTGGGCTTCTCGCTGCCCGAGGCCGACGTGTTGTTCATCGTCATCGCCGTGGCCCTGTCGGCCAGCGGGCTGGTCATCGGCCTGGTGCCGGCCGTGCGGCGCCGGGTGCTGCCCCCGCTGGTCGAGCAGGCTCGCAACGCGGCCTCGTCGCTGGCCGACGTGCTCACCGACCCGCTGCGGGTGGTGGGCCTGATCGGGGGGTCGACCGGCATCACCTCGTCGTTCATCCTCACCCTGGCGGCAGCGGTGGCGGCCTTCGACGGGGGCGTGAGCTTCCCCGAGATCGGGGCGGCCTACCTGGTGGCCGCCGCCCTGGGTTCGGCGGCGCCCACCCCCGGCGGCCTGGGTGCCGTCGAGGGCGCGCTGCTGGCTGCGCTGACCGGTTACGGCATGCCGGCCGGCAACGCGGTGCCGGCCGTCCTGACCTTCCGGCTGGTGACCTACTGGCTGCCGATGCTGCCCGGCTGGTTGATGTTCCAGCAGATGCAGCGCCGCGAGGAGCTGTAGCGCCCGGGCGCTCAGCGGCGGCGCAGCAGGGGGTCGGCGACGAAGCGGCGCAGGAACGCAGCCTGCTCGTCGCGCGACCGCCCGCCCGTCGACTCGGTGGCGAGCAGCCCGGTCGTGACGACGCACAGCCACTCGGTCGCGTCGGTGACCGTGACGCCCGGGCGCAGCAGGCCCTGGGCGTCGAGGTGCGCGATGAAGGGGGCGACCAGCGGCTCGGTCAGGGCCACGAAGGCTCGGGGCCCACCGCCGAGCCGGGCCACCGCGGCCGTGGCGCCGTGGCGGGCCAGCGCGGCGTACCACCACTCGCCGCGGATGCCCTCGACGGTGCGGAGGACGCCCTCCGCGATGCGCTGGGCGGGGTCGTCGATCGCCGCCAGGGCGGGCGCCATGGCCGCCGACCGTTGGCGCGCGAGGCCGACGAGCACCTCGCGCACCAGCTCGTCCTTGTCGGCCACGTGGCGGTAGAGCGTGGCCCGCGAGCACCCGGCCAGGCGGGCCACCTCGTCGACGCGCACGTTGAGCGGCCCGTTGCGCCGCATCACGCGCTCGGTGGCGTCGATGAGGCGGCCGCGGAGGTCGGCCGAGCGGTCGGTTGCGGTGACCCTTGTCGCGTCGATGGGCCGATGTTACGTTCGGCCGTGAGACGAAATCGAAAAAGGTCTCAGGCATGTCGAGGGTGGCGTGCCATGGATTCGCCCGGTCACGAGGGGACCTGCATGACCGACATGGCAGCGCACACCGGCGGCGAGCGGTACACGGTCATCTCGGCCGACTGCCACGGCGGGGGCGACGTCCCCGATTACCGGCCCTACCTCGAGCGCGCCCTGCTCGACGAGTTCGACGCCTGGCGGGCCGGCTTCGCCAACCCGTACACCGACCTCGCCGACCCCGGCGCCTCGCGCAACTGGGACCACGACCGCCGCCTGGCCGAGCTCGAGGCCGACGGCGTGGCCGCAGAGGTGATCTTCCCCAACACGGTGCCGCCGTTCTTCCCCGTGCCGTCGCTGGTGCAGCAGCCGCCGGGGGCCAGCGCCGGCGATCTCGAGCTGCGCTGGGCCGGCCTGCACGCCCACAACCGCTGGCTGGCCGACTTCTGCGCCGCGGCGCCCGGCCGGAGGGCCGGCATCGCCCAGATCATGCTGCACGACGTCGACCGGGCGGTGGCCGAGGTGCGCTGGGCGCACGAGGCGGGGCTGACCGGGGGCGTGCTGCTGCCGGGCGCACCGCCGGGGTCCGGCATCCCACCGCTGTACGCCCCCGACTACGAGCCGCTGTGGGCGGTGTGCGAGGAGCTCGGCGTGCCGGTCACGCACCACAGCGGCAGCTCCTCGCCCGACTACGGCCCCTACCCCGAGGCCAAGGTGATGTTCCTGCTCGAAGTGACATGGTGGGCGCACCGCACCCTCTGGCACCTGATCTTCGCCGGCGTGCTCGAACGCCATCCGGGCCTGCAGGTGGTGTTCACCGAGCAGGGCACGGCCTGGCTGCCCGAGCAGCTCGCCACGCTCGACTACTACCACCGGCGCATGTCGGCCCCCGCCGAGCCGGCGCCCGGGCAGCCCGTGAGCCAGGAGCAGATCTTCGGGTCCGAGGTGATGCGGGGGCTCCCCCTGCGGCCGAGCGAGTACTTCGCCCGCCAGTGCCACGTCGGCGCCAGCTTCATCCGGCCCCACGAGGTGGCCATGCGCCACCAGGTGGGCGTCGACAGGATCATGTGGGGCAGCGACTTCCCCCACCGCGAGGGCTGCTGGCCCTTCAGCCATCAGCACCTGCGCCTCGCGTTCGCGGGCGTCGACCGCAACGAGGTGGGGGCGATGGTGGGCGGCAATGCGGCCGACGTCTACGGGTTCGACCTCGACGCACTGGCGCCGCTGGCGGCGCGCATCGGGCCCCGGGTCGACGAGGTGGCCAAGCCGCTGGCACCAGGCGACATCCCGACCGAGGCGCTGCGCTGCCCGACCTTCGCCGCCGCGGCGGCGGAGGCGGGTCGCTAGCCCGGGCGCACCCGGCACATCCGTCGAGGCAGGAGGGAAGGTCATGCCACGCATCCGCTATGGGGCCCGCACGCCGGAGCAGCTCGAGAACCGGGAGGTCAAGGCCACGTCGTTGGGGGCATGGTCGACGTCGCTCACCGCCGTCTACGAGACCGATCCGGACGTGGTCGCCGCCGTGTTGCCACCGCCGCTGGAACCGACCGGCGAGCCGCTGGTGCGGGTGTCGGTGGCGCGGGTCGACCTGGGCGAGGGGCGCCCGCCGTTCGGCGCCGGCACCTTCGCCGTGCAGGCGCGCCACGAAGGGCAGGTGGGCAACTATCCCCTGGTCATGCCCATGACCACCGAGCAATCGGTCATCGGCGGGCGCGAGACCTTCGGCGAGCCGAAGAAGCTGGCCGAGGTGACCCTCAACCGCGACGGCGACCGGGTGGTGGGCCGCGTCGCCCGCCTCGGCACCACGTTCATCGAGGTGGCGGGCACGGTGGTCGAGGACCTGCCGGTGCCCGACGACCTGCACCGGATCGACTTCTACTTCAAGTTCCTGCCCGCGCCCGACGGCAAGGGCTTCGACGGCGAGCCCGCTCTCGTCTACTGCCACCGCACCGAGTCTGCCCGGTCGCTGGCCCGTGTCGACGGGACGGTGACGCTGCGCGAGTCGCGCTTCGACCCCGTCGCCGACCTGACCGTGCGGCGGCTGGTGAGCCTGACCCTGTCCGAGCGCCGCAGCGTGCAGACGGGGGAGATCGTCACCCGCGTACCGGGGGAGTGGATCGCCCCGTACGCCCACCAGCGCTACGACGACCTGTCGCCGGTGGGGACCGACTGAGGTCCGGTCGATGATCGAGCGGCTGGAGGGAAAGGTCGCCGTCGTGACCGGCGGCGCCAGTGGCATCGGCCGGGCCATGGGCGAGCGCTTCGCCCGCGACGGCATGCGCGTGGTGCTGGCCGACGTCGAGGCGCCGGCGCTCGACACCACGGTCGCCGCGTTGCGCGAACAGGGCCTCGACGTCGCCGGGGTGGTCACAGACGTGTCCGACTTCGCCTCGGTCGAGGCGCTGCGCGACGCCGCCCTCGACGCCCACGGCGCCGTCCACCTGCTGTGCAACAACGCCGGGGTGGGCGCCGGGGCCGAGGGGCAGATGTGGGACCACACGATCAACGACTGGCGCTGGGCGCTGGACGTGAACGTGTGGGGCGTCATCCACGGCATCAAGGCGTTCGTCCCCGCCATGGTCGCCGGGGGCGAGGAGGGCCATGTGGTCAACACCTCGTCGGGCAACGGCGGCATCGCCCCGTTGCCGGGCACGCCCATCTACGCGCTCACCAAGTCGGCGGTCGTCACGCTCAGCGAGTCGCTGTACGCCCAGCTTGCCGCGGTGGGCGCCCGGGTGGGGGCGTCGGTGCTGTTCCCGGGACCACACATGCTGCGCACCGGGCTGTTCGAGTCGTGGCGCAACCGCCCGCCCTCCCGCGCCAACGCCACGCCCCGCCGGACGCCGCCCACCACGATCGAGTCGTTCGAGAAGCGCATGGCCGATGCCGGCGTCGATCTCGTGTACACCCCGGTCGAGGAGGTGGCCGACCGGGTGGCCGAGGCGGTCATCGCGGGCGCCTTCTGGATCCTGCCGCCCTCGGACGGCGCGGACGCCAAGATCCGCGCCCGGGCCGCCTCGATGCTCGACCGCACCAACCCGACCTACATGACCGATGAGTACTGATGCCGCGGGCAACTCCGCCGCGCGCCACTCGCCGTCCCGGGCGGCCGGCGACCAGCGGACTCGGTACTCACACCGACCGGAGAGGGGAGCAGCCGCCATGACCGAGACCCCGGCCGCGGAGGAGCGGTACCTGATCATCTCGTCCGACTGCCACGCCGGACTGCCCAGCGCCGAGTACCGCGACTGGCTCGACCCCGAGCACCGTGACACCTTCGACCACCACCTGGCCGAGCGCACCAGGTTGCTCGAGCTGGCCCAGCGGGGCCTGCTCAACGCCGCCTTCGCCGAGGAGTGGGAGGCCGACAACGCCGAGGGGCTGCGGGGCGGGTGGGACGCCGCCCGGCGCGACAAGGAGCTCGACGCCGACGGCGTGGTGGGCGAGGTCATCTTCCCCGACGCCGACGCGGTGACCGCCGGCGCCAGCGCGCCCTTCGGCGCCGGCCTGGCCGCAGCCGGCGACACGGACCCGGTGCTGCTCATGGCCGGCGCCCGCGCGCACAACCGCTGGCTGGCCGAGCTGTGCGCCACCAGCCCCCAGCGGCGCGCGGGCGTGGCCATCGTGCCCATCTTCGACGTCGAGGCCGCGGTGGCCGAGATCCGCCGCGCCCGCGAGTCGGGCCTGCGGGGCGGCATCCTCATCCCCTCGATGTGGCAGCCCCACCCGCCCTACCACGACACACGCTACGACCCGGTGTGGGCCACCTGCGCCGAGCTGGGCATGCCGGTGCACGTGCACTCGGGCTCGGCCGACAAGGCGTCGTACGGCCCCCACGTGGGCATGTACACCACCGAGGTGCGGTGGTGGTCGTCGCGGCCGCTGTGGTTCCTGATCTGGGCAGGCGTGTTCGACCGCCATCCCGGGCTGCGCTTCGTCGTCACCGAGTGCGGTGCCTTCTGGGCGCCCGACCTGCTGTGGACGATGGACACCGTGTACGACCGCGAGCACGGCTCCCGCAAGCTGGGCGAGCAGCTCACCGCCAATCTGTCGCGCCGGCCGAGCGAGGTGTTCGACGCCCAGTGCGCCATCGGGGCCTCGAACACCCGGCGGCGCGAGCTGGCCCGCCGCTACGAGATCGGCGTGGCCAACATCATGTGGGGCAACGATTTCCCCCATCCCGAGGGCACGTGGCCCCATACCCGTGCGTGGCTGCGGGGCGCGTTCGCCGACATCCCGGTCGAGGAGACCCGGGCCATGCTGGGCGGCAACGCGGCGGCGTTGTACGGCTTCGACGTCGACGCGCTGGCGCCGCTGGCAGCCCGCATCGGCCCCACGCCGGCCGAGCTGGGCCAGGCGGGCGCCGACCTGGCGAAGTGGGACGCACTGGCCGCTGCCGGGCGGCCCTGGCTGACGGGCGTCGAGGCCCTACCCGCGGTGGTGGCCGAGTGACGTCGGCCCCGGCGGGAACGGGCGACGCCGCCGTCGCGTTCGACCCGTTCGAGCCCGGGTTCGTCGAGTCGCCCTACCGGCAGTACGCCCGGCTGCGGGTGCACGACCCCGTCCACTGGTCCGAGCTGCTGCAGGGCTGGGTGCTCACCCGCCACGACGACGTGGTGGCCCTGCTGCGCGACCCGGCGGTGAGCGTCGAGCTCGCCAACGCCCGGGCCACCGCCGTGGTCGAGCTGCAGCGCGAGCGCCAGGCCCGTAGCCGCCGGCCGTCCGACACGCTGGTGTTGCGCGACGACCCCGACCACAACCGCCTGCGCAAGCTGCTGCAGCGTCCCTTCGGGCCCCGGCCGGTCGAGCAGCTGCGGCCCATGATCACCGCCCGGGTCGAGGCGGCGATGGCCGACCTCGCCCCCCGTGGCGCCATGGACGTCATCGGCGACTTCGCCTACCCGCTGCCCGTCGCGATCTTCAACGAGATGCTGGGCCTGCCCGACGAGGATGCCCCCCGGGTGCGGTCGTGGATCCAGGCCGTGGCCCGCATGCTCGACCCCGTCCTCGACGAGGACGAGCACGCCCGCTGCCAGGCGCTGATGGACGAGATGTACGACTACCTCGACGAACAGATCGAGGCCAAGCGCGCCGCGCCGGCCGACGACGTGCTCACGGCGCTGGTGCAGGCCGAGGAGGACGGCGACCGGCTCACACGCGACGAGCTGGTGGCCCAGCTCGTCACCCTGTACGTGGCCGGGCACGAGCCGACCATGTCGCTCATCGGCAACGGCCTGCTGGCCCTGCTGCGCCAGCCCGATCAGCTCGCGCTGCTGCGGGCCCGCCCCGACCTGCTGGTCAACGCGGTCAACGAGCTGCTGCGCTACGACGGCCCCAACCAGTTCGTGCGACGCATCGCGGTGCAGCCGCTGGCGCTGGGCGACCGGACGATCGCGCCGGGCGACGTGATCTACGCCGGCGTCGGGGCGGCCAACCGCGACCCGGCGCGGTGGCCGGCGCCCGACCGGGTGCAGGTCGACCGACCCGATGCCAGCCACCACGTGCAGTTCGGCTCGGGCGTCCACCACTGCCTCGGCGCCCACCTGGCCCGCCTCCAGGCCGAGGTGGCGCTGGGTGCGCTCGTGTTCGCCCTCGACGACATGGCCCTGGCCGGCGAGCCGGTGTGGAGCGAGCGCATGGTCATCCGCGGCCTCCAGTCCCTGCCCCTCACCTACCGCCCCGGCTGAGCCGCCCCGCCGGGCGACCGGTCAGCCCACAGGCACGATCTCGTGGCCGACGACCGCGCCGCCCGCCAGGGCGAGCAGGCCGATCGTGCGGCGGGGCTGGCGTCGGCGCTGCACGGCCGAGCCGGGGTTGAACAGCCGCTGCCCGTCCTCGCCGACGCTGTCGACCGGCTCGTGGCTGTGGCCGAACACCACGACGTCGGCGGCCGGGAACCAGCGCCGCATCCGCCGCTCCCGTCCCGCCCGGCTCCCGGAGTCGTGCACCATGGCCACCCGCACGCCCGCCAGCTCCAGCTCGAGCCGGTCGGGGAGCGCGCCGGCGAGGGCGTGGTCGTTGTTGCCGAGCACGGCGTGGACGGGGCGCCGGGCCCGCAGCGCGTGGAGCAGGTCGGCGGTCACCACGTCGCCGGCGTGGAGGACGGCGTCGCACGCCTCGACGTGGTCCCACACCTCGGCCGGCAGCGCAGACAGGTCGCCGCGCAGGTGGGTGTCGGCGAGGACGAGCAGGCGCAGCGGGTCGGCGACCATGGCCCCATCCTGCCGCGCGTCGGCGACAGCCGGCACTGAACCACAAAGACAGCGAGGGCCCCGCCACGGCGACGATGCTGGCCGAGCGGCTGGGCGAGAGCTCGGGCGCCACCAGCTACCACCTGCGGGTCCTGGCCCGTCGTCCACTACGGGATGGTCCACCGCCTCATCGGGCCGGACGAGCGCACCACGGTCGTGTCGGCGCACAGCCTGGGGGCGCGCTGCGGCGGCATCGTCACGGCGCTGGCGCTGGGCCCGGTGGCCGAGCGGGCCGGCGTCGCCTGGGCGATGCTCGTGCCGGCGGGCCTGCTCGCGTCGGCGGCTCCGCTCTACCGCATCGCCGGCCGGCATGCCGGCCCGGTCGCATCCGCCGACATCGGCTTCCTACCGCTAGCGTCATCCGACATGGCGACCGAGGTCCGCGACGTGCCCGCGCGCACGCGCTACGAGATCACACTCGACGGCGAGCTCGCGGGCTTCGCCGAGTACCGCGAGGTCGACGGGGCCCGGGTCTTCACCCACACCGAGGTGTTCGACGCCTTCGAGGGCAGGGGCGTGGGCAGCGCGCTGGCGCGGGGAGCGCTCGACCAGGTCCGAGCCGGCATCGGGCGCGCCGTCGCGCTGTGCCCGTTCATCGCCGGGTTCGTCGAGCAGCACGACGAGTACGCCGACCTGCTCGATCCGGCGCTGGACCGGCGGCTGCGGGATGAGGCCGGGCGGAAATAGGGAGGCGCGTAAGCAGTCCTCCCCATGTCCGACGGGCCGCGCGCAGCGACCATGGCACCGTTCCCTCTCCCGAACAAGGAAGCGACTGTGTCACCCACCCCCACCCGCATCGACCTGCACCATCTGGTGCGCAAGAGCCGCGCCACCGATCTCGTCGCCATGGGCAACGTCCTGGCCGCGGCGTTCCACGACGACCCCGTGCTCAGCTGGATGGTGCCCGACGAGCCCCGGCGCCGCGCCAGCCTGCCCGGCCTGATGCGGCTGCTGGCGGCGCGCTTCCAGCCCCACGGCGAGAACCACATCAATGACACCGGCACCGGCGCGGCCGTGTGGTCGCCGCCGCACGCCACCTTCAGCCAGGACGACGACGAGTGGTTCGAGTCCGAGTTGGTCGACCTCGCCGGCGCCGACCTCGCCCGCATCGGCGAGGTGGTCGAGCTGCTCGAGAGCAACCACCCCCACGACCCGCACTACTACCTGAACCTGCTGGGCGTCACGCCCGACCACCAGGGCACCGGCATCGGCTCCGCCCTGCTGCGGGCGGTGCTCGACCGGGCCGACCGCGAGGGCGCCTCGGCCTACCTCGAAGCCACGTCACCGAACAACCGGGCGCTGTACGAGCGCCACGGGTTCGAGGTGTCGCTGGAGCTGCGCTGCTCGGACTGCCCGCCGCTGTGGGCGATGTGGCGCCGGCCCAGGACCACCTGACCTGCGGGTCCGCCCGCTCGCCGCGGGCGCTCGACCGTGAGGTGCGGCCCCTCAGGCGGGCCGCACCTCGACGCGCCGGAACGCCCACGGCCGGCTCAGCTCGTGCACGTGGCAGGTGAGCTGCACCGCGCCGGGCACCCGCTCGCGTCGCACCACCACCTCGACTGCGTCGCCGCCCCGCTGCTGCACCAGGACAACGACCGTGCCGTCGGGCCCGGCCTCGGTCGACAGCACGGTCAGCCCGTCGATGCGCACCTCGCCCAGGTGGCGGCGCGCGAACAGGTCGGCCGCCTGCACCAGCGGGGGCAGGCAACTCCGGCCCCGGTAGTGGTCGAGGTCGATGCGGCCGGCCCGATGTTCGGCCACCAGCGCGGCCGCCACGTCGGGCTCGACCCGCCCGTAGTAGACGCCCTCGGGCAGGCACACGATGTTGGCGGCGAAGCGGTCGCCACCCACGTGCGACGACTCCCACACGTCGGGCGCCGCAGCCGCGGTCAGCGCCCGGAGGACCGGCCGACCCAGGTCGGCGCAGCACGGGTCGTGACGCCCGTTCGTGCACACCAGGTGGAGGGACGGCGGACCGGTCCGGCCGATGCCGGGCGGGTCGGGGAAGGCCAGCGCGCCGAGGTCGACGTCGAGCAGCCGCCCGGGCTCCGCGGCGGGCAGGTCGAGCTGCTCGACCCACCACCGCTCGACGCCCGAGTGGGCGAGGAACACCCGCCGCACGGTCTGGTCGGGCGGTGCGCCGGGTCGCCGGTCGGCGGTGCGCCGGACGAGCAGTACCCGCACCCGGTGGCGGCGGGCCTCGGCGTCGAGCGCAGCCGCCACCGAGCGGTCGAGGCGGCTCGCCACCAGGGCGTCCCTGCCCCACGCACCGGGCTGCTCGATCACCATCCACCGCTGCACCCGGGAGGCGGTGCCCACGATCGGCTCGTCGCGGGCCAGCGACTCGGTGGCGCAGCGCAGCGCCAGTGGCTCAGGCATCGGCGCCCGGCCCGCGGGCGCGCAGCGCACCCTCCCGCACGAGGCGGCGGACCAGCACCAGCCGACTGGGGTGGTCGAGCAGGTCGGCCAGCTCGCCGACCCGGTGGGGCGAGCCGTCGAGGAGCCGCCGCACCGCCGGCTCGAGCGGGGCGGGCAGCTCGACCCGGCGGTCGCCGAGGGTCAGGCACACGGACTGCCCGCGGCCGGGCGTGCCGCCGTCGGAGGCACCGAGCAGGCCGGAACGGTCCTCCGGCTCGGCCCCCTCGACGGTCAACGTGGCGACGATGCCCGCGCGGCGCACGACGACCGAGTCGTCATCCAGGCGGTCGAGGCCGACGACCTCGAGCAGCTGCCCGTCGAGCAGCGGCGTGCGGCGCGACACGAAGCGGTCGCGCATGCGGCCCGCGACCTGCGCGGCGTCGACCCGTCCCAGCCAGTCGACCAGGTCGGCCACCGCCGACTTCACCGCGGCGGTCGCGGCGCCGTCGTCGAACGCCCAGCCGGCGGTGAGGCTGCGGCGGAAAGCAGGGTCGTCGCCCGCCTGCTCGACCAGCGCCTGCAGCACGTCGTGGACCGTGGTGGCCAGCACCCCGACGGTGATGTGCAGCGACACGCCCTCCTGGGCGGTGGCCGAGTGCACGACGCCTCGCGGCAGGTAGAGGGCGTCGCCGGGCGCCAGGTCGACCTCGAACAGGACGGGCCGGGCCGCGGCCGCCTCGTGGTCGGACACGTGGCGGCGCAGCGGGGTGTCGACGGCGGGCTCGCGCACCACCCAGTGCTTGCTGCCCGCCACCTGCAGCACGAAGACATCGTGCGTGTCGTGGTGCGGGGCCAGGCCGGCGGCGCCTGCCGGCGTCAGGTACGCATTGGCCTGGGTGGCGTGGCCCAGCGCCAGCTCGAGGTCGCGGCAGAAGCGGGTGGCGGGCTCCCACCATCGTTGCAGGCTCTGCAGCACCACCGTGGCGCCGCCGGCGAACAGGTCGAGCACCCGGCCGGGGTCGATCAGGTCGTCGATGCGCGCCGCGCCGGTGCGGGCCGGCCGGGTGTAGTCGGCCGGCGCGATGACCTCGCCGTCACGGACCAGGCGGAACGCGGGGTGGCGCAGGCCGGCGCCCGTGAGCGCGTGGTCGACGTCGCACAGCGACAACACGTCGTCGAACGACCCGCCCGATTGCCACAGGTGGGGCGTGGCACCGAACGAGGACGAGATGAAGAACCGGGTGTCGCCGACGCAGCGACCCAGGGCGTCGTGTGCGGGGGACTCGCCCAGCGTCAGGAGTCGGTCTGGTCGGCGTCGCTGTCGCTGGAGTCGCCGTCCGAGTCGGTGCCGTCGGAGTCGGTGCCGTCCGTGCCGTCGGCGTCGTCGGTGCCGTCGTCGTCGACCATGCTGGCCCGCTCGTGGCGCCAATCGGTGGCGATGTCGGTGTCGGCGAGTCCGGTGATCAGGTCAGCCATGTCAGCTCCTTTGGCGGCGGATGTGCCCTGTCGACGGTACCCCGCTCCGGGAGCCGCTAACAGCGTTCGTCAGGTGGTCGCGTCCGTCAGCGCGACGGCGTCGTCGTGGCCTGCCCGGTCGAGCCCGGCGACCCCGGCCACCAGCCGGTACGAGGCGAGGCGATCGGTCGTGGCGTGGGTGAGAGTGGTGACGATCAGCTCGTCGGCACCCGTGCGCTCGGCCAGCTCGGCCAGGCGGGCGAGCACGGTGGGCGGGTCGCCGACGATGTGCGACGACGTCCACGCCTTGACCACCTCGCGCTCGTGCGGCGTGAACGTGTGGGCGGCGGCCTCCTCGGGCGTCGGGTAGCGCCCCGGTCGGCCCGACCGCAGGCGCAGGAACGCCAGCCGCCCCGGGCCCGCGAGCCAGCGGGCCTGCTCGTCGGTCTCGGAGCACACGACCGACACGCCGAGCATGAGGTAGGGCTCGGCCAGGTCGTCGGAGGGCCGGAACGCCGCGCGGTAGACCTGCACGGCCGGCAGGGTGTTGGCCGCGGCGAAGTGGTGGGCGAACGAGAAGGGCAGGCCGAGCACGCCGGCGGCATGGGCGCTGTAGTCGCTCGATCCCAGCAGCCACAGGTCGGGGCGGTGGCCGAGGCCGGGGACGGCGGTGATGCGGGCGTACGGGTGACCCTCGGGGAAGGCGCCGGTGAAGTAGCCCAGCAGCTCGACGAGCTGGTCGAGGAAGTCGTCGGCGGCCAGGCCCTGGGGCCCGCGCCGCAGCGCCCGGGCGGTGAGCGGGTCAGTGCCGGGCGCGCGGCCGATGCCCAGGTCGATGCGCCCCGGGTGCAGGGCCTCGAGCATGCCGAACTGCTCGGCCACCACCAGGGAGGCGTGGTTGGGCAGCATCACCCCGCCCGATCCCAGGCGGATGGTCGACGTGACCCCGGCGGCGTGTGCCAGCAGCACGGCGGGCGACGAACTGGCGATGCCCGGCATGTTGTGGTGCTCGGCCACCCAGTAACGCCGGTAGCCGAGGCGCTCGGCCTCGGCGGCGAGCTGCAGCGCGCCCCGCAGCGCGTCTGTCGGCGTCGAGCCCTCGCCCACAGGCGCCAGGTCGAGGACGGACAGCGGGATGTCGAGGCCGCTCACATGCGGATCGAACACCTCGGGCGACGGTGGTGTTCCGACCATCGCATGCCGGCCGTTTTCCTGCCGCGGTTCGCGGGGCCCTGGCGCCAGGAACCGCGGCAGGATTCTTCGAGGTCAGAGAGTGATCTCGACCGGCACGACGTGGGTGATGGCGGCCGAGCTGGTGCCGACGTGCAGGTCGTAGCGGCCCGGTTCGACCCGCCAGCCGGGTGCCGGAAGCGTGCCCCGCCCGCCGCTCATCGGCACGGCCGAGGCCCGCTGGGCCACCTCGGCCCGGTCGGGCTGGCCCGGGTCCCAGTAGGCGAACGACCGCTCGCCGAGCACCAGCTCGACGGTGGTCGACTCGCCGGGGTCGAGCCACACCTTGGCGAACCCGGCCAGCTCCTTGGGCGGGCGCACCAGGCGGCTGGCCGCGGGGGCCACGTAGCACTGCACCACCTCGGCGCCCCGGCGGTCGCCCACGTTGGTGACCGGCACCGAGACGGTGAGCCGCAGGTCGGCGCCCGCGGTGACGGTCTCGTCCGACAGCGAGGGCTCGCCCAACTCGCAGGTGGTGTACGACCCGCCGTGGCCGAAGGGGAACCGCACGGGCAGTCGCCGGGCCTCGTACCACCGGTAGCCCACCAGCACGCCCTCGGCGTAGCGCACGTGGCCGTTCTCGCCGGGGAAGTTGCCGTGGGACGGGTTGTGCTCCAGGCGCAGCGGCACGGTCGTGGGCAGGCGGCCGGCCGGCTCGGCCCGTCCCAGCAGCACGTCGGCCAGGCCCTCGGCCATCTCGTGGCCGCCGAACCACACCTGGAGCACGGCCCGCACCCCGGCGGCCCAGTCCATGGTCACCGGCGAGGCGGCGTTGACCACCACCACGGTGGCGGGGTTGGCCGCGACGACCCGGCGCACCAGCTCGTCCTGGCGGCCGGGGAGGTCCATGGAGGCGCGGTCGTTGCCCTCCGACTCCCACTCGCCGGTCGTGCCCACCACCAGCACCACGGCGTCGGCGGCGACGGCCGCCCCCACGGCCCGGTCGAGCAGGTCGGCGGGCTCGGGCGGGCGATGGCCGATGCGCACGGCGCCCGAGGCCCGCCGGGTCGAGAACTCGACCACCACGTCGACCGGACGGCCGGCCACCAGCTCGACCGGCGCCTCGACCTCGACGCTGCCCATGCCGTAGTACGCCGTGCCCCGCGGCGGCCGCTCGGCGAACCCGTCGACGACCGTCTCGGCGCCGACGATCAGCCGGGCCCGGCCGGCCTGCACGAGGGTGAGCACGTGGGTGCCCGACACCTCGGGCGTGAGCGTGGTGTGCGCCCGGAACGACCAGCCCTCGGGGCCGAGGCCGGGCGCCGGCGGCTCGAGGCCGAAGATCTCGGCCGCGGGGACGTGGCCGTGGTGCACCGGGTCGCCGGCCAGGTCGGCGTTCGCGAACCAGTCGACGTCGAGGCCGGGCCCTGCACCGCTGGGGGCGGACGTGCCCCGCCCGCCCAGCACCGGTGTGCGCTTGGCGTTGTCGCATCCCGGCTCGTGCAGCACCGTCACGCCCTGACCCAGCGCCTGCCGTAGCGCGTCGAGCGGGCTGACCACGCGTCCCGCCCGCACCGAGGCCGAGCCGCCGCCCATGATCTGGGCGCGCGCCGCGTTGGGGCCGATCACCGCCACGGTGCGCAGAGCCGCCGGGTCGAGCGGCAGCAGCCCGTCGTTGGCCAACAGCACCATCGAGCTCGTGGCCGCCTCGCGGGCCGCGTGGCGGTGCTCGGGCCGGTCGACGCCGGCCTCGTCGCCCGGGCCGCCGTCGTCGAGGGCGCCGATGCGGGCGAACACCGTGAGCAGCCGGGTGACCTGGGCGTCGAGCACGGCCTCGTCCAGCTCGCCGGCGCGCACCGCGGCCGCCAGGGCGGCGCCGAATGCCCGCGCGGGGCCGGGCATCTCGAGGTCGACACCCGCCTCGGCCGACGCCACGGTGCCCGTCACGCCGAACCAGTCCGTGACGACGAAGCCCTCGAAGCCCCACTCGCCGCGCACGATGCCGGCCAGCAGGTCGGGCTGCTCGGTGCACCAGCGGCCGTTGACCCGGTTGTAGCTGGTCATCACGCCGAGCGACCCGCCGTCGCGGACGGCGGCCTCGAACGGCGGCAGGTAGATCTCGCGCAGCGCCCGCTCGTCGATGTCGGAGCTGATGGTGTAGCGCTCGTGCTCGGCGTCGTTGCCGACCAGGTGCTTGACCGTGGTCGCCACGCCCTGGGCCTGGGCGCCCCGCACGTAGGCGGCGGCCAGCGTGCCGGCGAGCAGCGGGTCCTCGGAGTAGCACTCGAAGTTGCGGCCGGCGAGCGGCGAGCGGTGGGTGTTGACCGTGGGGGCCAGCAGCACCCGGGCGCCCTTCGCGCGTGCCTCGGCGCCCACGACGCCACCGATGCGGGCGACCAGGTCGGGGTCCCACGTGGCCCCGAGCGCCGAGCCGCACGGCACGCACGTGGCGGTGGGGCCCGTGCCGCCGGTCTGCGTGCCCCGGGCGCCGTTGGGCCCGTCGGTGAGCCGCACGGCGGGTATGCCCAGGCGGGGCACGGCTGCGGTGTGCCACATGTCGACCCCGGCCGTGAGCGTCGCCTTCTCGTCGAGCGTCAGCTCGGCCACCAGCTTCGCCACCCGGTTGTGCTGCCCTTCGCCCACGCGAACCCCCTGTGCAGTGACGACCCGGCTCCCGACACTAGGGGGCGGCGGACGGTACGATCACGGCCCTGTGGCCACGTCGGAGCCCGTGAGCGCGAGCACCCGTCTGCCTACGCTCTCGGCCGTGTCCGCCGGTCCGCTGGACGCCGGCGCCGGGCCCTCCGACGAGGTCGGCGCGGTCGGGACAGCCATCACCGACCTGTTCCGCCTGGCCGGCAGCCGGCGCGTCCACCAGGCCCGCCAGGGGCGCACCGGGGTCGCCCTCTCGCGCACCGGGTGGGAGCTGCTGCGGCGGGTCGACGACCAGGGCCCGATCCGGGTGTCGCAACTGACCGAGCTGCTCGACCTGAGCCTGCGGGTCACCAGTCGGGCCGTGCAGCGACTGGCCGACCAGGGGCTGGTGGCCCGCCGGGCCGACCCGGCCGACGGGCGTGCCACTCGGGTCGGGGTCACCCGGCGGGGCCGGGCGGCCCGGGCGAAGGTCCAGGCGGCGATGCGTGACGAGCTCGACGCCGCGCTGGCCGCGTGGCCGGCGCACGACCGGCGGCGCCTGGCCGAGCTGCTGCCCCGCCTGGTCGCCGACATGCGCTCGACCGCGCCCTGACACGGCCCGCCGTCACCGGCGCACCCGGACCCGCGCGTCGTGGGGGACGTGCCCGAGCGAGGCTCACGCTGCGGTGCGGTAGTGGTATCCGCACACCTCGCTGAAGCCCGCACGCTCGTAGAGCCGCTGCGCCGGGGTGTTGTCGCACTCCACCTGGAGGTACATGCGGTCGGCTTCGTGGGCACGGGCCCAGCCGGCCAGCGCGCCGAGCACATCGCGGGCCGCGCCTCTCCCGCGTGCTCGGGGCAGCGTGCCCATCCCGAAAACTCCCGTCCAGCCGGTGTCGGCGACCGCGCGGCCCACCGCGACGACATCGTCCCCGATCAGCGCACTGGCGTAGGCGCACGGCCGCTCCACCCGAGCGAGCATGTCCGACTCGGAGCGGTGGTCCCCACCATGCACGGCCTGCCAGGTCTCGAACCAGGCGCGTGTCGGGCGGTCGTCCAGTCGAACCCGGAGCGAGCCCGCCGGAGCCTGGTCCAGGACGCGCGCGGTCGGCGCCACCTGCAACGACATCGGGCTCTGACGGCGGTAGCCACGCTCCGCCAGGACTGCGTCGAGCCGTTCCGGACACGCCCCCGGGCTGATCTGGAACCGCGTCGCGACGTCGTGACCGGCATAGAACTCCTCGGCCCCGACGACTCTGGGCAACAGCTCGCCCGGCCTGGCTTCACCGTGTGGCAGCACCGTTCCCACCCACCAGGCAGAGCGGGGAGCATGGCGCAGCCACCACCCGTCGACGACCTCGACGTGCTGGGCGGGAAGAGCCCGAGCCGTTCTCTCCTGGAGGCCCCTCACCAGGTCGAAGCTGCTCATCGCAGACGGCGCCGACACGCACACCCGCTCCGGGAAACCGCAACCGTCGGACACCTGCGGACCTGTGGAAGTCGAGAACCAGTCCGACGCACGGCCTAGTCCCAGCCGGCGAAGCCCGACGGATCGTGGCGGCCCATGCAGGCGTGCTCGAACAGGCCCCAGCCCTCGCGCCCGTCGAGCGTCGCCCGGCCCACGTGGTCGATCACCCCGAACGGCATGCGGGCCACGATCGCGGGATCGGTCAGGTCGTAGGTCGCGCTGTCCACCCAGCCCGGCCCGCGCCACTGCCCGTGCGCCCAGTCGGGGTCGCCGCCGTAGCCGGCGCCCACGTGCAGCGCCACGTAGCCGAGCGAGGCCACCTCGAGGGTGAGCGGCGTGCCGCCCCGCTCGGTCAGCCGGACGGTGGCCCGCTCGGGGATGCGGGTGCCGGGGGAGTAGGTCATCTCGATCTCGGGCCAGCCGAGCTGCTCGACCCGCCCATCGGGCCACACCCGGCTGGCGTCGTTGAGGGTGCGGTAGCCGTCGGGCTGCTCCTGGACGATGACGACGATCGCGAAGTCGTCGAACCGTAGCGGCACGTACAGCCACCAGATGCCGGCGGTCGGGTCGTCCGGCGGCCGCCCCGCGGGCTCGCCCTCTCCGACGGGCCTGATGCCCCACGAGCGGTCGCGGGTGCCCACCCAGCGGTCGGGCGTCACCCCGAAGTCGTCGCCGTCGACGCACAGCGTGCCCGACCAGGTGCCGACCTGCGCGAAGCGCGAGGCGTCGAGGATGGCCCGCGCGCCCGACCGCATGACGTGGGGCTGCTCCATCACCGCAGGGAACGAGCCCTCCCAGGCCAGGTCGAACGCCAGGCCCCGCTCCGGCGTGTCGCACACCAGGCGGATGCGCCGCAGCGGCTCGACGACCTCGATCCGGTAGGGCCCGACGGCGGGGGAGAGGCGGTCGTCGCCGAGGGCGTCGGAGCAGCGCACCGTCCACTGCCGGTCACCCAGGCGAACGGTGCCGAACGCGTCGCTCACGCCCAGATTGGGGTACACCCCCAGACCGGCGACGAAGAACAGGTCGCCCGTGCGGTCGTGCGCGTTGAAGTAGGCCCGGTCGTAGAAGTTGCGGTCGCTGGTGCCCACGTGGCGCAGCGACAGCGGGGTCTGGTGGATCGGGAACTCGTCGAGGGGGACGGGCAACACGGCTCAGCTCCAGTACGTGCCGGCGAGCATGCGCTCGAGCGGCTCGCGGTTCGTGATCAGCTCGTCGCCGTCGTCGGGCATCTCGGCCTCGCCGAAGCGCACCGAGCGGGCGCCGATGCGCAGGAACACGATGGCGTACTGCAGCGCGGCGTAGGTGCCGTACCAGGCCAGGTCGCGCGGCGCGTGGCCGGTCGCCGCCTCGTAGGTGGCCGCCACGTCGTCGGCGCGCAGGAAGCCGGGCATGCCGGGCAGGTCGAACGTGACGGCCAGGTCCTCGAACAGCCGGTGGGCGTAGATCAGCCACGTCACGTCCAGCTCGCGCGGGCCGAGGGTGGCCATCTCCCAGTCGAGCACCGCCGCGGGGTCGAAGCCCTGGTAGATGACGTTGCCGATGCGGGAGTCACCCCAGCAGAGGACGGGCTCGCTCTCGTGCGCCGGCCAGTGGTCGTCGAGCCAGGCCAGCCCGCGCTCGACGAGCGGCGACCGGGGGCCGCCCGCCACCGCGAACCGGTACCAGTCCTGCGTGAGCGCCACGCGCCGGCGCAGCGGGGTGTCGCCGGCGGTGGGCGGCTGCAGGAAGGCGAACCGGTCGTTGGCCGCCTCGATGACGTGCAGGCGGGCGATCACGCCGACGGTGGCGTCCTGGAGGTGGCGCTGGTCGGCGGGGTCGGCGTCGCAGAGCCAGCTGCCGCCGAAGTTGTAGGGCATCACGTCGGGGGGCACGCGCCCCTCGACCCGGCCCATGACGAAGAAGGGCGCGCCGACCGCGGCGTCGTCGGGCTCGGACCACCACGGGGGTGGCACGGGCACGTCGGTCAGCTCGGCGACCAGGCGGATGGTCTCGAACTGGTGGTCCAGCCGGTAGCGGGGGAACACCGGCACGTCGTCCTGCCCGGGAGCGAGCCGGGCCACGAGGCGCCTGGCCCTGCGGTCGCCGCCCTCGGTCCACTCCGCGTCGAGCAGCAGGGTCTCGCTGGACATGCCGTTGGCCGCGGTGCCCTCGATCGCGATGATGCGGGGCGCCGCGCCGGCCGGGAGCCGGGTCGACAGCCATGCCTCGAGGCGTTCCCTCAGCGTGCCGTGGTCGCGGCTCGAGCGTCGGAGCGGGGCCCGGTCGTCCGGTCCGGCGTCCTCGGTCAAGCTGGTCCTCCCCCCTGCGCCCGGCGCTGCGTGCGCCGGGGAGGCAACTGTCGATGGAGCGGTCCGTCGGTGTCAAGCGGTGCGCTCGCAGGCGCGGGTGCCCGGCCCCGGGTACGGTGGCCGGCGCAGGGTGGGCGCGCCGATGGCTGCGGGTTCGAGACGGGAGAGCGATGGACAACCGGTCCGCAGGCGAGATGTTCACGAGCACCGTCAGCATCGACGGCAGAGTGGCGCTCGTGCGGCTGGCGGGCGAGCTCGACCTCCACGGGGCCGAGCAGCTGGCGGCCGCCGCGCAGGCGCTGCCGCTCGACGAGCTCGACGGCGTCGCCGTCGACGCCGGGTCGCTGACGTTCATCGACTCAGCGGGGCTGCACGCGATGTTGACGCTCCGTCACGAATGTGAGCAGAACGGCATCGACATGCGGCTGACAGCAGTGTCAGCACCCCTGGAGCGTGTGATGGCCATGGCGGGCGTCGAGGAGCTCCTGCGCGGACGCGACTGAGCCCGTACCTGGCGTCGGCCCGGTCACTTGTCACAGGCGCGTGTGGTCCCGATGGGTGGCGAGGCCCCGGTCCGGGTAGGTAGAGGACCATGCTCACGGCGCCATTCCGGCACGAGGCGTTCCTGTACGCGGGCCACGACGACTTCGTCGCTGGCGCTCTCGCGTTCCTCGCCGCGCCGCTCGCCGTGAGTCGGCCGGCCCTGGTCATGACCGACGGACCGAAGCTGGCGCTGCTGCGGGCGGCGCTGGGCGAGCGGGCGGCGGCCGTCGACTTCGCCGACATGGCGATCGTGGGGCGCAATCCGGCACGCATCATCCCTGCATGGGCCGCGTTCGCCGAGGCCAACCACGGCGCCGGACCGCTGTGGGGCATCGGCGAACCCGTCTGGCCGGGCCGCAGCCCCGCGGAGCTGGACGAGTGCCGCCACCACGAGGTGCTGCTCAATCTGGCCTTCTCGGACTCCGCTTTCCACCTGCTGTGCCCGTACGACGTTGCGGCACTCGAGCCGAGCGTCGTCGACGACGTGTGGGCGAGCCACCCCCGGGTCTCGCCCCCGTCCCCCCGGTCGGACAACGGCGCTAGCGGGGACGCCGCCCACGACGTGGTCGACTCGGCGTCGCTACTGGCCGAGGCCCTGCCCGAGCCTCCCGCCGATGCGACGGTGATCGGCTCGGACCTCGACGACCTGCACGGGCTCCGGTGCCACGTCCAACGAGTCGCCGCGGCCAGCGGCCTGGCCGCCGGCGAGACCGACGACCTCGTCCTCGCCGTCGACGAGGTGGCGACCAACAGCCTGTGCTACGGCGGCGGGGCCCGCGAGGTGCTCAGCTGGGTGGACGCCGGCGCCGTGGTGTGCGAGGTGCGCGACGGAGGGCGTGTGACCGATCCGCTGGTGGGGCGGCGGCGCCCGCCACCCGACCAGCTCGGGGGCCGCGGCCTGTGGATCGCCAATCAGCTCTGCGACCTGGTGCAGGTGCGGTCGTCCGACGCGGGCACCGTGGTGCGCCTGCACAAGCGGCCCGCCCTCGTGGCCTCCGTCTAGGCGGCCTCGGCCGTCAGGTCTCGAGCATCTGGCGCCGCAGCGTGCGTACGGCCGTCCGCAGCAGGCGCGACACCTGCATCTGGCTGCAGCCGAGCACCTCGGCCACCTGGGTCTGCGTACGCTCCTCGACGAAGTAGAGGTACAGCAGCTTGCGGTCGTCGTCGGACATCCGGTCCAGGCTCTGCAGCAGCGCCGTGCGGTTCTCGATGCCGGCGAAGCCGCGGTCGTGGCGCCCGATGACCTGATCGGCCGGCAACCCGCTCGGCATGTCTGTGGCGTCCAGCGAGGCGGTCTGGCGGGCACCGCCCGCGGCCATCCCCTCGAGCACCTCGGCCTCGTCGACACCGAGGAAGTCGGCGATCTCGGCGGGGGTCGGCGACCGGCCGAGGTCGTGGGTGAGCAGCTCGGTGGCGTCTCGGACGGGGCTGGCCAGCTCGTGCACGCGCCGTGGCACCCGGATGGCCCAGCCGAGGTCGCGCACGTGCCGGCGCAGCGCCCCGATGATTGTCGGCTTGGCGAAGGCCAGGAACGGCGTCTTGCGCCCCGGGTCGAAGCGCTGCAGCGCGAGGACGAGCGCCTCGTAGGCCACCTGGGTCAGGTCGTCGAGCGGCTCGCCGCGCCGGTAGTGCCGCCGGGCCTCGGCCTCGGCGAAGGGCCGGTAGCGTGCCACGAGCGACTCGAGCGTGGCCCCGTCGCGGGTGCGGGCATAGCGCACGTGCAGCGCCCACAGGTCGGGCTCGATGTCGGCCCGGTGCGCGGTGCCCGCCAGCCAGCGGCGCCGTGCGCGGCCCGTCGGAACGGTCGTTGCCGCCCGCGCACGGTCGCAGGCTTCGCCGAGTGCGTCGAGGGCGCGCCGCGCGCGGCGCATCTCCCGCACGAGCGACACACGAGGCACGCCAGTCAACGTTCCCGCCCCGGGCGGTCGCTACACGTCGCCCGTCGGCGGGTCCGGTGCGGATCGGTGGTGCCGACGTCGGGTAGAGCTGAGCGCATCGAGGCTCCTACGATGCGAACACGACGATGACCAGCCGTCCCGACGACCGTGCCGACGAGGCCGCCGTGCTCGTCGCCGACATGCGCGCTGCCGTCGAGGACGCGACCCGCCACCTCGACATGCTGACCGCCGAGGTGGCGGCACGACGAACCGCGGTCGACGACCTCGAGGCGCTGGGCGACGTGCTGCTCGACCTCTGCGACGTCCCTGTCGTGGTGGTCGACGGGCGCCGTCGGGTGGCGGGGCTCAGCCGTGGTGCCGCCGACCGCCTCGAGGGCGCGGCGATCGGCAAGCCGCTCACTTCGGTGGTTCCGCCGGCCCTGGTCGCCCTGGTGGACGATGTGCTCGACCAGCCGACCGACGGGGCGGGAGCAGACGTGGGCGACGGTGCCACGGTGCACCGCCTGCCCGGAGGAGGCGCCGTGCTGGTGCTTCGGGGCCCATGAGCGAGGCCCGTGACGACGGGGTGTACGACGCCACGCTGAAGGGTAGCTACGACGTGTCATCGGAAAGCAGGAGCATGGATTCCGCCGGCCACATCGAGCTGTCACTACCGGCAGACAGCCGGTACATGCGCCTGGCGCGGCTCGTGGCGAGCGGCGTGGCGACCACCAGTGGCCTGCCGCTGGAGGAGGTCGAGGACTTCCGCATCGCGGTCGACGAGCTGTGCGCCACGCTGATCGAGCTAGGCGACGGCGAGGTCGTGCGCCTCACCTTCGAGCTGGGCCGCGACGTCCTGGTGGTGGTGGGCACGACCCGGGGCGCGGCGGGCGAGTCGATCGACGAGGAGCGGCTGACCCTCTCCCGCCAGATCCTCGACGTGGTCACCGACGGCCACGAGCTCACCCGCGACGGAGACCGGGTGTCCTTCCTGGCCCGCAAGCTCGTCCGCGGTGGGGGAGTCGGTTAGCCGACGACAGGGATCGCAGGTCGGTTAGCCGACGAGAGGGATCGCAGGTCGGTTAGCCGACGAGAGGGATCGCAGGTCGGTTAGCCGACGACAGGGATCGCAGGTACTGCTAGCTGGTCCCGGCGAAGGTCTCGCGCAGGCCGGTCATCTCCAGCAGCCGGTCCAGCTGATCGGACACCCGGCTGAGCCGCAGCGTGATGCCGCGCTGGCTGGCGTCGCTGTGGGCCACGAGCAGGGCCCGCAGCCCGGCCGAGTCGGCGAAGGACAGGCCGCCGGCGTCGATCTCGACCACGCTCGGCGACTCGGCCAGGAGGTCGTCCACCACCGCGCTGAGCTGGGGCGACGAATGCAGATCGAGCTCGCCCGACAGCTCGATGATCGCCGTCGCGCCGTCGCGGCGGGTGGCGATGACGATCGATTCCTGCGAATCGCTCATTCGGT
>DASSCS010000081.1:0-2227 GCA_035697515.1 Acidimicrobiales bacterium
ATGGGGGCGCCATGGGTGGGAGGATGCCACGCCCGCCGTCGGGGCGGCGGCGTGTCGGGGCCGGTCCGCGGCGGCGCCCGACCAGGCCCATCTCGCCGCAGCGTCGCTCGCCACCCCCTGGAACGACGCTACCGGCGGCCCTCAGTCGGCGACGTCGCGGGCGCTGACCACCCGCTCGGGGGTGACCCGGACCAGCAACTCGCCGGGCACGCCGTTGCGGGCGCCGAACTCCTCGGCCCGGTCGGCGCCCATGTAGCGGCCGCCGATGCGGGCGGCCCAGGCCCGCACCTCGGCTAGCTCGTCCGACCAGGTGGCCGGGCCCTCGACGATCACGAAGGAGAAGGGCGGCTGGTCGTCCTGCACGCACAGCGCCACCCGTCCGTCACGCCGCACGGCATGGCCCTTGACGGTGGTGGCGCCCGTGTTGAAGAGGATCGTCCCGTCGTCGTCGATGTCGTACCAGACGGGGGAGATGTGCGGCCGGCCGTCCTTGCGGGTCGTGGCGAGGGTGGCCGCCCGCACGGGGTGGCGCAGGAAGTCCGTCCATTCGTCTCGGGACATCTCGTGGTAGGGCACGGGCCGACGCTACCGGCGCCTCCGTGTCACGGCTCGGCCGTACGGTGCCGGCATGCGCACCGCCGTCAACCTGCCCCCGTTCACCGATGCCGCCACCCTGGTCGCCATGGCGGTCGAAGCCGAGCAGGCAGGGTGGGACGGCGTGTTCCTCTGGGACCACATGGTGTTGAGCCCCGCCCTGCGCCTCGACGTCCACGACCCGTGGGTGCTGCTGGGGGCCATGGCCGCCCGCACCGAGCGGGTGCGGCTGGGCACGCTCGTCACACCGCTGGCCCGCCGCCGGCCGTGGGTCGTGGCCCGCCACGTCGTCACCCTCGACCACCTGAGCGGCGGCCGGGCGGTGCTGGGCGTGGGCCTCGGCGAGCCGGGCGACGCCGACTTCGCCGCGTTCGGCGACCCGGCCGAGCGCCGCGCGCGGGCCGAGGTGCTGGACGAGGCACTCCCGCTCCTCGACGGACTGTGGCGCGGGCCGGTCGAGCACCACGGCCGGCACTTCACGGTCGACACCGAGTTGCTCCCCCGCCCGGTCCAGCGGCCGCGCCCGCCGGTGTGGGTGGCGGCGGTGGCCCCCCACCGCCGCTCGCTGGCCCGGGCGCAGCGCTGGGACGGCGCGGCGCCACTCGGTCCCGAGGCCGGCCCGATCACGCCCGAGCAGCTCGACGCCTACCTCGCCGGCGTCGAGCGGCCCGCGGGTTGGGACGTCGTCGCCACGTGGGCACCGGGCGTGCCCATCGACGAGTACGAGGGCGCCGGGGCCACCTGGGTGGTCGACGGCGCGTGGCCGGAGGGCGACTGGGTCGACGACCTGCGCACCCGCATCCGCTCCGGGCCGTGACCGACACCCGGTGGCGGACGGTGATCCTCAGTCCTCGGGGTGGTCGCCGGTCACGCCGTCGATGAGCTCGCGCACGATGTCGACGTGCCCGGCGTGGCGGGCGGTCTCCTCGACCATGTGCAGCAGCACCCACCGCATCGACACGGTGTCGCCGAACCAGGCCGTGCCGGTGTCGTCGAGGTCGAGGTCGGCGATCACCTGGTCGGCGGCCGCCCGCGCCCGCTCGTAGAACGCGAGCACGTCGGCCGTGGTCTCGCCGGGGTCGACCCGCAGGTCGGCGTCCTCGTCGTCCTCGTCGAAGGGCAGCGGCTCGGTGGGGCGCCCGAACGGCTCGCAGAACCAGCCGTACTCGACCGCCGCCAGGTGCTTGACGAGGCCCAACACGTTGGTGCCCGAGGGGGTCATCGGCCGGCGCAGCTCGTCGTCGTCCAGCCCCTCGACCTTCCAGAGCACGGCCTCGCGGTGGCGGTCGAGAGCCGCCTTCAGGCTCTCCTTCTCGCCACCGGTGAACGGGACACGACGGCCCATGCGCTTGCTCCCTCCGGTTCCCCGCGCCCGAACGTGACGGGACCTGCTGGGGAGGCTAGCGATCGGCCCCCTCTGGTTCGCCGGTCCTCCGGGACTCGATCGGTTGCCCGGCAACCATTCGGGATGCTCCCGCCACCGCCGCGGTTGACGGGCAGCTGGACCGACTGCGCGCAGAGCTGTGATCGGCTTACCGGGCTAGCAGCGGAGCGCCGGAACGTGCACTCTGTGCGGGACCGTGAGGCGCTATCGAACACCGCCGCTACTCGCGGCGACGCTCGTCACCCTCGT
>DASSCS010000082.1:0-21433 GCA_035697515.1 Acidimicrobiales bacterium
GCCCGCGGCGGCGACGCTGAGGCGCATGGCCGACCTGGTGACCCCCATGGCGGTGCGGGTGGCGGCCACGCTGGGAGTCGCCGACCACCTCGCGAGGGGCATCGGCACCGCGGCCGAGCTGGCGTCGGCGACCGGGGCC
Source organism: Acidimicrobiales bacterium (assembly GCA_035697515.1). Classification (GTDB taxonomy): domain Bacteria; phylum Actinomycetota; class Acidimicrobiia; order Acidimicrobiales; family VFJN01; genus ZC4RG19. Next base: position 140 of record DASSCS010000082.1, read on the forward strand.
GACGCGGGGGCCCTCGACCGCCTGCTCGGCCACCTCGTGACGGTCGGCGTCCTGCGGCGCGAGGCGGCCGACCGCTACGCGCTGACCGACCTCGGCGAGGCCCTGCGCGACGACCATCCCGCGGGCGTGCGCGCGGTCCTCGACATCGCCGGGGCGCTCGGGAGGGGCGACCTGTCCCTCGTCCACCTGCTGCACTCGCTGCGCACCGGCGACCCCTGCTTCCCGGCGCTGTACGGCCGCGGGTTCTGGGACGACGTGGCGGCCGACCCCGGGCGCACCGCCGGCTACGACGCCTGCATGGGCGCGGACGTGTCGGCCTGGGCTCCCGCCGTGGTGGCCGCGCTCGACTGGGGGCGGTTCGATCACGTGGTCGACGTGGGCGGCGGCGACGGCACGCTGCTGGCCGCGCTGCTGCGGGCGCATCCCAACGCGCGGGGGACGGTGTTCGATCAGCCGGCCACCGCCGCGGCGGCCGGCGCCCGGCTGGCCGCCGCCGGCCTGGCCGACCGGGCGGGCGCCGTGGGCGGCAGCTTCTTCGACCCGCTGCCGCGCGGTGGCGATGCCTACGTGCTGTGTGCCGTCCTGCACGATTGGGACGACGAGGCGGCCGCCGCCATCCTGTCGCGCTGCGCCGAGGCCGCGGGCCGGGGCACCGTCGTCGTGGTCGAGAAGACGGGCGCCGGCGGCGAGTCGCCGAACACCACCATGGACCTGCGGGTTCTGGCCTACTTCGGCGGCCGCGAGCGGGCCGTGCCCGACCTGCGCCGGCTGGCCGAGCGGGCGGCGCTGGGCACGAGGGCCGTCCACCAGGTAGGCGACCTGTCGATCATCGAGCTCGCGGCCCCATAGTCGCAGCGACCACGGCAGGGTGCGCATCCGGTCGCCCACCGAGCCTGGCCGAGGCCCGCGAGAGCGCGTCGAGCCCGCGCCGGCCACGACTCCCCGCTCAACCGCACGGCGGGCAGTATGCGCACGTATATCGCTCCGGCTGTGCAAGTGGACCTGCGGAACCGGTAGCCGGTGCGCGCGATGCGTAGTAGCCTGCCCCCGACTAGTGACACGTGCGCAACGCGGCCGAGGGGTCCCGGGGCGAGGGAGGCACGTCCGATGACACGTCACCTGGTTGGTCGAGGTCTGCGCTGGCGGCGCGCCGGGGTGGCCATGGCGGCCGCGGCGCTGCTGGTCGCCGTGGCGCCGACGACGGCGGCCGCACAGGACGAGCCCGATCCCCGGGTCGGCCTCGGGGCCGGCTGGCTCGACGCCGAGACCGCCATCAGGAACCTCGAGCTGCAGGCCCACCGCGACAAGCCGGCGGGCTTCGTCGACCCGGCCAACCCGGGCAGCTTCGCGTTCGTGACCTCGGACCTCGCCTTCGGCGGCGACCACGCCTTCGTCGGCAACTTCAACGGCTTCAACATCTACGACATCGCCGATCCGGCCGACCCGGTCAACGTCACCAACGTGGTGTGCCCCGGCGGCCAGGGTGACATGTCGGTCTACGGCGACCTGCTGTTCATGTCGGTCGAGGAGTCCCGGGCACGCGTCGACTGCGGCACCGACCCGACCGTCGGCACGCGGTTCCAGGGCGTGCGGGTCTTCGACATCAGCGACATCGCCAACCCGGTGCAGGTCGCAGCCGTTCAGACCTGCCGCGGCTCGCACACGCACTCGCTCGTCGCCGATCCCGACGACAGCGAGAACGTCTACGTGTACGTGTCCGGCACCGCCGGCGTGCGCCCGGCGTCCACGCTCGAGGGCTGCAACAACAACCCCGCGACGGGCGAGAACCCGTCGCGCTGGCGCATCGACGTCATCAAGGTCCCGCTGGCCGCACCCGAGACGGCGGCCGTCGTCAGCGGGCCCCGGCTGTTCACCGATCCCGTCACCGGCGCCATCGACGGGCTGCAGAACACCCTGCCGACGCCGAACCACCCGTCGGGCGCGCCGTGGGGCCCCCAGCCCATCACGGACGCGTGCCACGACATCACGACCTTCCCCGAGATGGGGCTGGCCGCCGGCGCCTGCGAGGGCAACGGCATCCTCATCGACATCTCCGATCCCGAGAACCCCGTCCGCATCGACGAGGTGGCCGACCCCAACTTCGCCTACTGGCACTCGGCCACGCTCAGCAACGACGGCACCAAGGTCATCTTCACCGACGAGTGGGGCGGCGGGACCGGGGCGCGCTGCCGCGTCACAGACCAGCCCGAGTGGGGGGCCGACGCCATCTTCGACATCGCCGGCGGGCAGATGCAGTTCGCCAGCTACCACAAGCTGCCCGTGCCCCAGACCAACCAGGAGAACTGCGTCGCCCACAACGGCTCGCTGATCCCGGTGCCGGGCCGCGACATCCTGGCCCAGGCGTGGTACCAGGGCGGCATCTCGGTGGTCGACTTCACCGACTCGGCCAACCCGGTCGAGATCGCGTTCTTCGACCGCGGTCCCATCAACGCCAACTCGCTGGTGCTCGGCGGCTTCTGGTCGGCCTACTGGTACAACGGGAACATCTACGGCAGCGAGATCGCCCGGGGGTTCGACGTGTTCGGGCTGCTGCCGAGCGAGCACATGTCCGCGGCCGAGATCGCCGCCGCCGGCGAGGTGCAGCTCGACGAGTTCAACGCCCAGCACCAGAGCGCCTTCACGTGGGCACCCAGCTTCGCCGTCGCCCGCGCCCGGTTCGACCAGCTGGCCCGCACCTGCACGTCGACCGTGACGGGCCAACACGACGGGCCGCTCGTGGTCACGGGCGTCACCTGCCTCGACGGTGCCACGGTGTCGGGCCCGGTCTCGGTGAGCCAGGGCGGGTCGCTGCTCGCCATCGGTTCGTCGATCATCGGCCCGGTGTCGGCCACCAACGCCAGCGCGGTGCACGTCTACGAGACCACGGTGGAGGGGCCGGTCCGCATCAGCGGGACGAGCGGCAGCGTGGCCATCGTCGACGCGAACATCGTGGGCCCGGTGGCGCTGCGCAACAACGCCACCGGCACGGTCGAGCCCATCGTGGCCCGCAGCACGGTCGACGGACCGCTGGCCTGCTCGGGCAACTCGCCCGCGCCGATCAACCTCGGCGCACCGAACGACGTGACCGGTCAAGCGACCGGCCAGTGCGCGGCGCTCGACTGATCAGCGCCGTGACCGGGCGGGTCCCCTCGGGTGACCCGCCCGGCGCGGCACTCGCGTCCGGCCGGCAGGTGACGTTCCCCGGCCGTCAGGTCATGGGCTCCAGCAACTCGTGCATGCGCCGGATCTCGATGTTCTGGTCGGCCTCGATCCCGCGGGCCAGCCCGTCCGCCGCAGGCTCGACGCCGCCGCCGTCGGCGTAGAGGTCGTTGACCATCGTCACGGCCCCCTGGTGGTGGGCGATCATCAGCTCGAGGAACAGCCGGTCGAACGCCTCGCCCTCGGCGGCCGCGAGGTCGTCCAGCTGGTCGGCGGTGGCCATGCCCGGCATCCCCTCGTGGTCGTCGTGGTCGGCGTCGTCGTCGGGGACCGCCTCGTCGCGGTCGGTGAGCCACTGCTCGATCAGCTCGATCTCCGCCTCCTGCGACTCGATGATGCGCTCGGCCAGCAGCGGCAGGTCGTCGCGCTCGGTGCGGTCGGCGACGAGGGTGGCCATGTCGAGCGCCTGCCGGTGGTGGGCGATCATGTCCTGCATGAACGCGGTGTCGGCCGCGGTGTGCTCGGGCGTGCCGATGGCGGACGCCTCGTCGTCGGTCAGCTCCCGCCCCTCCTCGCCCGGCGCCCCCGGCTGCACGGTGCGCACGTCGTCATCCCCGCCGCCGTCGCCGTCGCCGGATCCGCCGTTGATGATGAACCCTGTGACGAGGCCTGCCACCAGGGCGGCCGCGGCGGCCGACGCGATGGCGATACGGCGTGACCCGGGCACGGCCGGGCACCGTAACCGATGACGTCGGGGTCGATCGCGGCGGCCGGAGGCGGCCCGGGGCGCCGTCGGCACGCCGGGACGCCGGCTCAACGGGCGGTCGCGTCCGCGTCCAGGCGGGCGAGGTCACGGGTCGCATACTGGTGGTGCGCCCACTCCTCGAACGTCACCGTCTGCAGCGCGCCGACGACCGTGAAGCGGCCGTCGCGCGGCCGGCAGGTGCGGTGCAGCTCGGCCTCGTCGAGGCGGTCGACCACCTGCGCGACGCGCGCCGTGCGCTCGCGCCGCACCGCAAGCACCTCCTCGAGGCTCGGGCGGGCGTCGAGCATCAGACCCAGGTCACCGGCGTGGTGCTGGAGGAAGTCCGGCGGCATGCCCCACGGGTGGTAGGGCGACTCGGCCTCCTCGATCACGTCCCCCACCCAGGCGTCGGCCACGAAGACCAGGTGGCGTAGCGTCTCGACGAACGACCACTCGCCGTCGATCTGCTCGTCCAGTTGCCACCGCGGCCGCCGCCGGGCATCAGCGACGGTCGCTTCCCAGAGCTCACAGATGCGGGGCCACGCGCCGGCCATCCCCTGCGGCTCGTCGGCGAACAGGCCCGCGTCCGCCAACCGGTCGGCGCGCTCCGAGCTCAGGAACTCGACCAGAGGAGGGTGGACGGCCACCATCGTCGCCGAGCCTATGGCGCAGGCGGACGCCGCGCCGAGGCACCGCGACCGGCCGGGACGGGCCCCGGGCTCGTCGTAGTCTCCGGCTGATGACCGGAGCCGTGGCGAGGCCACCGATGCGCGTCCCGTGCCTCGTGCCCGACGCTGCCGACCACGCCGGGAGCGGGGCGTGACCGACTACGCCGACGTGCCGCCCGAGATCCTCGCCGAGCTGCGGTCGGTCTGCCTGGGCCTGCCCGACGCGTCCGAGCAGCAGGCGTGGGCGGGGGCGAGGTGGCAGGTCCGGAGGCGGACATTCGCGCATGTCCTGACCGTCGACTCCGGCGGTCCGGCCGGCGGCCCCTTGTCGGACGAGGCCGGGACCGCGACCGACGGCCTCGTCACCGTGATGACCTTCCGCTCCTCCGGCGCCGAGCTCGACGCGCTCCGCCGTGCGGGCCACCCGTTCTTCCGGCCCGGCTGGGGCATCAACGTCGTCGGCATGGTGCTCGACCGCGCCACCGACTGGGACGAGGTGGCCGAACTGGTCACCGAGAGCTACTGCATCATGGCGCCGAAGAAGCTGGTGGCACTGCTCGACCGGCCGCCCGACCCGGAGGGCGGCGACGACCCCGCATGACCCAGGGCCGGCAGGCCGCGCGCGACCGGGCCGATCCGGCGGCATGATGGACGAGGTGACTGCACCGGACCGCATCGTGGGCAAGCTGCTCATCGCCGAGCCGCTGCTCGACGACCCCAACTTCGACCGCAGCGTCGTGCTGATGATCGAGCACACCGACGAGGGCGCCCTGGGCGTGGTCCTGAACCGCCCGACCGACCTCGAGATAAGCGCGGTGCTCAGCGACTGGACCGGCCTCGCGGCCCCGCCCGAGGTGCTCTACATGGGCGGCCCGGTCGAGCAGGACGGCGTGCTGGCCCTGGGCCGGCGCCGGCCCGACGTCGCCGCCGACGCCGCGGTGGGCCTGACCCCGGTGCTCGGCACCGTCGGCACCGTCGACCTGCACCGCGAGCCGCACGAGCTGGCCGCCACCGTCGACGGCATCAGGTTCTTCGTGGGCTACTCGGGTTGGGGCGGGGGCCAGCTCGAGGCCGAGCTGGCCGAGGGCGCGTGGTTGGTGGTGCCGGCCGAGGCGGGCGACGTGTTCGCCCCCGATCCCGACACGATGTGGCGCTCGACGCTGCGCCGCCAGGGCGGCAGGGTGTCGATGCTGGCGCACTTCCCCGCCCACCCGTCGCTCAACTGAGCGCGCCTTCAGTCCGCGGGTCGTGTGCCCGCGTGCACCGTCTGGACGGCGGTGACGACCAGGTCGTCCCGGCTGCGGGCGCCGGCGCGGTCGTCGGGGTCGAGCAGCCGCGCGAGCGTCCGCCGGTCGTCGGGGTCGAGGCGCTCGCCCAGCTCGCGGAGGGCCGCTCCCAGGTGCTGCTCGACCATGCGCCGGCCGACCTCGTCGAGCGGGGGCACGGCTTCGGCCAGGAACGAGCGGGTGCGGACATCGGTCAACCCGGCCCGGCGCAGCGCCTCGGGCCACCCGTACGGCAGCGGCGGGCCGGACAGCTCGGAACGCATGTCGTCGAACCAGCGCGCCCGGGCCTCGTCGAGGCGGGCCTCGAGCCCCGGCCGCCCGATCCCGACGTCGTGGGGCAGGCACCGGAGAGGCAGACCGCCCTCGACGAGGACGACCCGACCGCCGTGGGCCGCCAGGCCTGCCAGGTCCTCGACCGCAGCCTGCTGATCGGGCAGGTGGTGCACCACGCCGGACGCCCAGACCAGGTGCATCGACGCCGGCCGCACCGGCAGCGCCCCGACGTCGCCGGCGCAGAGGCTGACCCGGCCGGCCACGCCCTCCGCAGCCGCCCGGTTCCGGGCCTGGTGGACGAGCCGCGGATCACGGTCGACCGCCACGACCAGCGTTCCGTCGCCGAGCTGGTGCGCGAGCGCGCAGGCGGCGCCGCCCGCACCGCAGCCCACATCGAGGACGGACCTGGCGTCGGCGGCGGCGCCGTGGAGGGCCCAGGCGACCGCCTCGTCGGCCCAGCGTCGGTCGAAGGCGGCGTTGAGCTCGAGGCTGACCAGCCAGTCCTCGACCAGGCGACCGCTGATGGCCGGGACGTCGTCGGCCGTCATCCTGCCCGCCGTCCCGTCACAGCTCGGTCATGACCCTGAACGCCTCGCCCCGCTGCACGCCGGCGAGCCGGCCGTGCTCGACCAGGCGCTCGTTCACCCGGGCCTGGAAACCGGCCAGCTGGGCCTCGCCCTCGTGCGACTCGAGATCGACGTGCATCGTGGAGAGCAGTTGCGACCGGTGGGCCTCGAGCGCGGCGAGCTTGCGGGTCACGTCCGCGTCGTCGACCTGCTCGACGTGGTCGGGCTCGTCGGCCTCGAACAGCAGCAGCGCCCGGGGCCGGTGGTGGGGCAGCTGCTGCTCGGGGAAGAAGTGGGGGTCGCGGGCGGCCACCACGCCGTCGACGGTCAGGAAGCCGGCGTGGCGGTGGTCGGGGTGCAGCCGGTAGCGCTTCCAGGGGTCGTGGCCCAGCACGACGTCGGGGCGCACGCGCCGGATCCAGTACGCCACCTGCCAGCGCTGGCGCAGGCCCGACTCGAGCTCGCCGTCGGGCCACCCGAGGAACGCCACCTCGCCGGTGGCCCCGAGGGCCTTGGCCGCCTCGCGCTGCTCGGCCTGGCGCTGGGCGACCAGGTCGGCAAGGTCCTGGTCGGGGTCCCAGCTGCCCTTCGACCCGTCGGTGCAGACCAGGTGGTTGACCACGCAGCCGGCGGCCGCCCACTTCGCCAGCGTGGCCCCGCAGCCGAACTCGACGTCGTCGGGATGGGCGGCGATGGCCAGCGCGCTCGCCGGCGTGGGCAGGTCGAGCCCGATGGCGGTCATGGGGTGCGGCGGCCACCGGCGCCGGTGGCGGCCGTGGCCGAGGTGGCGGCGCCCGACGCGGCCGAGATGACCGTGGCCGAGGCGGACGTGGCCGACGCAGGCGGCAGGGGGGCGCCGGGATAGGCCAGGTCGGCGGGCAGGTCGACGTCCCAGGCCAGCTGGGGGTCGGCCACGATGCGGGCGGGCAGGTCGAGGCGCGCCGCCTCGGCACGGTGGCGGCCGAACGACCCGGCCCCGTAGCTGAAGCGGAAGTCGCTGCCGGTCGGCAGGGCCAGCACGTTGGTGCCGTCGAAGCGCCGGTCGGGCACGAGCGTCACGCCCGGGAAGTCGGCCAGCCACCCCAGCCGGGTCGCGAGGGGCAGGTCGGCGTGCGCCACCACGGCACGCTCGACGCCGTCCTCGCGCAGTGCGGCCACGCCGTCGGCCACGGCGCCGTTCAGCCCCCGCCCCGGGCACCACACCACCCTGGCCCCCGAGCGCTCGGCCCAGTCCCGCACCTCGTCGTCGTCGCAGACGACCACCACGGGCAGCGGGTCGCCGGCCAGCAGCACGATCTCGGCCATGTGGCGCGCCAGGTCGGCGCGCTCGGTGGGGTCGAGCGCGCTGGCCAACCGCACCTTGGCCTGGGTGAAGGCCTTGACCGGCACGACCACCGCGGCGGACGTCGACGAGGGCACTGGCGCGCAGCGTACCGCCGGGCCCGATGGGCGACGACGGCCACGTTGCGCGCCACGGGCGGCGGATACGGTGACGGCATGCCCATCCGAGTCGCAGTCGTCGGCGCCGGGTCGTGGGGCACCACGGTGGCCGCGCTGGCCTCGCGCAACGCGCCGACCATGCTCTGGGCCCGCCGCCCCGAGCTGGCCGACGAGATCGCGGTCCACCACCGCAACGGCGAGTACCTGGCCGGGTTCGACCTTCCCGAGCAGCTGGCGGCGACCGCGTCGCTGGCCGAGGCGGTCGGCGACGCCGACGTGCTGGTCATGGGCGTCCCCTCGCACGGCATGCGGGCCACGCTGCGCCAGCTGGCCGAGCACGTGCGCCCGTGGGTGCCGGTGGTCAGCCTGGCCAAGGGGCTGGAGGAGGGGAGCAACCTGCGCATGACCGAGGTCATCGAGCAGGAGCTGCCGGGCCACCCGGTGGGCGTGCTGACCGGCCCCAACCTGGCCAAGGAGATCCTGTCCGGCCACGCCGCCGCCACGGTGGTGGCCTTCAGCGACGACCACATCGCGCGCGAGCTGCAGCGCATCTTCGCCCAGGAGGTGTTCCGGGTGTACACCAACCCCGACGTGGTGGGGTGCGAGGTGGGCGGTGCGCTCAAGAACGTCATGGCCATCGCCTCGGGGATGGCCGACGGCCTGGGCACCGGCGACAACACCCGCGCCGCGGTCATCACCCGCGGGCTCGCCGAGCTGTCGCGCCTGGGGGTGGCCATGGGCGGCCAGCTCGTGACGTTCGCGGGCCTGGCCGGGATGGGCGACTTGATCGCCACCTGCATCTCGCGCCAGAGCCGCAACCGCTACGTGGGCGAGGAGCTCGGCAAGGGCCGGACCACCGAGCAGATCGTGTCGGAGATGAAGATGGTGGCCGAGGGCATCAAGACCTCGCGGGTGGCGGTCGAGGTCGCCGAGCGCTACGGCGTCGAGATGCCGATCGCCCAGGCGGTCTACGGCGTGGTGCACGAGGGCTGCCCGGCCACCGACGCCTATCGCGGCCTGCTGCGGCGGGACCAGCAGTCCGAGCTGCACGGGATGGGCTGAGGCGACGATGTCGGTCAGGGCCTGGATGCTGCGCCGCCTCATGGGGCGGCTGCGCATCACCGACGACGTCGTGCGCCACCTGTCCACGTTCCAGCGGTTGGGCGAGGACGTCGAGGTCGAGCTGCCCAGTGAGCTCATGCCGGTGGGCGCGCGCACGGTGTTCCGGGCGCTGCGCACCCGTGCCGCTGCGCAGATCAGCCCCGACTGGGTGTGGCCGTACTGGCTGGAGCGCCAGCTCGACCCGACGTCGCCGGCCTTCGTGCCCCGGGGCCACCTGCCCTTCCTCACCAACCTGACCCACCGCAACTGGACCGCGATCGGCAACCTCGACTCGCCGTGGGAGGCCATCGTCGACCCGCGCGGGCTGGTGACGCCCTGGTACGACGGCTGGTCGCTCGACTGGTGGATCGGCGCCGACGACCGCTGGCACCTGCCGTCACGCGAGGTCGGCGTGCGCCAGCGGCTGGTGGGCGCGTCGCCGGTGGTCGAGACGGCCATGAGCATCCCGTCGGGCGACGCGCTGCACCGCGCGTACGCGGTGCGGCGCAGCTCGGCCGAGGGCGGCGGTGAGCTGGTGGTTGTCGAGGTCGAGAACGCCTCGAAGGCGCCGGTGGCCCTGGCGCTGGCCGTGCGCCCGTACACGCCCGAGGGGCTGTCGGTCATCGAGCGCATCGACCTGCAGGGTGCCACCGTCGGCGTCGACGGCCGGGTGGCGCTGATGCTGCCCAAGCCGCCCCGGCGGGTGGCGGCGTCGACGTTCCACCATGGCGACTCGGCCGCCGACGTCATGGCCGGGACTGCGGGCGAGCGCTGGCGGGGTCCGGTGCGCGACCAGGCGGGGCTGGCCCAGGCCGCCTTCGTCTACCCGCTGGCGCACGGCGCCACGCTGCGGGTGGCCATCCCGCTCGAGCCCGAGGCCCGCACGCGGCGCCGGGAGGTCGCCCGCCGCCGGCTGGCCGGCGCACCCGCGTTCCCCGCGGCGCTGCCGCCCGCCGCCGCGGTGGCCCAGGGCTGGCAGGCGCAGAGCGACCGGGGCATGCGCTTGGCGCTGCCCGACGACCGGCTGACCGAGGCGGTGGACGCCAACCGGCGCTACCTGCTGTTGCTGCACGACGGCGACGAGATCACCCCCGGCCCGGCCACCTACCACCGGTTCTGGTTCCGCGACGCCGCCTACCTGCTGGCTGCACTCGACCGCTACGGCTACCACGACGAGGTGGCCCGCGTGCTGGCCTCGTACCCCGGCCGCCAACGCAAGGACGGGTTCTTCTTCAGCCAGCGCCACGAGTGGGACGCGAATGGGGCGGCCCTGCTCGCGCTGGCCCAGCACTGGCGCCTGACCCGCGACGCCGCGTTGGTCGAGGGCATGGTGGGGTCCATCGCCAAGGGCGTGCACTGGATCGACCGCAAGCGCCGGGCGGGCAAGCGTCGCCGTGCCGACCCGGCGGTGACCGGGCTGCTGCCGCCCGGCGTGTCGGCCGAGCACCTGGGCCCGGTCGACCACTTCTACTGGGACGACTTCTGGGGCGTCGCGGGCCTGCGGGCCGGGGCCGAGCTGCTGCGCGCCGTCGACCAGCCCGACGCGGCCGCCGACGCCGACCGCTTCGCCCGCGAGATGTGGTCGGACCTCCAGGCGTCGCTGGCACTGACCGCCGAGCGCCTGGACACGCCGGCCATCCCCGCCGGCCCGCGCCGCCGGCTCGACGCGGGCGCCATCGGATCGCTGGTGGCGTGCGCGCCCCTCGACCTGCTGACGCCCGACGACGAGCGCATCGCCGCCACCGCGGACGTGATCCGCGAGCGGTTCACCCTGGCCGACGGGCGGGCCTTCTACCAGGGCATCAGCCACAGCGGCCTGGGCACGTACCTGACCATGCAGCTCGCCCACGTCGAGCTGCGGGCCGGCGACCGGCGCTGCCTCGACCGGCTGGGCTGGCTGCTCGACGCCGCCACCCCCACCTGGACGTGGCCCGAGGCCATCCATCCCCGCCTCGACGGCGGCTGCATGGGCGACGGCCACCATGGCTGGGCCGCGGCCGAGCTGCTGAGCTTCGTGCGCGACCTGCTGCTACGCGAGGTCGGGCCGCCGGCCGGAGAGGACGGTGGGGGACGCGGCGGTGCGGTTGCCGCCGGTCTGGCGCTGTCGTCGCTGGTGCCCGACGGCTGGTACGGCAAGGGCTGGGAGGTGCACGACGCCCCCACCGGACACGGCCACGTCTCGTACGCGGTGCGCTGGCACGGTGACCGGGTGGCGCTGCTGTGGGAGCAGGTGCCGCACGAGGGCATGGGCCCCGTGCGGCTGACGGCCCCCGGGCTCGACCCCGCCTGGTCGACGACGGACCGGCGGGGCGAGGCCCTGCTCGGGCCGGTGCCGGCACGACCGGCCGGGCCCACCGACGCCACCCGGGCACCGGCCGGTGCGGGCGCGGGCGCGGCCTCCGCCGCCTCGGGGCCGACGCGGCGGTCCGAGGGGGGATCGTTCGCGTGAGCCGCGGGCCCGGCCTCGATCCGGCGGCGCTGGGCGACGACGCCGTGGCCGCGGTGCGCGACATGCTGCTGGGGTTGGGCTGCACGCCCGCCGAGCTGGCCGAGGCCGAGCGCGAGGGCACCCTGCCGCTGCTGGCGGTCGAGCGGCTGATGGTGGCCGAGGTGGCGACCCACGACCTGGCCACGGTGTGCGAGCGCACCGGTCTCGACGCCGAGCGGGTCGTCGACCTGTGGCGCACGCTCGGCTACCCGGTGCCCCGGCCCGACGAGGTGGCCTTCACCGACGCCGACGTCGAGATCCTGACCGAGATCGGCCACCTGGTGGCGGGCGACGTGGCCTCGACCGACCTCGTGCTGCAGATGAGCCGGGTCATCGGGTCGTCGATGGCGCGCATCGCGTCGTCGCAGGTCGACGTCATCAGCGCCCGGGTGGCGGGGTCGCCCCGGGCGGCCGCCCGGGCGGACGACGCCGAGCTTACCGACGAGCGCATCGTGGTGAGCGCGGCCGCGCTGCTGCCCATCGTCCCCCGCGTGCTGGCGGCCACCTGGCGGCGCCACCTGCAGGCCGCCATCCGGCGCCGCCTCACCATCGTCGAGGCCGGGCAGGGCCATCTCGGCGTCGTGGGCTTCGCCGACCTGGTCGGGTTCACCGCGCTCAGCCAGCAGGTGGGCGACGACGAGCTGGCGGCCATCGTCGAGCAGTTCGAGCAGCTCGCGTTCGACGTGGTGACGGCGCAGGGCGGGCGGGTGGTGAAGATGATCGGCGACGAGGTGATGTTCACCGTCGACTCGGCCGAGGCCGGCGCCGAGATCGGCCTGGCCCTCGCCGAGGGCACCCGGGGCGCGGACGAGCTGTCCGACCTGCGGGTGGGGCTCGCGGCGGGGCCGCTGCTCGAGCGCGAGGGCGACCTCTACGGCCCCGTGGTCAACCTGGCGAGCCGCATCACCGCCATCGCCTTCCCCGGCACGATCGTGGTGAGCGCCTCGGTGCGCGACCGGCTCGAGGGGCGCGAGGAGTACCGCCTGCGCTCGATGCGGGCCCGTTACCTCAAGGACATCGGCCGGGTGCCGCTGTGGGTGCTGCGCCGGGCCGCGCCGGCCGAGAGCCGTTTCGCCGAGCGCCGCCGGGCGCTGCGGGACGCGGTCAAGGCCCGCGTCGATCCCGGCGAAGCCGGCTGAGGAGGCCGGGCGTGGGCGACGACTACGAGCAGGTCGACGACGGCGACACCACCTGGCGGTTCGAGCGCTCGTTCCTGCGGTCGAGCTGGCGCTGCATCTGGGGGCGGGGCTGCCTGGGCATCGGCGCCGAGCCGGCCCCGGACCTGGCCCTCGGGTGCTGCTCGCTCGGCGCCGACCTCGACGAGGACGAGGCGCCGACCATCAGCGCGCTGGCCGCGACCCTGCGCCCCGAGCGGTTCGAGCAGCACGCGGAGGCCGCGGCCGGCGGCGTGTTCGCCGACGAGACCCGCCGTGCCACGCGCGTGGTCGAGGGCGCCTGCGTGTTCCTCAACCGGCCCGGCTTCCCCGGCGGCGCCGGCTGTGCGCTGCACCTGGCGGCCGTCGACGCCGGCGACTCGCCCGTCGACTGGAAGCCGTCGGTGTGCTGGCAGCTCCCGCTGCGCGTGGAGTTCGCGCCCGGCGACGGCGACACCGAGGTCGCCACCGTCCGGGGCTGGACGCGTGCCGACTGGGGCGCCGAGGGCGTGACGATGGCGTGGTGCTGCACCGAGGGCGACCTCGCGTACGGCGGCGACCGGCCGGTGGTCGACTCGCTGGCCGACGAGCTCGAGGCGATCGCGGGCCGTGCGGTCTACGTCGAGCTGCGCCGCCGGCTCGGTGGTGCGTAGGCGGCGGTGGGCCGCGCCGGCGCGGGCCCGGCTCAGAGGCGCATGGTCGGGCGGGCCTGGGCGAAGGTCCAGCGGTGTCCCTCGAGGTCGGTCGCGACGTAGGCCCGGTAGCCGTGCTGGTGGATGGGCTCGACGATGGTGGCGCCGTTGGCCGCGGCCCGCGCGTGGTGGGCGTCGAGGTCGTCGACGAACACCCACGGGAGATGGGTCGTGGGCACCTGCTCGGGCAGCTCGTCTCCCTGACGCCGCACCATCAGCGCGCAGTGGCCCAGGTGGAACTCGATCCAGTGATCCTTGCCGTCGTCGCTCGGCAGGTCACCCATGGGGTCGAAGCCGAAGGCCGACGCCAGCCAGCGGGCGGCCGTGGCCGGCTTGGCGTAGCGCACCTCGAGGGCGAGGCGGTCGAGGTCCTGCGGCGTGCGCGGCGCCGTGTCGCGCCGGGCGCACCACCGCCCGAACCACGCCGGCGTGACGCGCACCCAGGCGGTGCCGCCCCGGTCCTGCCCACCCTCGGCCAGCTGGGCCGCGACGACCACTCGCGTGCCCCCGGCGGCGGTCAGCTCGAAGCGCACGTCGATCTCGACGTCGTCGACCGAGCTCTGCCAGGCGAGGCGGGCGCCGGGCTCCCACACGGTGATGCGGGCCAACTCGAGGGCCTCGCCGGTGGCCTCGTCGTAGACCTCGAGCAGGCGGCCGCCCACCCCCGGCTCGCACCGCTTGGCCACGGTCCGGGCCGAGTCGTGGAACGTGATGGGCGTCCGCACCCACCACAGGTCCATCTCGTCGGTGAAGGCGGCGAAGGCGGTGGACGGGTCGACCGCCACCTCGACCTCGGACGACATCAGCGGGTTGACGGTCATCGGTTGTCCTCCTCGACCCGTCCCTCGACGTGGTCCTTGAACGCGGCGAGCTGGTGGTCCCACGTGGCCTGGAGCTGGTCGACCCAGGCCCGGAGCGCCACGACCGACTGCGGACGCAGGTGGAACATCCGCACCCGGGCGTCGTCGCGGCCCCGCTCGTCGGCCACGATGCCGGCGTCGAGCAGCACCCGGAGGTGGCGGCTCATGCTGGGACCGGAGGTGCCGGTGGCGTCGGCCAGCACGCCGGCCCGATGGGGGCCGGTGCCGAGCAGATCGACGACCCGGCGCCGGGTGGGGTCGGCGAGCGCCTCGAAGATCAGGCCCACGTCGGGGCCGCTCTCGCCGATGTCGGTGGCCATTGCCGGAATATTTCCAGGATCAGTGAATATTTGTCAAGCCAGGACCGTGACGGGAGGCGGCGCTCGCGTCGGGGTCGAACAGTCGGGCGAGCGCGTAGTCGACGAGGTCCGCCGCCGCGTCGGGCGTGTGGATCCCGCCCAGGATGCTCTGGCCGAGGCCCGCGGCGAGGAGCGCCAGGATGGTGGCCTCGCGCTCGGGGTCGACGCCGTGGGAGACCTCGCCCGCCGCCCTGGCCCGGCGGATCTGCTCGGCGAGGAAGCCGTGCAGCCTGTCGGGCACCTCGCGGGCCTCGGGCCGGTACAGGGTCGGGTTGGTGAGCGCGGCCACGAAGAACGCCACGAACAGGAGCGTGGTCTCGCGGCTCTCGGCGTCGCGGGGCAGGAACACGCCGAGCCCCGCCCGGATGGTGTCGCGCGGGGGAGCGTCCTCGCCCACCGCGAGCCGGGCCGCCCGGAACCGCCGACCGACGCGCTCGGCCACGTGGCGCTGGGCGGCCAGCAGCAGTTCGTCCTTGCTGCCGAAGTAGTACTGGACGAGGTTGACCGACACCCCCGCCTCGGCGGCCACCTGCCGGAACGTGGCGGCCTCCAGCCCGCCCTTCACGGTGATGCGGGCCAGGGCGGCGGTGATCTCCCGCCGCCGCTGTCCGTGGTCGACCTTCCTGGGCATCGGCCCGTTCGCTCCTGTCTCCGAGTCGGTCGCTCCTTTATAGTACGGCCGTACTGCAAAGGAGGCGCGATGCAGCGGAACCACCAGCCGGGCGAGATCGGCGCCTGGACCAGCGCAAACGCGGAGCGCGAGTTCCGGAGCCTCGAGGACGAGCTGACCGCCGAGCTGTGGGGCGGTCGGCTCGACGACGTCACCGCCGACACCCGGCACGGCTCGACCCACCTCTACCACCGTGCCGGCACCGGCTCGCCGGCCGTGTTCCTGCCGGGGATGGGCGCGCCCGCGCTCATGTGGCGGCCAGAGCTGATCGCGGGTCTGGGGGACCGACCCGTGTACCTCGTCGACACGATCGGCGACGTCGGCCGCAGCGTGCAGGCCGTCCCGCTCGACGAGCCCGGGGACGTGGCCGAGTGGCTGGAGGACGTGCTCGCCGAGCTGAGCCTCGACGGGGTCGACCTCGTCGGCGCGTCGTACGGCGGCTGGGTCGCCCTCGACCAGGCCGTGCGATCACCCGCACGCCTGCGGTCGATCGCCCTGGTCGAGCCGGTCGGCCTGGCCGATCTGGACATGCGGCGGTTCCTCGTGTGGGGCATCGCGTGCGGGCTCGCATCCCTCGCCCCCGATCCGATCCGCCGGCGTGCCGCCGTGCGCCTGCGGCAGGGCGCGATCACCGACGCGCGGGCGCGGCGCCTGGGGCGGCTCGCCTACACCAGGCACCGGTTCCACCTGCCCCGCCCGCAGATCCTGTCCGACGGGGAGTTGGCCGCCATCGCCACGCCCGCGCTGGTGCTCCTGGGCGAGAGGAGCGAGGTCCACAGCGCGGCCCGGGCGCTCGATCGGGCGCGCCGGTGGCTGCCGGCGGTCGAGGCCGAGGTGGTGCCGGGGGCCGGTCACAGCCTGCCCGTCGACCAGGCGGAGCTGGTCGGGCGACGCGTCGGCACGTTCCTCGCCGGTCGGGCCGATCTCGCCGGTTGACAAGCCACGGCGCGAGCCGGTCCCTTCCATCCCCGCCTGACGGGCCAACGCCGGCGGGCCGAGGGCGGCTCAGACCGGGACGGTCAGCGACGCGACGAATTCGTCGCGGACGCTGCCGGTGACCGTGACGAGCTGGTCGACGCCGCCGTCGTCGCCGAACACATTGTCCGACGCGAGCGACGCGCGGTCCATGTTCCGGACGCTCTGGTCGTAGCCGTCGGAGGCGTAGACGAGGGCGCACGTGTCGCCGGGCAGGGCGATCTGCGAGGTGGCGATCGGGGTGCCGCCGCCGGTGGCGTCGGCGAGGCTGGCGAAGACCTCGAAGTGGATGTGGGGCCAGCGGCCCGAGTAGGCGCCCGGGAACACGGTGCGAAAGCCCACGCGGCCCTCGCCGTCGGCCTCCTGCACGCCCCGCAGGTAGTTCTCGTCCGCGACGCTCTGGGAGTACATCGAGTACTCGCCGGCACGGTTGCAGTGCCACAGGTAGACGGCGGCGCCCGGCAGCGGGGTGCTGTCGTCGACGCCGTCCTCGCCGGCAGCGACGACGATCAGCTCGACCGTGAGGGGCACGCCGTCGGCCACCGCGGCGGCCGAGCCGAAGCTCGACCGGATGTCGCGGCGCACCACCCCGTCCTCGGTCAGGACGTTCGGCCCGTTCGACCCGTCGGCGGGGTAGGGGCCGGCGGTCTCGGTGGGGATGGCGTCGCCGTCGTCAGCCGTCGCGGGCGCGGGGGTCGCTCCGCCCCGCACCCCGTCGGGCGGCGCCGCCCCGCCCGCGGCGGTGGTCGACGTCGTCGATGTGGCGCCGGCGCCGGCGGAGTCGCCGCCGCTGCGCCCGCCGCAGGCCGCCACGGTGGCGGCACCCAGGCCGGCGATCAGCGACAGGGCGCGGCGCCGCCCGATGGGGGCGACGGCCGCTGCGGTGCCGTCGGTGTCGGGATGGGAGGCGTCGGCCACCGGCTCTCCTTCGTCGTGGAGCGATGGGGCGCGAGCCTGGAGGGACAACCGGAGAGCAGCCTGTGCGCCGGCTGTGGGTTTCCTGAGTGCCGCGAACGCCAAGGCCAAGGCTGGCCGACGTCCTGTGGGACCACATGGCCGCGCTCGAGTATCGGGCTCACCTGAACCCGCTCCGAACTGCCGCTCGGCCGGGCACGGCGCTTTGCGCTGCCGGCTGACCGAGCGGGGTGTACGCGGTTCAGGGCATTCTGGGCGGGTGGAGCGCGACGCGGGTCCGAGCGACGACCACAATGGCTCGCCTCGGCGGCTCACCTTTGTGCAGCGCCAGGCGCTGAAAGGTCTCGTCAAGCAGGCCCGCAAGCGTCCAGACGAACCGCTGTCTCCGGCTGATTGGGAGTCGTACTGGAGGTTCGCTTCGCAGCGCGGCACCCGGGCGTTCAAGCGAGTCCTGCGTGCGATGCCGAGCTCACCGCGCTGCGGCTACTGCGGCGCGCCGTTCGCCGGCGTCGGCGCTCGGGTCGTGGGTCCCCTCGGCTACCGGCCGTCACGCAAGAACCCGAACCTCTGCGCGGTCTGCGTCGAGCTGGCGCCGCCGGGGGGGATGACGATGGAACTCGGCGTGTTGTTCGCCGACCTTCGCGGGTTCACCTCCGAGTCCGAGTTGCAGAGTCCACTCGAGGTGAGCGCGAAGCTGCGACGCTTCTACGCCCACGCCGAGAAGGTCCTCTTTCCGGAAGCGCTCATCGACAAGCTGATCGGCGACGAGGTCATGGCGCTGTACGTGCCGCCCTTCATGGTGTCATCGTCAATCGAAGTCGATGATCGGGTTCGGCGGCACATCGCCCATGTGATGCTCAAGCACACCCGTCAGCTACTCGAGCGCGCCGGCTACGGCTCATCTGGCGAACCGGACTTCGCGATCGGTATCGGGCTCGACTACGGCGAGGCGTACATCGGCAATATCGGAGACACCGCCGTGCGCGACTTCACCGCCGTCGGGGACGTTGTCAACACGGCGTCGCGCCTCCAGACCCACGCGGCCGGTGGCGAGGTTCTGCTTTCCGCACGGCTGGCGCGCCTACTCCCCGGACCTGTCGGCGTGCCCGAGCTGGTCGTGCTCAAGGGAAAGCAAGAGCCCGTCGACGTTCGGCGCGTGCGGTGGTTCGCGGGATCGGTGTGAACAGCGATCGAACGCCCACCGCCGATCTCGCGCCGCGTCGTTGACCCGACGAGGCTGCCACAGATCACGAGGCTCCCGGCGTCCCACAACCCCGGCCTTGGGCGCGACTCCACGGGATGACCAACGTGAGCGGCCGTCCACCTGTTGCACCGTAGTCTCGGGCTGGTCCCCGATCCGAGGAGCGCCAATGAAGGCCGCCGTGTACTACGAGACCGGAGCACCCGACGTGCTGTGCTACGAGGATGTCCCTGACCCCGCGCTCGGTCCCGGCGGTGTGCTGGTCCGGGTGGCCGCGATCAGCATCGAGGGCGGCGACACGCTCAACCGGCTCGGCGGCGACATGCCCGCCACCCCCCACATCGTCGGCTACCAGTGCGCCGGCACGATCGTGGCGGTGGGCGACGGGGTGACCGACCGCATCGAGGGCCAGCGGGTGGTTTGCACGATGATGCACGGCTCGCACGCCGAGTTGGTCGCCGTGCCGGCCAGCTTCACCTGGCCGATCCCCGATGGCCTGGACCTCACCCTCGCCGCCTGCATCCCGATCGCCTGCGGCACCGCCGACGACTGCCTGTTTGAGTTCGGCCGCCTCCAGGCCGGGGCGACCGTGCTCGTCCAGGCCGGCGCCGGCGGCGTCGGCATCGCCGCCATCCAGCTGGCCAAGCGGGCTGGGGCCACCGTGCTGGCCACGGCGTCGAGCGACGAGAAGCTGGCCCGCCTGGAACAGCTCGGGCTCGACCACGGCATCAACTACCGGACTGACGACTTCGCGAGTGTCGCCCGCCGCCTCACCGACGGCCGCGGCGTGGACCTGGTGGTCGACTCGGTCGGCACCACGATCGAGGGCAGCATGCGATCCCTGGCCTACCGGGGCCGCATCTCCTACGTCGGCGATGCGGGCCGCGACCCCCAGCCCGTGGACATCTCCGCGCTCAAGGCCGGCAACCAGTCGATCACCGGCGTGTTCCTCGGCGCCGAGCTGGTCACGACCGGCCGGGCCTACGCCAACATCGCCCGGCTCATCGACCTGGTCGCGGCCGGGGAGCTCGAGGTCGTGGTGGACCAGACGTTCCCCCTCTCCGACGCCGCCTCCGCCCACGCCTACCTCGAGGACCGCAAGGCCTTCGGCCGCGTGGTGCTGGTCCCGTAGCGGTCCAGCACCTGGGACGCCCCGAACGACAGCTCCAGATCGCTACTCGACCTGGTCAGCAGCGTCCGGCCGCCCCACCTCATGCCACCTGCCCTCGACGATCAGTGACGTGCTTCACGTCACGACACGGACGGCTCGTGGCCCAATGCCGTCGCCGCGACGACGGCATTGTCCGCCGGGCCCGACGGGGCCAACGTCGCCGTGGCGATGCCCCGCGGGCGGAGGGCGAAGCCGCCGTCGAACGGCGCGAGGGGGCGCCCGCGCAGGTCGACCAACCAGCCCCGGCGGCCGTCGAGGGTGACCCCGGCCGTCTCGTCGGTCGGGTTGAACAGCCGCACGGCCAGGGCGTCGCCCTCGCGCACCACCGCCGACACGACCGCACCGTCGACCGCCAGCGCCGAGCCCGTCGCCGGCAGGTCGGCGGGTCCGGTACCCGGCGCGTCGCCCGCGGCCCCGGCCGAGGGCGCCGCGGGGGTCGGGCCTCGGGTGGCGCCGTCGGCCCCGGCCACCCGCAGCGGGACCAGCACCTGGTCGGCCAGCGCATACGGGTCGACGTCGCCGACGGCCACGACGTAGCGGAGGCTGAGTCGACGCTGGAGCTGGGGGCCTTCGAGCCGGACGAGCGGCCCGGCGGGCAGGGGCCGGGTCGTCATCGGCCGCTGCGACAGCATGCCGGTTGCTCGGAGGAGGGTGAGCGCCAGTTCGTGGGCGGCGCCGTCGCGCACCTCGACCAGCTCGTACTCGGCCACGCCGTCGTGCACGACCGTCAGACCGCCCGCCTGCACGAAGCGCTGCGCTGGGTACGTGGGGAGCGGCGCCTCGGTGGGGCCGCCCTCGGCGACCAGGCCCCGCTCGACGGTGCCGAAGGCGCACTCGGCCCGCGACCGCTCGGCGGGGGAGGGCAGCGGGAAGTGGGCGCGCAGCCGGTGGTCGCGGCTGCGGTTGTCGACCGTCACCTCGACGTGGACGGCCCGCTCGCCGGCCTGCAGCTCGAGCACCGTGCGCACCTCGTGGGGCACCTCGCCGACCCGGCGCTCGAGCCCCTCGCACGCGGCGGGCCACCGGTAGCGGGCGACGACCAGCACCCGGGCCCGCATGGGGCCGCGCTCGGCCACGGTGACCTCCACCGCGTCGGGCGTGTCGACGACGGTGTCGGCGGTCGGCGGGCACCAGTTGTAGGTGTCGCCGCAGTCGCCCCCGTCGACCAGCCGGCCCAGCCCGCCGTGCCCGTCGAGCGCGAAGGTGCCGTCGGTCGGGTCGACCGACAGGGTCACCAGCCCGTTGGCGACGACCGGTCCGGCGGTTCCGCTCTCGGTCACGGCGACCGGTTCGACGGCGGCCGCGTCGGCGGGTGCCCAGCCCCGCCAGCCGAAGCCGGGTACCTCGGCAACCGGCGCGAGCACCGTGACCTGGGGGGGCGTGCGCACCTTCAGGCGCAGGTGCCCGGTGTCGTGCAGCGACTCGAGGCGGGCGCGCACATCGGCGGTGACCATCTGGCCGGTGCCCTCGCGCTGGCTGGCGACCAGCACCGTGCCGTCGAGCGTCTCCAGCGAGAAGGCCGAGATCGCCTGCACCCAGTCGACCTCCTCGGCGGCGGGCACGACGATCTC
>DASSCS010000083.1:0-2575 GCA_035697515.1 Acidimicrobiales bacterium
GACCAAGGCGGGGCTGGCCCGCGTGGACGCGGCCGTGGTGGTCGACGCCAGCGGCGACGCCGACGTCTGCCACTTCGCCGGGCTCGGCTACGAGCTGGCCGGCGAGCTGGAGCCGGCCCAGACGCTCACCACCAGCTTCCGGATGGTCAACGTGGACTCCGAGCGCCGCCGGGCCGTCGGCAAGGACGAGCTCCACCGGCGCATGCGGGAGGCGGCCGAGGGTGGCGGCTACGAGCTGCCGCGGCGCGACGGCTCGGACCACCTCACCCCGGTCGAGGGGATGACGGCCACCATCATGACCAGGCTCGAGTCGACCCGGCGCGACGGCGACCGGGTGGTCAACGCCACCGACCCCGACCTGCTCACCGAGGCCGAGATGGCCGGTCGCCGCCAGGCGCTGGAGTACGTCCGGTTCCTGGTCGACCAGGTCCCCGGCTACGAGCGGGCCCGGCTGGTCGCCCTCGGCACCCAGGTCGGGGTCCGGGAGACGCGCCGCGTCCACGGCGACGCCCGGCTCACCGCCGACGACGTGCTGTCGGCGCGCCAGTTCGACGACCAGATCGGCCTGTGCGGCGCCCCCATCGAGGACCACCACAGCGGCACGGGCACGACCTGGCGGTACCTGCCCGACGGCCAGGTCGTCGGCATCCCGTTCGGGACGCTGGTGGCCCGCGACGCCAGCAACGTGCTCGTCGCCGGCCGCTGCTTCTCGGCCACCCACGACGCCCACGCCTCGGTGCGCTCGATGGGCCAGTGCATGGCCATGGGCCAGGCCGCCGGGACGGCGGCGGCGCTGGCGGCGACGCGCCGGGTCGACCTCCGCGACCTCCCCTTCGCGCGGCTCCGCTCGGCGCTGCGGGACGCCGGCGCCGTGCTCACCCCCGACCTGGCCAGGGCGGCGCCGTGAACGTCGTCCGGACCGTGCTCGGCGACGTCCCCAGCGGCCAGCTCGGGGTCTGCTACGCCCACGAGCACCTGGTCATCGACGGCGGCGTGGCCAAGATCATCAACCCGGAGATCTCCCTGCAGCGCGTCGACGACGCCGTCGACGAGCTCGGCCCGTGCGTGGCCGCCGGCCTGGGCGCCGTCGTGGACGCCATGCCGGCCGACGCCGGCCGCAACGTGGCCAAGCTGGCCGCGATCAGCCGCCGCTCCGGGGTCCACGTCGTCGCCGCCACCGGCCTGCACCACGCCCGCTACTACGGCGAGCGCCACTGGGGCGAGCTGCTGGAGCCGCCGGAGATGGCGGAGCTGTTCGCCGGCGAGCTCGAGCACGGCATCGACGCCCACGACCTCAACGGGCCGGTGCTGCGGCGCACGCCCCACCGCGCCGGCGTGGTCAAGGTGGCCGGCAGCGCCGGCGGGCCCAGCGCCCGCGACCGCCGGGTCTTCGAGGCCGCGGCCATCGCCGTGGCCGGGGTCGGGGCGGCGGTGCTGACCCACTGCGAGGGCGGCACCGGCGCGGCGGCCCAGCTGCGGCTGCTCGACGACCTGGGCGTGCCCCTTGACCGGGTGATCCTGTCCCACACCGACAAGGTGGTCGACCGCGGCTACCACCGCGAGCTCCTCGCCACCGGCGCCTACGTGGTCTACGACCAGGGCATCCGCTCGCCCACCGACACCGCCAGGCTGGTCCGCTGGATGGTCGAGGACGGCCACGAGCGCCAGCTCCTGCTCGGCACCGACGGCGCCCGGCGGTCGCTGTGGACGGTGCTCGGGGGCTCGCCGGGGCTGGCCGCCCTCCGGACCCACCTGGGCAAGCGCCTGGCCGACGAGCTGGGCCCGGCGGTCATGGAGCGCATCTGGGTCGCCAACCCCGCCGCCGCCCTGGAGCTGCGCCCTGGCACGGCGGGCGCATACGAAGCCTCCACGCCAACGGGGCGGCGGCGCCAATGACCCGGCTCAAGGGGAAGGTCTGCGTCGTCACCGGGGCGACCGGCATGGCCGCCGACGCGGCGCGCCGGTTCGCCGCCGAGGGCGCCGAGGTCTGGGTCGTCGCCCGCGACCCCGCCCAGTGCCGGGCCCTCGGCCTGCCCTACGCGGTCGCCGACCTCCGCGACGAGGGCGCGACCGAGGCGGCCTTCGCGTCGGTGCGGAGCGCGCACCCGCGGATCGACGCCCTGTACGCGGTGGCCGGGGGCAGCGGGCGGCGGCTGGGCGACGGGCCCGTGCACGAGCTCTCGCTGCAGGCCTGGGAGGGCACCTTCGCGCTGAACGCGACCCCGGCGTTCCTGGCCGCCCGGGAGGCGCTGCGGGCCATGCTCGACCAGCCGCCCGGTCCCTCCGGGACCCGCGGCTCGGTGGTGCTCATGTCGAGCGTGCTCGCCTGGGACCCGATGCCGGCGCTGTTCGCGACCCACGCCTACGCGGCCGCCAAGGCGGCGACCATCGGGCTGGTCCGGACGATGGCGGCCTACTACGGCGAGCACGCCATCCGCGTCAACGCGCTGGCGCCGTCGCTGGTGCGCACGCCGATGAGCACCCGCGCGGCCGCCGACGCGGCCAGCGTCAGCTTCGCCGAGCGCCGCCAGCCCCTGACCGGCGGGTTCCTGGAGGCGGCCGACGTCACCGAGGC
>DASSCS010000084.1:0-15816 GCA_035697515.1 Acidimicrobiales bacterium
CCGCGGCCGCGGTCCCCGGCGACGCGACCGCCGACGTCGACTCCGTCGGCGCGGAGCCGCTCGCTCCCGCGGCCGCCGGCGCGGGCCCCGTCGAGGAGCACCCCGCTCCCGCCGCGGGCGCGGCCGCCGACGACGCGACCGCCGACGTCGACTCCGTCGGCGTGGAGCCGCTCGCTCCCCCGGCCGCCGGCGGCGCCGAGGCGACCGTCGAACCTGTCGCGGCCGATGCCGAGGCGACCGCCGAATCCGCCGCGGGCGATGCCGAGGCGACCGCCGAGCCCGCCGCCGACGCCGCCCGCAAGCGCCGGCGCCGGGGCTCCCGGGGCGGGCGCAAGCGCAGCAAGCCCCGTCCCGAGGGCGGGGGCGACGGCGACGGCGCGCCCGAGGGTGCGGAGGCCGACGACGCCGCCACCGCCGACACCCCGGCCGCCGGCGAGGACGAGGGCACCGGCACCCAGGCAGCAGCCGACCGTGGGCCTGCGGGCGAGGGCCGGCAGCCGAAGCAGGGCGCGTCCGGTCGCGGGCGCGGACGCACCCGCCCACGGGCCGCCGACGGCGCCGACGCGGCCGCTGCGGGCGGCAACGGCGCGCGACCCGGCGACGCCGACGATCGCAACCCCGAGCTGCCCGACCGCCACCGGGAGGGCCGCCCGGCCACCGTCGAGGCCGCCGAGGCGGCGTTGGTGCCCAAGGCGCCGCCGCCCAGGCCCAAGATCGGCGACAGCATCCCGCCCGAGCTGCTCCGCCAGATCGAGTCGAAGGCCGGGGGCGACAGCGAGAGCGCCGAGCCGGACGAGGGCCGGAGACGCCGCCGCCGGCGGGGCGGCCGGGGCCGCTCGGGCTCGGCCAAGGGCAGCCAGGACGTGCAGCCCCAGCAGGGCCAGCGCGGCCAGGGCCAGAAGTCCCGCCGGGGCGCCCGGTCCGCGCGCCCGGTCGAGGCCGTCATCGCGCACGAGCCGACCGAGCTGGACGACGAGACCCTCGAACGGCGTCGCGGCCGCGAGCGCAAGGGCCGGGCGGTCGGCCGCTACTCGATGTGCGTGCACGTCACGCCCAAGGCCACGCAGATCGCCGTGCTCGAGGGCCGCTCGCTGATCGAGCACTACGTGTCGCGGCCGTCCGACGACGTGTCGCAGATCCACGGCAACGTCTACCTCGCCCGGGTGCAGAACGTCCTGCCCGGCATGGAGGCCGCGTTCGTCGACATCGGCACCCCCAAGAACGCCGTCCTGTACCGCGGCGACGTGCACTACGACCCCGAGGACGTCGAGCGCTCCGGCAAGGGCCGCCCCCGCATCGAGGACGTGCTGCGGGCCGGGCAGACCATCCTCTGCCAGGTCACGAAGAACCCCATCGGCGCCAAGGGCGCCCGCCTCACCCAGGAGGTGTCTCTGCCCGGCCGGTTCGTCGTGCTCATCCCCAACTCGTCGACCTACGGCATCTCCAAGCGACTGCCCGACGACGAGCGGAAGCGCCTGCGGCAGATCCTCGACCGGGTCAAGCCCGCCGAGCACGGCGTGATCGTGCGCACCGCGGCCGAGAACGTGACCACCGAGGAGATCGAGGACGACGTCCGCCGCCTGCTCGACCAGTGGGCGCAGATCGAGGCCCTGGCCAAGCGGTCCAAGGCGCCGACCCTGCTCTACCGCGAGCCCGACATGGCCGTGCGGGTCATCCGCGAGGAGTTCAGCCAGGACTATCGCAGCGTGCTCATCGACGACCGCGACCTGTTCACCGCCGTGCGCGACTACGTGGGGTCGATCAGCCCCGAGCTGGCCGACCGGGTCGAGTACTTCGACGCCGAGGCCGAGGGCCTGCCGCTCTACGAGCGCCACCACGTGCACGAGCAGATCCACCGGGCGCTCGACCGCAAGGTGTGGCTGCCCTCGGGCGGGTCGCTCATCGTCGAGCACACCGAGGCGCTGACCGTCATCGACGTGAACACCGGCAAGAACGTCGGGCGGTCGAGCCTCGAGGAGACGGTCTTCAAGAACAACCTCGAGGCTGCGGTCGAGATCGCCCGCCAGCTCCGGCTGCGCGACGTGGGCGGCATCATCGTCGTCGACTTCATCGACATGGAGAAGACGTCCAACCGCGACGAGGTGGTGCGGGTGTTCCGCGACGCCCTGTCGCGCGACAAGACCCGCACCCAGGTGTTCGAGATCTCCGAGCTCGGCCTGTGCGAGATGACGCGCAAGCGCATCGGCGAGGGCCTGCTCGAGTCGTTCACCTCCCGCTGCCCCGACTGCGACGGCCGCGGGGTCCTGGTCGACAAGGAGCTGCTGCCCGACTGAACGGATACCTGCCGCGAGAACGGGTGCCCCGACCGCCGATCCCGCGGCAGGTCTTCGTGGGTCGTGCGAGTGGCAACTCCGGCGGGCCGCTGGATAGGCTGACCCGTCCCCCTTCGAGGCAAGCGCGTGCCCGCGGGCGCGCCTGACGAGGCAGATCGCATGTACGCAGTCATCAAGAGCGGTGGCAAGCAGTATCGGGTCGAGAACGGCCAGCAGCTCGACGTCGAGCTGGTCGGCGCCGGCGACGACGACAAGGTCGAGCTCACGCCCGTCCTGCTCGTCGACGGCGACACCGTCCTCGCCGGTCCCAAGGCGCTCAGCAAGGCCAAGGTCACGGCGAAGGTCGTCGGCGAGACCAAGGGCCCCAAGGTCACCGGCTTCACCTACAAGAACAAGAGCAACCAGAGCCGGCGCTGGGGGCATCGCCAGCGGTACTCGACCATCGAGATCACCGGCATCTCCAAGGGCTGACGGAGGCCGACATGTCAAAGACCAAGGGCGCCGGCTCCACCAAGAACGGTCGCGACTCGCAGTCGAAGCGGCTGGGCGTCAAGGTGTTCGACGGCACGGCCGTCACCGCGGGCGCCATCATCGTGCGCCAGCGGGGCACCCGCTTCCACCCGGGCGAGAACGTCGGCCGGGGCAACGACGACACGCTGTTCGCGCTGTCCGCCGGCACGGTCAAGTTCGGCGAGCGCAAGGGCCGCAAGCTCGTCGACATCCTGCCCGTCGACTGATCACGCCCGGCTCACGGGCCGACCCCACCGCGGGCTGACCGACAGGCGGCGGCGCGCGCTCACTCCGCGCGTGCGGCGTCGGGCAGTTGGTCGAGCACCGGCGCGTGCAGCGCCCGCTTGTGCGCCACGGTGATGTCGCGCCCCTTGCCCATCATCGGCTCGGCGAGCGTGGTGGCCGCAGCGATCAGGTCCTCGACCGCGGCGGTGGCGTGCACGATGCCGCCCGCGAGCGCGTCCTTGCCGCCGTAGCGCCGCCCGGTCAGCACCGCCTCGTCGACCACGGGCCGGGGCAGGCGGTCGAGGATCAACGCCAGCATGAACGGGCTGAACTGCATGCCCAGGTCGATCTCGGGCAGGCAGAACCAGCCCCGGTCCTCGCGCATGGCCCGCCGGTCGTGCGCCAGGGCCAGCATGGCGCCGACACCGAAGGCATGGCCGTTGATCGCGGCCACGGCGGGCACCGGGAAGGTGAGCAGCCGCGCCAGCGCCCCGAGCGTGCGGCCCATGAACGTCACCAGGTCGGGGCCCTCCAGCGACGTCAGGAAGTCGATGTCGAAGCCGTCGGAGTAGTGCCGCCCGCCGCCCACGGTGACGAGCGCCCGGGCGTCGGCGTTGGCGGCCACCACGTCGAGCGCGGCGTGCAGCTCGTCGACGAACGAGGTCTCGAAGGCGTTGATCCCGTCGCCCAGGTGCACGATCCCCGTGCCGCCCGTCCACTCGATGTCCATGGTCCTCCTCGGGGTGCCCCGGCCCACCCTGCCTGGTTCGCACCGTGGTCGCGGGGCCGTCATACTCCCAGGCAGTGGCCCAGTTTGTCGACGAGTGCAACCTCCACGCCAAGGCCGGGGACGGCGGCGCCGGCTCGGTGTCGTTCCGCCGCGAGGCACACGTGGCCAGGGGCGGTCCCGACGGTGGTGACGGCGGGCCCGGGGGCGACGTGTGGCTGGTCGCCGACCACAACGTCGCCTCGCTGCTCGCGTTCAAGGACCACCCGTTCCGCCGGGCCGGCGACGGCACCCATGGCATGGGCAAGGGCCGCCACGGCAAGGCCGGCGACGACATCGTCGTGCCCGTGCCGGTGGGCACCGTCGTGCGCGACCGCGACGGCGAGGTGCTGGCCGACCTGGTGCACGTCGGTGACCGCTACCTGGCGGCCGAGGGCGGGCGGGGCGGGCGGGGCAACGCCCGCTTCCTCTCCAACCGGCGGCGGGCGCCCGCCTTCGCCGAGCAGGGCGAGCACGGCGAGGAGCACTGGCAGCGGCTCGAGTTGAAGCTGCTGGCCGACGTCGCGCTGGTGGGGTTCCCCAACGTGGGCAAGTCCACGCTGATCAGTCGCGTCTCGGCCGCCAAGCCCAAGGTGGCCGACTACCCGTTCACCACCCTGGTGCCCAACCTGGGGGTCGTGCGGCTCGACGACGGGTACGAATACGTGGTGGCAGACATCCCCGGTCTCATCGAGGGCGCCAGCGAGGGACGCGGCCTGGGGCACCAGTTCCTGCGACACATCGAGCGGGCCCGGGTGCTGTGCGTGCTGCTGGACCTGGCGCCGGACGCCGAGCGGCCTCCGGCCGCGCAGCTCGCGGTCCTGCTCGACGAGCTTGGCGCATACCAGCCCGACCTGCTCGAGCGCGAGCGGGTGGTGGTGGGCAGCCGGGCCGACCTGGCCGCGGACGCCGCCGATGCCCGAGCGGACGACGCCGGCGTGGACGCCGACGCCGGATCCGATGGTGCCGCCGGGGTGCCGCTCGACCTGCGCATCTCGGCCGTGACCGGGCAGGGCATCGCGCAGCTGCGGGGCCGTCTCGCCGAGGCGGTGCGGGCGGCCCGGGCGGCGGTCGACGAGCCGACGCAGTTCGTGGTCCACCGCCCCGTGCGCGAGGGCTACGCGGTGCGCCGTGAGGGCGGCGGCTGGCTGATCGAGGGACGCGAGGCCGTGCGCGCCGTGGCGCTGTCCGACCTGACCCACCACGACGCCCTCGACGAGGCGCACCGCAGGCTCAAGCGCCTCGGCGTCGACCGGGCGCTGGCCCGGGCGGGCGCGCAACCGGGCGACAGCGTGCGCATCGGTGGGTTGGTGTTCGACTACCAGGACGACGGGGACCTGCAGCGGTGATCGTCGTCGCCAAGGTGGGCACGTCGTCGATCACCCGCGAGACGGGAGAGATCGACGAGGAGGCGATCGGCAAGTTCTGCACCGAGGTCGTCACGCTCCGGCGAGCCGGCCACCGGGTGGTCATGGTGACGAGCGGAGCCATCGCCGCGGGGCTGCCGGCGCTCGGGCTCTCCGCGGTGCGCCCCCGCGACGCCGTCACGCTGCAGGCGGCCTCGGCCGTGGGCCAGAGCCGGCTCATGCGGGTCTACGACGAGGCGCTGGCCCAGGGCGGCCTGATCGGCGGCCAGGTGCTGCTCGCCCCGCTCGACTTCATGGTGCGCCAGCAGTACCTGCACGCCCGCTCGACGCTGACCCGGCTGCTCGAGCTGGGCGTGGTGCCGGTCGTCAACGAGAACGACGCCATCGCGGACGACGAGATCCGCTTCGGCGACAACGATCGCATGGCCGCCCTCGTCGCCCACCTCATCGGCGCTGACCTGCTGGTGCTGCTCACCGACCAGCCCGGGCTCCTGACCGGCGACCCCCGCTTCGACGCCGAGGCCTCGCTCATCGAGGAGATCGTCGAGGTCGACCACACGCTCGAGGCCATGGCGGGCGGGGGCGGCACCGACCGGGGCAGCGGGGGCATGGCGTCGAAGCTGGCGGCCGCCAAGATCGCCGCGTGGTCGGGGGTGCGGGCGGTCATCGCCCAGGCCGGCCGCCACGACGTGCTGGCCGAGGCGGTGGGCGGCGAGCCAGGCATCGGCACCGTCGTGGTGCCCCGCCGGCGGCGCCTGCCGGCCCGCAAGCTGTGGATCGCGTTCGCGGTGGGCTCGTCGGGCACCGTCATCGTCGACGAGGGCGCCAAGCGTGCGCTGCTCGAGCGGGGCGTGTCGCTCCTCCCGGCCGGCGTCACCGGGGTGAAGGGCGGGTTCGAGGCCGACGAGGCGGTCGAGATCGCCGGTCCCGACGGCGTCGTGTTCGCCAAGGGCCTGTGCCGCCTCGACGCCGCCGGCCTGCGGGAGGTGGCCGGCCGGCGCACCTACGAGCTGCCCGAGGGCGTCACCCACGAGGTCGTCCACCGGGACGACCTGGTGGTCCTGCCCTGATCGCGCCACCGGTGGCGGGTAGCGTCGCACCGTGACCGCGGTGGGGGACAGCGCGATCGGGGCCGCGCCGGGCCGCGCGCAGGGGTTCTGGTGGCCGGCGGCGCCGGCGGCCGCGTTCGTCGCCACGGTGCTGGTCGGGGCCGGCGTGCGCTGGTGGCAGGTCTCCGGGCGGTCGCCGCTGAGCTGGAACGACACCGCCGACTTCCTGCACGGCTCCGGTGCCCCGTGGACGAGCCTGGAGCTGTGGGCCGGCCGCCGGCCGCCCGGCGCCGCGGTGGTGCTCAAGCTCGCCGGCGGCGACATCGACAGCTACGTTCGCGCCCAGGCGGCGTTCGCGGCGGTCTGCTGGGCCGTGCTGGCCGGGTCGGTGGCGACCGTCGTGACGGGGCGGGCGCGGTGGCCCCTGGTCGCGCTCGTGGCGGGGCTCTCGTTGACCACCCCGGTGACGATGTGGGACCGGTCGGTGCTGTCGGAGTCGCTGGCCGTCTCGGCGCTGGCCCTGGTGGCCGCGGCCCTCGTGCAGCTCGCCCGGGGCGTCACCTGGGGCCGGGTGGCCGCGGTGTTGGCGGCATCGACGGTGTGGCTGGCCACCCGCGACAGCCACGCCGTGGTCGCCATCGCCGGCGGCGCCGGGCTGCTGGCCGCGGCGGCCGCGCTGTGGTGGCGCGCCCGCCGGTCGTCGCCCCGGCCCCCGGGCGAGGACGGCGACGGCGACGCCGCGGCCGCGACGCCGGGGGCCGGAGCAGCTCGCCGGCTCGCCGGGCTCGGCGCTGGCGCGGTGGTGCTGGGGCTGCTCGTGGTGGTGGGGTCGGCGCACGGCGAGCGGCACCACTTCCCCACGCGCAATGTCTATGAGGTGCGCGTGCTGCCGTACCCGGACCGGGTCGAGTGGTTCGCCGACCGGGGCATGCCCCAGGCCGAGGTGTTCGCCGGCCCCGACGCCCGTGCCCCGCACGTCGAGCCGGGCATCCCGCCCGTGATGTTCGTGGGCGACGACGACGCCGAGCTGCGCCCGTGGCTCGACTGGGTCGAGTCGGACGGGCGGGCGGCCTTCGCCCGCTACACGGCCACCCACCCGCTCTACCTGGTGTCCGAGCCGCTGCGCTCGCCCGAGCGGGCCTTCAACAACGCCCTCGGCGACCGCGGCTTCTACCGGCCGCTCGACATGCCCCGGGTGCCGCTGGTCGACTCGGTGCTGGCGCTCCCCACGGCGGTCGTGCTGCTCGTGGCGGCGCTTGTCGGGGGGTGGGCCATCGGGCGTGGACGGTGGACGCCGGGGCTGGCGGCGGGGGCGGCCCTCGGGGTGCTGGCGGTGCCGCACGGGCTGGTCGCGTGGCACAGCGACGGCATGGAGACGGCCCGCCACCTGGTGGTGCCGGCTCTGCAGCTGCACCTCGGCGTGCTGCTGGTAGTCGTCGGCGTGCTGTCCGGCGAGATCGCGAGCGGGGGTTCGGCGGCGGCTCAGACGTCGGGGAAGCCGAGGTCGAGGTTGGGGCGGTCGAGCCCGCCGTCGGCGTCGACGACCGTGCCGGTGACGTAGGCCGCGGCGTCCGAGGCGAGGAAGAGCGCGACCGCGGCGATGTCGTCGGGGTCGCCGATGCGGCGGAGGGGCGTCGTCTCCTCCATCGTGGTGCGCAGGCCCGGGTCGGTGAGCACGACGTCGAGGGCGGACGTGGCGATCGAGCCGACCCCGATGGCGTTGACCCTGATGCGGGGCGCGAGGTCGCGGGCCGCCAACCGGGTGTAGTGCGACAGCGCCGCTTTGGCCGTGCCGTAGGCCAGGTAGCCGCGGCCGCTCGCGCGGCCCATGAGCGACGTGATGTTGACGACCGCGCCGGTGCCCGCACCCGCCCGGCCCACCTGGGCCATGAGGGGGACGGCGGCCCGGGTCAGTGCGTGGGCCGTGGCCACGTTGAACTGGAAGGCCTGCTCGAGGTGGCGGGGCGCGGTCTTCGTGAACTCGCGGGGCATGCTGCCGCCCACGTTGTTGACCACGATGTCGAGCCGGCCGAACGCCTCGTGGGCCGTCCCGGCCAGGCCGGCGGCGGCGTCGAGGTCGGACAGGTCGGCCGGCACGACGACCGCCCGCCGGCCCGCGGCCTCGATCTGCTCGGCCACGCCCGCGAGCTCGGCCTCGGTGCGGGACGAGATGGCCACGTCGGCGCCCGCTTCGGCCAGGGCAACGGCGATGGCGGCGCCGATGCCGCGCCCGGCGCCCGTCACCACGGCTGCCCGGTCGGTCAGCCGGAACCGGTCGAGGATCATGCCCTTCCCCCTGCTCTCCGCCCCGTGGGCGCTTGCCAGCGGGCCGACTCTACGGCCACGGCGGCGCGTCCATCAGGCGGAGCCGCCAGGCCGGGCGGGGGCCGTGCCCGAGCGGGACCGAAACGCGGTCCGCAGCCCACCAGCGGGTCATCTACGTTGACCGCGTCCGGACCACGCCCGTCGCCAGAGGTTCCCGTGCTGCGCATGTCCCGCCTGCTCGTCCGCACCCTGCGCGAGGATCCCGCCGAGGCCGAGGTGCCCGGGCACCGGCTGCTGGTGCGGGCGGGGTACGTGCGCCGGGTGGCGCCGGGGATCCACACGTGGCTGCCGCTCGGCTTCATCGTGTACCGCAACGTCGAGCACATCGTGCGTGAGGAGATGGAGCGGGCCGGGGCCCAGGAGGTGCACTTCCCCGCCCTGCTGCCCCGCGAGCCCTACCAGGCTTCCGGTCGCTGGGACGAGTACGGCGACAACCTGTTCCGCCTCAAGGACCGGCGGGGCGCCGACCACCTGCTGGGGCCGACGCACGAGGAGATGTTCACCCTGCTGGTCAAGGACCTGTGCTCGTCGTACAAGGACCTGCCCCTGTCGCTGTTCCAGATCCAGAGCAAGTACCGCGACGAGGCCCGTCCCCGCGCCGGACTGCTGCGAAGCCGCGAGTTCGTCATGAAGGACGCGTACTCGTTCGACGTCGACGAGGCGGGCCTCGAACGCTCGTATCAGACCCAGCGGAACGCCTATCTCGCCATCTTC
Organism: Acidimicrobiales bacterium; assembly: GCA_035697515.1. Lineage (GTDB taxonomy): Bacteria > Actinomycetota > Acidimicrobiia > Acidimicrobiales > VFJN01 > ZC4RG19. Next base: position 9,251 of record DASSCS010000084.1, read on the forward strand.
CGGCGGCTGGGCCTCGACCACGAGATCGTCTCCGCCATGTCGGGTGCCATGGGCGGCAGCCGCAGCGAGGAGTTCCTCTGCCCGCTCGCCGTGGGCGAGGACACCTTCGCCCGCTGCACCGCCTGCGGCAGGGCGGCCAACGTCGAGGCGGTGCGCACCCCGCCGCCACCGACACGGTCGTGGGACGGCACACCCCCCGCCCACGTCGAGGACACGCCCGGCACGCCGACCATCGACACCCTGGTGGCCGAGGCCAACGCCCGGTACCCGCGCCCCGACCGGGCGTGGACCGCGGCAGACACGCTCAAGAACGTCGTCGTCACCGTGGCGCACCCCGACGGCCGCCGCGAGCCGCTGGCCGTGGGCGTGCCCGGTGACCGCGAGGTCGACCCGGCCCGGCTCGGGGCCGCCTTCGGCGAGGCGACCGTCGAGCCCTTCGGCGACGCGGACTTCGCCGCCCATCCCGCCCTGGTCAAGGGCTACATCGGCCCGGGCGCGCTGGGCGAGGCATCGCCGAGCGGCATCCGCTACCTGATCGATCCCCGCGTCGTCGACGGCACCGCCTGGGTCACGGGGGCCGACGAGGCGGGGCGGCACGTGTTCGACCTGGTGGCGGGGCGCGACTTCACGGCGGACGGCACGGTCGAGGCGGCCGAGGTGCGCGACGGCGACCCGTGCAGCTGCGGCGAGGGCACGCTGGTGCTGGCGCGGGGCGTCGAGATCGGGCACATCTTCCAGCTCGGGCGCCGGTACGCCGAGGCGCTCGACCTGCGGGTGCTCGACGAGAACGGGCGCCTGGTCACCGTCACGATGGGCTGCTACGGCATCGGCTTGTCGCGCGCGGTCGCCGCCATCGCCGAGTCGCACCACGACGACCTGGGCCTGTGCTGGCCCCGGGCGGTGGCGCCGGCCGACGTCCACCTAGTGGCGGCGGGCAGGGACGACGTGGTCGATCACGCCGATCGCCTGGCCGCCGACCTGGAGGCGGCCGGTGTGCGGGTGCTCTACGACGACCGGGCCCGCGTGTCGCCGGGCGTCAAGTTCGCGGACGCCGAGCTGATCGGCGTGCCCACCATCGTGGTCGTGGGCCGCAACCTCGCCGAGGGAACCGTCGAGGTGCGCGACCGCGCCACGGGCGAGCGCGGCGATGTCGCCGTGGCCGATGCGGTGGCCCACCTGGCGGCCGTCGCCGGCGCCATGTGACCACGCGGCCGGCACCGTCAGGCGACGGCGTGCTGGCGGATCCAGGTGTACATGGCGATGCCTGACGCCACGCCCGCGTTGATCGAGCGGGTGGAGCCGAACATGGCGATCGAGCACACCTGGGCGCACGCCGCCCGGGCGGCCGGCGACAACCCCGGCCCCTCCTGCCCGAACACGAGCACGCAGCGTCGGGGGAGGGCGGTCGACTCCAGCGGCACAGAGCCCGGCAGGTTGTCGATGCCCACCAGCGGCAGGTCGCCGGCGGCGGCCCACGCGGCCAGGTCGTCGATGGTGGAGTGGTGCGCGACGTGCTGGTAGCGCTCGGTCACCATCGCACCCCGGCGGTTCCAGCGGCGGCGGCCGACGATGTGCACCGCGGCGGCCCCGAACGCGTTGGCGTTGCGGACGACCGTGCCGATGTTCATGTCGTGGTGCCAGTTCTCGACGGCCAAGTGGAACGGATGGCGGCGGGCGTCGAGGTCGGCGACGATGGCGTCGACCCGCCAGTAGCGGTAGCGATCGACGACGTTGCGCCGGTCGCCGTGCGCCAGCAGATCGGAGTCGAGCCGGGGATCGTCGGGCCAGGGCTCCGGGTGGGGGCCCACCCCGACGGCCGCGTCGACCCCATCGGGCCCCGGGACACGCCCGGACGGGTCGGACGCCGGGTCAGCCAGCGGTGGAGCCACCCCCGGCGGTGCCCGGCGTGCCCTCGGCCGGCGCGTCGGCGGGCGTGTCGGTGGGGAGCTCGGCGGCCGCCTCGCTGCCGGTGCCCAGACCGAGCTGCGAGCGGATCTGGGCCAGGCGGGCCTGGGCCTCGCTGTTCATCGACGCCTGCTCGACCTCGAGCATGCGGCTCTCGACCGACGATTCGGTGAGCTCGGCCATGCCCTTGGCCTTGGAGTAACGGGCCTCGATCTTGTCGCGCACCTCGTTGAGGGTCGGGACGTCCTGGCCCACCGCCTCGGACAGCGATGTCATGGCCGCGTTCATCTGCTCCTGCATCTTGGCCTGGTCGAGCTGGCTGAGCAGCTTCTGACGCTCGGCCAGCTTCTGCTGGAGCGCGGACGAGTTCTGCTGCACCGCCGCCTTGGCCTGGTTGGCGGCCTCGGTCGACTGCAGGTGCAGGGCCTTGAGGTCCTCGACCTCGCGCTCGAGCGAGATCAGCCGGTTGGCGAAGCTCTCGGCCGTGGCCGTGTACTGCGTCGTCTTCGCCTGGTCGCCGCTCTTGGCGGCCTCGTCGGCCATGAGCAGCGCCTGGCGGGCGTTGCCGTTGACCTTCTCGAGGTCGGCCATGGCGCGGTTGAGCCGCAGCTCGGTCTGCTTCTGGTGGGCGATGACGTTGGCGGCCTGCTCTTTGAGGCGCCGTTGCTGGTCCTGCGCCTCGGCGATGGCCTGTTCGAGTTGGACCTTCGGGTCGGCCCGCTCCTCGAGGGACATGCCCAGCTTGGCCGTGACGTAGGCCCACCACCGTCGGAACACTTTGAACATGGGAGCACCTTAGAACGTCGGCGGGCGGATCAGCGCAGCACCCGCCGGGTGAGGGTCCCCAGGCGGTCGGCGGTGGCCAGGGCCTCGGGCACGCCCAGCCGGTGGGTCACCGCCAGATAGGCCAGCCCGGCGGGCCCCACGACCAGGACCGCCTCGATGACGGAGGGGAGCGGGGCGAGCAGCAGCTCGGCGACGAACGCGACCGCGGCGCCGACCGCGCAGCCGATGGAGATGGGCGCGAGCCAGCGTCCCGCCAGCTTGGTGCGCCCGACACGCCAGGCCAGGGCGTTGCTCAGCATGCGGTACTCGATCCAGCGCGACACCGAGGCGCCGATGGCCAGGCCGACGATGCCCAGGTGGGGGACGTCGGCGACGTTCTGACGCACGTCCGCGGGCAGCGGGCCTGCGGCGTAGACGTCGCCCCATCCTTCGAGACCATCGACCCCGACGTACACCCGGTCGAGCGGGAACATGAACGCCACCCCGATGACGGCCGACAGCACCACCCCGAGCACCCCCAGCCGCGCCGGCGTGCGGGGGTCGTCGAGGGCGTACAGGCCGTTCTGCAGCAGGCGGCTGGCGGTGACGGGCAGCAGGCCCACCGCCAGCACGGCCAGGGTGAGCCACACCAGCACGGTGTCGCCGTGGTCGAAGCTGCCCCACTCGAACACGGCGGCCACGATGACGTCGCCCACCACGATGAACATCGTGGCCGTGAAGGCCACGTACCAGGCGATGCGCCCCATGCTGGCCTCGAGCCGCAGGCGGAAGCGGCGCCGGGTCTCGGGGTCGTGCACCTCGACCTGCGACATGTCGGGCAGCTCGGCGGCGGCCACGCTCACCCCGAACAGGCTGACGGGCAGCAGGTACAGCACCATCGCGTAGGTCAGCGACGAGATGGCGCCCGAGACCAGGTAGCTGGCCAGCCACAGGTCGATCCACCCCATGATCTGGATCGCGCCCCGGCCCACCACGACGGGCGCGAAGCGAGCGATGACGGTGCGGACCGACGCGCTGGCGGTGTCGAGGTTCGGGCGCACCGCGCCCAGCAGCCGGCGCACCGGCCCGAGCTGCACGCCGAACTGCAGGACGCCGCCCACCAGCACACCCCACGACAGCGCGATCGCCAGGCTGCGCTGGTCGGCGGGGGACTCGTAGCCGCCCACGACGATGACGCCCCCCACCAGGGCGGCGATCTGCGCCACGTTCCACAGCACGGGCGCGACGTAGGACAGGAAGAACTGCCGGTGGCTGTTGAGCACGCCCAGGCACCAGGCCGACAGCACGAGGAAGCCGATGCCGGGGAACATGATCCGGGTCAGCTGGACCGTCAGGTCGTGCTTGTCGCCGCTGAAGCCGGGCACGAGCAGGCTGGTCAACGGATCGGCCAGCGCCACGCCGACGAGGCTGATGACGCCCGTGAGCGCGGCCAGCAGCCCCGCGATGGCACCCGCCAGGTGGCCGGCCTCTGGCTCGCGCCCCTCGGCCCGCAGCCGGGCGTACACGGGGATGAACGAGGCCGACAGCACGCCCTCGCCCAGCAGGTTCTGCATCAGGTTCGGGATGCGCAGGGCGGCCTTGAAGGCATCGGCGGCCGGGCTGGTGCCGAGCAGTGCGCCGATCACCACCTCGCGGATGAGGCCGGCGCAGCGCGACAGGAAGATCCCGGCCGCCACCAGCAGCGAGCCTCTCTGGGCGCTCGGCGGCGGGGTCGTGGGCAGGGGACCGGGCGGGGGGAGCGTCGGCGGCTCGGCCCCGGCCTCCACGGGTGCGCCGGGGAGCGCGGCGGCCGGCGGCGCTCCGGGCGGCGGGGGGCCGGGGCGCGCGACCGGCGGCGGTGCCCCCGGTCGTCGCGATGGCCGGAGCCGGCGCGCGTCCGGGTAGGTGGGTGCGCTCCCGGGGTGGGCGCGATCGGTATCGGGGTAGGCCGGTGCGCCGCCGGGATAGGCGCGGTCGTGGTCGGGCTGGGTGGGTGGGCTGCCGGGGTGGGTGCGAGCCTCGTCGAGGTAGGGGGGTGGCTCGTCGAGGCTGATGGCCTGGTGCTCGCCCGTCATCCACGGTGCGAGGGGTTGCTGGGCGACGCCGGGCGACTCGACCGCCAGGCCGAACATGTCGGTCGGCACGACCACCTCGCCCGTCAGCTCGTCGGGCGCGTAGCGATCGCGGCGGGCGTCGGGCCGGCGGCGGCGCCCGCGGGACGGCGGCGGCCCGGACGGACGCGCGTCGCCGCTCACTCCGGACCGCCCGGCGGCGGCTCACCCGGGCGTAGGCTGCCGGCCGTCCCGCCGCCGGCGGCGGCGGTCGTCTCGTCGAGGGCCTGCCGCAGCGCCTCCATCTCGCTCACCACGCCCTCGACATCGGCCTGCAGCCCTGTCACCCGGGCACCGTCGGCGTCGCTGCTGGCCTGCGCCGACAGCTCGAGGGTGCGGGCGACGGCCTCGCCCAGGCGGGCGTCGAGCAGCCGCAGCTCGGTCTGGGCGCGGTCGATGACCTGGTCGAGGCGTGCTGCCGCGGCCCGCTGCGCCTCGAGCGACTCGGTCAGCGGGCCGAGCGCCGGATCCTCGGCCGAGCCGCCGGGCCCCGAGCCGCGGAGCTGGGCGAGCTGGCCGTCGATGTCGGCCACGTCGATGCCGCGCCGGGCGACGACCAGGACCTGGCCGCGCCGTGCGATCAGCCAGCACTCCTCGACCCCGGCCTGCACCCGCTCGCCGATCTCGCTCAGGTGGTCGCGCAGCGGCCCGGCGGGAGCGCGGTCGACGGCCTGGGCGAAGCGGGCGCGCGACTTCAGCGCCTCCTGCACGAAGCGGCGCCACGGGTCGTGCAGGGTGAACGGGTCGATGCGCTCGGCGCGCGCGGCGCGGGGCAGCATCCGCCAGCCGTTGACGGCCCACACGCCCACGCCGGCCACCACGCCCGCCCACACGGGCAACCCGGCCACCACCGCGAGGGCCCCGACGGCGAGCGCGCCCAGCAGGCCCACGGGCGACAGGAGGGCCCGCGCGCCCCGGCGGGTGAGCAGGCGGTCACGGAAGGAAGGCGCGGCCATAGGTACTGCTCACGTTAGGCGTGAGCGTGCCGAGCCCGGCGCATCACGCGGCGCGCGCCGCGCTCAGCCCCCCTCGTAGCGCTGCAGCGACTCGGTCACCGCCTCCTGCGCGTCGGCCAGGGCGGTCGCCGGGTCCGCGTCGTCCAGCAGGACGGCCTCGATGGCCTGCTCGACCGCGTCGGCGAAGTCCGGGAAGGGGCCGATGAGCGGCCCGGGCTCGTCGGGATCGGCGTCGTCGAGCTGGTCGACCGCCGGCTTGAGCAGCACCCCGGCCAGGTCGTCCTGCCAGAACGCCTGCACCTCGGGCTCGTCCTGCACCGACTTGACGATCGGGAGGTAGCCGCCGCTCAGGTGCCACGCCTGGGCGTTGGCGGGCTGGAGCATGAACTCGAGCATCTTCCACGCCCCCGCCTGCTCGGCGGGAGGCGACGTGTCGACGATGAAGAACCCGCCGCCGCCGGGATGCACCTGTCCGGAGCTCGACAGGCCGGGGAAGGGCCCGGTGCCCGGCACCAGGTCGGTCACCTCGACCACCGACGCGTCGAAGTCGATGCCGGCCTCTTCCGGCGTGAGGTCGCCGCCGAGGGTCTGGGCGATGGTCGACGACGCGGTCGACGTCTCGATCAACATCGACGAGTCCTGGGTGGCCAGCGCCAGGAAGTGGTCGATGCCCCCCTCGACGCTGGCAAACACGTTGACCAGGCCCTCGTCGTACATCTGCCGCAAGGTGGCCAGGGTCTCCTCGGCCTCGGGCACCGCGAAGGTGGCCTCCGTCGCCCGCCCGTCGCGCCCGTTGCCGTTGTTGACCACGTCGATGCCGTCGCCGCTC
>DASSCS010000085.1:0-111201 GCA_035697515.1 Acidimicrobiales bacterium
GTTGGCCAGTGCGTCGGCGTCGGTCTCGTTGCTCTCGAGCTCGGTGATGAAGTCGAGCTGGCGTCCCAGCAGGTTCTGGTTGCGGCGCCCGAGGTTGACGAAGCTGTCGGCGATGTTGCGCCGCAGCACCGCCTGCTCGACCGCGAGGTCGAGCGCGGTGTCCTGCACCGTGTTGAGCGCGTCGGCCACGTCGGACACCTCGTCGCGGGTGTCGACCCGCACCGCACGGACTTGCGGCACGGCGATGTCCTCGCCGAGCGGCGTGTCGAGGATGCCCATGACGGCGTCGGGCAGGCGGTTGTCGGCCATCGACTTGGCCTGGCGGGTCAGCGAGCGCAGCGGCTTGGTGATCGAGCGCGACACCAGCCAGGTGAGCACGACGGCGGCGGCCAGGGTGGCGACAGCCATCGAGATGTACAGGCGCTCGCGGGCGGCGGCTTGGTCGTTCAGCTCGTCGGCCCGGACGTTCAGGGCCCCGACCAGTGCTTCGCGCAGCCCCATGTAGCCGCCGTCGGGCGGCACGTTCAGCGGTGCGAGCAACGCGTCGAGCTCGACCGGCTCCTGCGCGATGGCTGCGTCGATCTGCGCCGTCAGGCCCTCGGTCATCTCGGTCGGGTAGGTGGCGGCGATCACCTCGTCGAACGGCGGGCCGGCGTCGAGCAGCTCCCCGTTGGCCTTGTCGAACGCCGAGCGGATCGTCGAGATCGAGGCGATCTCGTCGGCGTCGTCGAGCCCGCCTCCGACGATGATGCCCAGGATCGAGCTCCGGGCCAGGTCGGACGTGGTCTCGACCTGCCTGCTGGTGTTGCTGACCAGCGAGGCCGCTTCGCGCAGCTCGGCGTCGTCGACCCCGACCGACACCTGGGCGTTGGCGTCGAGGAAGGGGCCGATCGCCTTGGCGTACCCGAGGTACACCTCGTCGGCGAACGCGAGGTTGGACATGTTGCGGGGCCCGCTGCTGTCGTCGATGGAGGTGCGGAGGTCGGTGAGGCCGGCCAGGTTGGCCAGAGCCGGCCTGTAGGCCTCGCGCACGGCCTCGCTCTCGTCGGCGATCGTGTCGCGGAACGCGGCGACGGCCTGGTCGGTCTGGCGCCGGGTGTCCTCGTAGCCGACGACGGGCGCCTGCAGGTCGTTCTGGAACCCGATCAGGTCGACCACGGCCCAGGTGCGCTCGTTCTGCAGCGTCGTGATCAGGCCGTTGGGACCGGTGGCGCTGCGGGCGAGGGCGGTCTGGGAGCGGACGCGGGCCACCTCCCTGGTGGTCTCGAGCACCTCGGCGGTCGTGATGAGGAACAGGCCGGCCATCGGGACGGCCAGAGCCGCCGCCAGCTTCATCCGGATCGGAACCCGGCGCATGATCCTCCCCCTCCTGCCAGACGACGCCGAAACGCGCGTCGTAACCGGCGGTCGGCGAACCCAGGTGCCCCCCGCAGATAGCGAACAAATCCCACCCCGGGGGCATCCCCGGTGCGCCGCCTCATGTTGCCAGATCGCGCACCGACGTGCCCGTCAGGTCACGATGCGTGAGTCGCCCGGCGGCCGCACCGGCTGGCGGGCCGGGTTCCCGACCGGCAACGCTGCCCGGCGTGGCAGGGGACGAGCACGCCGACGACGACCACGCCGGCGACGAGCCGCGCCGGTCGTGGACGGTCGACGAGGCCAACGCCGCGCTCGCCTGGGTGGCCCCGGTGGTGGCGCGCGCCCAGGCCGGCTGGGACGAGTACCGCGCCCACGCCCGGCGGCGGGCGCGCCTCGTGCGCCAGAACGGGCACGGCTTGGTGCCGGCCGACCCCGCGCCCATCCAGTCGTGCATCGACGAGCTGGCGGCCGAGGGCATCGTGCTGCGCGACATCTCCCGGGGGCTGGTCGACTTCCCCGCCCGCGCCCCGGGTGGGCGCTGGTTCTGGCTGTGCTGGCTCGCGGGCGAGGAGGCCGTCGACTGGTGGCACTGGCCCGAGGACGGGTTCGGCGGCCGCCGGCCGCTCACCGACCCGCCCGCGTGACCGGGCCGGGGTCGGTGCGCCGGGGCAGCCGCCCCTGTGGCGGGTCAGATGATGTTGCTCTCGTGCCCCGCCCAGAACTCGTCCTTGAGCAGGCGCTTGTAGAGCTTGCCCGTGGGGTGGCGGGGCAGCTCGGCCCGGAAGTCGACCGTGCGGGGGCACTTGACGTCGGCGAGGTGCTCGCGGCAGTAGGCGATGAGCTCGCGCTCGAGCTCGGGGCCCGCGTCCTCCATCGACACCGGCTCGACCACCGCCTTCACCTCCTCGCCGAAGTCGGCGTTGGGCACGCCCAGCACGGCCACGTCGACCACCTTGGGGTGCATCGCGAGGAGGTTCTCGGCCTCCTGGGGGTACACGTTCACCCCGCCGGTGATGATCATGTAGGCCTTGCGGTCGGTCAGGTAGAGGAAGCCGTCCTCGTCGAGGTAGCCGACGTCGCCCAGCGTGGTCCACCCCCGGCCCTTGGGATCGCGCGACTCGGCCGTCTTGTCGGGGTCGTTGTGGTAGCTGAAGTCGGCGCCGCCACCGAAGTAGATGGTGCCCGACTCGCCCGCCGGCAGCTCCTCGCCATCGTCGCCCACGATGTGCACCTCGCCCACCAGCGGGTGGCCGACCGTCCCCTTGTGCGCGAGCCACTGGGCGCTGTCGCAGTAGACGAAGCCGTTGCCCTCGGTGCCGGCGTAGTACTCGTGCAGCACCGGGCCCCACCACTCGATCATCTGCTCCTTGACCGCCACGGGGCACGGTGCGGCGGCGTGGATGGCGACCTGCAGCGACGACACGTCGAAGCGCTCGCGCTCCTCGGCGGGCAGCTTGAGCATGCGGATGAACATGGTCGGCACCCACTGGCTGTGGGTGACCTTGTGCCTCTCGATGAGGGCCAGCGCCTCCAGGGGGTCGAACCGCTCCATCACCACCACCGTGGCGCCCGACCGGTGGAAGCCCATGATGAAGCGCAGCGGCGCGGCGTGGTACATCGGCGCCGGCGAGAGGTAGACGCTGTCGCCGGTGCCGCCGAACAGGGCGCTGACCAGCATGTGGATCGCGTCGCCGGTGCCGAGCGTCGTGCCGGGCAGCGGCACCTCGACGCCCTTGGGGCGGCCGGTCGTGCCCGACGAGTAGAGCATGTCTCGGCCCTCGACCCGGTCCTCGGGCAGGGCGATGGTGGGATGGCCGGCCAGCGCCTCCTCCCACGACTCGTAGCCCTCGCTGGTTCCGTCGAGCATGTAGAGGGCCACGTCGTCGTTGAGCCGCCCGGCCAGCTCGGCGGCCTGGTCGCGCTTGTAGGCCGAGGTGACGAAGGCGCGGGCGCCGCAGTCCTCGACGATGTACGCCATCTCGTCGGTGGTCAGCCGCGAGCTCATGGCCGTGTAGTACAGGCCGGCGTAGTGGGCTCCCCAGGCCAGCGACATGTAGCGGGCGTGGTTCTCGAGGCAGAACGCGACGTGGTCACCGGGCCTCAGCCCGAGCGACCGGAACAGGCGCGACGCCTGGTTGGCCTCGGCGTCGAGCTCGCGGTAGGTCACGACCTGGCCGCTGCCGCCCATGATCACGGCCGGCTTGTCCGGCGTCGACTCTGCGTAGGTGCCGGGGAACATGCCGGGCAAGCTAGTTCGCGCCGGGGGTCGGGGCCGCAGTCGGCGGCCGGTAGCGTGGCACACCAGTGGACATCACCGACCGGTTCGCCGAGCTGGTGCGCGGCCCGGAGCAGCGATGCCGGCTCGACGTGGGGGCGCTCCTGGTCGCCGCCCATGCGCAGCGCGACCTCGACGTCGATCAGCAGCTCGCCCGCCTCGACGACCTGGCCGCCGAGTGCGGCGCGGGCACGCTCGAGGCGGTGACCCGCCACCTGTTCGGCGACCTGGGGTTCGTCGGCGACTCGGCCGACTACAGCAATCCCCGCAACTCGCTGCTCGACGTGGTGCTCGACCGGCGGGAGGGCATCCCCATCACGCTGTCGGTGGTCGTCATCGAGGTGGCCAGGCGGGTCGGCGTCGAGCTGACCGGTGTGGGTATGCCCGGCCACTTCCTCGTGCGGTCGGCGGCCGACCTCGACCTGTTCGTCGATCCCTTCCACCAGGCGGTCCTCGACCGTTCCGGGTGCGAGAAGCTGTTCGCCACGTTGCACGGGCCGAAGGCCCGGTTCGATCCCCGCTACCTCGATCCGGTCGGGCCGCGGGCCATCATGGCCCGCATGCTCACCAACCTGCAGCGCAGCTTCGCCGGCCGGGGCGACCGGGCGGGCGCGTTGTGGGCGCAGTGCCTGCGCGTGCTGATCCCGGGCACGACCGTGCTCGAGCGCCGCCGCCTCGCTGCCCTGCTGGCCGCCAACGGCCGGTTCGACGCCGCGGCCACCGAGCTCGACGCCATCGCCGAGGACGGCTCCGGCGGCGACCGTGACCGCATCGCCGCCCGCGCCATGCGGGCCAAGCTCAACTGACCCGCCCACCGGGGTGCCGGGTGTGGGTGCGCTCGCTGTGCCCGGCAGGCCTGACGCCGGTTCAGGCGTTCGCGTGTCGCCCATGTCCGCGACCTCGGGGCGCAGGAGCGGGTGGCTCGTTCATCAGGCGTGCGACTGTCGCGGCTCCTGCGACATCCGGACGCAGGTCTGCCATGGCGCGTGCCGGCCACGGCGGGCTCGCTGCTTGACCGAGCGGTCAAGTAGCGTGACCTGCATGGCGATCACCGAATCCGTGCGCTCCGATGCCCGCCCCGACGACGAGGCGCGGGTGCTCGAACTGTGCGAGCGGTTGCTCGCCGAGCGTCCGCCGGGCGAGACCTCGCCGGTCGAGTTCCTCGGGCACCAGTTCGACCTCGGTCTGGCGTGGGTGCACTTCCCCGAGGGCCACGGCGGCCTCGGCCTGTCGCCCAAGCTGCAGAAGCCGATCAACGAAACGCTGGCCAGGGCGGGCGCGCCCCGCGCCGGGGGGCTCAACCCCATCGGCCACGGCATGGGCGCCCCGACGATCGTCACCCACGGCAGCGACGCCCAGAAGCAGCGCTACCTGCGTCCCCTGTTCACCAACGAGGAGATCTGGTGCCAGCTCTTCTCCGAGCCGGGCGCCGGGTCCGACGTCGCCGGCCTGTCCAGCCGGGCGGTGCGCGACGGCGACGAGTGGGTGGTCAACGGCCAGAAGGTGTGGACCACCCTCGCCCACGTGGCCCGCTGGGGCATGCTCGTGGCCCGGACCGACCCCGACGCCCCCAAGCACAAGGGCCTGACCTACTTCGTGGTCGACATGCACGCCCGCGGCGTCGAGGTGCGCCCCCTGTTCCAGATCACCGGCGAGGCCGAGTTCAACGAGGTCTACTTCACCGACGTGCGCATCCCCGACGCCGAGCGGCTGGGCGACGTGGGCGAGGGCTGGCGCGTCTCGCTCACCACCCTCATGAACGAGCGGGTGGCCATCGGCGGCCAGATCCCGCCCCGGGGTAGCGGCTTCGTGGGCGAGTTGATGAAGACCTACGCCGCCACCGGTCCCCACGACGGGGCCACCCGCGACCGGGTGATGCGGCTGTGGGTGCGGGCCGAGGTGCTGCGCCTCACCAACATCCGGGCCAGCCACAACCGGGCCCAGGGCACGCCCGGCCCCGAGGGCTCGATCGGCAAGCTGGCGATGGCCGACGTCCACAAGGACGTCAGTGAGTGTGCGGTCGACCTGCTGGGGGCGGCCGGCACGCTTTTCCCCGCGGGCTACCCGATGGCGCGGCCACGGACCACGGCTCTGTGGGACAACCCGCAGCAGGCGTTCCTGCGGGCGCGGGCCAACTCGATCGAGGGCGGGACCACCGAGATCATGAAGAACATCCTGGGCGAGCGGGTGCTGGGCCTGCCCGGCGACATCCGTGTCGACAAGGACCGACCCTGGATCGAGGTGCCGCGCTCGTAGGCGCATGACCCCGGGCCGCGTAGCATCGGGCGCAATGCCCGCTGCTGCCCGGCGCGACCTGCCACGCGCGCGACCGGTCGACGCCCGGCCGACCTGGGCCAACATGAACTTCTCGTGGCCCTCGGCCACACACCGCCGCGCCGAGGTGGGCGTGCTGGGCGACCTCCACCGCACTCGCGCCCCGGTCTGACCACCACCGCCGTCCAGGGATTCGCCTTGCACAAGCGCCGCACGAAGATCGTCGCCACCCTCGGCCCGGCCTCGGGCTCGCCCGAGGTGATCGGCGCCCTGCTCGACGCGGGCATGGACGTGGTGCGCCTCGGCCTGGCCCACGGCACCACGGCCGAGCACCTGGCCGCCATCGATTTGGTGCGCACCCTCGCCGCCGAGCGCGGGCGCCACGTGGGCGTGCTGGCCGACCTGCCGGGGCCCAAGGTGCGCACCGGCGCGTTCCCCGCCGGCGGCGCCTTCCTCGCCGAGGGCGACGAGGTCACGCTCGCCGCGGGCGAGGGCCCGAGCGACAGCCCCCACATCCAGGTGGACGAGCCCCGCCTGGCCGACGTCGTGGCGCCGGGCGAGACGATCGTGCTGGGCGACGGCACCGTGGCCCTCGACGTGGTGGCCGTCGAGGGTGGGGTGGTGCGGACGACCGTGAGCAGCGGCGGGCGTCTCCAGGGTCGCCCCGGCGCCCACCTGCCGTCCGACCGCTGGCTGCCGCCCGTGCCCACCGACGACGACCTGCGACTCATCGACGAGGTGGCCCGCCACGCCGACTGGGTCGCCGTGTCGTTCGTGCGCACCCCCCAGGAGCTGCACAAGGTGCGCGCCGCCCTCGGCCCGGATGGCCCGCAGCTGATGGCCAAGATCGAGACCCGTGCCGCGGTCGAGCACCTCGACGACCTGCTGGCCGTGGTCGACGGGGTGATGGTCGCCCGCGGCGACCTCGGCATCGACTTCCCCATCGAGGACGTGCCCCACCTGCAGAAGCGCATCATCGGGGCGAGCGGTGCCCGGGGGCTGCCGGTGGTGACCGCCACGCAGATGCTCGAGTCGATGGTGTCGGCGCCCACCCCGACCCGGGCCGAGGCGACCGACGTGGCCAACGCGGTGGTCGACGGCACCGACGCCCTCATGCTGTCGGCCGAGACCGCCATCGGCCACGACCCGGCACTGACGGTGGCCACGATGGCGCGCATCGCCGCGCGGGCCGAGCAGTTCGACGACCAGCGCACCGGCGCCTACGAGGTGGGCCTGAGCCAGCGCCGCCCCTCCCGCGAGGCGGTCACCGTCGCCATGGCGCACGCGGCGTTGCGGGCCTCCGACGAGTTGAACCTGTCGGCCATCGTTTGCTGCACCCGGGCCGGGCCCACGGCCCGGGCCATGGCGGCGCTTCGGCCCCTGTGCCGCCTCGTCGGCGCCAGCCCGTCGCTGGCGACCGCCCGCCAGCTCACCCTTTCGTGGGGTGTCGAGCCGCTGGTCGTCGACGAGTACCGCACCACCGACGAGATGGTGTGGTGCGTGGTCGAGGCTGCGGTCGCCGCCGCCATGGTCCACCACGGCGACGTCATCGCGGTGCTGGCGGGCGCGCCTGACGCCGAGCCGCGCACCACCGACGTGCTCCGCGTCGTGAACGTCGAGTAGCCCGGTGGCGATGGACCGGCGCACGTGGACGGTCGGCTCGGGCATCTGGGCGCAGGAGGTGGGGGAGGGGCCGCTCGTCGCGCTCGTCCACGGGTCGATGGACCGCTCGGGCGGCATGCTGCGGGTGCGGCGCCTCCTGCAGGAGTCGTACCGCGTCCTGCGCTACGACCGCCGCGGGTACGCCCGCTCGCTGGGTGCCGGCCCGCCCTCGTCGTTCGACGAGCAGGTCGACGACCTGGCGGGGCTGCTCGCCGGGCGACCGGCGGTGGTGGTGGGGCACAGCTTCGGTGGGATCGTGTGCCTGGCGCTGGCCGAGCGCCGGCCCGAGCTGGTGCGGGCCGTGCTGGCGTACGAGGCACCGAAGCTGTGGGCCCCATGGTGGCCAGGCAGCTCCGCGGGCCGAGGTGCCCTGGCCGTCGCCCGCGCCGGGGCGGGCGCCACCGAGCCAGTCGCGTCCGGTGACACCCCGGGTGATGCCGGCGCCCGGGCCGTGTCCAACCAGTCCGAGCTGGGGGCCGAGGCCGCCGAGTGGTTCCTGCGGCGCATGATCGGGGATGCCATGTGGGAGCGGCTGCCGGCCACCATGCGGGCCGAGCGCCGCGCCGAGGGGCCGACCCTCGTGGCCGAGATGGCCTCGGTGCGGCCGCCCGCGCCCCCGCCCTTCGACGCCGCGGCCATCCCGGTACCGGTGGTGGCCGTCCACGGCTCCGAGGCCCGGCCCCATCACGTGCGGGCGACAGGCGAGCTGGCGCGGTCCGCGCCCCGGGCCGAGCTGCAGGTGATCGCGGGCGCTGACCACGGCGCCCACCTCTCGCACCCGGTCGAGCTGGCCGACCTCGTCCGCCGCGCGGCGGCGCTCGCCGACGGGCGGTCGTGAGCCGAAGCGGGTCGGAACACGAGCCCGGGGCCCGCGGCGGTCACCGGGCCGCCGTCGCCGACCCGCTGCCCCCACACGATGCCGAACCACGGGCTGCGCCCCGGTAGCATCTCGATTCCCCAGCCAGCGCGGGCCGATGATCTACCACTTCGCCGACCATGAGCTCGACACCCGCTGCTTCGAGCTGCGTCGTCGGGGGTCCGACGGGTCGGTCGCCATGGAGCCCCAGGTCTTCGATGTGCTCCGCTACCTGGTCGAGCACGCCGACCGGGTGGTGACCAAGGACGAGGTGCTCGACGAGGTGTGGGGCACCCGGTTCGTGACCGAGTCGACCCTCACCTCCCGCATCAAGGACGCCCGCAGGGCGGTGGGCGACGACGGGCGCAGCCAGAAGATCATCCGCACCGTCCACGGCCGGGGGTACCGGCTCGTCGTCCCCGTCGTCAGGCGACCGGACGTGGACGCCCCGGCGCCGGAGGCCGCCGCGCCGCCCGCGCCCGGCGACGCCGGCCGGCCGGGGCTCCTGGAGCGCGGCAGCCAGCTCGCCACCCTGACCGCCGTGCTCGACGACGCACGGTCCCGGTCGGCGGGCGGCGTCGCGCTCGTCACCGGCGAGGCCGGGCTGGGTAAGACGACGCTGGTGCGGGCCTTTGCGGAGGTGGCCAGGGACCGGGGCGTGCGGGTCCTGGCGGGAGGGTGCGACGACCTGGTCACCCCCCGGACGATGGGCCCGCTGCGCGACATCGCCGGCGACCTGGGCGGGCGGCTCGCCGACGCCTTCGTGAGCGGCGCCGACGTCGAGGACGTGTTCGCCGCCCTGCCCGACGTCCTCGCCGAGGCGCCCACGGTGCTGGTCGTCGAGGACCTGCACTGGGCGGACGACGCCACCCTCGACGTCGTCCGCTTCCTGGCCCGCCGGACCACGACCCTGCCCACCGTGCTGGTCGTCACCTACCGCGAGGAGGAGGTCGCGGGCGGCCATCGGTTGCGCCGGGTGCTGGGCAGCCTGACGGGCGAGTCGGTGCGCCGCATCGCCCTCCAGCCGCTGTCGCTCGACGCCGTCGCGGCGATGGCGGGTGACGTCGGTGTGCCGGCGGGCGAGCTGCACGCCATCACCCGCGGGAACCCCTTCTTCGTCAGCGAGGTCCTGGCCGCCGGCGAGCTACGCGTTCCGCCCACGGTGAGCGACGCCGTGCTCAGCCGGGTCGACGCGCTGGGCCCCGCGGCCCGCCGCCTGCTCCGGCACGCCGCCGTCATCCCCTCGCGGGCCGAGCGCCGGCTGCTGGCGGCGCTGGTGCCAGACGCCCACGTCGCGAGCGACGAGGCCGAGCAGGCGGGCGTCCTGGGCGGCGACGCGGGCCACGTGTGGTTCCGCCACGAGCTGGCCCGGCAGGCGGTGGAGGAGTCGCTGACGGCCGCCGAGCGGGCCCTGCTCAACCAGCGGGTCCTCGGCGTGCTGGCCGGACAGAACGTGCGGGAGCCGTCCCGTCTCGTCCACCACGCCGAGCGGGCGGGTGACATCGCGGCCGTCCTCGAGCACGCCCCCGTCGCCGCCGACGAGGCCATCCACCTGGGCTCGTACTCCCAGGCCATCCATCACCTCGAGCTCCTGCTCGCGCACGCCGACCGGCTCGGTGAGCGGACCGTCGCGGTGTGCTCGAGCCAGCTCTCCTATGCCCTCTACATGGTCAACCGCTTCGCGGACTCGGCCCGGGCCGGGCGGCGGGGCGTCGCCGCGGCCGAGGCGGCGGGCGACCCCGCGGTGCTCGCCGACGCGCTCCGGTGGCTGTCCCGGACGCTCTACTGGTCGGACGGACCGTGCGCCGCCGCGGCGGCGATCGCGAAGGCACTGCCCCTGCTCGAGCAGCTCGGCGACCCGGCTCGCTTGGCGAGCGTCCACGCCGAGCTGGCCCGGACCCGCAGCGACCTCGTGACCGTCGGGCCGGTCGCCGAGCCCGACCCGGTGGTGGTCGAGCATGCGGAACGATCCCTCGAACTGGCCGAGCGCCTGGGCGACGCCGCCCTCCGCTGCCACGCGGTGCAATACCGGGGCACCGGCCGCCTGGCGCTCGGTGACGCCGGCGGGGCCGACGACCTGGCGCTCGCGGTCGAGCTCGCCGGCCTCGACGGGCGCGACGAGCTGCCGGCCCGGGCCTGCGTCAACGCGGCGGGCGGCAGCTTCCGGGCGGGGCGCCTCGACGACGCCGAGCGCTATGTGCGGCTCGGTCTCGACCGGGCGACGGGCGGCGAGTTCACCGCGGGGGCGTACCGCCTCGAGCTCACGCTGCAGGGCGTGCGCCTCAGCCGCGGCCAGTGGGACCAGGCCGAGGCCGGCCTGCGCGCGCTCGTCGAGTGGCCCGGCGAGCCCGGCATCATGCGCCCGCTCGCCGCGTCCCTGCTGGTGCGCCTGCTCGCCCGGCGGGGGCGCCACCAGCAGGCCGCTGCCGCCCTGCAACCGGCCGTGGCGGCCACGGCCGCGTCGCGGGAGGTCGCGCTCGTCGGGCCCGTCTCCGCCGCGGCGTTGGAGGCGGCCTGGCTGGGCGGGCGGCCCGGCGAGATGCCCGCCCTCGCCGCGCCGGCTCTGGCGCTCGCTGCCGAGGCCGGGCACCGCACCAGCGAAGCAGAGCTCGCCCGCTACCTGCAGCGGGCTGGGCACGCGGTGGTGGCACCGGACGGCGCGGCCGGGCCGTGGGCGGCGGGCCTGGCGGGGCGGTGGCGGGACGCCGCCGAGGCCTGGGCGGCGCTCGGATGCCGCTACGAGCGGGCGGTCGAGCTGGCGCTGGCGCCCGACGCCGGTGCCCGCTCGGCGGGACGGGGCGAGCTCGAGGCGCTCGGCGCGGCCGGTGCCCTGGCGGTCGTCGACCGGGGGTCGCCGGAGCGATCGCGGGCACTGCCGGATCCGCCGGTCGGCGGCGTCCTTCACTGACCTTCGTCAGGTCAGGGCTTCGTCGAGGGCAGCCACGGCCAGGAGGCGTGTGGAGTCCAGCGTGGGGATCGGCGAGTCCCCAGAGCCGATGAGCAGCGGGATCTCGGTGCAGGCGAGCGCGACGGCGTCGCAGCCGCGGGCCTGGAGCCGTGCGATCACGGCTTGATAGGTGCGTCGAGATGCGTCGGTCACCACGCCGTCGACGAGCTCGGAGAAGATGATGCCGTCGACGAGCTCGCGGTCCTCCGGTGGGGGGGCGGCGACCTCGATCGCCATCGCCGAGAGCGTGTCGCGGTAGACGGGCCCGTCCATGGTGAAGCGCGTTCCCAGCACGCCCACCCGCCGGTAGCCGCAGCGTGCGGCCTCGTCGCCGACCACCTTCGCGATGTGGAGCCAGGGAAGCGGGGTGGCGGCTTGGACCTGGTCCCAGGCCAGGTGCGCCGAGTTGTCGGGACAGATCAGGAAGTCGGCGCCGGCACCGGCGAGGAGGCGGGCGGAGTCGAGCATCACCGCCGCAACGCCGTCGAGGTCCCCGGCGTCGAACGCCGGCATCCACGCGGCGAGCGGGATGGAGTCGAGGGTGATGCGGGGGTGGTCGTTCTTGCCGACCGCCTCGAGGGCCTGTTCGCAAATCGCCCGGTAGCAGAGCGCGGCGCCCTCCGCGCTGCAGGCGACGATGCCGATGTGCTTCATGTCGTAGCCGCTCCGGCCATGGGCCCACGCTGCCAGATCGGCCCCGTCGACCGGAACACGATTCGCGCTGGGCGGGGCCCGCCCGGCGCGCGTTTCGGACCCCGGGGCCGGCACGGCAGGATTGACCACGGCGACCTCGGGCGAAACGCCCAGACTCGAGGAGACGGCGATGGTGATCATGGGACGGTGGCGGCGGCGGAGGCAGGCGGGACCGGTCGCCTTCGTGCTGTCGGGTGGCGGCAACCTGGGCGCGCTCCAGATCGGCATGCTGCGTGCCCTGGTCGAGCGCGGGGTGCGCCCGGACCTTGTCGTCGGGTGCTCGGTCGGGGCCATCAACGGCGCGGCGCTGGCCGAGGACCCCGGGCCGGCGGGTGTGGCGCGCATGGAGCGGCTGTGGAGCGAGCTCGACGGCAAGGACCTGATGCCCAGCGGGATCCTGCCCCGGGCGGTGGCGCTCGCCCGCAAGGGCGAGGCCATCCACGACAACGAGGGGCTGAGGCGGGCGCTCGAGCAGCACCTGAGTGCCCGGACGTTCGAGGAGCTGGCGGTGCCGTTCCACTGCGTGGCCACCGACGTTCTGGGCGTGCGCGAGGTGTGGTTCTCGTCGGGCCCGCTCATCGAGCCGATCCTCGCCTCGTCCGCCCTGCCGGCCGTCTACCCCGCGGTCGAGATCGACGGCGTGCGCTACCTGGACGGGGCGATCGTCGACGACGTGCCGATGGGCCGCGCCGTCGAGCTGGGCGCCCGCACGATCTACGTGCTGCAGGTGGCCGCGTTCTCGCGTCCCCGCCCCGAGCCCCGCCGGCCGCTCGACGTCGCCGTCCAGTCGTACTGGCTGGCCCGCCACCACCGGTTCAAGTCCGAGCTGGCCGCGGTGCCGCCCGACGTGGTGGTGCACCTCCTGCCCACCGGGCAGACGCCCGCGATGCGCTACAACGACTTCACCCGCTCGGCCGAGCTGATCGAGCTGGCCTACCAGGCGTCGACCGACTACCTGGCGGGCCGCCCCTCGCGTCCCGAGATGCCGGCCGGCGGGCCGGCGGCCGAGGGCGAGGCGGGGGGCGGGGGCGCGGTCGCGCGCGCCGGGGCGCTCGGACCAGCAGAATGACGGGGTGACCGACTCGCCCGTGAACCTGACCCCCGGCGGCCCGCCCGAGACCGTCCTCGACGACGAGCCCGCCGACGCCCTGGCCGCGCTCGACGCCGCGCTGGCCGAGCCCGTCGACCGCCGGCGTGCCGCCGTGGCCGACGTGGTCGCGCGCTGGCCCCGCTTCCTCGACGCGTGGGCGCGGCTCGGCGGGCTCGGGCGCGACGACGTTGAGTGCTACGCATACCACCGGGTCGGCTACCACCGTGGCCTCGACCGGCTGCGCGCCAACGGCTGGCGGGGTTCGGGCTACGTCCGCTGGCGCCAGGCGCAGAACCGCGGCTTCCTGCGGGCGCTCGACGGCCTCCGGGCCAGCGCCGACGCCATCGGCGAGCGAGACGAGGCCGAGCGGTGCGCGCTGTTCCTGCGCCAACTCGACCCCGACTGGCCCCCGGCCCGGGGCTGAGCGATCGCGACGCGCTCGGGCCCGCTCGGCCCGGCGCGGTCCGCACCCACCGGCGCGCGCACGGTCTATGTCTGCCGATCCGGGGACCTTCGGCCCTGGCTCGACGGGCGGTGCCGCCCCGAAAGTGGGTGCATGGAGCGTGATCCCATCTCGACCACGCCGGGAGTTCCGACAACGTCGTGGCTGCTCACCGAGCAGTCGCCCGACGGCGCTGCCACGCCGTTCGTGGCCCGCATCGCCAGTGTCGGGCGCCGGCTCCCTCCGACGCACCTGCCGACCGACGAGCTGATGGCGTCCACCCGCCACCGGACGCGGGTCGACCTCGAGCGCCTGACCGGCATCCGCGACCGCCGCGTGTCGGCCGGCGACGAGGACTCCCTGAGCCTGGCCGTCGACGCCGCCCGCGACTGCCTCTCCCGCGCCGGCCGCCGCGCCGAGGACATCGACCTGGTCGTGAGCTGCAGCATCACCAAGTACCGGGGCGGCCTGGTGCAATGGCTCGAGCCGACGACCGCCCTGGCCGTCGCCCGGGCCATCGGCGCGACCGGGGCCACCACGTTCGACCTGTCGAACGCGTGCGCTGGCACGCTCAGCGGCGTGCTGGTGGCCAACAACTGGGTGCGCCGGGGCGCGATCCGGCGGGCGCTGGTGGTCAGCGGTGAGTACATCTCGCAGCTCACCAACAACGCGGCCCGGCACGTGCGCTCGATCGTGAGCCGCGAGCTGGCCTCCCTGACGCTGGGCGACGCGGGCGGGGCGGTGCTGGTCGAACGGGCGGAGGAGGGCCAGCCAGGGATCATGTTCGCCGGCTTCACGACCGTTGCCGACCACAGCCGCCTGTGCCTGGCGTATCCGGCGCATCACCACCCCGGGGCCAGGATGTTCACGAAGTCCCGGGCGATCCAGCAGGTGGCCATCGCCGACACGCCTGCCCTGCTGCGAGAGGCGCTCGACGCCGCCGGCCTCCGCATCGACGACATCGACCACGTGATCCCGCACCAGACGTCCGCGCGGGCGATCCGCAAGGGCATGGCCGAGATGTCCGACGCCCTCGGCGGCGCGCCCCGCAACCCCGTGGTCGTGACCGTCGACCGCTACGGCAACACGGCCTCGACCACCCACGTCGTCGCCCTCGTGGAGGAGCTCGAGGCCGGGCGCGTTCGTCCGGGTGACCGCGTCGCCCTGGTGGCGCTGGCCTCGGGGCTCGAGATCGGCGTGGTCCTATTCACCGTCGACGAAGGGTTGGTGGCCTGCCATGACGACGCGCATTGAGGCCGTGGCGACCGTCGAGGGCGGCCGCTGGCACGGGCGGAGCGCCCGCAAGCTGACCGACGCGGCCGCCGCCCGGGCGCTCGACCGCGCCGGGCTGGCCTCGGACGACGTCGACCTGCTCGTCAACGCCGGGCTCTACCACGACCGCATCCTCGGCGAACCCGCCCTGGCCGCCCTGATCCAGGAGGACATCGGGGCCAACCCGGAGGACCCGCACGAGGGGCACCACGGCACCTTCTCCTTCGACGTGGCCAACGGGTCCTGCGGCATGCTCACGGGCCTGATGGTGGCCGATGGCTTCCTGCGGGCGGGGACCGTGCGCCATGCGCTCATCGTGGCCGGCGACGCCGATCCCGGGCACCGGCTGGCGCCCGGGTTCCCGTTCGCCCCCACGGGCGGGGCGATCGTCTGCGGCTGGGACGACGGCCCCGGCGGCGTGGTCGACATCCGCCTCGCCAACCAGGTGCCGGGCGACGGCGCCGACTTCCGCGCCACGGTGGCCCTCCGCGGCCGCCGGAACACCCTCGCGATCGACGAGGACCCGGGCTTCGCCGCCGCGGCCGGTTCCTGGGCGGCCGAGGTGGCGGCCAAGCTCCTGGCCGATCACGGGCTGGCGGCCCGTGACCTCGACCTCGTCGTCGCCAACCCGCTGACCGAGGCGTTCCTCGACGCCCTGGGCCACGACCTCGGTGTGCCGGCCGACCGCCTGGTGGCGCCGCCTGCCGGGCGCGCGGCCGGTCACACTGCGGGGCTCGCCGTGGCGCTCGGGGACGCGGTCGGGGCCGGCCGGCTGGCCGGACCGACGACCCTGCTCGTGTCGGCCGGCGCCGGGCTGACCGCCGGGGTCGCCCTGGTGCGCAGCTGACGGGAGGGCGGTGGCCCGCCCGTCACGGCTCGTCGGGATCGCGGCGTGCCACGGCAAGGCCGGCACGCAACCGTTCGGCCGCCAACCCCGCCGGCCCCGTGAGCCGGGCGAGCGCCGCCGGTTCGGGCTCGACGCCGAGGCTGTTGAGGGCCATCCCCACCATCTCGTAGTGGCCGACCAGGAAGCAGAGCTCGATCAGCTCCCGCTCGTCCAGGTAGGACGTGAGCGATCGCCACGTGCGGTCGGTGATCACCCGGTCGTCGAGCAACTCGTCGGTCGCAGCCAGCAGCGCCCTCCGGCGCCCGCTCCATCCCTCCGGCCCCGGGCCGGCGACCACGCGCTCGACGTCGTCGTCCTCCAGGCCGGCGCGGCGGGCCAGCGCCACGTGCTGCACCCACTCGTACCAGGACCCGCAGCGCCAGGCGGTGCGAAGGACGACGAGCTCGCGGTCGGCTGCGGGCAGGCGGCTGCGCACCAGGAGCGCACTCGAGAGCGGCAACCAGCGTCGGAACAGCCGGCGGTGCCGCCCGAGCGTGGTGATCACTCGCAGCGGCCCGGCCCCGGTGACCCGTCCTGTCACGACCGCCACCAGCCGGGCCAGGGGACCGAGCGAGCTCAGGGGCGCCGGTGGCACCCGCACCGGGGGGCCGGGCGGGGCCGGTGAGGTCGAGGCCACGGTCAGCTCGTCGCGATCGCCGTCGGCGGGGTTCCGGTCCACGAGGCGACGCTACCCGGGCACGTGCCGGACGGCCGCCGGCGCAGGGGGGCCTCCCGTGCCGGCTGGGGTGCTCACCGGGACCGGGTGAGACGGCGTCACGGAGGCCTGCGGGGCGCGGCTAGGGTCGGCCGACCATTGCCATGACCGCCCTCCGCCGCCTCGGGGCCCTGCTGGCCCGCAACCCGCGACTCACCGCCATCGGGGCGGTGGTGGCCCTCGGCGCGCTCGCCCTGGTGGCGCTGCTGGTCGGTCGGGGGGAGCCGGAGCAGACGTCGACGGCACCCTCCACCACGACCTCAACCACGACCACCACCGCGCCGACGACCACCACGACGACGGAACCGCCACCGCCGGTGGCTCCGCTGACGGGATTGACCGGCGACTTCGGGGGACGGCTCGACCGGCCCGCGCTGGTGGTCAAGATCGACAACGTCGAGCGGGCCCGGCCCCAGGCGGGGCTCAACCAGGCCGACATCGTGTTCGAGGAGCCCGTCGAGGGCAACCTGACCCGCCTCGCGGCAGTGTTCCACTCCACCGACGCCGACCCGGTGGGCCCGGTCCGGTCGGTGCGGACCACCGACCTCGAGATCCTGCCGCTGTTCGGGCGGCCGCTCTTCGCCTCGTCGGGTGGCAACGCGGGCGTCGTCCCCCAGCTCCATGCCACCAACGTGGTCGACATCGGCCAGAACGTCTCCAACCAGGGGTTCTACCGCTCGGGCATGCGGCCCGCCCCGCACAACCTCATCACCTCGACGCCGAATCTCTACGGCAAGGCGCCCGAGCTGCCCGCCCCGCCGAAGCCCATCTTCTCGTACCTCGAGCCGGGGGACAGGCACCCGCGCGGCTCGCCCGCGGTGGGCGGCGTCGCCCTGCGCTTCGGCGGCCCCGAGGTGTCGCGGTTCACCTGGGACGCCGCCAGCCGCACCTGGCTGCGCAGCCAGCGCGGGCGGCCGCACGTCGACGCCAGGGGCGTGCGGGTCGCGCCCGAGAACGTGCTGGTGATGGAGATCACCTACGACCGCTCAGGCCAGCGGGGCCGGTCCGTGCCCCACGGGGTCGTGACCGGGAAGGGTCGCGTGTGGGCGCTGGTCGGGGGGCAGGCGGTCGAGGGCACCTGGCGCCGCCCCGGCGTCGGCGACCCGCTGGAGCTCAAGGCGCTCGACGGCTCCGAGCTCAAGCTCACCCCCGGGCAGACCTTCGTCGAGCTCACCACGCCGGGCGGCTGGTCCTTCACCTGATCCCCGCCGCCCAGCGCTCAGACCCCGCCCGCCTGCGCAGGTGCGGCGCCGGCGGGCCGAGCCGGCCGGCGCCGCTAGGGTCCGCGCCATGGCAGCACCTGGAGGCACCGGGCCGATCGGGCCGTTCCCGCCACGGGTCGTCGGTGACGAGGCCCAGGAGGACTACGACCGCATGCGCCGACGGCTGCTGTGGACGCTGCCGTCGGGCCTGTACGTGGTGGGCAGCCGGGCGGGCGAGCGGCGCAACCTGATGACCCTCAACTGGGCCACCCAGGTGAGCTTCGACCCCAAGCTGGTGGGCATCAGCGTCGAGAAGACCGCCGTCACCCACGGGTTGATCGCCGAGGGTGGGAGCTTCACGCTCAACACCGTGGCGCGCGAGGACCGGGCCATCGTCCGCAAGTTCACCAAGCCGGTCGAGCACGACGCGGCGGCGCGCACGCTGAACGGCTTCGCGTATCACGACGGGCCCAGCGGCGCGCCCATCCTCGACGTCGCCGCGGCCTGGCTCGACTGCGACGTGCGCCACCCGGTCGACTGCGGGGGCCACACGTTCTTCGTCGGCGAGGTCGTCGACTGCGCCTTCCGCCGGCCCGAGGACACCGAGGTGCTGCGCATGGAGGACACCCGCATGAGCTACGGCGGCTGAGGGCAGGGCAGCGATGACCGATCGACACCACCCGTTCCCCACCGAGGGACGCCCCGTCGACGACCTGGTGGCCGAGATGCGGGGCGGCCGGGGCGACGACGCCGACTGGCGCGGCGGGCGCACGTTCAGCCTGGTCTACAACGCCTCGGACCCCGAGCTCGAGCGCCTGCACGAGGCCGTCGCACACGAGTACCTGCACGAGAACTACCTCAACCCCTTCGCCTTCCCCAGCCTCATGCGCATGGAGCGCGAGGTGGTGGCCATGGCCGCCGACCTGGTGTACGGCAACCCCCGCGGCGGCAAGCTCACCAGCGGCGGCACCGAGAGCCTGTTCCTCGCCGTGCAGGTGGCCCGCGACCACGCCCGCGGGCAGCGGGGCATCGCCGAGCCGACCGTGGTGCTGCCCTCGACCGCGCATCCGGCCTTCGCCAAGGCCTGCCACTACCTCGACGTCGACGAGGTGAGGGTGCCCGTGACGGCCGACGGTCGGGCCGACCCCGCCGCCACGCGGGCCGCGGTCGACGACCGCACCGCGCTGGTGGTGGGCTCGGCGCCGTGCTACCCGTACGGCGTCGTCGACCCGATCCCCGACCTGGCGGCGCTGGCGACCGAGCAGGGCGCGCTGTGTCACGTCGACGCCTGCCTGGGCGGCTGGCTGCTGCCCTTCCTCGAGCGCCTGGGCGAGCCGATCCCGCCGTGGGACTTCCGGGTCGAGGGCGTGACGTCTCTGTCGGCCGACGTCCACAAGTACGGCTGGTGCTTCAAGGGGGCCTCGCTGCTGCTGCACCGCGACGAGGACCTGCTGCGGCTCCAGTACTTCCTCTACGACGGCTGGCCCGGCGGGCTGTACGGCTCGGCCACCACGGCGGGCACCCGCCCGGCCGCGCCCATCGCCGCCGCCTGGGCCACGATCAACCACCTGGGCCTGGAGGGCTACCTGCGGCTCGCCGGGCAGGTGCGGGACGCCTCGGCCCGGCTGCGGGCGGGCGTCGAGGCGATCGACGGCGTGACCGTCACGGGCGACCCGGTGCCGGGCGTGCTGGAGATCGCGGCCGCACCCCCCGACCCTGGCGCCGGCGCGCCCGAGGTCGACATGAGCGCCGTCGGCGACGTGATGGACGACCGCGGCTGGCACCTCGACCGGCAGCAGGGCGGGTTGCACGCCATCGTGTCGCCATCACACGGCGAGGTGGCCGACCGGTTCGTGGCCGACCTGGCCGACGCGGTCGCCACCCACGGCGAGAGCCGGGGCGTCGAGGCCCGCTACGGCGGGGTGGAGTGAGGCGGTGCCCCGGTCGGCCGCCGCGCCCCTGCCCAAGTTCGCCGGTGCCGTGCTGTGCGGGGGCGCGAGCCGGCGCATGGGGCGCGACAAGGCGCTCATCGCACTGGAGGGCCGGGCGCTCGCGGTGCGGGTGGCGGAGGCCGTGGCCGCCGCGGGGGCGTCCGTGGTGGTGGCGGTGGGCGGCGACCTCGAGCGCCTGCGGGCCGCAGGGCTGGCCGCGGTGCCCGACCGCGACGGGCCCGGCGCCGGCCCGCTGGCGGGAATCCTCACGGCACTGACCAGCCACGACCGCGCCACCAGCCCGTCTGGTTCGCCCGGTGCGCGCGGGTCCGCGGCGGGCCTCGTCCCCGGCCCGCCCACCCGCGTACCGCCGCCCGAGGACGCCGGGGGCGACGGCATCGTGTTCGTCGCCTCGTGCGACCTGGTCAGGCCGTCGGCCGAGGCGGTGGTCGCGACCGTGCGGGCGCTCTCGGCCCGGGCCGACGCCGATGTGGCCGTGCCCGTGGTGGCGTCCCGGCGCCAGTGGATGCACGCGGCCTGGCGCCGCCGGGCCGCGGCGCCACTGGCCGCGGCGCTGTCCGGCGGCGAGCGAGCGGTGCACGCCGCGGTGGCGGCGGGTGGCTTGCGAGTCGTCGACGTCGACATCGACGCGGCCGCGGTAGCCGACGCCGACCGTCCGGCCGACCTCCCGTCGGGCCGCTCCGCCGGCTGACCGGGCTAACCCAGGACCGCGCGCCACGCCGCGCCGCCGGCGTTGCGCCGGGAGTTCCGGCGTGTGACGGCCCGGCGGGACTGACCCGATAGCCTCGGCGCCATGGAGGTCCCCGAGATCGACGTCACCGAACTTGCTCGCCTGCGTCCAGACGGCATCGCCCTGATCGACGTCCGCCAGCCCGACGAGTACACGGCCGCCCACGTGCCCGGCGCCACTCTCGTCCCGCTCGCCATGGTGCCCGACAACCTCGACAGGGTGCCGACCGACGGGCCCGTGTACGTGATCTGCGCCAAGGGCGGCCGCAGCCTGAAGGCCGCCGAGTTCTACCGGGGCCAGGGCATCGACGCGGTCAACGTGGCAGGCGGCACGACCGCCTGGCTCGACGCCGGGCAGCCGGTGTCCACGGGAATGGAGCCGTAACGGCGCCGTCAGGTCCACCGGCCTATCGCTGGATCGCCCACCAGCGTGACTTCGACGCCTTCATCGATGCGGCGGCGTCGGCGGGCACGTTCGCGCTCGACACCGAGTTCCACCGCGAGCGCACCTACTACGCCCACCTGGCCCTGCTGCAGGTTGCAGCCGGAGGCGACGTGGTGGTCGTCGATCCGCTGGTCGTCGACGTGCGGCCGCTGGCCGCGCTGCTCGAGAGCGATGTGACCTGCATCATGCACGCCGCCAGCCAGGACCTCGAGATCCTCGAGCGGGCCTGCGGCGTGGGCCCCCGTCGCCTCGTCGACACGCAGGTGGGCGCCGGGTTCGTGGGCCTGGGTTCGCCGGGGCTCGGCGTGCTGCTGCAACGGCGCCTCGGCATCAACCTGCCCAAGGCCGACCGGCTGACCGACTGGCTGCACCGCCCGCTCAACGACGAGGCCCTCAGCTACGCCGCCGCGGATGTGGCCCACCTCGACGCGCTGTGGGACTCGCTGCGCATCGAGCTCGACCGGCGGGGGCGGCTGGCGTGGGCCCTCGACGAGTGCGACACCACCCGACTGCGCTTCCGCGACCCGGCCGATCCTGAGGTGGCGTGGTGGCGCATCAAGGAGGCTCGCCGGCTCAAGGGCAGGGCCCGCGGCGTCGCCCAGGCGGTCGCCGGCTGGCGCGAGCGGCGGGCCCGCGAGCTCGACCGCCCGGTGCGCCACGTGCTGCCCGACCTGGCGGTCGTCGCCATCGCCGAGCGCCCGCCCCGGGCCCGCCAGGACCTTGCGCGCGTGCGCGGCCTCGACGGTCGCCACCTCAAGGGCGGTGCGGGCGACGAGCTGATGGTGGCGGTCAAGGCCGGTGCCGACCTGACCGAGGACGAGCTGCGCCTGCCGCCCCGCGACGGCGTCGACTCGACGTTCCGCCCGGCGGTCACCCTGGCCTCGGCGTGGGTCAGCCAGCTGTCGCGCAACGCCGACCTCGACGCCTCGCTGGTGGCCACACGCGCCGACATCGAGGCCCTGGTGCGGGGCGACGACAGCTCGCGGCTGCTGTCCGGCTGGCGGGCCGACGTGGCCGGACTGCCCGTCCGCCGCCTGCTGGAGGGGAACGCCGCCCTCGCCTTCGACGGCGACGGCTCGCTGGTGCTCGAGGCCCGCTCGCACGAGCCGCCCCCCGGCGTGCGGGGCGTGCGCGGCCCGGGCGTCGCCTGACGCATGCGGCCGCCTTCAGCCTCGAGGACGGGGCCGCGCCGCTGGCGGCGGCGTTCGCCAGCGTCGAGCGGGTCGACTGCCCGCCCAGCCAC
This sequence comes from Acidimicrobiales bacterium, assembly GCA_035697515.1. Classification (GTDB taxonomy): domain Bacteria; phylum Actinomycetota; class Acidimicrobiia; order Acidimicrobiales; family VFJN01; genus ZC4RG19. Next base: position 22,043 of record DASSCS010000085.1, read on the forward strand.
GTCGTCGTCGTCGACGCCGACGCTCTCGCCGACTACGTCGCCAGCGTCGGTGACCACTACGAGGACGAGGTTGGCGTGCCGTGGTCGGCCGTGGTGGCACACGTGCGCGACCTGGCCGGCGCGGCGGTGGCGCGCGCGGGGCGGTGCGGATCAGCGCCGCGACCGGCGCCTTCGTCTGCCGCTGAGAGCAAGGACGGCCACGGCCCGCCCCCGCCCTCGCAAGACATCCCGCGCTGTACCACCGTGCGGCGCAGGCACCATCGCTGCGCGCTGCGCGACCTCGCCGTGCTCGAGGCTGAGCCGGCGCCCGCCTAGGCCGGCTCGATCAGCACGGCCCGGTCGGACCCGAGCGTGCCGGGGAAGGGGCTGCCCTCGCCTGCACCGTCGCTGGCCACCACGACGGTCCCGGCCAGCTCGAGGGCGGCGGGGGAGGCACCCATGTTGACCGCCACGACGCGGTCGCCCGAGCCCACGCCGCCGCTGCGGCGCCAGGCGACCACGTCGGCCCCCGCGTCCAGCATCTCGAAGTCGCCCAGGCGCAGGGCGGGTGACGCGCGGCGGGCCGCCAGCAGGCGGCGGTAGAGGTGGAGGATCGACGACGTGTCGGCGGACAGGTCCTCGACGTTGCGGCGCTCGGGCTCAGGCGGCCACGGCAGCCACGGGTCTGTGACGCCCCAGCCGTGGTCGGCCGCCCCGGTCCAGGGGATGGGCGCCCGGCAGCCGTCGCGGCCGCCCGGATCGACCACCCGGTCGGGCGGCACCACGGCGTCCTCCAGCCCCAGCTCCTCGCCGGCGTACAGCACCGGTGAGCCCCGCAGCCCCAGCAGCAGGAACAGCGCCGCCCGGGCCCGGTCCTCGCTGCCGTAGCGGCTGCGGTGACGCACGTTGTCGTGGTTGGACAGCACCCACGTGGCCCAGGCGCCGCGGCCGTCGATCAGCCGGTGGGTGTCGGCGATCTGCGCCCGCCAGCGGTCGGCCCGCCAGCGGGTGTACAGCGGCGGGAAGTTGAACGACAGGTGCAGCTCGTCGCCCTCGCCGTAGTACGTGGCGACCAGCTCGGTCGACAGCAGGTAGACCTCGCCCAGGATCAGGCGGTCGCCCGGGTACGAGTCGACCAGCGTGCGCATGTCGCGGATCAGCTCGTGGGTGCGGGCGGTGTCGTTGAGGGTCGCGTGCGGGATGCCGGCCATCTCGGGCGGGTCGTCGGGCAGGCCCGGGGCCTTGCCGATGCCGTGCACGACGTCGATGCGGAAGCCGTCGACCCCCCGGTCGAGCCAGAAGCGCATGACGTCGTGCATCGCCTCGACCACCTCGGGGTTGTCCCAGTCGAGGTCGGGCTGCTGGGGCAGGAACTGGTGCAGGTACCACTGGCCGGTGGCGTCGTCCCAGGTCCAGGCAGGGACGGGCGAGAAGGCCGCCATCCAGTTGTTGGGCGGCTCGTCCGGCGTGCCGTCGCGCCAGACGTACCAGTCGCGCTTCGGGTCGTCGCGGCTCGACCGCGCGGCCACGAACCACGGGTGCCGGTCGGACGTGTGGTTGGGCACGAGGTCGACGAGGAGCCGCAGGTCGCGCTCGTGGCAGGCGCCGAGGAGCTTGTCGAAGTCGGCCAGGTCGCCGTAGGCGGGGTCGATGTCGCAGTAGTCGGACACGTCGTAGCCGAAGTCGGCCTGGGGCGACGGATAGAACGGCGACAGCCACACCGCGTCGACCCCCAGGAAGCTCAGGTGGTCAAGCTGCGCCTCGATGCCCGCCAGGTCGCCCGTCGGCGCTGGTCGGCTGGTCGCGAACGAGCGGGGATAGATCTGATAGAAGACGGCGGAGCGCCACCACGGGGCAGTCATGGCCTGATCGTAGGGTGGAGACGTGGTAGGAAAGTGCGTGGGACGCCCCGAGCAGCATGCACCGGGGACGATCAGCCGGCCCGACCGGCGATACACTTCCTCGCCGAACGCGACTACGTGGGAGCTGGCCCGTGAAGAAGGGTCGACATCGACGATTCGAGGAAGCGCGCGCGCTGAAGCGCAGTAACGACCTCGACATCTCAGAAATCTTCGCTCCGGCCGATGCCGAGCCCTGCGCCGAGTGCGGTGCGGAGCCCGGGGACGACCATGCCGCCTGGTGCATGGCCGACTCGGCCGATGACGACGACTAGCAGGCTCCTGTAGGCACAACCAGACGGCGCGCTGGCGATCAGCTCCGCCGGATCGCTGGGTGAGGCAGGAAGCTCTCGGTGGCGCGCGCCCGCGCCGTCGACTCGACGTGCTCGACGAACCTCTCGTAGGCCCACCTGCCCACCAGCTCGACGATCTCGTCCCGCAGCTCGACGTAGACGGGTCGGGTGCCGACGAAGGCGTCGGGCGCCTCGGTGCACCACCAGTGGAACTCGTGCCCGCCCGCACCCCAGTCGCGGCGCTTCCACTCGCGCAACGTCGATGTGACCTGCCCCGACTCGTCGGTGCTCTCGACCAGCCGCAGCGGCAGCTGCCAGCACACGTCGGGCTTCCAGTCGAGCGGGCGCTCGCGGGCCTCGAGCGCGCCGCGGTGCAGGGCGCAGCCGGCCCCACCCGGGAACCCGGGCCGGTTGAGGAAGATGCACGCATCGCCCACCAGCCGGGTCACCAGGCTGCCGTCGGGCTTGCGCCTGATGGGCCCGCCCCGGCGCACGGCCAGGCGGCGGTGCTGCCACTGGGCGTCGGTCAGGCGGTCGGCGGCGCCGAGGGTGGCGTTGGCGTCGTCCTCGTCGACGAAGTGGGCCCCGTAGCTGCAGCATCCCTGCTCCAGCTCGGGTGCGGCCTCGGTGAGCACGCCCTTGCAGCCCTGCCCGTAGATGCAGCGCCACGGGCTGGTGAGGAACGTGACGTCGAAGGACAGCGTGCGGTGCTCGTCGGGCGCGTCGAACTGGACGAACTCGTGGACATCGGGGGGCGGCGAGGCCATCGGGGCCACGTTGGCACATCTGCCATGCTGGTGCGCCCGGCGACAGCCCGCCGACCAGCCGGGCGGCGCGGGCCCGGCGAGAGGAGCGCAGCGTGGCCGGCGAGTTCGACGACATCCGAGAGCGCCTCGAGGCCATCGGAGAGGAGCTGGCCGACCTGGCCCTCCAGCGCCTGCGCGAGTCCATCGACGCCGGCGGCACCGAGCTGCCGGTCGACGAGCGCCGGCTCACCCGGGCCCGCCGTGCCGTCGAGAAGGCCGTCAACCTGCTGCGCGAGCCCGACGACCTCGACGTCGGTGCCTGAGCGGTCAGGTCGCCGGGGGCGACCGGCCACCGCGTCAGATGAGGATCAGGGCGACGCAGGCGGCGAGCGCGGCCACGGCGCCGACCTCGAGGTAGATGGCGTAGCGCAGCAGCTTGGCCTTGGCTGCGTTCTTCTGGCGAGCCGCGCGCAGCATGTTGACGTGCGCTCGCGCCACGCGTCGGGCGGCTTCGTCGCTCGGCTCCTGCCAGGCGTCGCGATCGGTGAACCTCGCGAGCTGCTTGGAGCTTATGTACGGGTAGCGCTGGGTCTGGTTCGACAGCAGCCCGAGGACGGACGCCGCCACGAACAGGCCCAGCGAGCACGCGAGCGCTGCCTTCTCGAGGGCGGAGAACTCGAACGAATCGTCTCCTGTGATGACGGCGACGAGGGCGAACTGGAGCGTGACGAGCGCGCCGGAGGTCGAGATGACCGACAGGCCCCGTTGTTCGATCGAGCTCTTGCGTTGGGCCTGGCGCTCGAGGTTCGAGGAGATCAGCTCGGCATAGACCTCCCCGGCGTGCGGATCACTCGATGGGCTCATCGCCCGGCTCCCACCGAGGTGTCATCGGAACGGGAGATCTACTCCTCCTCCTCGAGCTCCAGGTCGACCTCCTCCTCGGACTCGAGCTCCAGCTCGAGTTCGTCGTCGACCAGATCGACGTCGTCCGGCGCTGGGTCATCGCCGTCCTCGGTGCCGGGGGCGATGCCGTCGTCGCCAGGCTCGTCGTCCATCGTTGGCCCCCGATCCGCCATCCGACGCCGTTCGGTCACCATCCGGTCATCACGGCCATGCGGATCGTAGTGCCGCTCAGTCGAGCGGGGGAGCGGAGCCGAGGCCGTTGAGGGCAGCGATCATCTCCCGGAAGCGACCCCCCTGGCGGGGATCGAACACGAGGACGAGCCGGGGCAGGTCGAGGGCGTCGTCGTCGGCCACCTCGGGCGGCAGCGGGTCGGTGCGCTCGATGGTCCCCTGCTTGCACAGGTCGCCGAACTCGGACACCAGGTCAGCCAGCTCCTCGTCCGTCGGCCAGGCACGCAGGCGCACGACCAGACGCTCACCCACCCAGCGGATGCCCTGGTAGTTGCGCCAGAACCCCCGCACGGCCGCCACCGCCTCGTCGACGTCGTCGGTGATGGTGAACCAGTTGACGTCGCGGGGCGACACCAGGCCGGCGGCGATCAGCTCGTCGTGCACGAACGCCTCCCACGCCTTCCAGTAGGTCTGGCCCGGCACGTCGAGCAGCACCAGCGGCGACGGCGTGGCCTTGCCGGTCTGCACCAGGGTGAGCAGCTCGAGGGTCTCGTCGAGGGTGCCGAAGCCCCCGGGCAGCGACACGAAGCCGCTCGACTCCTTCACGAGCATGAGCTTGCGGGTGAAGAAGTACTTCATGCTCACGACCCGGTCGGAGCCCGACAGGGGGCCGATCGTTGTCTCCTCGAACGGCAGTCGGATGGTCACGCCCAGGCTGCGGTCGGCACCGGCGCCCTCGGTGGCGGCCGCCATGATGCCCGGGCCGGCACCGGTGACGACCATCCAGCCGGCGTCGGCCAGCGTGCCGGCCAGGCTGCGGGCCTGGGCGTAGAGCGGGTGGTCGAGCGCCGTGCGGGCCGAGCCGAACACCGTGACCTTGCGCACGCTGTCGTAGGGCGCGAACAGCTTGTAGGCCGCCCGCATCTCCTTCAGGGCGTCGCGGGTGATCTTCAGGTCGAGGCGGTCGGCGTCGTCGGTGGTCAGCTCGTAGGCGGTGCGGTAGATGTCGGCCAGCACGTCGCGGTTGCGGGTGGCGCCGGCGTCGTCGAGGAGCTGTTGGATCAGATCTCTTTGCATCGTGCGCCCAGCCTGCCACGGCACCGCCGACCGCACGCGCCGGCGGGCGCCATGCCGCGGGCGGTTCAACCGGGGCTGGCGACGGGCGTGACCGGGTCGTACAGCGTCGTGCGCTGCCGGAGGGTCCGGCCGAGCGGCTCGACCATGGCGGCGAAGTCGTCGGGCGTCATCGCCTGGCCGTGGCTGGCGCCCGCGGCCCGGGAGATGTTCTCGTCCATGAGCGTCCCGCCGAGGTCGTTGCACCCGGCCTGCAGCAGCTGGACGCCGGCCCGCTGGCCGAGCTTGACCCACGAGAACTGGATGTTGTCGATGAGGCCCCGGTACGTGATGCGGGCGATGGCGTGCATGAGCAGCACTTCGCGGAACGTGGGGCCCCGCCGGGCCTTGCGCTGCAGGTAGAGCGGCGTCGCCATGTGCACGAACGGCAGGCCCACGAACTCGGTGAAGCCGCCGGTCTCCGCCTGCAGCGCCCGGGTGCGGAGCAGGTGCCGGGCCCACGACACCGGCGACTCGACGGCGCCGAACATGATGGTCACGTTCGAGCGCAGGCCGACTCCGTGGGCGACCCGGTGGGCGTCGAGCCACTCGTCGGTGGTGATCTTGTCGGGGCACAGGATCTGGCGTACCGGGTCGTCCAGGATCTCGGCCGCCGTGCCGGGCAGCGACCGCAGCCCGGCGTCCATGAGGCGGCGCAGGTACCGGTCGAGCGGCTCGCCCAGGCGCTTGGCGCCCTCGGTGACCTCGAGCGCCGTGAAGCCGTGGATGTGCATGCCGGGCACCGCGTCCCGCACCGCCCGGGCCACATCGACGTAGTAGTCGCCGTCGAAGTCGGGGTGGATGCCGCCCTGCAGGCACACCTCGGTCGCCCCGAGCTCCCACGCCTCGCGCGAGCGCTCGGCGATGTCGTCCAGCGTGAGCAGGTACGGCGTGCCCCGCAGGTTGAGCGACAGCGGCCCCTTGGAGAACCCGCAGAACTTGCACTTGAACGTGCACACGTTGGTGTAGTTGATGTTGCGGTTGCGCACGTAGGTGACCGTGTCGCCCACGGTCTCGCGCCGCAGCCCGTCGGCCACCTCGGCGACCGCCACCACCTCGGGCCCCCGCGCCGCGAACAGGTCCACGATCTCGTCCTCGCCCACGGTCTGGCCCGCCCGCACCCCGTCGAGCACCTCGTGCACCCGGCCGCGGACCGCGCCCCGCGGGCCGGGGACCAGGACGGCCGGCTGGGCATCGGCCCCCGAGTACCAGGCGGTCGAGCGCACGCCCGTGAGGATGATCTCGGCGCCGGTGCCCGCCTTGGCGTTCTCGAGCGTGCGCTCGGGGAACACCGAGCCCGGGTCGTCGCGCCCCAGGCCCTCGGCGTCGGCGCGGTCGCCCACCGCGAACAGCAGGCCTGGGTCGAGCCAACGGTCCGGCCGGGCCACGTAGGACGGGTAGACCGTGAGCCGGGGGGCGAGGGCGAAGCCGCGGGCCTCGGTCACCGCCCGCAGGCGGTCGAGCGCCGGCCAGGGCCGCTCGGGGTTCACGTGGTCGGCGGTGATGGGCGACACCCCGCCCCAGTCGTCGATGCCGGCGTCGAGCAGCACGCCGAAGTCGTCGGCCAGGTTGGGCGGCGCCTGCACGTGCACCTCGGGCGGCAGCACCAGCCGGGCGAGTGCGATCGCCTCGAGGTGCTCGTCTGGCGGGCACGGCGGGGCCTGGTGCATGGACGTGCCGGGCTTGGGCAGGAAGTTCTGGACGATCACCTCCTGCACGTGGCCCCAACGCCGGTGCGACTCGGCGATGGCCTCGAGCGCGGCGAGGCGGTCGGCCCGGTCCTCACCGATGCCGACCAGGATGCCCGTGGTGAACGCGATGCCCAGGCGTCCCGCGGCGTCGAGCGTGGCCAGCCGGCGCTCGGGCGTCTTGTCGGGCGAGCCCCGGTGGGCGGCCAGGTCGGCGCGCAGCGTCTCGACCATCATCCCCTGGCTGGGCGCCACCGGGCGGAGCATGGCCAGCTCGTCCCCGGACAGCGCGCCCGCGTTGGCGTGCGGCAGCAGCCCCGTCTTGTCGAGCACGAGCCGGCACATCTCGGCCAGGTAGTGCAGCGTCGACTCGTGGCCGCGCGCGGCCAGCCATTCGGCCGCGGCGGGGTAGCGCAGCTCGGGCCGCTCGCCCAGCGTGAACAGCGCCTCGTGGCAACCCGCCTCGGCGCCGGCCCGAGCGATGGCCAGAACCTGGTCGGGCACCAGGTAGGGCGAGTCGAGCCGGGCCGGCGGCTGCGCGAAGGTGCAGTAGCCGCAACGGTCGCGGCACAGCATCGTGAGCGGGATGAACACCTTGGGCGAGTACGTCACCCGGGTGCCGGTCGCCGCGTCACGCACCCGGCGCGCCTCGGCGGTCAGCGCGGTGAACGGGAGGTCGAGCAGGTGCGTGTGCCCCATGAGGCTGGAGGCTATCGGCGGGGCGCGGGCACCTCGGCAACGGGCTCGAAGATCGCGCTCGGCGCCATGCGCCCGCGCAGCGCGACCGTGCCGACGTCGTGCCAACGCCCGCCCTCGCCCACCGAGGCGCGCCGCACCGTCTCGCCCGAGGCCAGCACCCTGACGGCGCGCCCCTTGGCCAGCTCGGTCAGGCGGGCCGCCTCGTTCACGGCGGGACCGATGACCGTGTACTCGTAGCGGGCTTCGGTGCCGACGTTGCCGGCCACCACGTTGCCCGACGACACGCCGATGCCGGCCGCGAGACCGGGGTGGCGGTCGGCCAGGTCGACGAGCGCCGTGTCGAGCGACCGAGCCGCCCGCAGCGCCCGCTCGGCGTGGTCGGGCTGCGTGCCCGGCGCGCCGAAGATGCACAGCGCGCCGTCGCCCTCGAACTTGTTCACCCAGCCTCCCTGGCCGTCGATCGCCCGCACCACGACGTCGAAGAAGTCGTTGAGGGTCTCGACCACCTCGTCGGGCGACAGCACCTCGGCCAGCGCGGTCGAGCCGACGATGTCGACGAACACGATGCTGGCGTCGGCCTGCTCGCCCCGCAGGCCCGTGCCGTGCTCGAGCGCCCGGGTGACCACCTGGTGGCCGACGTGGCGACCGAACAGGTCGTGGATCTGGCGACGCTCGCGCAGACCGTCGACCATCTGGTTGAACCCGGACTGCACCTCGCCCACCTCGCCACCGTCGTCGACCACCAGGCCGACGTCGAGGTCGTCGTCGCGCACGCGGGCCAGCGCCCGGCGCACGCTGTCGAGCGGCTCGGCCACCGACCGGGCGACCGACATGGTGGCGATGAACCCGGCGGCCAACCCCGCGAGAGCCAGCAGTGCCAGGGCGTAGGGCGGGATCTCGTTGCCGTCGAGGAACAGCACCAGCGCGGTGGCCAGCAACGGTACGCCCGAGCCCACCGCCCACGTGAGCAGCAACCGCAGGCGGATGCCGGGCGTGCGCGGGCGATGGTTGGGCACGCCGTCGAGCACCTGGGCGAACAGCGGCCGGAACGACCGCTCGATCATGAGGTAGCCCAGCGCGCAGGTGGTGACCCCGCCGATGAGGGTGCCCTCGACCACCCGCGCCACGGTGATGAGGCCCGCCCCCGCCAGCGCGGTGATGACGCCGTACAGCGCCGCGCCCACCACCCAGAACACCAGGGGCCGCAGGGCCTGGCGCCACGGCTCGCGCAGGACCGCGAAGCGCTCGAGCAGGCTGGGCGGGCGACCCTCGAGGGCCCAGGCCACCGTGCGACCGAACGCCCGATGCCCCCATACGTACGCGGGCACGAGCAGCACGGTGACCGGGGCCAGAGGCCCGACGATCTGCACCCAGAGCGGCAGGTCGGGCGCCAGCGCCTTGCCGGACGCGAGCTGCAGGAACGCCATGACCGCCGCCGCGCCGGCGACGTTGGCGAACAGCAGCCGCCGGCGCACGCTGCGGCGCACCCGGATGGTGACCGCGGCCAGCGACGCCCGCCGCCGATCGCCGCTGCAGCGGCGCAGGTCGTCGCCCCAGCGGCGCATGTGCCCGCCTAGGCGAGGTCCCCGGCCGCGGCCGGGTCGACGATCCACAGCACCCGGTCGGCCTGCACGTGCGAGGCGGGCACGTCGGGGTCGCCCGCCGCCACTCGGGCCAGCACGTCCCGCTTCTCGTCACCGGCCACGGTGACCAGTGCCAGGCGCGCCCGGGCGATGCCGGCGAGGGTGAGGGTCATGCGGGGGAAGGGGTTGCGGCCCGCCGGGTCCTCGTTCATGACCACGAGCCGCCCGGGATCGGCGGCAAGTGCGGGCGAGCCGGGGAACAGCGAAGCCGTGTGGCCGTCGGGCCCCACGCCGAGGTGCACCACGTCGATGCGGCCCAGTTCGCCGAGGCGCAGCTGGTAGGGGTCGGGCCCCTCGTCGCAGCGCATCGGGTAGTTGGCGTTGACGGCCCCGACCCGTTCGAGCAGGGCCTCGCGAACGAGCCGGTAGTTCGAGTTCTTGTCGTCGAGCGGCACGCAGCGCTCGTCGCCCCAGTAGACGTCGACCTTCCACCAGTCGATCTGGCTGCCGCCGTCGTCGGCCAGCCGCTCGTAGCTGCGCCGGGCCAGGTCGCCGCCCGACACGGCCAGGGAGAAGCTGTCGTGGGGGCGGCTGTGGAACGCCTCGATGACGCGCTCGGCGAACTCACCGGGGACGTCGTCGACCACCACAAGTTCGCCGTGCACCCGCCGCACGCTACCCGACGGCGCGGCGCGGCCTGTGCCGCTGTCCCGCCCGATCGGCGCGTGGCGCGGGTGGACCTGCTGTGAGCGGTGGCGATCTGTCGGGATCGGCGCTCAGCGCAGGCTCTCGGACTTCGTGTCGAGCGCGGTGATCAGCTCGTCGAAGCTCTTGGCGAACGACGCCACGCCCTGCTCCTCGAGGACGCGACTGACGTCGTCGAGGTCGACGCCCACCTCGGCGATGGCGTCGAGCGCGCGCTGGGCCGCCGCCGGGTCGGCATCCGCGCTGCGGGCCAGGGTTCCGTGGTCCTCGAAGGCGTCGAGCGTGCCCTCGGGCATGGTGTTGACCGTGTCGGGCGCGATGAGGGTGTCGACGTACATCGTGTCGGGGTAGGCGGCGTTCTTCGTCGAGGTCGACGCCCACAGCGGGCGCTGCACGCGGGCGCCCCGGTCGACCAGCGCCTGCCAGCGCGGACCGGTGAAGGTCGCGGCGAACTGGGCATAGGCCAGCTGGGCCTGGGCCACCGCCGCCGTGCCCCGCAGGGCCAGGGCCGCGTGGGTACCGATGGCCTCGAGGCGCTGGTCGACCTCGGTGTCGACCCGGCTGACGAAGAACGAGGCCACGCTGGCGATGCCCGACAGGTCGCCCTGGGCGGCCTCGAGCCCCGAGACGTAGGCCTCGATCACCTCGGCGTAGCGGTCGAGGCCGAAGATCAGCGTGACGTTGATGCTGTGCTTCTCGCCGATGAGGGTGCGGATGGCCTCGACGCCCTCGGCCGTGGCCGGCACCTTGACGAACAGGTTGGGCTCATCGATGAGCGCGTGGAGGGCACGGGCCGACGCCACGGTGCCGTCGGTGTCTCGGGCCAGATCGGGTGCCACCTCGAGCGACACGTAGCCGTCGACGCCGTCGCTCTCGTCGTGCACGGGCCGCAGGATGCGCAGGCTGTCCTCGATGTCGGAGGTGACGAGCGCCCAGTAGGCGGCGTCGATCGAGGTGCCACCCGCCACCAGCTGCCCGAATTGGGCGTCGTACTCGTCGGAGCCCGAGATGGCCTTCTGGAAGATCGTGGGGTTGGACGTGATGCCGCGCACCCCCCGCTCGACCCAGCGCGCCAGCTGGCCGCCCGTGATCCACCCGCGCCGCATGTTGTCGAGCCAGGGGCTCTGCCCCTGGGTGCGGTAGAGGTCGTGAAGCTTCGTCACGCGTCCTCCTCCTTCAGTTCGTCGACGAGTTGGCGGGCCCTGTCGGCCACGTTCTCGGGCGTGTAGCCCAGGTTGGCCAGTGCGATGTCGCCCGGTGCCGAGGCCCCGAAGCGGTCGAGGCTGACGCTCTCGTCGGCCCACCGCTCCCATCCCAGGCTGGCCCCGGCCTCGACCGCCAGCGTGGGCAGCTCCGGCGGCACCACCGCGTCCTGGTAGTCGTCGTCCTGTACGGCGAACAGGTCCCACGAGGGCATCGACACCACGCGGGCCGGTAGGCCGTCGGCGGCCAGCAGCGCGGCGGCGTCGACGCACACGGCCACCTCGCTGCCCGTGCCCAGCAATGTGATCCCGGCGTCGCCCGGATCGTGCAGCACGTAGGCGCCCCGCTCGACCGCACCGGTGGACGTGCCCTCGAGCACGGGCACGTCCTGGCGGGTGAGCACCAGCGCGGTGGGGCCGTCGGACTCGATGGCGATGCGCCACGCGGCCACCGTCTCGTTGGCGTCCGCGGGGCGGATCAGGCGCAGCTGGGGCATGGCCCGCAGCGACGCCAGGTGCTCGATCGGCTGGTGCGTCGGGCCGTCCTGGCCCAGGCCCACCGAGTCGTGCGTGAACGAGAACACGACCTTCCACTCGGACATGGCGGCGAGCCGCACCGCCGGGCGCATGTAGTCGCTGAAGATGAAGAACGTGCCGCCCACGGGCAGCACCCCGCCGTGGGCGGCCATGCCGTTCATGACGCCCGCCATGCCGTGCTCGCGCACGCCGAAGTGCATCTGCCGCCCGGCGGGCTGCTGTGCCGTGAAGACGCCCTGGCCCTTGATGGCCGTGCCGGTGTTGCCGGTCAGGTCGGCACCGCCACCCATCAACCCGGGCACCACGTCGACCAGGGCCTGCAGGCAGGCGCCGCCGGCCTTGCGGGTGGCGACCTCGGCGCCCGTCTCGAAGCTGGGCAGCGCCTCCTGCCAGCCGGGCACGCCCCGCCCGGCCATGGCGGCGTCGTAGGCCACCCGATCGCCGTCCCACTCGGCCAGGCGCTTCTCCCAGGCCTCGCGCCTGGCGCTGCCCCGGCGTCCCGCGGCCCGGTACAGGTCGAGCACGTCGTCGGGCACCCAGAAGGTCTCGTCGGTGGGCAGGCCCAGGATCTCCTTGGTCGCCACCACCTCGTCGTCGCCGAGCGGGTTGCCGTGGGCGTCGGCCGTGTCGGTGAAGTTGGGCGACGGCCAGCCGATGTGGCTGCGCAGCACGAGCAGCGACGGGGCGTCGTCGTCGTCGCCGGCGGCGCGCAGGGCGGCTTCGAGCGCGTCGGTGTCGTTGGCGAGCTCGCCGAGCTGGGTCACGTGCCAGCCGTAGCCCTCGAAGCGGCGTACCACGTCGTCGGAGTACGACAGCGCCGTGTCACCGTCGATGCTGATGTGGTTGTCGTCGTAGATGTAGACCAGCCGGCCCAGCCTGAGGTGGCCGGCCAGCGAGGCCGCCTCGTGGCTGACGCCCTCCATCAGGTCGCCGTCGCTGCAGATGACGTACGTACGGTGGTCGCACAGCTCGGGGCCGAAGCGGGCACGCAGCCAGCGCTCGGCCACGCCCATGCCCACGCCGTTGGCCATCCCCTGACCGAGGGGGCCGGTGGTGACCTCGACGCCTGCGGTGTGGTGCACCTCGGGGTGCCCGGGGGTGGCCGAGCCCCACTGGCGGAAGTCGCGCAGGTCGTCGAGCGTCAGCCCGTAGCCGGTCAGGTGCAGCATCGAGTAGAGCAGGATCGAGGCGTGGCCGGCCGACAGCACGAAGCGGTCGCGGTCGGGCCAGTCGGGGGCCTCGGCGTCGTAGTTCAAGATGCGCGTCCACAGGACGTGCGCCAGGGGGGCGAGGGCCATCGCGGTGCCCGGGTGACCGTTGCGGGCGGCCTGGGGACCGTCCATGGCCAGCCCTCGGATGACATTGATGGCGCGCTGGTCGGCTGCGGGGTCAGCGGTCATGTCCCTGCCACCCTACTGGTGGAACAGCACGACACTCGCGGTGAAGCCGTGCACGAAGCTGCGCGTGCCGACGGGCCCGATCTCACCCGCGCAGAACATGCCGGCGACGGCCCCGGAGGCCACCACGGCATCGACGGCACGGGCGTCGTGATCGGACTCACCGAACAGGTTCCTACCCCGGCCGTTGCAGGTGAAGACCAGGGCGGCCGCGGCGGGGCCGTCGAGCGCGGCACCGGCCAGCAGGGCCCGCAGGTCCTCGTCGGCGGCGTGGGCGTCGCGCACCTGGAACTGCACGGTCGTTCCCACGGGCACCGCGTCGCCCACGGCCAGCGCCCGGACCTCGGGGTCGGCGCCCAGCACGTTGCGCACGAGGAAGTCGCCCCGCTCGAAGGTCATGCGGTGCTCGTCGACCGCGATACCCAGGTGGAGGCCCTGCGCGAGCTGGGCCCGGTCGTCGGGCGCGGCGTCCCGCACCACCTCCTCGAGGCGGTCGAGGGCCGGACGCCCCGCCAGCTCGACCAGCAGGCTGCCCTGCGAGCGGGTCACGATCATGGGATCGCCCACCGGCCGGCACCCCTGCGAGACGACCAGCGTGGTCGCCACCTCGGCCGGCAGCACGACGCCCACGCCGCCGTCGGTCGCCACCTCGCCGTCGAGCACCAGACGGTTGCCACCCGGGCCCCGGGCCGCCGACGCGGCCCCGCCGACCACCGGCACCGGCGGGTCGAGCCGGCCCAGGAGGTCGACCACGTCGTCGACCGGCAGCGAGAACGGGTCGGCCAGGAGCACGAGCACCTCGCCGGGGCCACAGGTGCCGGCGGAGATCCCGCCGACCGCGGTGCCCGATGCCGTGCGCACCGCGGTCACCCGCACGGGGCGGGGAGGCGCGGCCAGGCGGGCGGCCCACAGCGCCACGGCGGGCCCGTCCTCGATCTCGCGGGCGCCGCCGACCACGGCCACCGCCGTCGAGCCGATGAGCACCCCCGGCTCGAGCAGCGTGCGAACCGTCCCTGCGATGTCGGCCACCACGTCGAGGTGGTGGGGCGAGCAGAACAGCACGGCCAGGTCGGGGTGCGGCCCGACCTCCTCGAGTGCCTGGCCGACGACCTCGCCGGTGGCGACCGCCGCGGTCGGGTGCAGCGACAGGGCGCTGGCGAAGGCCACGCCGCCCCGCCTCAGCCCGCCGGGCCGGGCACGAGGGTGTACGGCACGACCGTGACGTGCCCCGTGTCGATGCGGCAGTGCGCCTCGACGGTGCCGTACTCGGCGAAGTCGACCTCGGCCCGCACCAGCCGGTAGGTGAACTTCCCCGGTTCGACCTGCAGCGGCTGCACGTTGCGGGCGACCTGCTCGCCATCGCGACGGAAGATCACCTCGAGCACGCCCGAGCCGCTCTCGTCCGGCGCGGAGCGCGCCAACACGACCAGGTGGGGCGCGACCGTGCAGGGCGGCGGCTCGGGTGGCGCGGCCGAGAAGTGCACCCCGCCGAGGTCGATCTGGGTGGGCCCGCCCTCGAACGCGGGCTTCAGGTCGATGCTCTCGACGAACAGCGCGGCGACGATGTCCATGACCCTGAAAGCTAGGGGACCGTAGCGGCAGTACCCTCACAGAGTGGCGTACGAGGGAGAAGCGAGCTCGACACGGGAGGCGATCCTGTCCGAGGCCCGCCGCTGCTTCGCCGACAACGGCTACGAGGGCACCTCGCTCAACGACATCGCCGCCGGGGTGGGCATCCGACGGTCGAGCCTGCTGCACCACTTCCCGTCGAAGGAGGCCGTCTACCAGGCGGTCTTCGAGCAGGCGCTGCACGACTGGGGCCTCCGCATCAACAAATCGGTCGATGACCCGTCGGCCGGTCCCGGCGAGGAGGGCTGGACCCACGTCGACCGGGTGCTCACCGAGGCCGTCCGCTGGTTCGCCGAGAACCCCGACTTCGTGCGCCTGGTGCGCCACGAGTCGCTGGCCGCGGGCAGCCACCTGGGCTTCGACCTGGGCGAGGCGCTGCGACCCAACTTCCAGCGGGCCGTCAACTACTTCGAGCGCGAGATGGGCGAGGGCCGCCTCCGCAAGCACGACCCCGAGCAGCTGATCATCAGCGGCTACGGGGCCATCCTCAACTACTTCAGCGACGTCCACTTCCTGCAGGGCCTGCTCGGTCGCGACCCCATGGCGGAGGACGCCATCGAGACCCGCATCCAGGCCATCCGCGACTTCTTCCGCGCCGCCCTGGAACCGTGACCGCTGTCGCCGTCGGCGACCGCATGGCGTCGCGGCGCCGTGACTTCGGGGGGGTCGAGCGCGGGTCACTAGCCTGGCCGGCCATGCCCACGCTCTCCGAGGCGGACTCCAAAGAGCTGCTCGCCACGTACGGTGTGGCGTTCCCCACCGAACGAGTCGTGTCCACGGCCGCTGCGGCGGTCGAGGCCGCCGGTGAGATCGGCTACCCGGTGGTGCTCAAGCTGGGGGGCGACCGCATCGCCCACAAGACCGAGCGCGACCTCGTGCGCCTGGGGCTCGGCTCGGCCGAGCAGGTGCGCGGCGCGGCCGGCGACCTGCTGGCCGCCGCCACGCCCGACGACGGCGCGGTGCACCTGCTGGTGGCGCCGATGCTGCGAGCCACCCGCGAGCTCATCGCCGGACTGCACGACGACAGCCAGTTCGGCATGACGGTCATGCTGGGCGTGGGCGGCATCCTGGCCGAGGCCGTGGCCGACGTGAGCTTCCGGCTCGTGCCCATCACCCGGGTCGACGCCGAGGAGATGATCGACGACCTGGCCCTGCAGGCGCTGCTCGGCCCCTTCCGGGGCGAACCGGCCGTCGACCGGGCCGCCCTGGCCGACGTGCTGCTGGGACTGTCCAGCGCGGCCGAGCAGCGTGCCGACATCGCGTCGGCCGACCTCAACCCGCTGCTGGTGGTCGACGGTCGACCGGTGGCCGTCGACGCGCTGGTGGAGGTGCGGTCGTGACCGACCGGTTCAAGGCCCTGTTCGAGCCCCGGGGGGTGCTGGTGGCGGGCGCCTCGACCCACCCCGGCAAGTTCGGCTTCGTGAGCCTGCACAACATCCTGGCCTGCGGCTACCAGGGGAAGGTGTTCGCCACCAACCGCGACGGGGCCGAGGTGCTCGGCATCCAGTCGGTGGCCGACATCGACGACCTGCCCGACGGCGAGATCGACCTGGTCTTCGTGTGCACCCCGGCGTCCACCAACCCCGACGTGCTGCGCGCCTGCGCCAAGAAGGGCATCACCGCCGCCTTCATCGCCTCTGCCGGCTACGGCGAGGCGGGGGAGGAGGGCCTGGCCGCCCAGGCCGACCTCGTCGCCCTGGCCGACGAGCTGGGCATCCTGCTGGCGGGGCCCAACGGGCAGGGCGTCGTGTCGCCACCCGTGCGGCTGTGCGCCCAGATCGTGGGGCCGTTCCCGCCGGCCGGTCACATCGGCATCGCCAGCCAGTCGGGCAACTTCGTCAGCTCGTTCGAGAACTACGCCCAGCTCACCGGCGTCGGGGTCAGCAGGGCCGTGTCGGCCGGCAACGCCGCGGCCGTGACCGTGCCCGACTACCTCGAGTACTACGCCGACGATCCCGAGACCCGGGTCGCCCTGGCCTACGTCGAGAGCGTGGGCGACGGGCGGTCCTTCGTCGAGCGCCTGCGGGCCGTGGCCGAGCGCAAGCCGGTCGTAATGGTCAAGGGCGGCGCCACCGTCGGCGGTCAGCGGGCGGCCGCCAGCCACACCGGGGCCCTGGCCAGCGACGACCGGGTGTTCGACGGCGCCGCCCGCCAGGCGGGCGTGTCTCGGGCGGCCACGGTGGAAGAGGGCTTCGAGGTGGCGGCCACGTTCGCGTCGCAGCCGCTGCCTCGGGGCAACCGGGTGGTCGTCGTGACCACGGTGGGCGGCTGGGGCGTGGTCGCCGCCGACGCCATCGCCGGCACCGACCTCGAGCTGGCCCCGCTGCCGGACGACCTGACGGCCGCGATCGACGGCCTGCTGCCGCCCCGCTGGAGCCGCAACAACCCGGTCGACATGGCGGGCGGCGAGACCCGCGACACCGTGCCCGAGATCATGCGCCTCGCGGCCCACCACCCCGGGGTCGACGCCGTGATCTTGCTGGGCATGGGCATCCAGTCGAACGAGGCCAAGCTCATGCGCGAGGGGCCGTTCTGGCCCGACCACGGCCTCGAGCGCATCGTCGCCTTCCACGAACGCCAGGACGCCCGCTACGCCGAGGCGGCCGCCGAGGTGAGCGACACCACGGGCAAGCCGGTGCTCCTGGCCACCGAGCTGGCGGTCACCTCGCCCGACAACCCGGGCCCCGCCGGGGTCCGGGCCACGGGCCGCCTCTGCTACCCGTCGGCCAACCGGGCGGTGACCGCCCTCGACCACCTGTGGCGGCGCGCCCGCTGGCTCGACCGCCGCGGCCTGCTGTGACCGAGTGAGCAGGGGCACCGAGCGAACCATGGACACCGCGCGGTGCCCGGCCCGCGGGATGCACCGGTGAGCGACGAGGGCGAACACCGGCCGCGCCACCTCTCCCGCTCCGACGACTCGGCCGAGCCGGCCCGGGAGGGTGCCGAACGCCGGGGCGGGGGCTGGGTGGTGCCCGCCGTGCTGGCGCTCGTCGCGCTGGGCGCGGGCACTGCCGCGCTGGTGCTCGACGACGACCCGGCAGCCGAGGCCGTGGGCGTCGACCGGGTGGCCACGCCCGTCCTGTCGGCCCGCCGGGTGCCCGAGACCATCGCCGCGCCGCTGGCCGACCGGCGCCTCGCCGCCGATCTGCAGGCGTGGCTGGCGTCATCCCCCGCCGACACCTGCCTGGTGGTCGAGATCGAGGGCCGCGAGTCCTTCGCCCACCACCCCAACGAGCCGGTGACCGGCGCCTCGACCCAGAAGCTGCTCACGGCCACCGGCCTGCTCCTGGCCCTCGGGCCCGACGCCACCATCCGCACCGAGGCCGTCGCCGCCGCGGCCCCCGAGGGTGGCGTGGTGGCGGGCGACCTGTTCGTGGTGGGCGGTGGTCCGGCCGACCTCGGGACGCTCGATTGGCCGATGCTCAGCCCCGGCACCCGGCCCCGCGTCGTCCACGACATCGACGCCCTCGTCGCCGCCATCCGCGACGCCGGCGTCACCCGCATCGAGGGCGGTGTCGTCGGCGACGGCAGCCGCTACGACGCCCAGCGCTATTCGCCGACGCTCGCCCGGCGGCTCATCGACCAGGACCAGGTGGGCCCGATCGGCGGCCTGATGGTCAACGACGGCTTCGCCGAGTTCTCGACCGCCCGCTCCAACGCGTCGACGGTGCCGGCCGACGACCCCGCCGCCGACGCGGCGCGCGTGCTGACCGAGCGCCTCGAGGCCCGGGGCATCGCCGTGGGGGGCGCGCCGCGGGCCGGCGTGGCGCCCGAGGGCGCGGCCGTCGTGGCATCGCTCGACTCGCCGCCGCTCGCCCAGATCGTGGCCGAGATGCTCACCACCAGCGACAACGAGACGGCCGAGGCCGCGCTCAAGGAGATCGGCGTGGCGGCCTCGGGCGAGGGTTCGTGGGACGCCGGCGCCGCCGGGCTGACCGAGCTGTTGGCCGAGGCGGGGGTACCGGTGGACGGGGTGCAGGTGGCCGACGGCTCGGGGCTGAGCATCGAGAACCGGTTCACCTGCCGCACGCTGGTCGACGTGCTGGGGCTCCCGGAGACCGGCCCGGTCGTGCGGGACGGCCTGGCCGTGGCGGGCGAGACGGGCACGCTGGCCGAGCGCTGGCGCGGCACCGACGTCGCCGGCCGTCTGCGGGCCAAGACGGGCACGCTGCGCAACGTCACGGCGCTGGCCGGCGAGATGGAGCCGCTCGCCGGGGGCAGCTCCGTGTGGTTCGCGTACGTGGCCAACGTGGCCGACCCCGGCCTGGTCAGCCCGGAGCAGGTCGGCCTCGACGGGCTGGCCGACATCCTGGTGCGGTACCCGCGTGAGGTCGACCTGGCCGCCCTCGACCCCGAACCCATCGGCTGACGCGGCGTCGCCGCGTGCCACGCTGGGATGGTGGCGGTGATGCCCATGTTCCCGCTGGGCACGGTGCTGGTGCCCACCATGGTGCTGCCCCTGCACGTCTTCGAGCCCCGCTACCGGCGCCTGGTGCACGACTGCCTGGCCGGCGACGGCGAGTTCGGGGTGGTTCTCATCGAGCGTGGCTCGGAGGTGGGCGGCGGCGACGTGCGCACCGACGTCGGCGCGGTGGCCCGCATCCTGCAGGCCGCCGAGACGCCCGACGGCCGCTTCGCGCTGGCCGCGGTGGGCGTGCGCCGGCTGTTGGTCGAGCGGTGGCTCGAGGACGACCCGTACCCGCGGGCGGAGGTGCGCGACTGGCCCGACCCGCCGACCGGCGCCGACGAGCTCGGCGTGCACCTCGGCGAGGCCGGCGACGCCGGAGGGGCCGGGCCGGCCAGCGGCGCCGCGGCGGTGGGCGAGGCGGCGGCCGGGCGAGCCGCGCAGGTGACCGCGCTGCTGCGCCGGGCTGCGGCGCTCAGCGCCGAGCTGGGCGAGCCCGCGCCGCCCCTCGACCTCGAGCTGTCGGACGATCTCACGGTCGCCAGCTACCAGGCCACCGCGGTGGCGCCGCTGGGCCCGGCCGACAAGCAGGACCTGCTGCGGGCGCCGTCGGTGCCGGCGCGCTTCGTGGCTCTGGTGCGCCTCCTCCGGGAACGCACGGAGCTGCTGGAGGCCCGCCTGGCCGGGGGCTGAGGGGGGTCCGACCGGCAACCGGTGCCCGCGTGGTACAACCATGGCTCCCGTCCGCAACAGGAGCGACGCCGCGGTGCCCGAGCCCGAGCCCAAGTCCATGCCCGAGGTCGCCACCGAGCTGTGGGCCCTCACCAAGGACTACGCGCGCCAGGAGACGGTCGATCCGCTCAAGGGCGTCGGGCGCTACCTGGGCTACGGCGCCGCCGGCGCCGTCCTCGGGGGCGTCGGGGTGATCCTGCTGATGCTCGCCGGGCTGCGCGCCCTGCAGACCGAGACGGGCGACGCGCTCGACGGCAACCTGTCGTGGCTGCCCTACCTCATCGTCCTCGCCGTGGCGGCCGCCCTGGTGGCCTGGGCCGTCACCCGCATCTCCAGGAAGTGAACAGGTGACGCCCATGGCCGCGCCCGGCACATCACGTCAACGCATCACCCGCACCGACCTCGAGGACAAGTTCCGCGAGCTCGAGGGCGGCGCCCGCGAGCAGGCCGAGTCCGCCCGCTCGACGCTGGTGACCGCCGGCGTCGTGGCGCTGCTCGTCCTGCTGCTGGTGGCCTTCCTGCTCGGCACGCGCAAGGGGCGCAAGCGCAGCACCGTCGTCGAGATCCGCCGGGTCTGACGTGCCCAGCCCAACAGCTCGGATCGACAGAGGGCTTCACTTCCTCCAGCGCCGGGGCGTCAGCAAGGGCGTCATCGGCAGCTCGCGGGGCTGGTTCTGGGTGGCGGTGGTCACCTGGACCGTCCGCCGGGTCCGCCGGGCGATCGGCAGCGAGTACGAGCTGGTGTACCGGGGCACGCTCAAGCCGGGCGAGGTCCTCGAGATCGGGCACCGCACCGAGACCTACGACGGCAGGCGCGTCCGCGCGCGCCGGCGCAAGGTGCAGGCCTGACGCCGGGGAGTGCCGGCCCTGGGTGCCGGCACGCGACAATGGTTGCGTCATGCGCGTCCTCCTCCGCAACCCCCGCCGCGAGCTCGAGCTCCCCGGCCCCGTGACCGTCGCGCGGCTGCTCGCCCAGCTCGAGATCAACCGCGAGTCGGTCCTGGTCGTCCGGGGCGACACCCTGGTGCCCGGCGACGCGGTGCTGGCCGACGACGACGTCGTCGAGGTGCGGCCCGTCATCTCCGGGGGGGCGTGAGCGTGAAGTGCACCGTGTGCCGCGGGCCCGCGGTCATCGACCTGCGGCGCCACAACGCGAACTTCTGCGCTGAGCACTTCCTCAGGTTCTGCCGCGACCAGGTGGCCAAGGCCATCAGCCAGCACGACATGATCGCCCCCGGCGACCGGGTGCTGGTCGCCGTGTCGGGCGGCAAGGACAGCCTGGCCCTGTGCGACCTGCTGATCGACCTCGGCTGCGACGTCGAGGCCATGACGATCGGTCTCGGGATCGGCGACTACAGCGAGGCCAGCACCGCGGCCGCGGCGGCCTACGCCGAGAGCCGCGGCGTCCCGCTGCGGCACATCGACCTGCGCGACGAGTACGGCTACGACATCCCCACCGCCGCGGCGGTGACCCGCCGGGTGCCGTGCTCGTCGTGCGGCATGTCCAAGCGCCACCTCATCGACCGCGCCGCGCTCGAGGGTGGCTTCGACGTGGTGGCCACCGGCCACAACCTCGACGACGAGGCGGCCGTGCTGCTCGGCAACGTGCTGCACTGGAACACCGAGTACCTGGGCCGCCAGGCGCCCGTGCTGCCCGCGCGCGACGGCTTCCCCCGCAAGGTCAAGCCGTTGGTGCGCCTGTCCGAGCGCGAGACGGCCGCCTACTGCGTGCTGCGGGGCATCGAGTACATCGTCGACGAGTGCCCCATGGCCGAGGGCAATCGCCACCTGCGCTACAAGGAGGCGCTCAACAGCATCGAGGCAGCATCGCCCGGCACCAAGCACGCCTTCTACTTCGAGTTCCTCGGCAAGGCGGCCGACCGCTTCCGACCCGAGGTGGCCGAGGCCCTGGAGGGCCTGCGCCCGTGCGCCCACTGCGGCTCGCCGACGACCGCCGAGGTGTGCGCGTTCTGCCGGCTGGTCGAGCGCACCGCGCACGCCGAGCCGGTGCCCGTCGAGCTGCTGCGCTCGGGGCGGGGACGCAGCCGGAGCCGTGGCCGCGGCACCGGCCGCGGGGCGCAGAGCCGGGCCACCTCGTGAGCCGGCCCTTCGCCGACGGCGACCAGGTGCTGCTGATCGACGCCAAGAAGCGCCGCTACCTGGTGACGCTGACCGCCGGGGGCGAGTTCCACACGCATGCCGGGGTGGTGGCCCACGACGACCTCATCGGCGCGGCCGAGGCGTCGTCGGTCCGCTCGAGCCGGGGATCGGCCATGCTCGCCATCCGGCCGACCCTGGCCGAGTTCGTGCTGACGATGCCCCGGGGCGCCCAGGTGATCTATCCCAAGGACCTGGGGCCGATCCTGATGCTGGCCGACATCTTCCCGGGCGCCCGCGTGCTCGAGTCCGGGGTGGGGTCGGGCGCGCTGTCGATGACCCTGGTGCGGGCCGGGGCGGTGGTGACCGGTTACGAGCTGCGCGAGGACTTTGCGAACCGCGCGGTGCGCAACGTGGCCACGTTCCTCGGCGACGACGTGCTCGAGCGCTACACGGTCGAGCACCGCAACGCCTACGACGGCATCGACGAGGTCGACCTCGACCGGGTCGTGCTCGACCTGCCCGAGCCGTGGCAGGTCGTGAAGCACGCGGCCCGTGCCCTGCACGGGGGCGGCGTGCTCGTGGCCTACACGCCCCAGATCACGCAGGCCGTGCAGCTGCGAGAGGAGCTGTCGGCCCAGGGCTTCGGCATGGTCGACACGATCGAGGTCCTCAACCGAGGCTGGCACATCGAGGGCCAGTCGGTCCGGCCCGACCACCGCATGGTCGCGCACACCGGGTTCCTCACCAGCGCGAGGCTGTTGAGCCAGGCGTGAGACGGCCGGCGCGAGAGGTGAGCTGGGGGTGAACATGTTCGACATCGTGCTGGTCCTCATCGCCGTGAGCGCGGCAGTCGGCGGCTACCGGCTCGGTTTCGTCGCCCGCGCCACCTCGTGGATCGGCTTCTCCCTGGGCGTGATCGCCGGCGCGCTGGTGCTGCCCCTGGTGCTGCCCGAGGTGCAGGACGCCAGCGAGCCCACCGTCGCCCTCGTCACGATCGGCCTGCTGGTCGGCATGGCGCTCATCGGCAACGCGCTGGGCCTGGTGCTGGGCAGTCGCCTGCACGCCGAGCTGCCGGCCGGCGCCCTGCGTCGCACCGACCAGCTGGCGGGCGGCGTCATCGGCGTGGTGGGCCTGCTGGTCATCCTGTGGCTGCTGCTGCCGGCGCTGACCCACATCCCGGGCACGATGGCCAACCAGGCCCGGGGCTCGGCCATCGCCCAACAGGTCCACGAGAGCTTCCCCAACCCGCCCGACGCCCTCGAGGCCCTGCGCCGCATCGTGGGCGACGAGCCGTTCCCCGAGGTGTTCGACGCCTTCCAGCCCGCGCCCGACCCCGGCTCGGTCCCGGCCGAGACGGGGCTGTCGTCGGCCGTGGCCGAGCAGGTCGTGCGCTCGACCGTCAAGGTGGCAGGCGAGGCCTGCTCGCGCATCCAGGAGGGCAGCGGCTTCTTCGTGGCCGACGACCTGGTGGTGACGAACGCCCACGTCGTGGCGGGCGAGGACGACAGCATCGTCGAGTTCGTCGACGGCTCGACGCTCGAGGCCGACGTGGTGGCGTTCGACCCCGAGCGCGACCTGGCCGTGCTGCGCACCCGGGGCGGGGGAGCGCCCGCGCTGCCGCTGCGGGACGCCGAGGTCGGCGACACCGGCGGGGTCTTCGGGTACCCGGGGGGCGGCCCCCTCGACGTCAGCCCGTTCCGGGTCGGCGACGAGATCACCGCGGTCGGGCGCGACATCTACGACAGCGCCAGCACCAGCCGCAACGTGCTCGTCCTGGCATCGGAGCTGGCGCCCGGCGACTCGGGCTCGGCGCTCGTCGATCCCCAGGGCCGGGTCGTCGGCGTGGCGTTCGCGGTGGCGCCCGACAGGCCCGGGGTGGCCTACGCGCTGGCGATCGACGAGCTCGAGACGGTGCTGGCCGGCGACCTGACGGCCGAGCGCGACACCGGCGGCTGCCTCGTCTGACCTGGGCAGCCGCCGGCGGGCGGTGAGGTTCAGCCGACCGGGGGCCGGTCGGTGAGGCTCAGTCGACCTCGATGAAGATGCACTCGCCGGGGCACTCCTCGGCGGCTTCGATGGTGGCCTCCTCCTGGCCGGCCGGCACGACGGCGAGGCCCTCGGCGCCACCGGGGTCGGAGAACACCTTGTCGCCCTCCTTGACATAGGCCAGGCCGTCGTCAAGCAGGGTGAACACGTCAGGGGCGATCTCTTCGCACAGGCCGTCGCCCGTGCAGAGATCCTGGTCGATCCAGACCTTCATGCGTGACTCGCTCCTGGCTCGATGGCGGTGGGGTGAGGCCCCGTCGGCACCCGAAAGGGGGGTGCCTGTTCGCTGGCCACACTAGCCAACGCCAGGATAAACGCGGCAAACCATGGAGAAACTCCGAAAAAGATGTGGTGCGGAGACGCGTCCCCACCGGTGTAGGGTCCCGATCGGGTCCTCATCGAGGAGGTGGTCACCGTCGCCGAGCACAACGACGAACGTCGAGAGGTCACGCCTGAGGCAGATCAGGCGGCCTACATCGACCAGGTGCGGGCCCTCGAGGAGGAGGTGCTGGCCCTGCGGCGGCGCCTGCAGGACGCGCCCAAGCGCGTGCGCACCCTCGAGGAGCGGCTGCTCGAGACGAAGGGTCAGCTCGCCCAGGCGGTGGCCCAGAACGAGAAGCTCACCTACACCCTGCGCGAGGCGCGCGACCACATCGGCGCCCTGCGCGAGGAGGTCGACAAGCTCACCCAGCCCCCCTCGGCGTACGGCACCCTGCTCGCCCAGAACGACGACGGCACCGTCGACGTGTACTCGGGGGGCCGCAAGATGCGGGTCGCCGTGCATCCCGCCCTCGAGGCCGACGAGCTGGTGCGGGGCGGCGAGGTGGTGCTCAACGAGTCGCTGAACGTCGTGATGGCCCGGACCCCCGAGACGAGCGGCGAGGTCGTCACGATCAAGGAGATCCTGGAAAACGGCCACCGGGCCATCATCCTCGGCCGGGCCGACGAGGAGCGGGTGGCCGACCTGGCCGAGATCCTGGTCGGGTCCACGCTGCGGGCCGGCGACTCGGTGCTGATGGACAGCCGCTCGGGCCTGCTGCTCGAGAAGCTGCCCCGGCCCGAGGTCGAGGAGCTGGTCCTCGAAGAGGTGCCCGACATCAGCTACGACGACATCGGCGGCCTCGACGAGCAGATCGAGCAGATCGCCGACGCGGTCGAGCTGCCGTTCCTCCACCAGGAGCTCTTCGCCGAGCACAAGCTGCCTGCGCCCAAGGGGATCCTGCTCTACGGCCCGCCCGGCTGCGGCAAGACGCTCATCGCCAAGGCCGTGGCCAACAGCCTCGCCAAGAAGGTGGGCGCCCGCGCGGTCGACGCCTCGGCCAAGAGCTACTTCCTCAACATCAAGGGCCCCGAGCTGCTCAACAAGTACGTGGGCGAGACCGAGCGGCAGATCCGCCTGGTGTTCCAGCGGGCGCGCGAGAAGTCCGAGGAGGGCTGGCCGGTCATCGTGTTCTTCGACGAGATGGACTCGATGTTCCGCACCCGGGGCACGGGCATCAGCTCGGACGTGGAGTCCACCATCGTGCCCCAGCTCCTGGCCGAGATCGACGGCGTCGAGTCGTTGCGCAACGTCATCGTCATCGGCGCCTCGAACCGGGAAGACCTCATCGACCCCGCCATCCTGCGGCCGGGACGGCTCGACGTGAAGATCAAGATCGAGCGGCCGAACGAGGTGGCCGCCGCCCAGATCTTCGGCCGTTACCTCACGACCGACCTGCCCCTCGCGACCGATGAGGTGCAGGAGCTGGGCGGGGGCGACGCCCAGAAGTGCGTGCAGATCATGATCGAGCGCACGGTCGACGAGATGTACCGCACCGACAACGACAACGAGTTCCTCGAGGTCACCTACCAGAACGGCGACAAGGAGATCATGTACTTCAAGGACTTCGCGTCCGGGGCCATGATCGAGAACATCGTCCGCCGGGCCAAGAAGCTGGCCATCAAGCGGGTGCTGGCGGACGGCCCCAAGGGCATCCGCCTGGCCGACATGGTCGAGTCGATCCACCAGGAGTACAAGGAGCACGAGGACCTGCCCAACACCACCAACCCGGACGACTGGGCCAAGATCTCGGGCAAGAAGGGCGAACGCATCGTCTACGTACGCACCATCGTCAACCGCGAGGACGGTGCGGCCGGCGGCGGGCGGGCGATCGAGCGGGTGGCCACCGGTCAGTACCTCTGACCCCGCCGGTGCGACGGCGCAGGCTGACCGACACGAAGGAGGGACGCCTGGTCGTGATCGCCCTGGTGGGCGGCACGCTCATGATCGCCGCCTCGCTCGGCAACATGGCCCTGGCCGACGCGGCCGACGACACCGCCCGGGACGTGCGCGCCAACCTGCGGCGCGACCTGGCCACCGTGTCCGACGACGCCATCGCCGACTACCCGCGCTCGGCCGAGGCCATCGAGACGGTGGCCGTCGAGAGCCTGGCCGGGGTGTCGGCGCGGGTGTTGGGCTCGCGGGCCGACGGCGACGCGGTGGTGGTGGCGGTGCAGTCGGGCTGGGGCTGGCAGGTGCGCTGCGTCGAGGCCGAGCTTCGGGGCGATGCCACGGTCCTGACCTACGTGCGCTCGCAGGCCTGTGGACGGTGAGCCCTCCCGAGGGTGCGGCCCCGCTCACCGTGAGCGGCCCGCCCGGATGATCACCGGATGATCACCCGGTGCGCTGGTGGTGCGGCGCCAGGCGGGTAGGGTCCACCTCGTGGCGCTGCGCAAGATCATCGGTGTCGAGACGGAGTTCGGCATCATCGTGCGCGGCGCCGGCGAGTCCAACCCCATCGCCGCCTCGTCGATCCTCATCAACGCCTATGTGCACGACCTGGCCCGGGCGACCGAGGGCTCCCGTGCGCACGCCAAGGTGGGGTGGGACTTCGAGGACGAGCACCCCGACATCGACGCGCGCGGCTTCAGCGCCGAGGGCAGCATGGCGCCCGAGGTCGAGACGCACCTGGTCAACGCCGTGCTCACCAACGGCGCCCGCTACTACGTCGATCACGCCCACCCCGAGTGCTCGACGCCCGAGTGCGCCGACCCCCGCAGCATCGTCGTCTACGACAAGGCGGCCGAGCTGATCCTCCAGCGCTCGATGCGGGCGGCGGTCTCGCTGCTGCCCGACGGCCAGGAGATCGTCGTCTACAAGAACAACTCCGACGGCAAGGGCAACAGCTACGGCTGCCACGAGAACTACCTGATGGACCGGCAGGTGCCGTTCGGGCGCATCGTCAACCACGTGATGCCCCACTTCATCAGCCGGCAGGTGTTCACCGGCTCCGGCAAGGTGGGCACCGAGGCGGTGGGGCTGACCTCGGCCGACGTGCCCTTCCAGCTCACGCAGCGGGCCGACTTCTTCGAGGAGGAGGTCGGGCTCGAGACCACGCTGAAGCGGCCCATCGTCAACACCCGCGACGAGCCCCACGCCGACGCCCAGCGCTACCGGCGCCTGCACGTGATCGTGGGCGACGCCAACCTGTCCGAGGTGGCCACGTTCCTCAAGGTGGGCACCACCGCGCTGGTGCTGGCCATGATCGAGGACGACTTCCTGCCCCGCGACCTCACCCCGGTTGCGCCGGTGGCGGCGCTGCGGGCGGTGTCGTACGACCTGTCCCTGCGCAAGCCGATCGACCTGGTCAACGGCACGTCCCTCACCGCGGTCGAGATGCAGTGGGAGTACCTCGACCGCGCCAAGAAGTACGCCGAGGAGCACGGCCTCGACTGCATCGGCGCCCCCGAGATCGGGTCCGAGGTGCTGCGCCTGTGGGAGCACGTGCTCACGACGCTCGAGACCGATCCCATGGCGCTGGCCCGCCAGCTCGACTGGGTGGCGAAGTACCGGTTGATCGACGGCTACCGCGCCAAGCACGACCTGCGCTGGGACGACGACCGTCTGCTCGCGATGGATCTGCAGTACCACGACCTGCGGCCCGAGCGCAGCCTGGCCTCGCGGGTCGGCCTGCAGCGCCTCACCACCGACGTCGAGGTGGCCGAGGCCGTGACCGAGCCGCCCACCGACACTCGGGCCTGGTTCCGGGGCAAGTGCCTCCAACGGTGGGCGCCCCAGATCGTGGCGGCCAACTGGGATTCGATGGTGTTCGACATCGGCGGCGACCCGCTCCGGCGGGTGCCGATGATGGATCCGACACGTGGAACCGAGGCCCACGTGGGTAGGTTGATGGCGGAAAGCACGACGAGCGCTGAGTTGTTGGACCGATTGGGCCAGTGAGCAGACGAGGTGCAGGGGCATGGCTGAGCGAGAGATGAAGAAGAAGTCCACCCCAGCTCGCGAGGAGCAAGAGGTCGTCGACGAGACGCCCGCAACCTCCGAGCAAGGCGAGAAGATCAAGGCCGAGCTCGACGATCTGCTCGACGAGATCGACGAGGTGCTCGAGAGCAATGCCGAGGAGTTCGTGAAGAGCTACGTGCAGAAGGGCGGCCAGTAGGCACGCCCGAGCCGGCACGCCGACGCTCGCACCCTCCGGCCAGCCTGAACGGACGCCTTCCGACCACGGTCGGGAGGCGTCCGTGTCGTTGGGGGCGGCTTTCGCGCCCGAGCGCGCCGGACCGGCGTGAAGGGGGAGGGCTGCCCAGCCGGTAGCCTCCGCCCCGATGACCCTGCCGACCTTTCGCGCCGACGACGACCCCGGGCCGTCCTTCCTCGAGGTGCTGCGCCGCTCGGGGGGAGAGCCCCGCTGGGCCGACCTGCCACGGGAGGCCAACCTGCACGACGTCGCCCACGGCACCACCGTGGTCGCCATCCGCTATGCCGACGGCGTCGTCATGGCCGGCGACCGCCGGGCCACCGCGGGCAACCTGATCTCGCACCGCACGATGGAGAAGGTGTTCCCGGCCGACCGCCACTCGGGCGTCGCCATCGCCGGCGCGGCCGGGCCCGCGGTCGAGATGGTGAAGCTGTTCCAGCTCCAGCTCGAGCACTACGAGAAGGTCGAGGGCGCCGAGCTGTCGCTCGAGGGCAAGGCCAACCAGCTCGCCGGCATGGTGCGCAGCCACCTGCCCGCCGCCATGCAGGGCTTCGTGGTCGTCCCGCTGTTCGCCGGCTATGACGTGCGCCGGGGCACCGGGCGCCTGTTCGAGTACGACGTCACGGGCGGCCGCTACGAGGAGAGCGACTTCGCGGCCACCGGCTCGGGCAGCCTGCACGCGGGCACCGTCATCAAGATGGGGTTCCGCACGGGTCTCGACCGCACCGACGCCGTCGAGCTGGCCATCAACTCGCTGTTCCAGGCCGCCGACGAGGACTCGGCCACCGGCGGCCCCGACCTCGTGCGGGGCATCTACCCGGTGATCGCCACCATCACCGTCGAGGGCTTCACGCGGCTCGACGACGACGAGGTGTCCGAGCGCTTCCGGGCGCTGCTCGACCGCATGTCGACGCCGGACAGCACGACCGCCACGGGCACGAGCCCCACGATCCGCGGGGGTCAGACCCGATGAGCATGCCCTTCTACGTCCCGGCCGAGCAGATGATGAAGGACAAGGCCGACTTCGCGCGCAAGAACATCGCCCGGGGCAAGACCCTCGTGGCCATGCTCTACGCCGACGGCATCCTCATCTGCGCCGAGAACACCTCGGCCACCCTGCGCAAGGTCAGCGAGATCTACGACCGCATCGCCTTCGCGGGCGCCGGCAAGTACAACGAGTACGACCGGCTGCGCATCGCCGGGGTGCGCCACGCCGACCTGAAGGGCTACTCGTTCAGCCGCGAGGACGTCGACGCCCAGAGCCTGGCCAACGCCTACGCCCAGATGCTGAGCGACGTGTTCACCCACGAGATCAAGCCCATGGAGGTCGAGATCGTCGTGGCCGAGCTTGGCGTCGACCCGTCCGGCGACCGGCTGTTCCACATCTTCTACGACGGCACCGTGGTCGACGAGAAGGACTTCACCGTGCTCGGCGGGGGCGAGGCCGATGCCATCACCGAGCGGGTCAAGCAGACCTACGAACCGGGTCGCCCGCTCGACGCCGCCCTCAGGGCGGCGGTGGCGGCGCTCGCCGGCGACCGCCGGTTGACCTCGGACGACCTCGAGATCGCGGTGCTCAACCGGGGCGACGGCCGCCGGGCGTTCCGGCGCCTCACCGCGGAGCAGGTCGACGCCACGCTCGGCGGCGACTCGGGCGGTGCCAGCACAGACGACTCGGGGGGCGCCGAGGCCGCCGATCAGGCCGAGGCCGCCGACGTGCCGGCGCCGGCCGACGAGACGGCCACGCCCACGCCGGAGGCGCCGGACGCCGGCAGCGGCGACGCCGGGGGCTGAGCCGAGCCCTCGGCCCAGGTCGACTCGAGCAGGCGGCCGAGCAGCAACGCGGCCGCCAGCAGCACCAGGGCCAGGACGAGCCACAGCCCGCGCGCCCGGTCCCGGGCGGCGTCGGACCCGCCGGGAGCGTCGGACACGGCACCGCCGCCGTCGGCAGTGCCACCGGCGGCATCGGGCGCGGTCGCCCGCTGCTCGGCGACGACCTCGCGGGCCAGGGCCAGGTCGCCCTCGGCCACCAGCACCTCGACGGGGCCGACGGGATAGGGGCCGTCGACGTTGCCGCGCAGCTCCCACACGATGCCCTCCGCGCCCAGGTGGGCGGCGAGGACGCGGGCTGCGAAGGAGCTCGCAGCGGTCGTCAACGGCACCATCGGCCCGATCGCCACGCCTACGACCGTATCCCCGCCACGGCACGGCGGTAGCGTGCGGAGTTGATGGACCGTCGCATCTTCGGCCTCGAGAACGAGTACGGCGTCACGTGCACGCTGCGTGGCCAGCGGCGGCTCAGCCCGGACGAGGTGGCCCGCTACCTGTTCCGTCGTGTGGTGTCGTGGGGCCGGTCGAGCAACGTGTTCCTGGCCAACGGCGCCCGCCTCTACCTCGACGTTGGCAGCCATCCCGAGTACGCGACGCCCGAGTGCGACTCGATCCTCGACCTGGTCACCCACGACAAGGCGGGCGAGCGCATCCTCGAGCAGCTGCTGGTGTCGGCCGAGGCCCGCCTGCGGGAGGAGGGCATCCGGGGCGTCATCTACCTGTTCAAGAACAACACCGACTCGGCGGGCAACAGCTACGGCTGCCACGAGAACTACCTGACCTCGCGGCGCGACGACTTCGCCCACTACGCCGAGGTGCTCATCCCGTTCTTCGTGTCGCGGCAGATCTACGCGGGCGCGGGCAAGGTGCTGCAGACGGCGCGGGGCGCCATGTACTGCATCGCCCAGCGGGCCGAGCACATCTGGGAGGGCGTGTCGTCGGCGACGACCCGCAGCCGCCCGATCATCAACACCCGTGACGAGCCGCACGCGGACGCCGAGCGCTACCGCCGGCTGCACGTCATCGTCGGCGACTCGAACATGAGCGAGTACTCGACGTTCCTCAAGGTGGGGGCCACGTCGATCCTGCTGCGCATGCTCGAGGACCCCTCCTTCGTGCTGCGGGACATGACGCTGGAGAACCCCATCCGGGCCATCCGCGAGATCAGCCACGACCTGACCTGCAAGCGCACCGTGCGGCTGGCCAACGGCCGCGAGGCCTCGGCGCTAGACATCCAGACCGAGTACCTCAACCGGGCCAAGCGCTACGCCGAGACCAAGGGCCTGTCGCCGCTGGAGGAGAAGGCGCTGGCCATGTGGGAGTACTGCCTGACGGGCATCGAGTCCGACCCGTTCAAGCTCGACCGCGAGGTCGACTGGGTGATCAAGCACAAGCTCATCGAGGGCTACACCGACAAGCACGACCTGGCGCTGAGCAGCCCGCGGGTGGCGCTCATCGACCTGCAGTACCACGACGTCAACCGCGAGCGGGGCCTCTTCTACCGGCTGCAGCGGCGCGACATGGTCGAGCGCATGACCACGGACGAGGCCATCGACGAGGCGGTCGAGACCCCGCCCCAGACCACCCGGGCGCGGTTGCGGGGCGAGTTCATCCGCCGGGCCAAGGAGCGCAAGCGCGACTACACGGTCGACTGGGTGCACCTGAAGCTCAACGACCAGGCGCAGCGCACCGTGCTGTGCAAGGACCCGTTCAAGTCGCGTGACGAGCGGGTCGAGCGGCTGATCGCCAGCCTCTAGCCGGCTGGCGCCGTGGCGCCGCCGTTGCCGCCGTCGGCGCCGAGCACCTCGCGGGCCAGCTCGCGCAGCGCCCGCCGCTCGACGTCCAGGGCCTCCCGCCCGGCCGGGGTGATGCGGTAGGCCCGGCGGGCGCGCCCGCCGACCACCCGCCGCTGCGACCGCAGGAGGCCCTCGGCCTCCATGCGGTGCAGGGTGGGGTAGAGGGTGCCCGGGCTGATGGCGTAGCCGTGCTGCGCCAGCTCGGCTGCCATCCAGGCGCCGTGGACCTCGTCCTCGGCGGCGTGGTGGAGGATGTGCAGCCGTACGGCGCCCCGGAGGAACTCGCTCAGCGTGCACCCCCCGCCTCGAACAACTCGACGACGTTGCCGGACGGGTCGTCGAGCAGGACCTGCTTGCCGCCCCGGCCCTCGACGATCTCGTTGCGGAAGGACGCACCGGCGGCGGCCAGCGGCTCGACCTCGGCCGCCACGTCGTCGACCTCGAGCTGGATGCGGTTCCAGCCGCCGGGCTCGGGCCGCCGGCCGTCGGGCATGGCCTGGCCGGCGCCGCCGCCCCCGCCGGGCGAGTTCAGCAGGAGCTGGAGGTCGCCCCGGGATATGGCGGCGAACCCGGGACCGGGGTACATGTCGACGGTGAAGCCGAGACGGTCGGTGTAGAAGGCGACGGCGGTGTCGACGTCGTCGACGATGTAGCGGACCTTGGCCATGGGGATGTCCTCCTTCGCCCGCCGGTCGCTGATATCGGATCACGATATCGGTGGCCGATGGCGATCGCCAACCTGGACGCCGGGTCCGGTACGGTCGCCGGCGATGCCGAGCTTCCGCAGCGCGACGGTGACGGAGATCCTGGTCGAGCGGGACGGCCTGCAACGGGTGGCCACCGACGCCGGGCGCGCCTACGTGCTGACCGACCTGGTGGGGCCGGTGGCGGCCGGCGACCGGGTGGTGCTCAACACCACCGCCGTCGATCTCGGCCTCGGTACGGGCGGGTGGCACGTCGTCCACTGGAACCTGGCACGCGACGCCTGGGAGCGCCCGGGCCCGGGCCACATCATGAAGCTGCGCTACACCAGCCTGCAGCACGACGCGGGGGCGGCCGAGGAGCACCACCCCGACCTGCCGAGCGCCGTGCCGGGGCTGCCCGTCGTGGCGTGCTCGCTGCACAGCCAGGTGGCCGTGGTGGCCGCCGTGGCGCGGCACCTGCGGCCCGACGCTCGCATCGTGTACGTGATGACCGACGGGGCGGCCCTGCCCCTGGCGCTGTCCGACGTGGCGCACGCGCTGCGGGCGCGCGGCGTGCTCGATGCCACCATCACGGCCGGGCACGCCTTCGGCGGCGACATGGAGGCGGTCGGCGTGCCCTCGGCGCTGGCGCTGGCCCGCCACGTGGCGCACGCCGACCTGGTGATCGTCGGGATGGGACCGGGCGTGGTCGGCACCGCCTCGGTGCTCGGCACCACCGCGGTCGAGGTGGCGGGCGTGATCGACGCCGCCCAGCGCATGGGCGCACGGGTGGCACTGTGCTGCCGCGCGTCGAGCGCGGATGCCCGGCCCCGGCACCGGGGGGTGAGCCACCACGTGCGCACGATCCTCGGCCTGGCGGCGGTCGCCCCGGAGGTGCCGCTCCCCGCCGTCCTTGCCGACCAGGTGGCCGGATCGACCGCCGTCGCCGGGCCGGACGCGGCCACCGTCCTCGGCGACCTCGACCTGGTGGTGACGACGATGGGCCGGGGCCCGGCCGACGACCCCGACTTCTTCGCCGCGGCCGCGGCGGCCGCCGCCTGGGCGGCCGAGGCCCTGCGCGAGCAGGGCGAGGTACGGCAGTAGCCTGCCGGTTCGTGTCCGCGGCCAAGCTGGAGCGCCTCCTCAACCTGACGGCGTTGCTGCTGGAGACGCCGCGGCCGCTCTCGGCGCAGGAGATCCGCGAGCGGCTGCGCGCCTACCCCGACGACACCGACGCCTTCCGCCGGGCCTTCGAGCGCGACAAGGAGGACCTGCGGGCCATGGGCGTCCCGCTCACCGTCCAGGACGTGCCGGGCGTCGTCCCGGTCGTCGAGGGCTACCGCATCCCCAAGGACCGCTACTACCTGCGCGACCCGGGCCTGACCCCCGACGAGCTGGCGGCCCTGCGCCTCGCCGCGTCGGTCGTGCGGCTCGACGGGCTGTCGGCCAGCGAGGGGCTGCTCAAGCTGGGGGGCCTGGTGGGCGAGCCCGGCGGCGGCCTCGGGCTGGCCGTCGGCAGCCTGCCCGGCAGCAACGTGGGGCCCCTGTTCGGGGCCATCACGGCCCAGCTGCCGGTGCGGTTCGGCTACCGGGGCGAGGAGCGCACGGTCGACCCGTACCGCATCGAGTTCCAGCGGGGCCGCTGGTACCTGAGCGGGCACGACCACGCCCGCGCTGCCGAGCGGGTGTTCCGGCTCGACCGGTTCGACGGGCCCGCCCGGGTGCTGCCCGGGCCGCGCTTCGAGCGCCCCGCCGTGGCCGTGCCCGGCGTGCAGCTCGCGCCGTGGCAGCTGGGCGAGGGCGAGGCGATCGAGGCCCGGGTGCTGGTCGACGCCGCCCAGGCGCCGTGGATCGTGCAGCACCTGGGCGCAGGGGCCGTGGTCGAGGAGCGGCCCGACGGCTCGGTGGTGGTGGGCATGACGGTGACGAACCGCGAGAACTTCCGCTCCTTCGTCCTGACCTTCCTCGACCATGCCGAGGTCCTGGCGCCCGACGACCTGCGCGACGACGTGGTGGCGTGGCTCGAGGCCCAGGTGGGTGCGGCGTGAGCCGGCGGGCGCCGGTGGTGCGCACCTCGGCGTCCGACCGGGTGGCGCGGCTGCTGGCCATGGTCCCGTGGATCGCGGCGCAGGACGGCCCCACCGTCGACGAGGTGTGCCAGCGGTTCGCCCTCAGCCGGCGCAAGCTGATCGAGGACCTCGAGGTGCTCATGATGGTGGGGGTGCCGCCCTACACCCCCGACACGCTCATCGACGTGATCATCGAGGGGGACCGGGTGTGGCTGCGCTTCGCCGACGTGTTCGCCCGCCCCCTGCATCTGACCCCCGAGCAGGGCCTCGCCCTCGTGGCGGCCGGCTCGGGCTCGCAGGGCCTGCCCGGTGGCGAGCCCCACGGCCCGCTCGCCACCGCGCTCGGCAAGCTGGCCGGCGTGCTGGGCGTCGACCCGGCCGAGGCGGTGTCGGTCACCCTCGGCGAGTCCCGGCCCGGGATGCTCGACGCGCTGCGCACGGCGGCGGCCGAGGGCCACCGCGTGCGCATCGACTACTACAGCTACGGCCGCGACGAGCGCACCACCCGCACGGTCGACCCCCACGCGGTGTACGCGGACGGCGGCGCCTGGTACCTGCGGGGGTACTGCCACAAGGCCCGCGACCTGCGCCAGTTCCGGGTCGAGCGGGTGGTCGACATCCAGGTCCTGGACGAGACGTTCGACCGGGAGGCGGCCACCGCCACGGCCGGCGACACCGGCGCCGGCGCGGAGTTCGCCCCCGGGCCGGACGTGCCCCGGGTGACGCTCGACCTCGCCCCGGAGGCCGCGTGGGTGGTCGAGACCTACCCGGTCGACGAGGTGAACGACCTCGACGACGGCTGGCGTCGGGTGCGGCTGGCCGTCACCGCCACGCCGTGGCTCGAACGCCTGCTCGTGCGGCTGGGGCGCCACGCCCGGGTCGTCGAGGCCGACGTTTCCGACCTGCTCACGGCCGGTCCCCGTGCCGCACGGCGCATCCTCGACCGCTACCGGCGCGGCTGAACCGGGACCCCTGCACCGCCCGGCGTGCCGCCCGCGCTAGCCTCCATCACGCCGTGCGTGACGTCTCACCCCCCTCCGGCCTTCCTGGCGACGGCCGAGGCGACACCCGGGGCGCCGCCGCCGGCGGCCATCGGCCCCGCTCTGCCCCGCGGCACCTGGCCACCGGCAACGGCAGCGCGCCCGACCCCGAAGACGGCCACGGCGACGACGACGAGGGCACGCCCAGCCACCGTGCGGGACGGTCGAAGCAGCGCAACCCGGTCCGCACCTTGGTCGAGTGGGCCGCCGTCATCGGCTGCGGCGTGCTCATCGCCCTCACGGCACAGGCGTTCTTCGTCCAGGCCTTCTGGATCCCGTCGCCGTCGATGACGCCGACGCTCGAGGTCGGCGACCGGGTCCTGGTCAACAAGCTGTCGTACAAGACCCACGACGTGCGCCGGGGCGACCTGATCGTGTTCGAGCGACCACCGGAGACGTCGAATGGCCTCGAGGGCGAGATAAAGGACCTGATCAAGCGGGTGGTCGCGGTGGGCGGCGACTCCATCGAGGGCCGCGACGGGCGCGTGTACGTGAACGGCGAGCTTATCGAGGAGCCCTACCTCGAGCCCGGTACGCCCACCAACGACCTCGACCGCGAGGTGGTGCCCGAGGGCACGGTCTTCGTCATGGGCGACAACCGCCTGAACAGCGAGGACAGCCGCGTCTTCGGCCCCATCGACGAGGACACGATCATCGGGCGGGCCGTCGTCAAGGTGCTGCCGCTGACCGACCTGGGCTGGCTGTGAGCCGAGGCCCTCAGGGCGCCGGGTAGGCGGCGGTCACCGCGTCCACCATGCGGTCGACGTGATCGCTGTACATGCCGTCGATGCCGGCGTCGATGAGCTCGGCCAGCACCCGGGGCGACTGCGCGTCCCACGCGAAGGCCAGCACGCCGAACCGGTGGAACAGGGTGGTCAGGCCGCCGGTCCAGTCCATCTGGTGCATGTTGACGGCGTCGATGCCGGCCGCGGCCAGCGAGGCGGCCCGCCGCTCGGGCCCCTCCTTGATGCGGTCGCGACGCGTCGAGTCGACCAGCCGCACGTCGTCGCAGCGCGTCCGCCACTCGGCCACCTGCTGCCAGCGGGGATGGCACAGCCACAGGTTGCCGAGCGCCGAGCCGCCCGCGGCGCGGGCCACGGCGACGACCGGTTCGAAGGCGGCGGCGTCCTTGACGTCGAGCGACAGGGCCATGCCGGTGCCGCAGGCCGCGTACAGGTCGCCGAGGGTGGGCACGTGGGCAGGAAGGTCGGCCCTGGCCAGGGCGGCGATGGGCCGACGGCGCGGACGGGTGCCGACGAGGCCGTCGTGGTCGAGCACGGCCTCGCCGTCCGCCGTCACCCACACGTCGCTCTCCAGTCCGGTCGCCCCCAGCCGCAGCGCGAGCGTGAAGGCCTCGACGGTGTTCTCCGGGGCATGTGCCCGGGCGCCGCGGTGGGCGAACGCGAGGGGTGGTCTGAGGGTGGCGGGCACGCGGGTAGGCATGGAGGGACGGCCCCGTGGGTAGAGAGGGTTCTTCCGGCACGTGGCGTCATAGTGTCCCGCCACGGGGCTCTCATCGGGTACATCGAGTTCGAGGAGTGTGATGGCGACCCTGATCCGAGCCACCTGCAGCGACTGCGGCGACGTCGAGCTCGGCACGCACGACCTGCTGGTCAGGGTGTGCGTGGGCGCCCACGCGGGCACCTACGTCTTCCGCTGCCCACGCTGCGATGCGCCGGTCGTACGGCCCGCCGACCGTCGGACGATCGACCTGCTCATCGAGTCGGGCTGCGAGCTGCAGGTGTGGCGCCGGCCGGCCGAGCTGAGCGAGCCGCGTCCCACGGGACCGCCCTTCGGCCTCGACGACGTCATCGACTTCCACCACATCCTGCGCGGCAACGACTGGTTCGACGACCTGCTCACCGCCGACCGGCGCCAGGAGTAGCGATAGCGTCCGGGACGTGACCCTGCTCTGGGCCGTCCCCGTCGTGGCCGCCGCGCTCGCCACGCTGCTGCTGGTGGCGCGGGCGCGGGCCGTCGAGGACGAGTGCGTGGCCCTCGCCCGCGAGGTCGCCGCGCTGGCCGAGGTGCGGCGCCCGCTGGCGGCGGTGCGCGAAGCCACCGCCGCCACCGACGAGCTGGTCGCGGAGTTCCGCGAGCTGCACCCCCTGGAGGCCGGCCCGCACGGGGGCGCCGACGGGTCGCACGCCGGCGACTGACCTCTACACTCGTCGTCATGTTCAACGTCGGCGGCGGCGAGCTGCTGGTGATCATGCTCATCGCGTTGATCGTGCTCGGACCTCAGCGCCTGCCCGATGCCGCGCGCCAGGTCGGCAAGGTGATGAGCGAGGTGCGCCGGGTGTCGTCGGGCTTCCAGCGCGAGCTCAAGGACGCGTTCGACGCCAGCGAGTCCGAGGCCCCCGCGAGGCGCACCGAGGCGTCCCCCCTGGCCGCCACCGTGGCCGACGCCGACGCCGATGCCAAGGCCGGGTCGACGGACGGCGCCGGCACCATCGCGTCGCCGGGGAGCGGCGACGGCGGCGAAGACGGGACCACCGCCGCGCCCGTCGCCGAGGCGGTGCCGGACAGCCCGGCCGAGCAGGCGACACCCGCCCCGGCCGGCGGCGCGACCGACGCGTCCGGGCCCCGGGTGGCGCCGGCGGTGGCCGACGCGCTCGACGAGATCGTGACCCCGCTCGGCGACGAGCGCGCGGCCTCCTAGGGCCGGCGCGGGGGAG
The DNA here is from genome assembly GCA_035697515.1 of Acidimicrobiales bacterium. Lineage (GTDB taxonomy): Bacteria > Actinomycetota > Acidimicrobiia > Acidimicrobiales > VFJN01 > ZC4RG19. Next base: position 60,440 of record DASSCS010000085.1, read on the forward strand.
CAGGAGGCCACGATGAGCGCCCAGCCGGCCGTCGACACCGGCATGACCCTGGTCGAGCACCTGACCGAGCTGCGCAAGCGGCTCATCATCTGCGCGCTGGCCGTGCTCGTCGGCATGCTCGTCGGCTTCATCCTCTACGAGTGGGTGTTCGACTTCCTGATCGCGCCGTACAAGGACATCGCCACGGCCGACAACGCCGTCGTTCCTGGCAAGCTCGTGGTGTTCGACCCGCTCGAGGGCTTCTCGGTCCGCATCAAGACGTCGGCCTACACCGGCATCGCCCTCGCCATGCCGGTGATCCTCTGGCAGATCTGGCAGTTCGTGACGCCCGGCCTCTACCCGCACGAGCGGCGCTACGCCGTCCCCTTCGTGGCGAGCGCGCTGGTGCTGTTCAGCCTCGGCGCCGGGCTGGCGTACTACACGCTGCCCCGCGCGCTCGACTTCCTCGTGAACATCGGTGGCGACGACCTGGTCACGGCGTTCGCGCCGGGCAAGTACTTCCAGCTCATCACGTACATGATGCTGGCGTTCGGCATCGGCTTCGAGTTCCCGATCGTGCTCATCTTCCTGCAGATGGCCGGCATCCTCGAGACCGAGACGCTGCGCAAGGGTCGGCGCTTCGCGATCGTGGGCATCCTGGTGCTGGTCGCGGTGATCACCCCCTCGGGCGACCCCATCAGCATGCTCATGCTGTCGGTGCCGATGATCATCTTCTACGAGGTCGCGATCGTCGCCGGTCGCATCATCACCAAGCGGCAGGCGGCGAAGGCGAACGCGTGACCGCCGCTCCGGCCGGCACGGGCGGCGACGGCACGGCGCTCGTGACCTACCCGTTCGAGCTGGATGCGTTCCAGCGCCGGGCCGTCGGCGCCCTCGACGCCGGCGAGTCGGTGCTCGTGGCAGCGCCCACCGGCGCGGGCAAGACCGTGGTGGCCGAGCACGCGGTGGCCCGGGCGCTCGCCGAGGGGGGCAAGGTCTTCTACACGACGCCCATCAAGGCGCTCTCGAACCAGAAGTTCGCCGACCTGGCCCGCCGTCACGGCACCGACAAGGTCGGCCTGCTGACCGGCGACAACAGCATCAACGGCGACGCCCCGGTGGTGGTCATGACCACCGAGGTGCTGCGCAACATGATCTACGCCGACGCGCCCGCGCTGTCCGGGTTGCGCTTCGTGGTGCTCGACGAGGTGCACTACCTGCAGGACACCTACCGGGGTCCCGTCTGGGAGGAGGTGATCATCCACCTGCCGGCCGAGGTGGCCCTGGTGTGCCTATCGGCGACCGTGTCGAACGCCGAGGAGCTGGCCGAGTGGCTCACCACCGTGCGCGGCCCCACCCGGCTGGTGCTCGAGGAGGAGCGCCCGGTCGAGCTGCGCAACCTGTACCTGGTCGGCGATCGCCAGAGCGAGCGGCCCCACCTGCTGCCGACGCTCGTCGACGGCCGTCCCAACCCCGAGGCCGAGCGCCTCGACAACGACGCCGTGGCCGGCACGGGGCCACGCCGGGGCAACCGTCGGCCCCGCCGCCGCCTGTTCGCGCCCCGCCGCCCCGAGGTGATCGAGCTGCTGGGCGAGCGCGACATGCTGCCCGCGCTCTACTTCATCTTCAGCCGGATGGGCTGTGACGAGGCCGTGGCCGCGTGCCTCGACGCCGGCCTGCGGCTGACCACGCCCGACGAGCGCCGGCGCATCGGGGCCATCGTGGCCGAGCGCACGTCCGCCCTCACCGACGACGACCTCGACGTTCTCGGCTTCGACCGCTGGGCCTCGGCGCTCGAGATGGGGCTCGCCGCCCACCACGCCGGCATGGTCCCGCCGTTCAAGGAGGCGGTCGAGGCCTGCTTCGTCGAGGGGCTGGTCAAGGCCGTGTTCGCCACCGAGACGCTGGCGCTCGGGGTCAACATGCCGGCCCGGACCGTGGTGATCGAGCGGCTGACCAAGTTCGATGGTGAGTCGCGGGCCTTCCTGACGCCGGGGGAGTACACCCAGCTCACGGGGCGGGCCGGGCGGCGCGGCATCGACGAGCTGGGGTACGCGGTCGTGCTGTGGTCGCCGTTCGTGCCCTTCGACCAGGTCGCCGCCCTGGCCTCCAGCCGCACCTACGCGCTGCACTCGGCCTTCCGCCCCACCTACAACATGGCCGCCAACCTGGTGCGGCGTTACCAGCCCGCGGACGCGCACCACCTGCTCAACCTGAGCTTCGCCCAGTTCCAGGCCGACCGGGCGGTGGTGCGGTCCGAGGCCCGCATCGAGCGCCAGCAGGAGCGCCTCGCCCGGCTCGACGCCGAGGCCGCCTGCGAGCGGGGCGACGTGGACGAGTACCGGGAGCTGGTGCTGGCCGAGCGGGCCGCGTCGACGCCCACTCGAGCGGCACGGGGTGCCGTCGCCTTCGCCCTCGCCCGGATGATGCCCGGCGACGTGGTGGACGTGGCCGGCCAACGGGTCGCCGTGCTGTCGATCGCCCAGCGCAAGGGCGGCGGCGCCCGCCTGCGCGGCATCGCCGCGAGCGGCGAGCCGGTCAGCATCGGGATCGACGACATGGTCGCCACGCCCGAGCGGCTGGGGCGTATCGACATGCCCCGCCCGTACCAGCCCAACAACCGCGCCTTCCAGCACCGTGTGGCCGACGAGCTGCGCGCGGCGCGCCTGGGGCCCCGTCGCGACGGCGGCGGGGCGGGCGACGGCGACGACGCGGGCGAGGCCGAGGGGGCGGCGTCGGCCGTGTCGGCCCATCCCGTGCACGGCTGCCCCGACCGCGACCGCCACGTGCGGGCCGCGGGTCAGCGCGAGCGGGCGCGGCGCGAGCTGGCCGACATGCGTCGCGAGGTGCGGTCGCGCACCGAGTCGCTGGCCCGCCGCTTCGACCGCGTGCTGCGCCTGCTCGAGGCCTGGGGCTATCTCGACGGCTGGGCCCTCACCGAGCGGGGCGAGCTGCTGGCCCGTACCTACCACGAGTCCGACCTGCTGGTGGCCGAGGCCATGAGCTCCGGCCTGCTCGACGGCCTCGACCCGGCGGCGCTGGCCGGGCTGGTGTCGTGCTTCACGTATGAGCACCGGGGGCCCGGCGTCCCGGCGCCGCCCTGGTTCCCGTCGCGCGAGGTGCGGGCGCGCTGGGCCGAGATCGAGCGCCTGGCCGACGACCTGCGGGCCGACGAAGAGGCCGCAGGCCTGCCCGCCACCCGGCCACCCGACCCGGGCTTCGTCGCCCTCGCCCACGCCTGGGCCGCGGGCGAGCCGTTGGGTGAGGTGCTGGGCGACGAGGACCTGTCGGGCGGCGACTTCGTGCGCAATGTGAAGACGCTCATCGACCTCGCACGCCAGGTGGGCGACGTGGCGCCCGACCCCGCCACCGCCCGCGCGGCCCGCCAGGCCGCCGAGGCGCTGCGCCGGGGCGTGGTGTCGATCTCCTCCACGCTGGACGAGATCGCCGGCGGCGACGAGACGTGAGGGCCCGTCGGGGGGAGGCGTGGGGGGCTCCCGTGGGCGGGACCTCGGGCGGCGAGGCGGCGTGACCGTCCGCAGGGGCGAGGCGTGGGGCGCGGCCGGCGGCGTGCCCGAGGATGGCGTGGTCGTCGGCTCCGACGCCGAGGCCCGGCGCGCCGTCACGGCCGCTCGGCGCGCCGGTGAGCCCGTACCGGTGCTGCGCCTGGCGGGAGGCGACCTGTGCCGCACGCTGGGCGGGCGGGGCGACCTGGCCCGCCTGCACGGTGCCGTCGGCGCCCATGTGCCGGTCGACCTGGGGTCGGTGCTGGTCGACGGCGTGCAGCACTGGTTCGTCGCCCATCTGGTCGCCCGGGGCTCGTGGTGGCGCGGGCGCATCGTGGCGGCCATGAACGCCGAGTTCCTGGGCGCCTGGGACGTGGCCCCCCGAGCCCACCCCGGTGACGGGTTGCTCGACGTGCTCGACGTGTCGGCGGCCATGTCGCTCGCCGAGCGTTTCGAGGCGCGGCGTCGCCTGCCCACCGGCGGCCACCTGCCCCACCCCGCCATCGCAGTGCAGCGCCGTCCGGCCGTGCAGGTCGATCTCGACGGGCCGACGCCGGTGTGGCTCGACGGCGAGCCGGTCGGACGGGCCCGCCGCCTGTCGATCCGGGTCGAGCCCGACGCCCTGACCTGCGTGGTCTGAGGCCGCATGACGCCCCGACCTGCGTGAACCGAGGGCGCCGACGCGCTCGACCTGCGTGAACCGAGAGCACCGGCCGGCCGACCTGCGTCGCCGGAGGCCCGCGTTAGCGTCGCTGCCGTGCGCGCCTGGATCCTGGACGAGTCGCCCGGTAGCTACCGCGAGGGCGAGGTCGACGACCCGCCGGTGGGGTCGGGCGACGTGCGGGTGCGGCCGGTGGCCTCGGCGCTCAACCACATGGACCTCTGGCTCACCCAGGGGCTGCCCCGCCCCGCGTTGCCTCACGTGCCGGGCTGCGACGTGGCCGGCGTGGTCGAGTCGGTGGGCGCCGAGGTCGACCATGTGGCCCCCGGCGACGAGGTCGTGACCAATCCCGCGGTGTCGACCCTCGACGCAGTGGTGACCTACGGCATCGACTCGCCCCTCGGCGCAGGGTTCCAGATCGTCGGGGAGCACCGTTGGGGCGGCCACGCCGACCTGGTGGTCGTGCCCGGGCGCAACGTGGTCGCCCGGCCGCCGGGCCGTACGTGGGAGGAGTGCGCCGCCTACCCGCTGGCCACGCTGACCGCATGGCGCATGCTGCGCCGTGCCCGGCTCACGGCCGGCGAGTCGGTGCTGATCGTGGGCATCGGCGGGGGAGTGAGCGCCGCAGCCCTGGCGCTCGCCCGGCGGTCGGGCGCCACGGTGTACGCCACCTCGCGCGACGAGGCCAAGCGCCGGCGGGCGGTGGCGGCGGGCGCGGCCGACGCCTTCGACTCCGGGTCCGACTGGCCGGTGACGGTCGACGTGGTGGTCGAGAGCGTGGGGCCCGCCACCTGGGACCGCTCGGTGCGGGCGCTGCGGCCCGGCGGGCGGCTCGTCGTGTGCGGCGGCACGTCGGGGCCCAAGGTCGAACTGAACCTGCCCCGGCTGTTCTTCAAGCAGATCGAGATCATCGGCTCGACCATGGGCTCGTACCCCGAGTTCGATCAGGTCACTCGCCTGGTGGCGACGGGGCTGCCCGTGCAGGTCGACGACGTGTTCGACCGTGCCGACTACCCGGCGGCGCTGGAGCGCCTCCGCCGCGGCGACCAGCTGGGGAAGGTCGTGATGCGCCACGGGTAGCCCGGCCCGTCGGGTCGTCCGGCACTAGCGTGGACCGATGGAGCCGACTCCCCTCAGCGAGGCCAAGGCCCGGTTGGCCGCCGAGATCGACAAGCGCGCCGACGTTCTGGTGGACGTGTCGCACCAGATCCACGCCAACCCCGAGCTGTGCTTCGAGGAGCGGTTCGCCCACGACCTGCTCACGGGCGTGCTCGAGAGCGAGGGCCTGGCGGTCGCCCGCTCGGCCCGGGGGGTCGCCACCGCCTTCGAGGCCGCGGCGGGCAGCGCCGGCCCCCGGGTGGCCGTGGTGTGCGAGTACGACGCGCTGCCCGGCATCGGTCACGCCTGCGGCCACAACGTCATCGCCGCCGCGGGGCTGGGCGCCGGCCTGGCCGCCGCCGCGCTGGCCGACGGTCTGGGCGGCCGGGTGCTCGTGGTCGGCACGCCCGCCGAGGAAGGTGGCGGCGGCAAGGTGCCGCTGATCGACGGCGGCACGTTCGCCGACGTCGAGGCCGCGCTGATGGTCCATCCCGCCGATGCGGACCTGGCCGCGATGGACGTGATGGCCCTGCACCAGGTGCATGTCACCTACGCCGGCGAGGCGGCCCATGCCGCGGCCGCCCCGCACATGGGCCGCAACGCGCTCGACGCCGCCGTGCTCGGCTACGTCAACGTGGCGGCCCTGCGCCAGCACATCGACCCGTCCGAGCGGGTGCACGGGATCATCACCGACGGGGGCGATCGCGCCAACATCGTGCCCCACGTCGCCCGGGCCGAGTGGATCGTGCGCTCGTCCACCGTCTCCCACCTCGAGGCGCTCGAGCGGCGGGTGCTGGCCTGCCTGCAGGCGGGCGCCGACGCGGCGGGCTGCGACCTGCACGTCGAGTGGATCGACCCCGTGTACGCCGACATGATCGACAACGCCGCCATCGTCGAGCGCTACCAGGCCAACGCTCTGGCACTGGGCCGCACCGTCCGGGCTCCCTCGGCCTCGGCCCGGGTGGTGGGCAGCACCGACATGGGCAACGTCAGCTACGCGGTGCCCGCGATCCACCCGATGATCCAGGTGGCGCCACCGGGCGTGCCCATCCACACCCCGGCCTTCGCCGGCTTCGCGGCGGGGCCGGAGGGCGACCGTGCGGTCATCGACGGCGCCAAGGCCCTGGCCTTCACGGTCGCCGACCTGTGGCTCGACGCCGGGCTGGTCGAGCGGGCCCGGGCCGAGTGGCGGGCCGAGTTGGGCGCGCGGGGCGGGGCGCCGTGAGGGCGGCCGGCGACCCGGGCCGGCGCCTCCGGGATCCCCGAGCGCGCGCCGCCGCCGTCGTACGATCTGGCCCCCTATGACGGTCTACGTCAGCGAGGACTTCACCCCCGCCGAGGCCGACGTGCTCCGCCGGTACTTCACCAACCTCGACGGGCCCGTGTTCGCCCTCGTCAACCTGCCCGAGGTCGTCAAGGGGGCGCTGTTCGCCCGCTACTCGCGCTCGCCCAAGAGCCTGCGCCGGCTGTTCCTCGACGAGTTCGTCGGCGACCTCGACATCACCGGCGACGCCACCATCGACGCCACAGTGGGGCTGCAGCGGGCCGAGGAGCTGTACGACCGGGTCTTCTTCGAGTACGGCGACGACTCCGTGGCCCAGCTCGGGGGCGTGCACCTGGCGTGCGAGCAGGCGTCGAACCTGCTCACCAAGGTGCTCGAGTGGGGTCGGCTCATGTCGTACCTCGAGCAGAGCACCCGCTACATCGCGTACGACGCCCGCCTCGGCGGGCGCTACCGCTACTACCGCGACCCCGAGGTGCTGGGCAGCCCGTTGGGCCTGCGCTACGTGGGCGACCTCGACCGGATGTTCGACTCCTACGCCGAGCTGGCCGCCGCCATGCTCGACCACTTCCGCGACCGCTACCCCCGCCAGCCCGGCGACAGCGACTTCGTGCACCGCCAGGCGCTCAAGGCCAAGGCGCTCGACGCGGTGCGGGGCGCCCTGCCCGCCGCGGCGCTCTCGAACGTGGGCATCTACGGCACCGGGCAGGCCTACGAGGCCCTGCTGCTGCGCATGCGGGCCCACCCCCTGCCGGAGGCCCGCGCCTACGCCGATCTCATGCTCACCGAGCTGCGCAAGGTGATCCCCAGCTTCCTCAAGCGGGTCGACCTGACCGACCGGGGCGTGGCCGCCAGCACCTACCTGGCCACCACGCGCACCGCCATGGACGACATCGCCGGCCGCCTGTTCCCCGACGAGGGCCCCGAGGCGGGCGGCGGCCCGCACGTCGAGCTGGTCGAGTTCGACCCCGACGCCGAGGTGCGGCTCGTCACCGCCATGCTCTACCCCCACACCGACCGGCCCGAGGCCGAGATCGAGCGGCGGGTGGGCGACATGACCGTCGACGAGCGTCTGGCCGTCGTGCGGGCGTACGTGGGCGACCGCACCAACCGGCGCCACCGCCCCGGCCGGGCGTTCGAGCGGCCGAGCTACCGGTTCGACATACTGGCCGACTACGGGGCGTTCCGCGACCTGCAGCGGCACCGCATGCTCACCGTCGAATGGCAGCCGCTGTCGCCGCGCCACGGCTACACGCGGCCCGAGGCCGTCGACGACGCCGGTTGGGGCGCCGCGTTCGACGAGACGATGGAGCGCTCGGCCGCCCTGCACGAGGGGCTGGCCGAGCGCTTCCCCGCCCAGGCGCCCTACGCGGTGGCGCTCGCCTACCGCCTGCGCTTCGTCATGCAGCTGAACGCCCGCGAGGCCATGCACCTGATCGAGTTGCGCAGCGCGCCCCAGGGCCATCCCGCCTACCGCAGCGTCGCCCAGCAGATGCACCGGCTCATCGCCGAGCGGGCCGGCCACCACGCCGTGGCCGAGGCCATGCGGTTCGCCGACCACTCGCCCGAACCCCGGCTCGGGCGGCTGGCGAGCGAGCGCCGGGCAGCGCAGCGCCGGCTGTCACGCTGAGTAGCGTCGGCACGCGATGTGATCTGTGTCACAGCACGTGTTGGCCTCCGCGTCGCTACCCTGACCCGCCTCGCGGCCTGGTTCTGATCCGGGTGAGCAGCGTGTCTATGATCCCGGCCGCGCATGGCAGATCCTGAAGGACCCGATGTCTGACGACGACACCCCCGACGATGACTTCGAGGCCGAGGCCCCCGAGGACGTGTTCACCGACGAGCCCGAGGATCTCGACGACGAGGTCGAGGTCTTCGACGACTTCGACGACGAGGCCGAGGTCGTCGTCGAGGACGACGACGAGGCCGACGTGGTCGTCCCCGCGGCCGCCGTCCCCGCCGCGAAGGCGACGGCGACCAAGGCCCGCAAGGCGAGCGACGACGAGGACGACGAGGAGGAGGACGACGATCTCGATCCCGACGACGTCGAGGCCGACCTCGACGCCATCCTCAAGGACCGCATCGCCGCACAACCCGAGGACGAGGACGACGAGGACGAGGCGCCCGAGCCCGACGACCGCAGCGACGGCGCCGGCCGCATCCAACCCAAGAAGGCCGACGAGTTCGTCTGCCAGTCGTGCTTCCTGGTCAAGCACCGCCGCCAGCTCGCCGACGAGACCCTCATGCTCTGCGTGGACTGCGTCTGAGATGATCGTGCCGTGACCACCGACGACGAGAAAGCACCCCTCGACCAACTGGTCGACCAGGCGGCCGACCTCTTCGTCTACGCGCCCATCGGCCTGTTCTTCGAGGCCCACTCGCTGCTGCCCAAGCTGGCCGAGCAGGGGCGGGTCCACGCCCGCAACGCCCGGATGTTCGGCCAGTTCGCGGTCCGCCACGGCGAGGCTCAGCTCAAACGCCGGCTCGAGGGTCTCGAGGACCAGGCCGCGGGGCTGCTGCGCACGTTCGGGCTCGTGGGCGACGAGCCTGGCGAGGTGCCCGAGTCCGCCCGCCCGGACGCCCCCGCGGGCGGGAGCGCGTCGACGGCCGACGCGAGCGAAGCCCCGCCCTCGGGCAACGGCCAACTCCCAGCGGCTCCGGCTGCGGGCGACGCTGCCGACCTCGCCATCACCGACTACGACAGCCTGTCGGCCTCGCAGGTCGTCACCCGGCTCGAGGGCCTGACCTCCGACGAGCTCGAGGCGGTGCGGGCCTACGAGGCCACGCACCGCGGCCGCAAGACCATCCTCAACAAGGTCGCCCAGATCCAGGAGTGACCGCCGTCCCCGCCCCGCACGAGGCTGCGCGCACGGCCACGCCCGCCGACCTGCCCGCCATCGAGGCCCTGGTCGCGGCCGCGAGCGAGGAGAAGCGCGGGCAGAAGGGCGGGCCGTTGTGGTTCCGACGCGAGCGCCGCCAAGGCGACCCGCGGGCCGAGTTGGCCGCCGCGCTGGCATCGCGCACGCACGAGGTGGCGGCCGGGACGCTCGACGGGACGGTCGTGGGCTACGGCCTCGTGCGCACCGAGCGCCTGGGCGACGGCGGCCTGCTCGGCGTGATCGACGACATCTACGTCGACCCCGGCGCCCGGGCCGTGGGCATCGGCGAGGCGGTCATGGATCACCTGCTCGCCTGGTGTCGGGCTCAGGGATGCTTCGGCGTCGACAGCCTGGCGCTGCCCGGCGACCGCCACACCAAGAACTTCTTCGAGTCGTTCGGCCTCGTGGCGAGAGCCATCGTCGTCCACCGACCGCTGGACTGACGGCGTGCCGACGCCCGGCACGCTCCGGCCGCAGGTCGCCGCCAGCGTCGTGTCGGTGGCCGGCGGCCGCCTGCTGCTCGTGCGGCGGGGACCGGCCAGCAGCCAGGCCGGCACCTGGGCCCTGCCCGGTGGCCGGATCGAGCCGGGCGAGCGGGCGCGCGACGCCGCCGTGCGCGAGCTGCGCGAGGAGACGGGCCTGCGCGCCCGGGCGGGCCGGTTCGTGGGCTGGACGGAGAAGCTGACCGCCGACGCCCACTACGTGATCCTGACCTTCGAGGTCGAGCTGATCGACCCGCCCAGCGGCGCCCTGGCCGGCGACGACGCCGACGCGGTTGCCTGGGTGCCCCTGGCCGAGGTCGCCGACCACGGCCTGGTCGAGGGACTGGCCGACTTCCTGGTCGACCACGGCATCGTCCCGTCGTCGGCCTAGCGGGCGGGCCCGGCGGTCACCGCCTGCGCGACGTCAACCCTCCACCCGGCCGCTGGGGCAGCGCACGGAGGCGGGGCTCAGCGGCCCTTCCACTGGGGCGGGCGCTTCTCGATGAAGGCGGTCAGGCCCTCGCTGAAGTCGGCGCTCGACATGGCCTTGGCCATGCCCTCGGCCGACATCTTCCAGCCCAGCTCGTCGGGGGCGTTGGTGGCCTCGATGACGACCTTGCGGCTCTCGCGCACGGCCACCGGCGCGTTGGCGCAGATCTGCTCGGCCAGCCCGGTGGCGACCTCGAGCGCCTGACCCGGCTCGCACAACCGGTTGACCAGGCCGTGTTGGTGGGCCAACTCGGCGGAGAGGGGATCGCCGGTCAGCGTCAGCTCCATGGCGATGTTCAGCGGGATCTTGCGGCCGAGGCGGAACAGCCCGCCCGCGGCGGCGACCAGCGAGCGCTTGACCTCGGGTATGCCGAAGGTGGCCGTCGACGACGCCACCACCAGATCGCACGACAGCACGATCTCGGTGCCGCCGGCCAGGGCCGGGCCGTCGACCGCGGCGATGATCGGCTTCGTGCGCTCGCGCTGGACGATGCCCGCGAACCCGCCCCGGGCCGTCGCCAGCGCGGCGGCGTTGCCCGAGTTGATCTCCTTGAGGTCGGCGCCGGCGCAGAACACGGGCGGCTCGCCGGTGATGATGCCGACCCAGATGCTGTCGTCGGCCTCGATCTTGTCGATCGCCTCCTCGATGCCCTGGGCGACGGCGCCGTTGACGGCGTTGCGGGCCTCGGGCCGGTTGATCTTGACGACCGCGAACGGGCCCCGTTGCTCGAATTCGACTGCCATGAGGGTCACCCTACTCATCGCACTGATCGTGCAAGGAACCCGCGACCATCACCCACCCTGCGTGGCATGCAGGCCAAGATCGGACGAAACCTCGGCTATGGTGCGCGGGTCGAACCCGATGTGGACGGATGAGGTCGGGGCACCAGCCCGGATTCGACGGGGGATGGAAGAGAGGACATGGACGACAGCGGCGACAGTAACGGGCACCTGCAGTGCCCCTTCTGCGGTGCGTACGAGGTCGATCGCTTGTTCATCGGGTCGCTGCGGCTGGACTCGTGCACGTGCCAGGGCTGCGGCGCCCGCTGGGACGAGGACACCGCCACCGGCCGCTACCGCGGCAGGGGCAGCGTCGAGTCGGTGCTGGCGCCCCGCGACCGCTAGGGCCGGCCGCCGGGACGCGCCGACTCCCGCGGGCGCTGGAGCTGGGCGCCAGGACTCCGGCGGGGCTTCGGTCGCTGGGACTGCGGCTGGCTTCGGTCGCTAGGACTGCGGCTGAGCTTCCGCCGCAGGCTCGCCCGCAGCCTGCTCGGCGACGCTGGTCTCACCCGTGTCCGCGTCCTCCGGCCCGCGGCCGGGGGCGGCGCTGCCGTTCGTCGCGGTGGGGTCATCGCCCGTCTCGGCGTCGGTGCCTGCCGTGGGCGCGTCCGCCGCCGCCTCGTCCGCGTCGGCCGTTGCGGGTTCGGGAGCGGGGGCCTCTGTCGGCTCCGCCCTTGGCGTCTCGTCGGCGCTGGTCGCTCCCGCGGCCGCAGGCCCGCCCTCGTCGGTGGCCGTGTCCTCAGCGTTGGCTCCAGGCGCGTCGGCCGGCGGGGGCGCCTCGGCCGTCTCGTCGGTGGTCGTGTCCTCGGCCCTGGCCCCAGGCGCGTCGGCCGACTTTGGCGCCTCGGCGGTCTCGTCGGGAGTGGTGTCCTCAGCCTTGGCTCCAGGCGCGTCTGCCGAAGCCTTGGCTCCAGGCGCGTCGGCCGACGTCGGAGCCTCGGCCGTCTCGTCGGTGGCGGTGTCCTCAGCCTTGGCTCCAGGCGCGTCGGCCGACTTTGGTGCCTTGCCGCCCTTGGCCGCGGGTTGGCCGTCGGGCTTGGCCTTGCGTGGACGGTCGCTCTTGCGGGCGCCGTCGCCGCCCTTGCGGCCACCCTCCTTGCGACCGCCGTCCTTACGGTCGCCCGGGCGGCGGCGGGCCTGCGCGCGAGCGGCCCGCTCGGCGGCGGGGTCGGGCTCGATGTCGAAGATGTGGGCGATGTCGGGAAGGCGGCTGGCCAGCCGGGCGATGGTCGCCCGCAGCTCGGGCGAGAGCTTGGCGGGCAGCGACTGCGGGACGACCCGGCGCCGTACGGGCGAGTAGGCGAGTGCGTCGAGCACCGTGGCCCAGCGCTCGGGACCGGTCTCGTCGGTGAGCGAGGCTGCGGTGGCCTCGGCGAGCTGGGTGGCGATCTCGCCCGGGATGGGCGCGCCCGCCTTCGGCGGCCGCGAGCTCAGCCGGAGCGCCCGCACCACGCGGCCCGCCTTGACGGTCTCGGCCAGCTCGGCGAGCCAGTCGGCCTGCTCCTTCTCGACGCGCACCGTGAGCGCCTCGCGGAGCTGGGTGGCCAGCGCCCGCGCCTCCTCGTCGCGGCCGGCGTCGCCCGCGGCGTTGACCACCGACCGCAGGTCGCGTAGGTCGAGGTCGTCGATGACCGCGGCGGCGGCCTCGGCCCGGTCGCGCCACACGGCGGCCAGGGCCCGGGGGCGCAGCTCCTCTGCCACGCGCAGGAGCGCGTCGGGCTTGACCTCGGGCTTGCCCTCGGCCTTCAGCTCGGCGTTCTGCTTGTCGATCGCGTGCCGCACCGAGGGGATGCCGCCGGCCAGCAGCTGCTCGGCGATGGGCCGCTGCTCGACGGGCACGGCCTCGAGCAGCGCCGTGCGGTGCGCCTTGCCAGGACGCAGCCGCTTGGGCTTGGGCTTGGCCTCGACCGGCGGCGGGGCCGGCCGGGCAGGGCGGTCGTGGCGGGCGGCGCTGCGGTCACGATCGCGGTCGCGATCGCGATCACGGGGCCCGCGGCGGCCCTCGCCGCCGTCGCGGCCCTCGCGTCCCTCACGCCGGTCGCGGCCCTCGCGTCCCTCGCGCCGGTCGCGGCCCTCGCGTCCGTCGCGTCCGTCGCGTCCCTCGCGCCGGTCGCGTCCGCGGTCGTTGCGGCGGCCGCGCTCGCCCGCGCGCATCGGGGCAAGCGTCGAGGTGACGAGCGGCTGATCCGAGCCTGAGGACTTGAGCTCGAGGCGCTCGGGCTCGCTGCGGGGGGCGCGTGGGGGCAGCACGGCGACCACGCTGAGGCCGTCGAGGAACCCCTCGACCTCCGCTCGCAGCACGCTGCCGACCTCGGCCCCGCTGGGGAGGATGTCGCCCTCGAGGGTGCCTCTGGGCTCCCGGGCACCGGCGGCCCGCCAGGTCCAGGACCCGTCCTCACGAGTGCTGGTGAGCTCGATGTCGATCCGGCGGGACATAGATGACCAACGCTAGCGCGCCCCGGCCCCGCCGCTGCTACCCGGAAACTGCTCAGCGTCGCGACCACGCATCGGGGACGTCGAGGTAGCGCTCGGCCTGCTGCGGCAGGGTGCCCGACACGATGTCGGCCAGGCTGACCTCCTCGAGCACCGAGCGCAGGGCGGCGCGGGTGGCGACCCACACTCGCTGGAGTGAAATGGCGGCTCCCGGGTACTCGACGGCCTCGGGGGAGGTGCCGTGCACGTCGGCGAGCGGTCCCTCGACGGCCCGGATGACGTCGGCGACGCTCACCTCGGCAGGGGGCACGGCCAGCCAGTAGCCACCCTCGGCGCCCCGCTGGCTGGCGACCAGGCCGGCCCGCCGCAGGTCGGCCAGGATGTTCTCGAGGAACTTGGCGGGGATGCGCTGACGCTCGGCCAGCAGGTCGCCCTTCATCGGGCCCGGAGGTGCGGCGGCCAACTCGGCGGCGGCCCGCACCGCGTAGTCGACCTTGGCCGTGATGCGCACCTCGTCTTCCTACCGCCCGGCGCCGGCCCCTGCCAGGCCACAAATCGCTCGCGCCGGCCGCAGCCGGCCCGGTAGCGTCGTTGACCCCCACCCGACACGCCCGGGCGGGCCATCCAGCGCGGGAGGCCGCACGTGCCCCATCCCGACCTCGCCGACGAACAGACCTACATCGACGACGCGTACCGCTGCCTGGCCGCGATGCGCGACCGGGCGGCCAGGGCCGCCGCCATCTCCGAGTCGGCGGCTCAGGCCGTCGACTCGGCCATCGCCCAGGCCCACCTGAAGCACCGATTGGCCAGCCTCGACGCGGACGTCCCGGGGCTGAGCTTCGGCCGGCTCGACGAGGAGGGCGACGCCACGTGGTACATCGGTCGCCGCCACGTCGAGGACGCCCGCGGCGACCCGGTCGTGGTCGACTGGCGCGCCGACGTGGCCACGCCGTTCTACCGGGCGACCGCCGTCGACGCCCTCGGCCTGCGGCGCCGGCGGCGCTTCATGATGACCGACCACCGCATCGACGACCTGTTCGACGAGGTGTTCGATGATCCCGACAGCGTCGACGCAGCGCACCACGGCGGCATCCCCGACCCGTTGCTGGCCGAGCTCGAGCGCGAGCGCACGGGCGAGATGCGCGACATCGTGGCCACCATCGCCGGCGAGCAGGACGTGGTCATCAGGGCGCCGCTCGACACCTGTCTGGTCGTCCAGGGCGGACCCGGCACCGGGAAGACGGCGGTGGGGCTGCACCGGGCGGCCTTCCTGCTCTACGAGCACCGCAGCAAGCTCGACCGCGAGGGGGTGCTCGTGATCGGGCCCAACCCCATCTTCCTGCGCTACATCGCCCAGGTGCTGCCCTCGCTGGGCGAGACCGCGGCCCGCCAGACCACCCTCGAGCGCCTGCTGGCGGGCACCGCCTACCGGGCCACCGGCATCGACGACGACCGCGCCGCCGCCGTCAAGGGCGACGCCCGCATGGCGGGCGTGATCGACCGGGCGGTCGCGGGCGCGGTCCGCCCGCCCGGCGACGACCTGGCGGCCACCACCACGTGGGGAACGGCCCGGGTCGGCCGCGACGACATCGCCGCCGCGCAGGCGTCGGTGCTGGGGCGGGGCGTGCCCCACAACGTCGGGCGGGCCGCGTTCCGCACCCAGATGGCCCGCCTGGTGCGCAACGACCTGGTACGCCGCCGGGGCGACGAGCTGGTCACCTCCGACGCGGTCGACGCCGACCTGCGCGCCGACCGCGACTGGGGCCGGGCGCTGGACCGTATGTGGCCCCAGCTCGGGGCCGCGGCCCTGGTGCGCCGCCTGCTCACCAACCGGGCGGCACTGGCGGCCGCCGCCGACGGTGACCTCGACGCGGGCGAGCAGGCCGCCATCCGCCGGTCGCCCACCCGCCGGATGGGCGACGAGCCGTGGACGGTGGCCGACCTCGTCCTGCTCGACGAGGCCGAGGCGGCGGTCGCCGGCCCGCCCCGCGACTACGGCCACATCGTGGTGGACGAGGCCCAGGACCTGTCGGCCATGGGCCTACGCGCGCTGGCCCGCCGCAGCCGGGACGCGTCGATGACCGTGCTGGGCGACCTGGCGCAGGCGACAGCGCCTGGCGCCCCCGAGTCGTGGGAGGCCGCGATCGCCAACCTGGGCGCGCCGCCGACCGCCCAGCGAGCCGACCTGGACCTCGGCTACCGGGTGCCGGCCTCGATCATGGACATGGCCAACGGGCTGCTGGCCGAGGCCGCGCCCGACGTGACGCCGTGCCGGTCGGTGCGCATGGGCGGGCGCGAGCCCACGTTCCTGGCGGTCGACGGACGCGCCGGGGGCGACGGCGAGGGCGGCGGCGCAGGGGAGGCGCTCGCCGAGACCGTGCGGACCGCGGTGACCGACCTGGTGGCGGCATACTCGACGGTGGGCGTGGTCGTGCCGCCGGCTCTGCGCGCGGCCGTCGACAAGGAGGTCGACGGCCTGGCGGGGGCGACCGTGCTGGCGCCACCGGACGCCAAGGGCCTGGAGTTCGACGCCGTCGTGGTGGTCGAGCCGGCCGAGCTGGCCGGCTCGACGGCGCGGGGGCTGCGCCTGCTCTACGTCGCCCTCACCCGCGCCGTCCAGGAGCTGGTGGTGGTCCACGCCCGGCCCCTCCCGGCCGGGCTCGATCCCGGCGCGTGACAGGCCCGCGGGCTATGCCGCTCCCGGGGTCAGGTTGGGGATCGAGTCGTCGGGCAGGCTGATGCCCCGCTGGGCGCAGGCACGGGCGACCGCCTCGGGGAAGACGTTGCGCACGAGGAACAGGTCGCGGGCCATGTTGTAGTGGGGCGCCAGCTCCTTGGCGTAGCGCTCGAAGTAGACGAGCTGCTTGCTCACCAGCACCAGCTCGCGCGCCGCCCGGGCCCCGTACTCCTGCTGCAGCTCGAGCTGCTGACGCAGCATCTCGGCCAGGCTCACCTCGCCGAGGGCCAGGTCGAACATGGGGTCGAGCACGGCCTTCAGCCGGGCCGCCACCTCGTCGACCGGCCCGACGTCCGGGCCGAGGATGCCGATGTCCTGCCACGACCGCACGATGCGCGTGTAGTCGCCGTCGATCATCAGCGTGTACTGGCCGGCCCGCACGGCGTCGCGGTGCGCCGGGGGCAGCTCGCCCATGATGCCGAAGTCGAGGTAGGCGGCCCGGCCGTCGTCGAGCACCCAGATGTTGCCGGCGTGCACGTCGCCGTGGAACGGCCCGTGCACCAGCGCCGCCTCCATCCACACCTTGAGGCCACGGCGCAGCACCAGCTCGCCGTCGATGCCCCGGGCCCGCACCTCGGCGAAGCGGTCCATGGGTGTGCCGAACAGCCTCTCCATGCAGATGACCCGGGGGCCGCAGTGGTCCCAGTACACCTCCGGGGCGGTGATCCAGGCATTGTCGCCGAAGTCGCCGATGTGGTTGCGGAACTCGGTCTGGCGGTGGGCCTCGAGGGCGAAGTTCAGCTCCTCGTTGGTGACCTGGTGGAGGTCCTCGACGACGCCGGGCGGGTTCATCAGGTGCCCGGTGCGGGTGCGGTCGACCAGCCGGGCGATGCGGTACATGATGCGCAGGTCGCGGTTCATGCGCTGGGCGATGTCGGGCCGCTGGACCTTGAGCACCGCCTGGCGGCCGTCGCGCAGCACGCAGCCGTGGACCTGGGCGATCGAGGCCGCCGACAGGGGGACGGGGTCGAAGCCGGCGAACACGTCGGCGGCCGACGCACCCAGGTCGTCCTCGACGATCTCCAGCACCCGGCGGGCCGGGAAGGGCGGTACCTCGTCGAGCGTGCGCAGGCAGGCCTCGGCCAGCGGGCCGGGGAACATGCCCGGCGACGAGGCGATCATCTGCCCGAGCTTCACGAACGTCGGTCCGAGCGCCATGAACGCCTCGACCAGGCCGGTGCTGGCCGCCGTGGCGAGCGCCAGGCGGGCCTCCTTGTCGCGCCCCAGGCGCAGGACCTGCCCCGGGTGCCGAACGAGGTGCGCGCCCAGGGCCCTCGCCAGGACGAGGACGATCGTCGCCCAGATCTCGGCGCCGCGCACCAGCTCGCGCCACCCGAAGCGGGTCAGGCCGGGGGCCGGCGGTGCGTGCGGGGCGACGTCGGCGGGCACGCTCGCAGCCTGGCACGAAACGTCCCGCCACCGCCGCCGCCGGTCACGACGACCGAGCGCGCCGCGGATCGGGACTTCCCACCCTGGTCGCTGCGCCCCCACCTGGACGACGATCGACGCGTGACCACCGGGCCCGAGCAGCTGCTGCCGCACCCGGGTCACCGGCCGAGCGTGCCGACGATGGTGCTGCTCGAGGGCCTGTCGCGCCGCTACCAGGTCGGCGCCGCCGAGGTCTTCGCGCTCCGCGACGTCGACCTGGAGATCGACCAGGGCGAGTTCGCGGTGGTGCTGGGCCCGTCGGGGAGCGGCAAGTCGACCCTGCTGAACATGATCGGCGCGCTGGACAGCCCGACCTCGGGCCGCGCCGTCGTCGCCGGCGAGGAGATCACCGCGATGGACCGGCGGGAGCTGTTCCGCTTCCGGCGCGAGGTGGTGTCGTTCATCTTCCAGACCTTCAACCTGTTCCCCACGCTCACGGCGCTGGAGAACGTGCAGTGCGGCGGGGGAGATCGCCCGCTCGGCCCGTGAGGCGCGCCGGCGGGCCGAGGACGTGCTCGGCCAGGTCGGCCTGGGCGACCGCCTGCACCACTACCCCAGCGAACTGTCGGGTGGCGAGCAGCAGCGGGTGGCGATCGCCCGGGCGCTGGTCACCGAGAGCCCGATCGTCGTGGCCGACGAGCCCACCGGCGATCTCGACTTCCAGACCGGGGTCCAGATCCTGGAGCTGCTCGAGGAGCAGGCCGCTGCGGGCCGCACCGTCGTCGTCGTGACCCACAACCGGGAGATCTCCCGCATCGCCGACCGGGTGATCGAGCTGTCGAGCGGCCGGATCGTCAGCGACGGGCCCCCGGCCGGCGGCCGCGCCCCGATCAGCGAGCTGCACTGGTAGCGCCGTGGGACCGGCCTTCGTGCTCCGGTGGGCGCTGCGGGACCTGCGTCGGCGGTGGCCCCAGGTGGTGGTCATCGCCCTGATCATCTCGATCGGCACGGGCATCTACGCCGCCCTCGGCAGCACGTCGACGTGGCGGCAGGAGTCGAACGACGCCAGCTTCGGCCTCCTCCACATGTACGACCTGCGGGTGCGGGCCGCCGAGGGAGCGGATGCCGCCACCGGCGAGATGCTCGCGGTGCTCGACGACCTGCCGGACCCGTCGCTGGTCGCCACCGCCGAGGAACGGTTGGTCGTCCCCACCCAGGTCGACGCATCGACGGGCGACGAGACGATCCTCGTCCCCGGGCGGATCGTCGGCATGGACGTGCCGGATGGCGGGCCGCACGTCAACGACGTGTACGTAGGCGAGGACGCGGGCCGCGACCTCGCCGCGGGCGACGGCGGCGCGCCGGTGGCGCTGCTCGAGTGGAACTTCGCCCATTACTACGACCTGCCGCCGGGGGGCGAGGTGCGCGTGGCGGGGGACCTCCCGGTCGAGACGGTCGGGATCGGCATGGCGCCCGAGTACCTCATCGTGATGACCGAGGAGGGCGGCTTCTTCGCCGAGGCGGGCTTCGCCGCAGTGTTCACCTCGTTGACGACGGCCCAGGACCTCGCCGGGCGGCCCGGCCGCGTGAACGACCTGGTGCTCACCCTCGCTCCCGGCACCGACCCGGACGCGGCAACCACGGCCGTGGAGGACGCCTTCGCAGCATCGGCCGGCGGCCTCGGCGTGACCGTGATGCAGACCGAGGACGAGGACGCCTACCGGGTGCTCTACGACGACATCGAGAGCGACCAGCTCTTCTGGAACGTCATCGCGGCGCTGATCCTGGCGGGGGCCACGTTCGGCGCGTTCAACCTGTCGAGCCGCATGGTCGAGGCGCAGCGGCGCGAGATCGGCATCGGGATGGCGCTCGGCTGGTCGCGGTGGCGGCTGGCCGTGCGCCCCCTGCTGGTGGGGCTCAGATCGCGCTGCTGGGTGCGGTCTTCGGCGTGGGGATGGGCCTCGTGGTGATGACCGCGCTGCGGCCGGTGTACGAATCGTTCCTGCCCCTGCCCGTGTGGCACACCGACTTCCAGCCGGCGACGTTCGCCCGGGGCGCCGCGCTCGGCTTCGTGCTGCCGCTGCTGGCGACCGCGTGGCCGGTCTGGCGGGCGGTGCGGGTGATGCCGGTCGACGCGATCTCGACGGCACACCGCACCACCCGCAGCGGCCTGGCCCCGCTGCTGCGGCGGCTGCGGTGGCCGGTCAGCGCGTTCCGGCGCATGCCGTTGGGGAACGTGCTGCGCACGCCCCGCCGCACGCTGCTCACCGCGCTGGGCATCGGGGCCGCGATCACCACGCTGGTCGCCGTCCTCGGCCTGCTCGACTCGTTCGCGGCCACGATGGACGGGCACGACCGCGAGATGCTCGCGGACCACCCCGACCGGATGCTCGTGGCCCTCGACGGGCTCACGACCGACGACGGTGCCCAGGTCGGCGCCGTGCGGGAGGCGTCCAGCGTCGGGGAGGCGACGCCGGTGCTGCGCTCCGGGGCGGTGCTCATGGCACCGGGCCGCGACGATCTCGACGTGGTGCTCGAGGCCGTCGACCTGGCGAGCGACCTGTGGGCGCCGACGGCCGTCGAGGGCGTGCTGCCCGTCGACCGGCCGGGGATCGTCGTCTCCCGCAAGGCGGCGGACGACCTGGGCCTCGCACCCGGCGACACGGTGACCATGCAGCACATCGCGCTGGAAGAGGGCGGCCTCGCGTTGGTGCGGTCGCCGGTCGAGGTCGCCGCCGTGCATCCCGGCGCCTTCCGCTTCAACGCCTACGTCGACCGGTCGCAGCTCGCAGCGTTCGGCGTGGCGGGCGCGGTCAACAGCATGTACGTGGTGCCGGCCGCGGGCCGGGACACCGACGACGTCGCCCGCGAGCTGTTCCGCCTGCCGGGGGTGGCGTCGGCGCAGCCGCTGGCGGCCACGTCGCAGCTCGTGGAGGACACCCTCGACGAGTTCGGCGACGTGTTCCGGGTGCTCGAGCTGTTCATCCTGGTCCTCGCCGTGCTCATCGCCCACAACGCCACCAGCATCAACGCGGACGAGCGGGCGCGCGAGCGGGCCACGCTCTTCGCCTTCGGCCTGCCCCTGCGGCGGGTGGTGGTGCTCGAGACGGTCGAGGGGCTGCTCATCGGCGCTCTGGGCACCGCCGTGGGCATCGGCGCGGGGACGCTCGTGTTGCGCTGGCTGGCCACCACGACCATGGCCAGGACGATGCCCGAGGTGGGCATGCAGGTGGCGGTCTCGGGCGGCACGCTCGTGGCCGCCGTCGTGCTGGGCGTCCTGGCGGTGGGCATCGCGCCGCTGCTCACGGTGCGCCGGCTACGGCGGATGGACATCCCCGGCACGCTGCGGGTGGTGGAGTAGTCGCGGCGGCCGGCCGCGTCGTCGGGCGCCTCCTCGCCCACGAGTAGAACGCGTTCTACTCTCTCGGCGTGGACATCGACGACACGCCCGAGGAAGCCACCTTCCGCGCCGAGGCCCGGGACTGGCTCGACGCCCACGCCATCCCCAAGGGCCACCCCGACGATTTCTCCGCCGGCCTGTGGACGGACGCCTACGACGAGGACACCTACATCGCCCGCTGCCGCGACTGGCAGCGCACGCTGTTCGAGGGGGGCTGGGCGGGCATCACCTGGCCCAAGGCCCACGGCGGCCGGGGCGGCAAGCCCATCGAGCAGGTGATCTTCAACCAGGAGCAGGCCCGCTACGGCGTGTCGAACGGCGCCTTCATGATCTCGATCGGCATGGCGGGCCCCACGATCCTGGCGCACGGCACCGACGAGCAGCGCGACCGCTTCCTCGCCCCGATGCTGCGGGGCGACGAGCTGTGGTGCCAGCTCTTCAGCGAGCCCGACGCGGGCTCGGACCTGGCCAACGTGGCCACCCGGGCCGAGCGCGACGGCGACGAGTGGGTCGTGAACGGCCAGAAGGTGTGGACCTCGTCGCCCGATCGCGCCCGCTGGGGCATGCTGCTGGCCCGCACCGACGGGGACGTGCCCAAGCACCGGGGCATCAGCTACTTCCTGCTCGACATGGCCACGCCCGGCATCGACGTGCGACCGCTGCGGCAGATGACGGGCGAGAGCCACTTCTCCGAGGTGTTCCTCGACGACGTGCGCACGCCGGCCGCCAACCTGGTCGGCGGTGAGGGCGAGGGCTGGCGGGTGGCGCAGACCACACTCAACAGCGAGCGGTCCTCGATCGCCGGTGGGGTGGGCGCCACGCCGGCCGCCCTGGTCGACCTCGCCCGGAGCCTGGGGGCCGCCACCGACCCGCTGGGGCGCCAGCGGCTGGTCGACGCCCACATCCGCTTCGAGCTGCTGCGCTTCCTGCGCTACCGCAGCCAGACCGCCCTCAGCCAGGGCCGGCGGCCCGGCGCCGAGGCGTCCGTCATGAAGCTCGCCTACGCCCGCTACATGAAGGCCCTCACCGAGGCGGCCGTCGACCTACAGGGCGCCCACGGGTTGCTGGCGGGCAGCGAGGGTCCCGGCGACACGGTGTGGCTGCGCCGCTTCCTCCACTCGCCGTCGCTGCGCATCGCCGGCGGCAGCGACCAGGTGCAGGCCAACATCGTGGGGGAGCGGGCGCTGGGGCTGCCGGCCGAGCCCCGCGACGACAAGGACGTGCCCTACCGTGAGCTGGCCCGGCGGGTTGGGTAGGTTGACGCGCCGATGACCGAGGCTCCCGCCGCAACGGCGCTGACCCGGAGCCAGGCGGCGCGGCGCGAGCGTGTCATCCGGGCCGCTCTCGACCTGGGCGCCGAGGGGGGCTACGACGCCGTGCAGATGCGCGACGTCGCCGCCAGGGCCGAGGTGGCGCTCGGCACCATCTACCGCTACTTCCCCTCGAAGGACGCGCTGCTCCTGGCGGTGATGGTGCAGTGGCTCGGCGACCTGGAGGAGCGGGTCACCCGCCGCCCCCCGGCCGGCGACACGACCGTCGAGCGCATCATGGACGTGCTGAGTCGGGCGCTGCGGGCCATGGACCGTGGCCCCCGGCTCACCGCGGCCGTGATCGGCGCCATGACCGCGGGCGACCCGGCCAGCGTCGATGCCATCGGCGAGGTGACCCGGGCGATGGCCCGCATCATGCAGTCGGCGTTCCCCGACGACGTCGACCCGGCGCTCGAGGCCTCGGCCGCCAAGGCGCTCGGGCACGTGTGGTGGTCGGCGACCATCTCGTGGGCCAACGGCATGGGTGACATCAACTGGGTGGCGGCCGAGCTGCGCGAGGCGGCCGAGCTCATCGCCGACCGGTTCGGCTGAGGTCGGCGCTCATCTATACGCTGCGGCCCGACCGTCGAGGCCCGCCACGCCGTGGGCCGCCACAGGGGAGGCCACCCATGCGCGCAGCCGTGCTCCGCACCACCGGCGACGACACGCTCGAGATCCGCGACGACATCGAGCTGGGCGACGTCGGTCACGGCGAGGTCAAGGTCAAGATCCATGCGACGGGCGTGTGCCACTCGGACGTGTCGGGCATGGACGGCACCATCCCCCAGCCGGCCCCGTTCATCCCCGGTCACGAGGGTGCCGGCGTTGTCACCGAGGTGGGCGAGGGCGTCACCTCGGTGCGGGCCGGCGACCACGTCATCGTCGCCTGGAGCGCACCCTGCGGCTCGTGCAGGTTCTGCATCGACCGGCGCCAGCCCAACCTGTGCAGCAACGTGTCGATCGCGTCGATGGGCAGGTACCACTTCCACCAGGACGGCCACCCCCTCGCCGGCTTCGCGGGCACGGGCACGTGGGCCGAGGCGATGATCCTGCCGCACCAGGGCGTCGTGAAGATCGACCCCGACACCCCCCACGAGATCGCCTCGCTGGTGGGCTGCGGCGTCATGACCGGCGTCGGCGCCGCGCTCAACACGGCCAAGGTCACCCCGGGCTCGTCGGTGGTCGTGTTCGGCTGCGGGGGCGTCGGCATCTCGGCCATCCAGGGCGCCCGGGTGGCGGGCGCCGCCGAGATCGTGGCGGTCGACGTGGTCGAGGCCAAGCTCGCCGACGCCCAGCGCTTCGGCGCCACCCACGCAGTCACGCCCGGCGAGCTGGCCGGCGCGCGGGCGAGCATCACGGGCGGCGACGGCTTCGACTTCGCCTTCGAGGCCATCGGCCTGCCCGACACGATGCGGGCCGCCTACGACGCCACCCGCCGCGGCGGCACCACGTGCATCATCGGCGTGGGCGGCCTGGACAAGATGGTGACGTTCAGCGCCTTCGAGCTCTTCTACGCCGAGAAGACGCTCAAGGGCTCGTACTACGGCTCGGCCGACGTGCGCAGCGACTTCAACCGCATGCTCAACCTGTGGCGCAACGGCCGGCTCGACCTCGAGGGCATGATCACGAAGCGGATCGCGATCGACGACGTCGACCAGGCGGTCGCCGACCTGCGCGCCGGCGCGGTCATCCGCTCGGTCATCACGTTCGGCGACACCGACCCGGCGGGGGCTGCTGCGGGCGCCGTCGAAGGCGCCACCTCGACCACCTGACCTGCGCCGACGCGGGCCGGTGCCGACGATGCCGTGCCGCGCCGCGGCGGCGTGTTAACTTCCCCCGGCGGCGACGGCCGGGAAGACCGTCCCGCTCATCTGTCAGGGGTGCCCGCGGGCGGCACCGGGGAGCTTGGGGAGAAGCATGAATACAGCGCAACGCCAGCGTGGGCGTCGCCGCGCGTCAGCCGTCATCGCCAGCCTCGCGATCGCCGTCGGCCTCGTGGGCGCCCTGGCCACGGCCGCCAGCGCCGCCAGCCAGGCCGAGCTCATCGGCCCGACCGCGGGCCACACGGCCGAGATCGAGGGCACCGTCGGCGGCGACACCGACAACCAGTCGTTCGACGCCGGCCTGTTCGACCTGCTCATCGACGGCACGGTCGAGGCCAGGGGCTACTGCATCGACATCAACACGAGCATCGCCAAGGGCACGGAGCTCGACGAGATCGAGTGGAACGACGCCAACGTCCCGAACCTCGACAAGGTCGAGGCCATCCTCCGCTGGTATCACCCGAACGGCGACGGGCCCGACGGCGCCAAGATCACGGGCACCGACGCCCAGAAGGCGGCGGCCACGCAGGCGGCCATCTGGCACTACACCGACGGCTTCAACCTCGCTGACGATGACGACGTCATCCAGGCGAACTACGAGACCATCGTCGCCGCCGTCGAGGGCGGGCTCGAAGGGTTCGGTGAACCGACGGTCGACGTGTCGATCACGCCGCCCGCGTCGACCGAGGGCGAGGCCGGCGGCCTGGTCGGTCCCTACGTCATCAACACCAGCGGCTCCAGCGTCACGCTGACCACCTCGGACGGGGTGACCCTGCACAACGAGGACGGCTCGCCCTTCACCGGCGAGGTGGTCGACGGCACCGAGGTGTGGCTGTCGTCCGAGTCGGAGGGCACGGGCACCCTCACCGCGACCGCGTCGGCCGACGCGATCGCCGGTCGGGTCTTCTTCAAGGCGGGCTCGCAGAAGCTCATCATGGCGGCGACGGTCGGCACCGGGGCGTCGGCCGAGGCGTCGGTGAGCTTCACCACGCCGCCGCCCACCACGGCCCCGCCGACCACCACGACCACGGTGGCCGAGACCACGACGACCACGGCGGCGGTCACGACCACGGTCGTCACCGAGGCGCCCACCACCACGGTGACCCCGACCACCGAGTCGGGTGGCGGCGGCCTGCCGGTCACAGGCGCCCAGTCGCTGGTCCTGGTGGCGATCGCGGCCGTGCTGCTGGCCGTCGGCGCCGGGTTCGGCATCGTCAGCCGCCGCAAGCGGCTCGAGGGCGAGGGCTGACGCCCCCACCACGCCACATCTGAAAGGAGGGGGCCTGCGGGCCCCCTCCGGCGCGCCCGGGGCGGTTTCGGGCACCGCCGGAAAAGCTGCTAGAACCCTCCCGGGTAGAACCTGTTTCACTTGGGGGGAGGTCGCATGCCGGACGCCGAGATCCTGTCGGCCCCGCTCGTGCTCGAATACCCGTTCAAACGCACGGTCGGCCCCGTGCAGAGCGCGTTCTTGACCGGGCTGCGCGAGGGGCTGGTGCTCGGTGTCCGCGCCGAGGACGGCCGGGTGCTGTGCCCGCCGGTCGAGTACGACCCCGTCACCAGCGCCGAGCTGACCGAGCTGGTCGAGGTGGGGGACACCGGCACGGTCGCCACGTGGTCGTGGGAGCCCTCGCCCCGCCCCAACCAGCCCCTCGACCGCCCCTTCGCGTGGGCCCTCGTCACCCTCGACGGCGCCGGCTCCGCCCTGCTGCACGCCCTCGACGCCGGCTCGCCCGACCGGGTGAGCACCGGCATGCGGGTGCGGGCCCGCTGGCGCGACGAGCGCCAGGGCGCCATCACCGACATCGCCTGCTTCGAGCCCGCGGACGAACCCGGAGACGACGGGTGAGCGGCCTCGTCCTGCCCGAGGCGCTGCGCGACGTCGAGCCGGTCCGCAGCATCCGCACCCCGGCCCGCCTGGAGTATCGGTTCACCGCGGGCGAGGCCACGTCGCGATTCCTGCGCGGCATCGCCCGGCGCAAGATCCTGGGCGAGCGGTGCGGCCGCTGCCACAAGGTCATCCTTCCGCCCCGAGGGTCGTGCCCGACGTGCGGCGTGCCCACGAGCGAGCAGGTCGAGCTGCCCGACCATGGCATCGTCACGACGTTCTGCGTGGTCAACGTGAAGTTCTCGGGCTCGGCGATGGAGCTGCCCTACGTGTGCGCCACGGTGCTGCCCGACGGGGCCGACATGGGCCTGTTCGGCATGGTGCAGGAGATCCCGTTCGACCACATCCGCATGGGCATGCGCGTCGAGGCGGTGTGGGTCGACGACGACGAGCTCACCCACGACCTGGCCTCGATCAAGTGGTGGCGTCCCACTGGCGAGCCCGACGCCGACTACGCCAGCTACCGGGAGCACGTGTAGATGCGTGACGTCGCCGTCGTCGCCTTCGCGCAGTCGCACCACGTGCGCCGCGAGCAGGCCCGCAACGAGGTCGAGATGCTGATGCCGGTGCTGCACCGGGTGAAGTCCGACCTGGGCATCGACCAGTCCGACATCGACTTCACCTGCTCGGGCAGCACCGACTACCTGGCCGGGAGCGCCTTCAGCTTCGTGATGACGCTCGACGGCGTGGGCGCCTCGCCGCCCATCAGCGAGAGCCACGTCGAGATGGACGGCGCCTGGGCCCTCTACGAGGCGTGGGTCAAGATCCAGACCGGCGCCGCCGACACCGCCCTGGTGTACGGCTACGGCAAGTCGTCGCCCGGCGTGTTGCGCGACGTGCTGTCCCGCCAGCTCGACCCGTACTACCAGGGGCCGCTGTGGCCCGACAGCCTGGCGCTGGCGGCCCTCCAGGCCCGGGCCTGCCTCGACGCCGGGGTCACGACGGTAGAGGAGATGGCCGCCGTCGCCGCCCGCAGCCGGCGGGCGGCCGCCGCCAACCCGTTCGCGCAGTTGCAGGGCTCGGACGACCCCGTGGTGCTGCTGAAGGAGCCCGAGATCGCCGCGCCGCTCCGGCGGCACGACTGCCCGCCGATCACCGACGGCGCCGCCGCCGTGGTGCTCGCCGCGGGCGATCGGGCCCGCGAGCTGAGCGACAGCCCGGCGTGGATCAGGGGCATCGACCACCGCATCGAGGCCCACGCCCTCGGCGTGCGCGACCTCACGACATCGGCGTCGACCGCCTTGGCGGGTGAGCGGGCGGGAGTGCGCGACGGCCGGGTCGACGTGGCCGAGCTGCACGCGCCCTTCACCCACCAGGAGGTGCTGGTACGCCGCGCTCTGGGCCTGGGCGACGACGTCGAGGTCAACCCGTCGGGCGGGCCGCTGGCGGCCAACCCGTTCATCGCCGCCGGGCTCGTCCGCATCGGCGAGGCGGCGACCCGGGTCGGCAATGGCGAGGCCCGCCGGGCCGTGGCCCATGCGACCAGCGGGCCCTGCCTGCAGCAGAACCTCGTGTGCGTCCTGGAAGGGGAGGGCTGAGCGTGGGCAAGGAGCTCGTGGCGGTCGTCGGCATCGGCCAGACCCATTACCAGGCCACCCGTGGCGACGTGTCCATCGCGGGACTGGTGCGGGAGGCGGCCGTCGAGGCGCTCGACGACGCGGGCATGACCTGGGCCGACATCGACGCCGTGGTCATCGGCAAGGCGCCGGACTTCTTCGAGGGCCTCATGATGCCCGAGCTGTACCTGGCCGACGCGCTGGGGGCGGTGGGCAAGCCCATGCTGCGGGTCCACACGGCCGGCTCGGTGGGCGGCTCGACGGCCCTGGTGGCGGCGAGCCTGGTGCAGGCCGGCATCCACCGCCGGGTGCTGACGGCGGCGTTCGAGAAGCAGTCCGAGAGCGAGGCCATGTGGGCGCTCACGCTGCCCATCCCGTTCTCGCCGCCGCTGGTGGCCGGGGCGGGCGGCTACTTCGCGCCCCACATCCGGGCCTACATGCGCCGCTCGGGGGCGCCCGACCACATCGGCGTGCTGGTGGCCCTGAAGGACCGCCGGAACGCCCTCAAGAACCCCAAGGCCCACCTGCACGAGGAGGGCATCACGTTCGAGTCGGTGAAGGACTCGATGATGCTGTGGGACCCGCTGCGCTACTCCGAGACCTGCCCGTCGTCCGACGGGGCGTGCGCCATGGTGCTGACGGACGAGGCGGGCGGCGACGCCGCCGCCGATCCCGCGTGGATGCTGGGCGGCGCCATGCGCTCGGAGCCCACCATGGCCCCGGGGCGCGACCAGGTGAACCCGGTGGCCGGGCGCGAGTGCGCGGCCGACGTGTACGCCCAGGCCGGCATCACCGACCCGCGACGCGACATCGACGTGGCCGAGGTCTACGTGCCCTTCTCGTGGTACGAGCCGATGTGGCTCGAGAACCTGGGCTTCGCCCCGGAGGGCAAGGGCTGGACGCTCGTCGAGGACGGCGCGACGCAGATGGACGGCGACATCCCCTGGAACCCGTCCGGGGGCGTGCTGTCGTCGAACCCGATCGGCGCCTCGGGCATGATCCGCTTCGCCGAGGCCGCCCTGCAGGTGCGGGGCCGCGCCGGCGAGCACCAGATCGAGGGCGCCCGGGTCGCGCTGGGCCACGCCTACGGCGGCGGCTCGCAGTTCTTCGCCATGTGGGCCGTCGGCGCCGCCAAGCCGACGTCGTGACACGGACCTGACAGGAGAGGGCGATGGGACGGCTCGACGGCAAGGTGGCGATGATCACGGGCGGCGCCCGCGGGCAGGGTGCCGCCGAGGGGCGGCTGTTCGCCGCCGAAGGCGCCCGCGTGGTGCTCGCCGACGTCCTGGACGACGAGGGCCGGGCGGTGGCCGACGAGATCGGCGACGCCGCCCGCTACGTCCACCTCGACGTCACCGACGAGGCCCGGTGGCAGGCGGCCGTCGAGGCGGCCGAGGCGGCGTTCGGGCCGGTGACGGTGCTGGTCAACAACGCCGGCATCCTCCACTTCCGGACGCTGGACAAGACCACGCTCGAGGACTTCGACCGCGTGCTGCGGGTCAACGTGCACGGCGTGTTCCTGGGCATGAAGGCGGTCACGCCGTCGATGGTCCGGGCCGGGGGTGGCTCGATCGTGAACATCTCGTCGACCGCCGGCCTGCAGGGCCTTCCTCACCTGGGGGCGTACGTGGCCAGCAAGTGGGCGGTGCGGGGCCTCACCAAGACCGCAGCCATCGACCTGGGCACGAGGGGCATCAGGGTCAACTCGGTGCACCCGGGCGGCATCGACACGCCCATGATCGCCGGCACCTCCGGCGACGCCCCCTTCTACAAGCGCCTGCCGGTTCCCCGCATGGGCTCGGCCGACGAGGCGGCCCGGGCCGTGCTGTTCCTCGCCTCGGACGACGCCAGCTACATCTCGGGCGCCGAGCTGGCGGTCGACGGCGGCGCCACCTGCGGGGACCTGGGCATCCTCAGCTGAGCGCCGTGCCGCCCGGCCGGCCCGCCCGCCGCCGTCGCTCACGGCAGGATCAGGTGGCTGTCGCCGAACTCGTGCCAGCGGTAGCCCCCGTCCACCGCCGCGGCGTACGAGGCGGCGAGCAGCTCGGGGCCCGCGACGGCCTCGAGCATGGCCAGGTGCGACGACTCGGGCTCGTGCCAGCCGGTGAGCAGACCGTCGACCACCCGGACGCCCCGCTCGGGCGTGACCACGAGCTCGGTCCAGCCCCGGCCGGGATGCGAGCGGCCCCGCTCGTCCGCGGTGGTCTCGAGCGCTCGGACCACCGTCGTGCCCACGGCGATGATGCGGCGGCCGTCGCGGCGGGCGGCCGTGACCAGCGCGGCGGTCGCCGCCGGCACCGTGAACCGCTCGGCGTAGGGCGGCTCGCCGGCCTCCTGCGACGACACGCCCGTGTGGAGCGTGACGGGGGCCACCACCACGCCCCGGCTGACCAGCGCGGTGACCAGTGCGGTGGTGAACGGTCGGGCGGCGCTCGGCATCTCGGCCGAGCCCGGCACCCGGGCGAACACCGACTGGTAGGCGTCGATCGGCCAGGCTCCCCGGGTGTGGGTGTAGCGGATCGGTTGCCCGTGGGCGGCCAGGTGGTCGAGCACCGGCACGGGGAGGTCGAGCCGGGCCAGCCACAGCCGCGGCGCATGGCCGCCGGCGGCCGCGGGATAGGGCGCCAGCAGCTCGGCCCGGCCATCGCCCGCCACCGCCAGGTGGGCTGACGGGCGCCCCGTGAAGCGCTCGGTCCCCGGGCCGGCGGGGACGCGGGGCTCGACCACCCAGAACCCGCCCGGCTGCTCGGTCGACAGGTGCAGGCGCAGCGGCGTGCCATCGGGACCGCGGGCGTCGAGCGCGGCGGGGATCACCGCCGAGTTGTTCACCACCAGCACGTCGCCGGCGTCGAGCACCTCGGGCAGGTCACCGAAGCGGTGGTGCGACACGGCGGCGTCCCCGCTGCGACCACCGTGGGCCACCATGAGGCGCACCTCGGCCCGGGCGTCCGAGCCCAGCCGCCCGTCGCCTCGCTCGGTCAGCTCGACCGGCGTGCCGGCCTCGGCGCCGTCGGGGATGCGGAACGATCGCAGCGAGGGGTGCCCGGCGACGCCCCACTCCGAGCCGGTCGCCGGTCGGGCCCGGGCCGCGAGGCCCGAGGCCCGCAGGTCGAGCGTGTCGAGCGCCCTCATCGCACCGTCACCGCCTCGCCGGCGGCCGTCACCGCTGCGGAGGCGTCGGCCTCGTCCGCGTCGCCGGCGTGGTCGGCCTCCGGGGCCAGCAGCTGCTCGACCTGGTAGCGGCCGCTCGGCGGGCGCTCGCGCAGGAGCCTGAGCAGGCCCGGCACCCGGGTGGCGGCCAGCGGGCGGTCGGAGATGTCCTCGCCCGGGAAGGCGTCCTGGTGCATGCGGGTGCGCATGTCGCCGGGGTCGACCCAGTAGACCCGCAGGGCGGGCTCCTCGGCCGCGAGCACCCGGCTGAGCTGTTCGAGGGCCGCCTTGGTGGCGCCGTAGGCGCCCCAGCCCTCGTAGCCCTCGAGTGCGGCGTCGGAGGTGATGTTGACGATCGCGCCGTGCTCGGCCCGCAGCCGGGGGAGCGCGGCCTGGACGATGCGGAGTGGTGCCACCACGTTGGTGCGCAGCGCCCGCTCGAGGTCGGCGGCGTGCAGCTCGGCGACCGGGGGCAACGGCGTGGGGCCGAGCGTGCCGGCGTTGTTGACCAGCAGCGCGAGCCGACCCTGCCCGCTGGCCGCGGCCACCAGGGCGGCGACGTGGATCGGGTCGTCGACGTCGCCGGGGAGGGCGACCACCGTACCGGGCCCTGCGGCGTGGATCGCCGCCCGGGCCCGCTCGAGCGCCTCCGGGTCGCGGCCGTCGACGACGACATTCCAGCCCTCGGCGGCCAGCCCCTCGGCCAGCGCCCGCCCGAGGCCCCGGCTTCCCCCGGTGATGAGAGCGGTCCTGCGCATCGTGGCGTCCTCCGTGTTCGTGTCCTGCCGGCAACGTAGGGAGCGCCGTGGCGCCCGCCATCGGCCCGGCGATGGGTTTGCCTCCGTCGGAAGTCCTAGGCCGCCCCCGCGGGCCGGCCGGCTGCCGGCGTTCAGCGGCGGGGGTCGACCAGGCCGACGCGCACCGCGAACAGGGCGGCGCGGGTGCGGTCGGGCACGCGGAGCTTGGCCAGCACGCTCGAGACGTGGGTCTTGACCGTCTTCTCGGACACGAAGAGCTCGGCGGCGAGCTCGCGGTTGGTCAGGCCCCGGCCCAGGCCCACCAGCACCTCGCGCTCGCGCGCCGTCAGGCGGTCGAGGTCGGGGTGACCGGGCGGCGGCTCGACCGGGGCCTCGGTGGCGGCTCCCGCCGCCGGGGCACCCGCCACCCGGGCCATCACCGCCGCCGCGGCCTCGGGTCCGAGCAGGGGCTCGCCCCGGTGCACCGCACGGATCGCCCGGGCCAGCGCCTCGGGGCCGGCGTCCTTGAGCAGGTAACCGTCGGCGCCGGCCCGGATCGCCGGGATCACCTGCTCGGCACCGCTGAAGCTGGTCAGGACCAGGATGCCCACGGGCGGCCCCTCGGCCCGCAGCCGGGTGATGGCCTCGATCCCGTCGACCCCACCCATGACCAGGTCGGTCAGCAGCACGTCGGGTTGGGTGCGGCGAACCGCCTCGACCGCCTCGGCGCCGTCGGCGGCCTCGCCCACCACCTCGAAGCCCTGCGCCTCGAGGTACGAGCGCAGTCCCTGGCGCACCACCGGATGGTCGTCGGTCACCACCACCCGGATGGGGGTCTCACCGGACGCGGGCGCGGCGCTGCTCGCGTCGCTCACGCCGGGAACCTCAGCTCGACGGTCGTGCCCCGGCCGGGGGCCGACTCGATGCCCAGCGACCCACCGAGCGACGCCGCGCGCTCGTGCATCGACGTCAGGCCCAGCCGGCGCGACCGCACGGCGCGGGCCTCGGGATCGAAACCCCGGCCGTCGTCCACCACGCGCAGGCGCACCGCGGGCGGCGTCGCGCCCTCGACCTGTCCCAGCGCGACTTCGACGCGACCGGCGCCGGCGTGGCGCAGCGCGTTGGCCACGGCCTCCTGGGCGATCCGCAGCACCTGGTGCTCGACGTCGGCCGCCAGGTCTGGCAGCCCGCCGACGCGCAGCTCGACCGGCACGCCGTGCGCCCGGGCGGCGACGGTGAGCTGGGTCCGCAGCGTGGCCACCAGCCCGTCGCGCTCCAGTTCGGCGGGCCGCAGACCGTCGACCGTGGTGCGCAGCTCGGTGGCCAGTCGGGTGGCCAGTGACCGCACCACGCCGAGCTGGGCGGCCGCCGCCTCGGGGTCGTCGGCCAGCTGCCGGCTCGCCGTCTCGGCCGCGAGCTGCAGGCTGAACAGCGACTGGCTCATGGCGTCGTGAAGCTCGCGGGCCAGGCGGGCGCGCTCGCCGACCAGCGCCAGCTCGCGGCTGTCCTCGAACAGCCGGGCCTGGTCGACGGCGATGGCGGCGTGCGAGGCCAGCAACACGACCGCGGCCTCGTCCCCGGCCGTGAAGCCGGAAGCGCCCTCCTTGTCGGTCAGGTAGAAGGCGCCGATGATGTCGCCGGCCGACACGATGGGCACCCCGAGGAACGACCGCATGTCGGGGTGGTCGGGGGGCCACCACCCCCGGAAGCGGGGATCGCGGGTGATGTCGTCGGTGCGGTAGGGCGAGGGGTCGGCCAGCATGGCGTCGAGCAGCCCGTGTGTGCGGGGCAGCGGGCCCAGGCGGGCCACCAGCTCGTCGCTCATGCCCACGGTGACGAAGCGGGCGAACTCGTCGCCCTCGGGCTCGGGGATGCCAACGGCGGCGTAACGGGCGCCCACCAGCTCGCGGGCGCTCGACGCCAGCTGGTGCAGCACCCGATCGAGCGACGACCCGAGCGTGACGGCGCGGACGGCGCCCGAGAGGGCCGCCAGCACCTCGGCGGCGACCTCGGGATCGGGGCGGATGTCGTCCGAGGTGGTCACCGCTCGTGAACCTACCGGGTGTCGGGCTTCGCCTCTCCCGTGTAACGGGCCGACGCCGTGGCCTTGGCGGGCGCGTCGTCGAGCCGGTCGGGCCAGAACGGCGGCGGGTACACCAGCCGGTCGTCGCTCACCGGCTCGGCGTAGAACTGGGCCGCCCAGCGGCGGAACTTCATGAACGGGCCGTCGTTGTCGGCCAGCGCGGGGCGCACCAAGTGGGCCTTGTGCTCCCAGATGGGCTGGTCCTCGCGCACCTGCTTGTCGACCTCGGCCACGAAGGCCCGGCCGACGTTGCGGGTGGTCGCCTCGTCGCCCATGGTCTTGAACGCGAAGTTGAACCGCACGATGCAGCGGTCGGCCTCGATGGGCGTGGTCACCGCGAAGTTGACCGTGTCGACGATGCCGCTGAAATTGACGAGCGACATGCCCGGCCCCCAGGCGTGGCTGTCGATGTGGCCCTCCATCACCCCGCGGGGGGTGGGGAACTTCTGCGACGACCGCATGATCGCCTCGGGGAAGCCGGTGCTGTACTCCTCGAGCTCGGGCACCTCGGCCGTGTTGTGCACGAAGCGGAAGTGGGCCGAGTCGACGGCGTTCTCGGCCATCTCCTGGATCGAGGCGTCGATGGTGTACTCGGTGCGTATGACGGTGGACCAGTCGGGGTGCGCTAGCTCGGCGATCTCGGGGACCTCCCACATCGGCGGCTCGTCGTGGGGGTGGTACCAGGCCAGGACCAGCCCGTTGCGCTCGATGGTGGGGTAGGGGTGCAGCCGCGCCTTGCGGTTGAGCCGCTCGCTGTAGGGGATGGCGGTGTTGGCGCCCTCGGCGTCGAACTGCCAGCCGTGGAAGGGGCAGACGAGCTCGCATCCGTCGACGTGGCCGCCGTGCCCGATGTGGGCGCCCAGGTGGGGGCAGAAGGCGTCGTGCACGTGCACCTCGCCCTCGGCGTCGCGCCAGCCCACCAGGTGCCGCGCCCAGTAGTAGAGCGGCTTGGCCCGGCCGGCGGGGAAGTCCTCCGGGTACCCCACGCAGAACCAGCCGAAGGGGATGGGGAACGGGTAGCGGGCGTCCATGGCGGGCTCCTCGTCGGCCGGCGCAGCACCGGAGCATCGGGTACGGTCCCACACTAGAACACGTTCCAGTTTCCGGTCGAGACGTCCTCGGGCGGCCGTCGAGGGGCGGTTTCGGCCCCGCGCGCCGCCATCGGTCGCGGCGCGCCCACCACACGCGTCGCACGCCTGATACGACATGGCGTAACGTGCACACATCGGGGCCACCGGTGCGCCCCGTCTGACATAGTTGGGGACCTATGGGTACAACCTCTGCGCCGTCACCTGCCAACGGCGGAACACCTGATTTCACCATCGTGCTCAGGGGCTATGAGCGCACACAGGTGGACATGTACATCGACCGCCTGCTCTCCCGCATCGACGAGCTGAGCGACACGGCGTCGAAGGCCAAGACGGGCACCACTGATGCGAGAGACCGCATCAACGAGCTCGAGCGCAAGGTGGCCGACCAGGCCAAGCAGCTCGAAGAGCGCGCCCAACCGACGCTGTCCGGCCTCGGCACCCGCGTCGAGCAGCTGCTGCGCCTGGCCGAGGAGCAGGCCAAGGAGCACCGCGGCGAGTCCAAGCGCGAGGCCGAGAAGCTGATCGCCGCCGCCCACCTCGAGTCGAAGGAGGTGGTCGAGAAGGCCCGTGCCGTCGCCACCGCCGTGAAGACCGCGGCCGAGCGCGAGGCCAAGGCCACCCGCGACTCCGCCGAGCGCGAGGCCAACGAGCTGCGCAACACGGCCCGACGCGAGGTCGAGACCCTGCGGTCCGAGGCCGAGCGCGAGACCACCCAGCTCCGCACCACGACCGACCACGAGGTCGCCGAGCACCGCGCGACCGCCGAGCGCGAGATCGCCACCGTGCGGGCCACGGCCGAGCGCGAGATCATCGAGCTGCGCAACGTCGCCTCGCGCGAGGCCGAGGAGAAGCGGGCCGCCGCGTCCAAGCTGCTCACCAAGGCCAAGGAGAAGCGCGAGGCCGAGCTGCAGGCCCTCGAGCTCGAGCTCGCCGAGCGCCGCGAGAAGGCCGAGCGGGAAGAGGGCGAGCGCCACGACGCCGCGATGGCCGCCACCCAGAAGCTGGTGGCCGAGGCCGAGCAGCGGGCCAAGAGCGCGGATGCCCGGGCCAAGGAGATCGACCAGGCCGCCGAACAGCGCCGCAAGGACAGCGAGGCCGAGTCGAACGAGATCGTCGACAAGGCCAAGTCGTTCGCCGAGCGCACCGTCACGGACGCCAAGTCCGAGGCCGATCAGCTGGTGTTCGAGGCCAAGACCCACGCCGAGGTCACCAAGCAGGCCGCCGAGCGCGAGGTGGCCGAGCTCACGCGCCAGCGCGACGCCGTCACCGGCCAGCTCACCCAGCTGCGCGAGATGCTGTCGGGCCTGGCCGGCCTGGGCACCCTGCCCGGCACCGAGCAGAAGGCGGTCGAGGACGCCGCCGAGGTGGCCGAGGACGTGGCCGAGGCCGTCGAGGAAGTGGTCGAGCAGGCCGTCGAGGCCGGCGAGGCCAAGGCCGCCGCGGACGCGGCCGGCGACGCCAACGGGTCGAACCCCAACCTCCGGGTCGGCGGGTGACCTCGAGCCCCGGCCCCGGGGTGCGCCGGTGACGCGGTGAAGCTCGGGCTGATCGTCGGCTACTGGCCGTCGAGCGGTCCGCCCGTCGACGCCGTCGACCAGATCACAGCCGCCGAGGAGCTGGGCTTCGACGCCATCTGGACGTCCGAGGCCTATGGCTCCGACTGCTTCACCCCGCTGGCCTGGTGGGGCTCGAACACCCGGCGGGTGAAGCTGGGCACGGCCATCACGCAGATCTCTGCCCGCACCCCCGCGTCGACGGCCATGGCCGCAATCACGCTCGACCACCTCTCGGGCGGGCGGGTCATCCTGGGCCTGGGGGTGTCGGGCCCCCAGGTCGTCGAGGGCTGGTACGGCCAGCCCTACGCCAAGCCGCTGGCCCGCACGCGCGAGTACGTCGAGATCGTGCGCCGCATCATCGCCCGCGACGAGCCGGTCGAGTTCGCCGGCGAGCACTACTCGGTGCCGCTGCAGGGCGGCACCGGGTTGGGCAAGCCGCTGCGTTCGATCGTCCGGCCGCTGCGCAGCGAGATCCCGATCTACCTGGGCGCCGAGGGCCCCAAGAACGTGGCGCTGGCGGCCGAGATCGCCGATGGCTGGCTGCCCATGTTCTTCTCGCCCCGGGCCGACGACTTCTACCGCGCCGCGCTGGCCGAGGGCTTCGCCCGGCCGGGCGCCCGCCGCAACGCCGCCGACTTCGAGGTGGCGTGCGTCGTGCCGGTGGTGCCGGGTGACGACATCGAGGCGTGCGCCGACGTGCTGCGGCCCAACCTGGCCCTCTACATCGGCGGCATGGGCGCCCGCGACCGCAACTTCCACAAGGACGTGTTCGTGCGGCTGGGTTACGGCGCCGAGTGCGAGAAGATCCAGGACGCCTACCTCGACGGCCGCAAGGCCGAGGCCGCAGCCGCGGTCACCACCGCCATGGTCGAGGACGTCTACCTGGTCGGCCCGCCGGCCAAGCTGCGCGACGACCTGGCCCGCTGGCGCGAGACGTGCGTGACCTCGCTGCTGGTCGCCGGGCCCCGCCCGCTGCTCGAGCAGGTTGCCGACCTGGTGAACCCGTAGCCGCCACGCCCGACGCCGGCGCCGACCCGGTGAGCGGGCGCCGGCTCACCGCACGATCCCGGCCTGCAGCCGGTGCCCCCGGGGTCAGCCCCAGTCGACGCGCACGAAGATGTGCCACCCGAGCCACAGCCACCCGGCGATCAGCAGCACCCGGATCGGCCGGCGGCGAGCGGCGACCGACACCGCGTCGCCGAAGGTGGCCCAGGCGCCCCGCCGGGCGGCGATCTCCAAGCCCACCGCCGCGGCGGCGACGACGGCGTAGCCCAGCAGGGTGAACGTCCGGGTCATCGTCGGGCGAGCTCGGCGGTCGCCACCAACCAGGCGACGAAGGCGGCAGCGCGAGCCGCGTGCGAGTCGAGCAAAGCGTTCGTCAGCGAGCTGAGCGTCGGGTGATCCACCCGCGGATGCTGCAGGTACGCCGCCAGCTGCACCGCACCCCCGGCCGCGATCAGCACCAGCCACGGCACGATGCGCCGCCGGTCCGCCGGGAGCGTGGCTCGCCGGCGGGCCCGCGAGCCCAGCACGGCCGCCGCCCCGCCGGCCAGCACGACGGCGAGCGAGGCCGCAAGCGAGAAGGGCGCCAGCCCGACCGCCCACCAGCCATAGCCACACGCGGCCAACGCGGGCGCAGCCCATCGGGCGCTCAGGCGGCCGGCAGCGCCCCGGGTCGCGGTGGCGCCGAGGTCGACCGGGCCATCACCGACGCGCTCGTGGTCGTGCACCTCGCATCATTGTGGTCGCTCCCGTCCGCACCGTCCGTCCTGCCCGGCCCGTGGCGGCCGGGGGAGCACACATGCCAACCTGGCCGGGTGACCGTGCTCGCTCTCGGCGGCTCCGACTGTGAGGCCCTGCGCGACGGGCTGCTCGGGCAGCCGATCAACACCTTGTCGAGCCTTGCGTATGTCGCGGCCGGCGCCTACGTCCTGCGGCGGGGCGGCCCGGCGGCGCCGGCCTGGGCGCTCGGCGCGGTGGGCGTCGGCAGCGTGCTCTACCACGGGCCCATGCCGCCCGGCGCCGAGGCCATCCACGACGGTGCGATCGTCGCTCTGGCGGCGGCCTGCGCCGTCGCCTGGCGCCGCCGCTCGTTCGTGCGCCCGCCCACCTTGGCCCTCGTGGCCTTGGCGGCCGGTGGTGCGGTCAACGTCCTCACCCGCACCGGCGCCGCGCTCTGCCGCCCCGACAGCGCGCTCCAGGGCCACGCGGCCTGGCACGCGCTCACGGCCCTCGGGGTGGCCGTGTGGTTGGGAAGCCGGCAGCTCAGCGGGCCGGCAGCGGCGCCCGGGCCCGAGGTCCCGCCACGCCGCAGCCGTCAGGTCTCGAACGCCTCAGGGGACGGGCAGGCGCACACCAGGTTGCGGTCGCCGTAACCGCCGTCGATGCGGCTGACCGGGGGCCAGTACTTGCCGTCCCGCAGGCCGGGCATCGGGTACGCGGCCAGCTCGCGGCTGTAGGGGCGGTCCCAGTCGGCGACCAGCAGGTCCTCGGCGGTGTGGGGGGCGCGCGCGAGCGGGCTGTCGTCGTGCGCCCACTCGCCCGAGGCGACCCGGTCGATCTCGCCCTTGATGGCGATCATGGCGTCGCAGAACCGGTCGATCTCGGCGAGCGGCTCCGACTCGGTGGGCTCGATCATCAGCGTGCCCGCCACCGGGAAGCTCATGGTGGGGGCGTGGAAGCCGTAGTCGATCAGGCGCTTGGCCACGTCGTCCACGGTCACGCCCGTCGTCCTCGTGATGCCGCGCAGGTCGATGATGCACTCGTGCGCCACCCGGCCGTGCTCGCCGGCGTACAGCACCGGGTAGTGGTCGCCCAGCCGGGCGGCCATGTAGTTGGCGCTGAGGATGGCCACCGCCGTCGCCCGGCGTAGCCCGTCGGGCCCCATGAGCTTGGTGTAGGCGTAGCTGATGGGCAGTATCGACGCCGAGCCCCAGGGCGCCGCGGAGACCGGCCCAGGGCCGGTGTCCGGGCCCGCCTCGGCTGCGGCCGGGTGGTTGGGCAGGAAGGGCGCCAGGTGCGCCCGTGCCGCCACGGGCCCGACGCCCGGGCCGCCCCCGCCGTGGGGGATGCAGAACGTCTTGTGCAGGTTAAGGTGGCTGACGTCGCCGCCGAACCAGCCGGGACGAGCCACGCCCACCAGGGCGTTCAGGTTGGCGCCGTCGACGTACACCTGCCCGCCGTGGCTGTGGACGATGTCGCAGATCTCGGTGATGCGGGCCTCGAACACCCCGTGCGTCGACGGGTAGGTGACCATGAGAGCGGCCAGGTCGTGGGCGTGCGCGTCGGCCTTGGTCCGGAAGTCGTCGACGTCGACGTTGCCGTCCTCGTCGCAGGCCACCACGACCACCCGCATGCCGGCCATGACGGCCGAGGCGGCGTTGGTGCCGTGCGCCGAGGCGGGGATGAGGCACACGTCGCGCTGGGCCTGGCCCCGGCTGCGGTGGTAGGCGCCGATGGCCAGGAGCCCGGCGAGCTCGCCCTGCGAGCCGGCGTTGGGCTGCAGCGACACCGCGTCGTAGCCGGTGATCTGGGCGAGGGTGGCCTCGAGGTCGTGGATGAGCGCCAGGTAGCCCTCGGCCTGCTCCAGTGGGGCGAAGGGGTGGATGTCGGCGAACTCCGGCCAGGTCACCGGCTCCATCTCGGTCGTGGCGTTGAGCTTCATGGTGCACGAGCCGAGCGGGATCATCGCTCGGTCGAGGGCCACGTCCTTGTCGGCCAGCCGTCGCAGGTAGCGCAGCATCTCGGTCTCGGAGTGGTGCTCGTGGAACACCGGGTGGGTGAGGAAGTCGCTGCTGCGCCGCTCGCCCTCGGGGATGCCGGTGAGCGCGCCGTCGACGGTCACGCCATAAAGGTCGCCGTCGATCGGCACGTCGCGCCATGCGTCGCCGTCGAGGCCGAACACGGTCGCCAGGCGGCCCATGACGCTGCGGTCGGTCGTCTCGTCGAGCGCGAGGCCGAGCGTGTCGGGGTCGATGCGCCGCAGGTTGATCCCCGCCGTGCGGGCCCTGTCGACCAGCTCGGCCGCCTGGCCCGGCGTGTGCAGCGTCAGCGTGTCGAACCATGTGTCGTTGACAAGCCGGTAGCCCGCCGTGCCCAGGGCGGTGGCGAGGAGCGTCGTCGCGTTCCTGACCCGCTCGGCGATCGATCGCAGGCCCTCGGGACCGTGGTACACGACGTACATCGACGCCATCACCGCCAGCAGCACCTGGGCGGTGCAGATGTTCGAGGTGGCCTTCTCGCGGCGGATGTGCTGCTCGCGGGTCTGCAGCGCCAACCGGTGCGCCGGGCGGCCCGCGGCGTCGACCGACACACCGACCAGGCGCCCGGGCAGCGAGCGGCGGAAGGCGTCGCGGGTGGCGAGGAAGCCCGCGTGCGGGCCGCCGAAGCCGATCGGCACGCCGAAGCGCTGCGAGCTGCCCACGGCCACGTCGGCACCCAGCTCGCCGGGCGGCACCAGCAGCGTGCAGGCCAGCAGGTCGGTGGCCACGACGGACAGCCCGCCGGCCTCGTGCACCGCGGCGATGACCCGGCGCAGGTCGCGCACGACGCCCGATGTGCCCGGGTGCTGCAGCAGCACCCCGAAGGCCTCGGCGGGGGAGAGGTCGGCGCCCGGGTCGCCCACCACCAGCTCGATGCCGAGCGGCTCGGCCCGGGTGGCGACCACCGCGATGGTCTGCGGGTGGCACTCGGCGTCGACGAAGAACACGTTCCCCTTGTGCCTGCTCGACCGGCGGGCCAGCGTCATCGCCTCGGCGGCTGCCGTGCCCTCGTCGAGCATCGAGGCGCCGGCGATCTCCATGCCCGTCAGGTCGCACACCATGGTCTGGAAGTTGAGCAGGGCCTCGAGCCGGCCCTGGCTGATCTCGGGCTGGTAGGGCGTGTAGGCCGTGTACCAGGCCGGGTTCTCCAGCACGTTGCGCAGGATCACGCCGGGCACGTGCGTGCCGTAGTAGCCCTGGCCGATCAGCGACGTGGTCACCTGGTTGCGGCCGGCCAGGGCCCGCAGCCGGGCGATGACCTCGGGCTCGGACAGCGCGTCGTCCAGGTCGAGCGGCTTGTCGTCGCGGATCGACGCCGGCACCGCCTGGTCGAGCAGCTCGTCGACGCTGGACAGGCCGATGCTGCGCAGCATGTGGTCGACATCGGCGGCCGAGGGCCCGATGTGGCGGTCGGCGAACTGCTCGGCGGTGCTGTTCACGTGGTGCTCCGGGGTCCGAGGGGTGGCGACTGGTCGACGGAGCCGTGGTGGCCGGCCCCTGCGTTCCCCCTCTGTCGCCGCACGGGTGCGGCTCCAGAGCTGCCTCGCCCCAGTGGTCCTTGGTGCCTGAGAGGTTCCGGGGTGGTTGCCCCTTCGGCGCCCGGCCCCGCCCCGGCGTCACATGACACCGCGGCGGCACCGGGACTCTCCCACGGGAGTCGTCAGCACCGCACAGGCTAGTGGGCCGACGACCCCGCCACCGAGGACCGTGCGCCGCCGCTGGCGCGGTCGAGCCGGCGAGCCAGCGACCGGAGGTGGTCGACCAGCTCGGGCGGGTCGTCGACGGTGAAGTCCAGGTCCATCCCCACCAGGTGGAACGCCAGGTTGCCGAGGGAGCGGGCGCCGGTGCGCAGGACGCAGGTGTGGGCGTCGACGGCCTCGAGCAGGCCCGCGGTGGGGGAGACCCGCTCGGCCACGACGTCGAGGGGCGCGTGCACGGTCACCCGGCCCTGCACCGGGTAGGCGGCCACGGCGGTGCCCTGCGAGACGTAGGCGGCGATGTCGTCGGCGGGCGGTGGGCGGGGCGCGAACCGCCGGACGGGGATGGGGCGGCCGCTGCGGTCGACCCGGAAGGTGCGCCAGTCGCGCCGGTCGACGTCCCACCCGACCAGGTACCACAGCCGTCCGGTGTGGACGAGGCGCAGGGGCTCGACGGTGCGACGGGCGGTGCTGCCGTCGTTGCGGCGGTAGTCGAAGCGCAGCACCTGGTGGTCGCGGCAGGCGGTGGCGATGGCCGACAGGTCGTCGGCGTCGACGGTGGGACGGGGGCCGGTGAGGGGGACGGTGGCCGCCGACAGGGCCGCCAGTCGCCCCTGCAGCCGGGCGGGCAGCACCCGCTCGAGCTTGGCCAGGGCCCGCTGCGACGACTCCTCGATGCCCGCCACCGTCCCGCCGGCGGCGGTGCGCAGCCCGACCGCCACCGCCACAGCCTCGTCGTCGTCCAGGAGCAGCGGCGGCAGCTCCGTGCCCGGTGCCAGGCGGTAGCCCCCCGTGACGCCGGGGGCCGAGTGCACCGGGTAGCCGAGCCCGCGCAGCCGGTCGATGTCGCGCCGTACGGTGCGCACGTCGACCTCCAGTCGGGCCGCCAGCTCGGGGCCCGACCACTCGTGCCGCACCTGCAGCAGCGACAGCAGGCGGAGCAGCCGGGCGGAGGTGTCCCACATGCTGGCAAGGTTCCCACGGATCGAGGACAAGAACTGTCCTCAGTGGTCCGTACGGTGCCACCCATGAGCACCGAGGACATCCGCGCGTTCCGCATCGAGATCCCCGAGGCCGATCTCGACGACCTGGCAGATCGCCTGGCCCGCACCCGCTGGGCGGCCGACCTGCCCGACGACGACCCGTGGGCCCGGGGCGTGCCCAGCTCGTACCTGAGGGAGCTCGCACACCACTGGGCCACCTCGTACGACTGGCGCAAGCACGAGGCCCGTCTCAACGAGTGGCCGCAGTTCGTCACCACCATCGACGGGCAGGACATCCACTTCCTGCATGTGCGCTCTCCCGAGCCCGACGCCCTGCCCCTGTTGCTGACCCACGGGTGGCCGGGGTCGGTCGCCGAGTTCCTCGACGTCATCGGGTCCCTCACCGACCCCCGGGCCCACGGCGGCGACCCGGCGGACGCGTTCCACCTGGTCGTCCCCTCCATCCCCGGGTTCGCCTTCTCGGCACCCCTCGCCGGCCCCGGCTGGACCGTCGACCGGGTGGCCGGCGCCTTCGTCCAGCTCATGGCCCGGTTGGGCTACGACCGCTACGGCGCCCAGGGCGGCGACTACGGCGCCATCGTGTCGCCGCTCGTGGGGCGCACCGACGCCGACCACGTGGTCGGTGTCCACGTCAACGCGGCGACCGCCGGGTTCGTGTCGTTCGCGCCGCCCAGCGACGAGGACATGGCCGAGCTCACGGACCTCGAGAAGGCCCGGATCGGCCGGCTGCAGCACTACATGGGCGAGCAGATGGGCTATGTGCAGGTGCAGTCGACCCGGCCCCAGACCCTCGCCCACGGGTTGACCGACTCGCCCGTTGGCCAGCTGGCCTGGATCGTCGAGAAGTTCAAGGAGTGGACCGACGACAACTCGGCCCTGCCCGAGGACGCCGTCGACCGCGATCACCTGCTGACCAACGTGATGCTGTACTGGCTCACCGGCACGGCCGGCTCGTCGGCCAACCTGTACTACGAGGGCGCCCATGCCGGCGGCTG
Organism: Acidimicrobiales bacterium; assembly: GCA_035697515.1. Lineage (GTDB taxonomy): Bacteria > Actinomycetota > Acidimicrobiia > Acidimicrobiales > VFJN01 > ZC4RG19. Next base: position 104,182 of record DASSCS010000085.1, read on the forward strand.
GGGGCAGGAGATCGAGCGCAGCCCGGTGCCCACCGGGGTGGCTGCGTTCAGCACCGACGTCGCCATCCGGCGCTACGCGGAGGCGGCCAACACCATCACCCGCTGGTCCGACTTCGACACGGGCGGCCACTTCGCCGCCATGGAGGCGCCCGACCTCCTCGTGGCCGACGTGCGAGAGTTCTTCCGCACGGTCCGCTGACGGGCCTGCCTCGACCGCTCGACGGGGCGGCGACCCTGGTGCCGGGCCGGCGCCCCGTCGCCGCACCGCTGCCGCCCACACGCCCGCCCGCAGACCTCGGCCCAGGATCACGACGCCATGACCTCCCGTGTCCCCACCGGCCACCCAGTGCTGACCGAGCGGGCCCTCAACCGGGCTCTGCTCGATCGCCAGATGCTGCTCGAGCGCTCGTCGCGCCCGGTGGCCGACACCGTCCGCCACCTGGTCGGCCTGCAGGCCCAGGCGCCCTGGTCGCCGTACCACGCCCTCTGGTCGCGGCTCGACCCGTTCGACCCCCACGAGCTCGGGGCGATGCTGACCGACCGCCGGGCGGTGCGCATCGCGATCATGCGAAGCACGGTCCACCTGGTCACCGCCGAGGACTGCCGCTTCCTCCGCCCGTTGCACGCCGCATTCCTCGAACGGGCGCTGCTGACCTCGACGTGGCGGACCGGCCTGGACGACCTCGACCTCGGTGCCGTCGTGGCCGCGGGCCGGGCACTGGTCGAGGAGCAGCCGCTGACGTTCAGGGAGCTGGGGGTCCGGCTGGTGGAGCGCTGGCCCGAGCGCGACCCGGCGACGCTCGCCCAGGCGGTGCGGGCGCTGGCGCCGCTGGTCCAGCTGCCGCCCCGGGCGGTGTGGGGCCGGACAGGCCAGGTGGTCGTCACCACCGCCGAGCACTGGCTGGGCGCGCCGCTCGACGAAGGCGCGGCGCTCGACGAGATGGTGCTGCGCTACCTGGCGGCGTTCGGTCCCGCGTCGGTGATGGACGTGCAGGCGTGGTCGGGCCTCACGCGGCTCAAGGAGGTGACCGACCGGCTGGGCGACCGGGTGCGGCGCTTCCGCAACGAGGCGGGCCGCGAGCTGCTCGACCTGCCCGACGCCCCCCGTCCCGACCCCGACACGCCGGCGCCGGTGCGCTTCCTGCCCGACTACGACAACGTGGTCCTGTCACACGCCGACCGCAGCCGCATCGTCGACGACGACGTCCGCAGGCGCGTGCAGCGGGTCGACCAGGTGCTGCCCGGCACCGTGCTGGTCGACGGCCGGGTCGCCGCCATGTGGTCGGTCGACCGGGCCAAGGGCGCGGCCGCCCTGGTGGTCACCCCCCTGCGCCCACTCACCGGGACAGAGCGCACGGCCGTCGGCGACGAGGGCGCCCGCCTGCTGGCCTTCACCGCCGCCGAGGCCGACGACCACGACGTGCGGATCGTGGACCCGCACGCGTAGCGGGGTCGGCTACTCGTCGCCCGCGGTCGGCTTGAGGCGACCGAGTCGCCAGGTGGCCAGCACGAGGGTGACCACCAGGATGGTCGCCAGGCGCACCACCGCCGACCACCCGTTCGGGGTGCCGCTGCGCAGCAGGCGCCAGCCGCCCGTGTCGACGAGGCCGGCGTAGACCTGCTGTGCCTCCCACATGGGCGAGATCTGGGCGATGCCCGACAGCACGCCGCCCAGCAGGCGCTCGCCAAGGAACACCACGGCCAGCGACCACACCGCCGACCGGCGGGTCATGGCCCCGAGCATCACGAACAGGCCGATGTAGGCGGCCGAGCCGGCCACGGCGGCGATCGCCATGGGGCCGGCGCCCTCGGGCTCGCCGGCCACGACTGTCGCCAGCACCAGGGCCGGCACCAGCGTCACCAGCGCCACCAGCCAGCCTCCCAGCCAGCGGGCCAGCACGATGGTCGGGAACCGCACGGGCGACAGCCACGTGAACGCGAACGTGCCCGCCCGCAGGTCGGCCCCCAACACGGCGTCGCCGATGACCAGGCAGGTGAGCGGCAGCACCAGGCCGAACAGGCCCTGCTCGGCCACGAAGGCGTAGACCCGCTGCGGCCTGGTGTCGGCGAGGGTGACCAGCCAGCCGAACACCAGGGCGCCGAGGCAGGGCAGCAACACGCCCCACCAGCGCCGGGCCGGCAGGCAGGCCCGCAGCGTGTAGCCCACCAGCGCGACGAACGGGCGCGGCAGCCGGCGGGCCGGCGCGGGCGACGGCGGCGGCCGCGGTGGGGGAGTGGCGCCCGCATCGGCGGCGGTCGGGGTGATCGTCATCGCAACAGCTCCCGGAACACGCTCTCGAGCGAGTCGTCGAGGGGCCGCACGTCGAGCAGCCGGGCGTCGGCGTCGCGTCCCACCTTCGGCAGGAGCGCGGCCAGCTCGCCCGCCCGCAGCGACGACACCACCACGGACTGCCCGTCGACGGTCACGCCCCGCACGACGTCGAGCCCCACCAGCCGGGCCGCCAGCTCGCGCGCCCGTGGCGTGCGCACCAGCACCGAGCGGGGTCGGTCGGCCAGCGCGTCGCGGATGGCGTGGTGCTCGCCGGCGGCGGCGAGGCGACCACGGACCACGACGATCTGGCGCGAGGCCAGCCGCTCGACCTCGTGCAGGACGTGCGAGCTGACGATCACGGTGCGGCCTTGGTCGCCGAGCGCACGGAACAGGTCGATGAGCGCCACACGCTGCACCGGGTCGGCGCCGTTGAGCGGCTCGTCGAGGACCAGCACCCGGGGCTCGGACACCAGGGCGGCGGCGATCTTGGCCCGCTGGCGCATGCCCTTGCTGAACCCGCCGACCCGGCGGTCGGCCACGTCGAGCAGCGCGACGGTGGCCAGGCAGCGGTCGGGTGCGTCGCGGTCGGCGACCCGGTGCAGGGCGGCCGTGTAGCGAACGAGCTGGCGGGCGGTGAGCGCCGGGGGCACCGCCTCGTCCTCGGGCACCATGGCGAGCGAGCGCTGCACGTCGCGGTTGCGGTGCGGATCGTGCCCCAGCACCCGCACGGTGCCCTCGTTCAGGGGGAGCAGCCCCATCATGGCCCGCATCAGCGTGGTCTTGCCGGCGCCGTTGGGACCCAGCAGCCCGGTGACGCCCGGACCGAACGAGCACGACAGCTCCGTCAGCGCCACCTTGTGCCCGAACCACACCGAGGCCCGCTGCACGGTGACCGTGGCGTCGGCGACGAACGCGGGGTCGGCGGCAGCCGCCGTGGCGACGGTGGTCGGCTCGGCCGTCGCCGGGCCGGCGGGCGGCGGGGGAGGGGGCACCGCCGCGCTCGCCGCCTCGTCCGCCGCCGATGCGCCGGGCGGGGGAGGAGGGGTCCCCGTCGGCGCCGGCGGGGGCGGCGGCGGTGGGGGCACCGCCGCCGCGGCGGCCTCGTCGGAGGGGGCGGTCACAGATCGACCTCGCGGTAGCGGTGGAACAGCAGCGCCAGCGCGCTCAGCAGCACCACCAGGTACCCGCCGACGGCCAGGATGCCGCCGCCGTCGACGCCCGACAGCCCGCTGTCGGGCCCGATGTGGCCGAGGAACACCAGGTCGCGGACGCCGAGCGGCAGGGCCAGGACGTTGAGGACGTCGAGGGCCGAGCCGTCGTCGCCGGCCGCCGAGGTGACGATGGCGGCCACGGTCGAGGTCACCAGCGCCAGGCCGAGGATGGCGACGCCGCCCACGATCCGCCGGTCGGTCAGCGACGCCAGCGCCACCCCGATCGCCGCGTAGTACAGGGCCAGCAACGCCACCGACACAGGCACCTGCCACAGGACGGCGGCGTTGTCGGTCAGGTAGTCGAGCGCGCCGTCGCTCACCAGCATCTGCCCCACGAACAGCACCACGTGCGGCAGGAACCCGAACCCGAACACGATGGTGGCGATGGCGCCCACCTTGGCCAGCACGTAGTCGACGCCCGTGAGCGGCCGGGCGAACAGCAGCGGGAGGACCCGCTGGGCCCGGTCGGGGCACACCACGTCGGGCGCCGTGAGCGCCACGAACAGCAGCAGGGCGGTCGACACCCCGACGTACTCGCGGTAGGTGAAGAACTCGAAGTCGGGGATCTCGAACGGGTCGTCCCTGATGGCGTAGCCGACGCCAACGTTGACGATCGCGGGGACGGTGGTGATGGCCAGCAGCGTCCAGGGGAAGACCTTTTGGCGCCACGAGCGCCGCAGGCCCAGCGCCCGGCGGACGGACAGGCGCCACAGGGCCGTGGTGGCCTCGCGCCGGCCGCCCCTCATGCCCTGGTAGGGGCGGTAGCCGCGGTCGTAGACGGCGCCGGTCAGGGTGGGGGGCAGCGCCGTCACCGGGCGGCCTCTTGGAGGAACACGTCGTCGAGCGAGCGGTGACGCGTCGACAGGGAGTAGAGGCGCAGGTCCAGATCGGCCACCATGTCGCGCACCACGTCGAACACGGCCTCGTCGTGCCCGGAGGTGTCGACGTCGAGGTTGTGGTCGTCGACCGCCTCGGCCTCGAGGCCCCGCTCGGCCAGCGCCGCGGCCAGCGCGCCCACCGCCCCGGGCCGGCCGCCCACCTCGACGCGCATGAGCCCGGTGGTCTGCATGAGCTGGTCGATGGGCCCGGCGAGCACGAGGTGGCCCCGGTCGATCATCACGACGTGGTCGCACACCCGCTGCACGTCGTCGAGCAGGTGGGTGGCGAGCAGCACCGAGATGCCGAAGCCGGCCAGCCGCCCGACCAGGTCGAGCATGTCCTCCCGGCCCACGGGGTCGAGCCCGGCGGTGGGCTCGTCGAGCAGCACCAGCTCGGGGTCGGCGACGAGGGCCTGGGCGAGCTTGGTGCGCTGGCGCATCCCGGTCGAGAAGCCGCCCACGGGGCGGAAGCGAGCCTCGTCGAGTCCGGCCAGGTCGAGCACGTCGGAGGCCCGCTGGCGGGCGGCCCGGGGCGGCAGGCCGGCCAGCTCGCCGAAGGTGGCGACGATGTCGGACGCCGTCTGGTCGAGGGGCAGGCAGTCGTGCTCGGGCATGTAGCCCCGCCGGCTGCGCACGCCCACGGGATCGGCCGCCACGCCGCGCCCCGCCACCTCGAGCCAGCCGGCCGTCGGCTGCATGAGCCCGAGCATCAGCCGGAAGAGGGTCGTCTTGCCGGCGCCGTTGGCGCCGACCAGCCCGACGGAGCCCGCGGGGACGTCGACGGTCAGCCCGGCGAGGGCGGTGGCCCCCGCGGGGTACGTCATGGTCAGGCCCGCCGCTCGCAGCATCGGGGGCGGGAGCTGAGGGTGCATCAGGTCGAGTCTCGCGCACCCGCCGGTCTGCCAGGCGCCAGCGGACTGGCCATGTACCAGGCGGCCACGGCGGCCAGGCTCAGCAGGCCGAGGCACAGCAGCGACTCGGCCACCGTGACGACGTCGCTCGTCCCGCCGCTGCTCGTGGGGGTCGAGTAGGTGCGGGGATCGTCGTGGGCGATGAGCGCCAGCCCGGCCGCGACCACCAGCGCGAGGACCACCAGCGTCGTGACGGCCACAGGAGCGCACGGGCGGTCGCTGCGGGCGTCGGACCGGCGGGCGCCGGTCACCAGGAGCATCACCGCCGGCACGAGCAGGGGCAGGGTGAGGCCCGCGAACGAGATCAGACTGCACGGCACCAGCACGGTGCCGGCCGTCACCAGCAGCGACGGCCGGTCGACCCGCGCGAGCAGCACCAGGGCGCCGGGCGTGGCCAGCAGCGCCACGAGCGCCGCCGAGGCGAGCACGCCCTCGGCGCCCCGCTCGACCGGGCTGGCGCCGGCCTGGCGCACGACCCCGAGCGCAGTGGCGCTGGCGAAGACAACCGCGGCGACGACGACGAGCAGCCGGTCGGATGGTCGGCGATCTCGGCCCACGGGAAGATCATACATACGTATGAATCGCCGACGAGTCCCTGCCGGCTGGCATCACATCGGCTAGGTTTTGTCACTGTGACGATATCGACGGCTGCCAGAGGTGCCGGGGGATCGGCGCCGCAACCCGACACCAGGCGCTGCCGCTGGTGTGGCCGGCCCTTCGACGTCATCGCCGGTCCCGGCCGGCCCCGGGAGTACTGCCGGCGGAGCTGCCGGCAGCGTGACTACGAGGCCCGGCGGACGGCGAGCGACCTCGGCCTGGACGACAGCCACGTCGTCGTGTCGAGGGCCGAGCTAGACGCGCTGCACGACCGGCTCTACGAGCTCGAGGCCGCCATCGAGGACGTCGACCGCGACCTGGCAGCCGCCGACCGACCGGGCGCCGACGAGTACCGGGAGGCCCTCGAGTGGGTGCTGTCCGCAGCCCGCCCACTGGCCGTCCGGTCCCAGTGAAGATGGCAGACCAGCGGTGAGCCGTGCTGCGGATGCAACCCTCGGTGGAACGGCAGGTCGCCCCAGGGCGTCCCGCTGGGTTGGCAGCTTCCGTGGCGCGGGGCGGCTTCAGTCGTCGCGGCCGGCACCGCGATCGGGTGCGCTCATGTCACCGGTCCTGGGCGTGCCATCGGCGAGCCCGTAGCGCAGGTACACGGTGCCCTTCGGACCGGCTGCCGGCGGTTCGAGGAGTGTGACGTTCGTGGGCACAGCGCCACCGTCGAACACCTTCTTCCCGACGCCGAGCACGACCGGGTGCACCCAGAGGTCGAGACGGTCGAAGAGCTTCTCGCGCAGGAGGGTCTGCACCAGGTTCAGGCTCCCGACGACCTTCACGTGCTCGTGCCGGTCACGGATCTCGCGGACCGCGCCGGCCAGGTCCGGGCCGAGCTGTGTGGACCCGGCCCACGAGAGGTCGGGCCTGCCGCGGGAGGCCACGTACTTCGGGACGCTGTTGAAGAGCGTGGCGATCTCGTTGTCCTCGCCGCCCTCCTGGTACGGCCAGTAGGCGGCGAAGATGTCATACGTCCGCCGACCGAGCAGGAGGGCGTCCGTGCCCTCGTACGCGGCACCGATCTGCGCCCCGGCGACCTCGTCCAGCAGGGGCGCCTGCCAGCCGCCGAACGGGAACCCCACCGGGTCCTCGTCGGGCCCGCCGGGCGCCTGCCCGACGAGGTCGAGGGTTGCGAACAGCTCGAT
>DASSCS010000086.1:0-23742 GCA_035697515.1 Acidimicrobiales bacterium
CGACGAGCGTGCCGGTGCGCCGCCGCAGGGCCTCGTCGGCCTCGGCGGGATCGCGACCGGTGGCGCCCCTGATGCCGGTGCCCGACGCCTCGGCCTCGAGGCAGCCGCGGGCGCCGCAGCCGCAGACGCGGCCGTCGGGCACCACGACGACGTGCCCGACGTGGCCTGCGTTGCCGCCCCGCCCCTCGAGCAGGCGCCCGTCGAGCACGATCCCGCCGCCCACGCCGGTCGACACCACCATGGCCAGGAAGTCGCGCACGCCCCGCGCCGCGCCCACCCAGCCCTCGCCCAGCGCGAGGGCCTTGGCGTCGTTGTCGACGTGCACCGGCAGGCCGGTCAGCTCGGCCAGGCGCCCCCGCAGCGGGAACCCGTCCCAGGCCGCGATGTTGAGGGGCGACACCGTGGTGCCCCCGGGCGCCATGGGTCCGCCGCAGCCGGCGCCGACCACCACGTCGTCGCCGGTGCGGACCTCCCCGACCAGGGCGGCGAGCCGGTCCCACATGGCCTCGGCGGGCCCGTCGGCGGGTGTGGGGGCGGCGCGCCGTGCCAGCAGGGTGCCGGAGCGATCGACCCGCCCGACCGCGAGCTTGGTGCCCCCGATGTCGACCGCCAACGCCGTGCCCACGAGTCGGCCACGCTAACCGGGTGCCCTGCGGCCTGCTTTCGGTGCCGAGCGCGTAACCTGGTTTCGCTCACCCACTCGACAGAGGGAGATCGAGGCTGTGGCCAGCACCGAGACCGCGGCGCCCAGGGGAGCTACGTTCTCCGACTACTACGAGAGCATCGTCACCAACATCGAGCGCGTCATCCAGGGCAAGCGCGATGTCATCGAGCTGATGCTGCTCTGCCTCGTGTCCGAGGGCCACCTCCTGCTCGAGGACGTCCCTGGCGTGGGCAAGACCAACCTGGCCAAGTCGCTGGCGACGTCGATCGAGTGCAGCTTCGGGAGGGTGCAGTTCACTCCCGACCTGCTGCCCTCCGATGTGGTGGGCCTGACGGTGTGGAACCGGGGCGACAGCTCCTTCGACTTCCGCCCGGGCCCGGTGTTCAACAACATCGTGCTGGCCGACGAGATCAACCGGGCGTCGCCGAAGACCCAGGCCGCGCTGCTCGAGGCGATGGCCGAGGTGCAGGTCACCGTCGACGGGGTGACCTACCCGCTCACGCCGCCGTTCATGGTCATCGCCACCCAGAACCCGATCGAGCACGAGGGCACCTACCCGCTGCCCGAGTCGCAGCTCGACCGGTTCCTCATGCGGGTCTCGGTCGGCTACCCCTCGCCCAGCGCCGAGCTCGAGATCCTCGACGCCCACGGCGACCACGACCCGTTCCACGACATCAGGGCGGTGATGACCAGCGTCGACGTCGAGCGCATGGCCGCAGCCACCCGGCAGGTCCACGTGGCGCCCAGCCTCAAGGGGTACCTCGTCGACGTCGCCCAGGCGACCCGGCGCAGCACCCACCTGGCGCTCGGCGTGTCGCCCCGGGCCACGCTCGCGCTCCAGCGGGTGGGCAGGGCGCGGGCCGCCTCGCAGGGCCGGGCCTACGTCATTCCCGACGACGTGAAGGCGCTGGCCGTGCCGGTCCTGGCCCACCGGCTGCTCGTCACTCCGGAGGCGCAGCTGCAGGGCATCAGTCCGGCCGACGCTCTGGGCGAGGTGCTGCGGGCGGTGCCCGTGCCCGGGGGTCACTGATGTGCTGACCCGCCAGGGGTGGCTGTGCGTGTGGGGCGGGCTGACGCTCGTGATCGTCGCCCGCATGCTGGGCATCGGCGAGCTGTACGTGTTCGGCGCCGTCGCCTTCGGCCTCGTGGCCGTCGCCGCCCTGTACGTCCGCCTCACCCGGCTCGACATGCAGGTCGACAGGATCGTGCACCCCGCGCGGGTGCACGCCGGGCAGCCCAGCCGCGTCGAGGTGCGCATCCGCAACCTGCGGCACAAGGACACGCCGGTCCTGCGCCTGCGCGACCCCGTGACCGGCACCGCGGGAGCCGAACTGCTGGTGCCGCCGCTCGACCAGGGCGCCGCCTCGGTCGCCAGCTACCGCCTCCCCACCGAGCGCCGCGGGGTGATCCAGGTGGGGCCGCTGCGGGTCGAGGTGTCCGACCCGTTCGGCCTGGCCCAGGCCAGCACCGTCGCCTCGCCCCGGGTCGAGGTCACGGTGTACCCCCGGGTCGACGACGTGCGGCCCGTGCCGTTCACCAGCGGCAACGACCCCCTGGCCGGCGTGCTGCACCCCAACGCGCTCGGCCGCACCGGCGACGACTTCTACGCGCTGCGGCCGTACGTGGTCGGCGACGACCTGCGGCGCATCCACTGGCCCTCGACCGCCCGCCACGGCGACCTGCTGGTCCGCCAACAGGAGCAGCCCTGGCAGGGCCGCACGACCATCGTGGTCGACGTGCGCCGGGCGGCGCACGACGCCGCGTCGTTCGAGAGCGCCGTGTCGGCGGCCGCCAGCATCGTGACGGCCAACGGGGCCCGGCGCGACCTGGTCCGCCTCGCCACCACCGACGGGGCCGACTCGGGGTTCGGCGCGGGCGCCACCCACGTGCAGGCGCTGCTCGAGCACCTGGCCGTGGTCGAGGCCACGGGCAGCGCCAGCCTGCGGGCCATGCTCGACCTGCTGCAGCGCGACGGACAGGGGTCGCTCGTCATCGTGGTGGGGCAGACCGCGGGCGACGAGCTCGAGACCACCACCCGGTTGCGCCACCGCTACGGGCGCGTGATCGTCGTGCGGGTCGGCCCGGCGGCCGCCGCAGGCGACGGCGGGCCCGCGCGACCCGCAGGCGCTCCGCCCACCGCCGCAGCGGCCACCGCATCGGCCTCGGTCGTGCGGGTGACCGCGCAGACCCCGTTCCGCACGGCCTGGAATCAGGTGATGAGCGCCCCCACGCCCCGGGGCGTGATCGGAGCGGGGCGATGAGCGGGCGGCCGCGAGCGGTCGGAGTCGCGCCGTGAACGTCCAGCGCCCCCCGATCCGGGCCAAGAGCGCCGATGAGCTCCTCCTCGCCAACGAGGTCGCCCTGACGGTGGTCACGCTCGCCGCCGTCGTCGGCATGCACCGGCTGTTCGTCGACGGCTCGTACTGGTGGCCGCTGGTGCTGCAGGTCATCGCCGCCCACACGGTCATGGCCGTGCTACGACGCCTGGGCGTCGGGCTGGTGGCGGCGGGCGTCGCGACGATCGCCATCGCCGCCGTGTTCATCACCTGGACGCGGTTTCCCGACACCACCCATTGGCTGCTGCCGACCGGCGAGACACTCACCCAGGCGGGCGACGACCTGCGGGCGGCGTGGCACCTGTTCGGCGACGTGCGCGCCCCGGCGCCCGTCGAGAACGGCTTCCTGGCCGCGACCGCGGCGGCGATCTGGGCGCTGGTGTACGTGGCCGACTGGGCGGCCTTCCGCGTGTCGGTCACCTTCGAGGCGCTGCTGCCGGCCACCACCCTGTTCGTGTTCGCGGCCGCGCTCGGTGGCTCCGGCAGCCCAGTGGCCAGCGCCGCCGCGTTCTCGGGGGCCGCGCTCATGTACGCGCTGCTGCACCGCACGTCGAACCAGGAGCGAAGCTCGCGCTGGGCGGGTGGCCACAGGGCGCACGGCCGCTGGTCGCTCGTGGGCACCGGGGCGACCATCGTGGGCATCGCCGTCGTGGGGGGCGCGGTGGCGGGACCCAACCTGCCCGGCGCCGACGCCGACGCCCTGGTGGCGTGGCGCGACATCAACCAGGACCGGCCCGCCCGGGTCGTCTACAGCCCCATCGTCGAGCTGCAGACCAAGCTGATCGACCAGCCCGAGGTCGAGGTCTTCAAGGTCACCACGACGCGCCCGTCGTACTGGCGGATGACGGCGCTCGACGAGTTCGACGGCTCCATCTGGAAGTCGTCCTACTCGACGGGCGATGCCCGCGGCGAGCTGCCGCGAACGCTCGACACGGCCGCCTCGGGCGAGACGGTCACCCAGAAGTTCGAGATCAGCGCACTCAGCTCGGTGTGGCTGCCCGCGGCGTTCGAGCCGGTGTCGATCGACCCGGGCGAGTACGACTCCGACTACGACGAAGACTCGAGCACCCTGATGGTCGACCGCGACGTGGACACGTCCGACGGCTACACCTACACGGTCGAGTCGGTGCTGGCCGACTGGTCCGCAGACGAGCTGCGCGCCGCGTCGCCCGATGTCCCCGACGAGATCTTCGAGCGTTACACCGCCCTGCCCGGCAACTTCCCGGGCACCATCGAGGAGCTGGCGAACGAGATCACGGCGGGTACCACCACGCCCTACGACAAGGCCCGCGCCCTGCAGGACTACCTGCGCAGCGACCTGTTCGCCTACGACACGGAGGTCGGCCCCGGGCACGGCCAGGACGCGCTGATCACCTTCCTCCGGAACACCCGCCGGGGCTACTGCGAGCAGTTCGCCGCCTCGTTCGCCGCCATGGCGCGCTACCTCGACCTGCCGGCACGCGTGGCGGTCGGCTTCACGTGGGGCATCAACAACGACCCCGCCGAGCCCAACCTCTACCGGGTACGGGCCAAGCACGCCCACGCCTGGCCCGAGGTCTACATCGGCGAGTACGGGTGGGTGCCCTTCGAGCCGACGCCCGGCAGGGGCCAGCCCCGGGCCGAGGACTGGTTGGGCATCCAGCCGGGCCAGGACACCAGCTCGGGCGGCTCGGCCGACCCCGAGGCCGACCGCGGCGACGGGACGGGCTCCGGCGACGGCTCGGGCGACGTCACGGCATCGGGCGACGACCAGCGCCTGCCCGAGGGCGCGCTCGGCAACGTGACCGACGCGGGCGCCTCGGTCGAGCGTGACGAGCCCGCGCTGCTCCCCCAGCCGATCCGCGACAGCGCACGGCCGGTCGGGGCCGCGGCGCTCGCCTACCTGATCATCGTCCCGCTGGCGATGGTCGTGCAGCGCCGGGTGCGGCGACGACGGGCCACCACGCCCGCGGCCAGGGCCCGCTACCTGTGGCGCGAGACCATCGACCAGGCCGAGAGCTCCGGCGTCCGGCTGCCCGCCTACATGACCATCGCCGAGCGGGCCACGCGCCTGGCCGAGGTCATCCCCCAGCACGGCACCGCGATCCACGCCCTCGCCCACACGCTCGAGGCGACCACCTACGGCGAGGTGCCACCGTCCGAGGACGAGGTCGACCGGGTCGAGGAGGCCTGGGCCGCGGTCAGTGCCGAGCTGCACCGGCGGCGCTCGTGGCGGGCGCGGGTCGTCAGCTACCTCGACGCCCGGCGCCTGTTCGCGGCGCGCCGCGAGCGGCTCGTCGCCCACCAGGGCATCGAGAGCATCGAGCCCACCGGGCGCGTCGGCGACCTCGGCGCCCACCAGCCGGTCTGAGCCGGCCCGGCGCGGTCGGCGTGTCCGGTTGTCCCCCCTGGTTGCCCGCGGGGATGACCCGGCCCGGGCTACTCGTCGGCGTCGGACTCGTCGTCGCGCCTGAAGCGCTCGCGCACCCGGCGACCCGCGCCGCCGAGGGCCTCGCGCAGGCCGTTGGCCCGCACGGTGCGTGACAGCTGATCGAGCCCGGCGCGCCCGAGCTTGCGGAGGTTGCGCTCGAACACGAGGGCGCACACCAGCATGAGCAGGAAGCCGGCGAAGGAGAGCTGGTAGGAGGTCGAGAGGCTGGCGACGAGGAACACGGCGCCGGCGACGAGCCCGACGACCGACCACTTCATGCGCCGCACGGTGTGCCGGTACAGCGTGGTCTCGCTGACCTCACGCGCGAATGTCGGATCGTCCTCGTAGAACCGCTGTGCGATCTCCTGGAGGATCCGTTCCTCGTCCTCGGAAAGCGGCACCTCGAACCCCTTGTCGCCCGGCTGACCGAACCGGCACGGACAAGTGTTCCACAGGGTTCGCCAAACGACAACGCGTGAACGCAGGAGAAATCGTCACTCCGTGAGCGAACCGCCCGCTGGTCCGTCGTCGTCCGGCCCCCATTGCCCATCGCCCCGGCGCTTGACCCGGAGGCCGTGCCGGCCGACGGCCGACGCGGGGCCGATCGCCCGGTCGCCGAAGCGCTCGCGGATGGCGTCCACGGCGCCGCTCGCCTCGTGCCAGGCCGGCCCGCCGAGGTCGTCGAAGCTGAGCTGGCGGCCGGTGCCACCGACCAGCCCGCTGGCCGTCACCCCCAGGAGGCGCACGCCGGGGCCAGGGTCGATCTCGGCGAGCAGCGCCCGGGCGGCCCGGGCGATCTCGGGCGCCTCGTCGACGGGCGGAGCGAGCGTGACCGAGCGGGTGATGGTCCGGAAGTCACCGAAGCGGACCTTGAGGATGACCGTGCGCGCCGCCCTGCCGTCCGCACGCAGTCGCCACGCCACCGCGTCGGCCATGCGCACCACCTCGCGCCCGAGGTCGCCGGGGTCGTGGCGGTCGGTGGCGAAGGTCTCCTCGTGGCCGATCGACTTGACCCGCTGGTCGGGCTCGACCGGGCGGGGATCGATGCCGTTGGCCAGGCGCCCGAGATGGCGCCCGTTGGCCTGCCCGAGCGCGCCGATCAGCGACTCGGGCGGCAGGTCGGCGATGTCGCCCACCGTGCGCACGCCCAGGCGCTCGAGCCTGGTCAGCGTGGCGGGGCCGACGCCCCACAGGGCCCGGGCCGGCAGGGGTCGCAGGAAGGCCTGCTCGGTGCCGGGCGCGACCACGTGCACCCCGCTCCCCGGCACCGGCCCCGACGGGGTGGCCTTGGGCTTGGCCGCCTGCGACGCCAGCTTGGCCACCATCTTGGTGGCCGCCACGCCCACCGAGCAGGTGAGGCCCTCCTGCGTCAGCACCTCGTGGCGGATGGCCCGCCCGATGCCCGCGCCGTCGCCCAACAACCGTTGCGCGCCGGTCACGTCGAGGAAGGCCTCGTCCAGGCTGAGCGGCTCGACCAGCGGCGTGAAGCTGCGGAAGACGGCCATCACCCGGCCGCTCACCTCGCCGTAGTGGGCGTGGTCGCCGGGCAGGAACACCGCCTCGGGGCACAGGCGCCGGGCCTGGCCGCTGGGCATGGCCGAGAACACGCCGTAGGCCCGCGCCTCGTAGTTGGCGGCGGCCACCACGCCCCGGTTGCCCGTGCCGCCCACCACCACCGGGCGCCCCTGCAGCTCGGGCCGGCGGAGCAGCTCGACCGAGACGAAGAAGGCGTCCATGTCGACGTGGAGGATGGTGCGGTCGGCCGCCGCCGGCGCGCTCACGTCCCGGTCACCGCCTGGTGACGACCGCCCGCGCGGGATCGTCGCCGTCGAGCTGGTAACGGAACTGCCGGCCGCCCTCCCAGCGCTCAGCCAGCCAGGCGGACAGCGGCTCGCTCACCCACGGGCGCGTGGTGGCCAGGTGGCCGCCACAGTGACCCGGGTCGACGTATGCCGCCTCGACCACGATGCCGTCCGGGTCGTCGACGCGCACGTCGCCGGCGAACTCGACGGCCAGGTGGGCCTCGACCCGCAGGTGCCACCCCAGGCCCGGCGCCTCGACCTCGACCTCGTAGACGGGGCCCTGCCAGCGCGTCACCACCACCCCGGTCTCCTCGGTGACCTCGCGGGTGAGCCCGGCCAGCAGGCTCTCGCCCGCGTCGATGACCCCGCCGGGCGGGCTCCAGTCGTGGTCGCCGTTGCGGCGGCGGTTGCGGACCAGCAGCAGGCCGCCGTCGCCCAGGATCAGACCGCCACCGACCAGCCACTGCCGCATCGGTCCAGTGTGGCACCGCCGCCTGCCGCGGGCGGCGTCCCGGCACCCGTCCGGCGGAGTACCGGGCGCCGTCGGGGCGCCCCTACGATGGCGGCGCCATGGCCGATCCCCGACCAGACGCCGACCCCGACCGGACCCGCGCCGCCAGCGACGCCCGCGGCACCCGGCTCGGCAACGGCGACGACGCGGGCGACGACTACGCGCCGAGCGCCCTGCCCTCGACGACCGCCCGGGTGGTGGCGTTCGTGTCGATCCTGGTGGGCGGCCTGTGCGGCGGCCTGATCGGGTGGGCGTTCGTCGACCTCCAGTGCACCGGCGACTGCGGCGTGGTGGCGGGCGCCGCGGGCCTGCTCGGCGCGGTCATGGGTGCCGGGGGCGTGGCGGTGGTGGCCGTGCTGGCGCTGCGGGCGATGGGCGAGTGGCGCACCATCCAGCATCGCCAGCCGTCCAAGCCCGGCTGACAGCAGGGAGTCAGCCGAAGCGCAGGCGGCGGAAGCTCTCGGCGTGGGGCAGGCCGACCTGCGCGCCGGTCTCGGCGGTGCGCAGGCGCACAAGCTCGGCCACCAGGTCGGGGTCGCCGCCGGTGCGGCTCTCGTGGCAGGCGACCGCGGCGATCTTCGCGTCGAGCGAGCCCGACACGTCGATCCAGGCGTCGGCCTCGAAGGTGCCCGACAGCAGCAGCGTCTCGATCTGGTGCGCCTTGCCGGCGTCGGGGAAGTAGAGGGGGCTGCCGGCCGCGGGCGCCACGGCGTCGATGACGGCCCAGCCCACCTCGCGGTGGTCGCGGTGGTTGACGTAGGTGTCGCCGAAGAACACCGCGGTCGGGTCGGGGCAGACGACGACCTGGGGACGGTGACTGCGCACCAGCCCCACGAGCCTGGCCCGCAGCGCCACGTCGTTGGTCGCCTCGCCGTCGGGCAGCCCCAGCAGGTCGACGCCGGCCAGGCCGAGCACCTCGGCGGCGGCGTGCACCTCCGCGGCCCGGCGGGCCGCCAGCTCGCCGGGCTCGATGCCTGGGTCGTGGGTGCCCTTGTCGCCCGCGTTGACCACGACCAGGCGGACCTCGGCGCCCTGTGCCGCCCAGTGGGCGAGCGTGCCCCCGCACGACACCTCGGGATCGTCGGGGTGGGCGTAGACGGCCAGCACCCGGGACGGCACGTCGGCCAGCACGGTCACGGCGCGCTCCGCAGGGCCTCGACGGCCACCTCGAGGGCGGCGTCGTCGATGCCGTGGTGGGTGACGAGCCGCACGATGCGGGGGCCGAGGGTGACGGCGCCCACGCCTCGGGCGGCGAGCGCCGCCAGCAACGCGGCCGGGTCGTCGTGGCGGAACAGCACGATGTTGGTGTGCACCCGGCCGGGGTCGCAGCCGGACTCCGGCCAGCGCTCCGCCACCACTGCGGCCAGCCGGCGGGCACGGCGGTGGTCGTCGGCCAGGCGTTCGACCATGCTGTCGAGCGCCACCAGCCCGGCGGCGGCGAGGATGCCCACCTGGCGCATGCCGCCGCCGAGCCGCTTGCGCTCGAGCCGGGCGCGGGCGATGAGGTCGGCCGGACCGGCGAGCAGCGAGCCCACGGGGGCCGCCAGCGCCTTCGACAGGCAGGCGGTCACCGTCGTGGCGGGCGCCGCCCGCTCGGCGAGCGTGGTGCCGGTGGCGACCGTGGCGTTGAACAGTCGGGCTCCGTCGAGGTGGACGGGCACGCCGGTGGCACCCAGGTCCACGAGGCGGTCGAGGGGCCAGGGCCTGCCGCCCGAGGCCAGGTGGGTGTCCTCGGCGCACACCACCGCCGGCGCGGGCCAGCGGTGGACGGCGCCCTCGACCAGGTGCGCGACCTCGGCGGGATCGATCGTGCCGTCGTCGTCGTCGACCACGTGCAGCTGGGCCACCTGGTTGAGGCCGAAGGCCCCGCCCTCGTGCGTCACCACGTGCTGGCGCCGCCCGGCGACCACCAGCCCGCCCGCGGGGGCGAGCACCCGCAGCGCCACCTGGTTGGCCATGGTGCCCGATGGCACGAAGAGCGACGCCTCCTTGCCCGTCAGCTCCGCGAAGCGCTGCTCGAGGCGCCACACGGTGGGATCGTCGCCGAAGCCGTCGTCGCCCACCTCGGCCTCGGCCATGGCCCGGCGCATCGCCGGCGTGGGCCGGGTGACGGTGTCGCTTCGCAGGTCGACGGGCGGCGGGACGGGCGCGCCGGCCGCGTCGGGTGGGGTGGCGGGCATCGGGCGCACGGTACCGTCGCCGTGCCATGCCTGTGCCCCCCTCTCCCCCGCCCGCCGACCCCGGCGCGCTCGTCGAGTTGGCCGGCGACGTCGCCGGCCAAGCCGTGCGGCTGCTGCTCGGCGAGCGGGGGCGCACGCGACTGCGCGTCGAGACCAAGGTGTCGGCCACCGACATGGTCAGCGAGATGGACCACGCCTCCGAGCACCTCATCGTCGAGGGCCTCCTGGCCGAGCGCCCCGAGGACGGCATCGTGGGCGAGGAGGGCAGCGCCCGGCAGGGCACCAGCGGGGTGCGCTGGGTGATCGACCCGCTCGACGGCACCACGAACTACCTGTACGACCACCCGGGCTGGGCGGTGTCGATCGCCGCCGAGGATGCGCAGGGCACGCTGGCCGGTGTGGTGGCCGACGGCGTGCATGCCGAGGTGTTCACCGCCACCCGGGGCGGCGGCGCCCGCCGGAACGGCACGCCGATCGCCTGCTCCGACGTGACCGCGCTCGCCACCGCCCTGGTGGGCACGGGGTTCGGCTACCGGCCCGAGCGGCGCCGCGCCCAGGGCGCGGTGGTGGCGGCCCTGCTGCCCCGGGTGCGTGACATCCGGCGCATGGGCGCCGCCTCGGTCGACCTGTGCTCGGTGGCGTGCGGGCGGCTCGACGCCTACTTCGAGCGGGGCCTCGCCCCGTGGGACCTCGCGGCGGGTGCTCTGGTCGCCACGGAGGCGGGTGCGATTGTGACGGCGCTCGACGGCGGACCGGTCGTGGCGGGCTCGGTGTTGGCGGCCGCACCCCGCATCGCCGCCCCGTTGAGTGACCTTCTGTGCTCTCTTGGCGCACAAGAGGGGCCGTGAAGCACCGAGAAGGGTAGTCGTCACCAGATCGCAACACCTCTGCACCGCGCGCTGACACGAACTGTCGGCACACTGGTACCGATGTCCGCCGCAACCGCAGGGGCGCCAACCGGCCCCACCGCCACCGGTAGCGATGCCCAGGTCGGTTCCACGTCCTCTCCCATCGACGTCACGACCGAGGGCCGCACCGTCGTGCTCGCCGTCGTCCGCTGCCTCGACGAGGCCGCAGGCGGGGCACTGCTCGACGCCGCGTCGGCTGCCCTCGACGGTGCGCCCGACCGCATCGACGTCGACCTGCGCGCCCTCGACTCGTTCACCGACGCCGGGGCCCGAGCGCTGGTCGGCTGCCGCGACCTGACCGCCAAGCTGCCCGAGGGCCTGCACTACCGCACCGGCCGGGGGCCGGGGCGCGACGCGCTGATGGCGGCCTACAACGACGCCGACACGTCCTCCACCGACCGGTGAGGCGCGCCGCCCGCCGGCGCCGGCTGCACACGCGGCGCCCGGATGAGGCACTCTCTTGAGCGTGGGTACCCGCATCCTGTCCGTCGAAGACGACGAGCGCATCCGCACGGCCGTGAAGCTGGCCCTCGAGGACGAGGGCTGGGCGGTCGAGGAGGCCGACACGGGCGAGGAGGCGCTCAACGCCTTCCAGCGCCAGCCCACCGACGTGGTCCTCATCGACATCATGCTCCCCGGCATCGACGGGTTCGACGTGTGCCGGGCCATCCGGCGGGTGTCCGACGTGCCCATCGTCATGGTGACCGCCCGGGCCGACACGCACGACGTGGTGGCGGGCCTCGAGGCCGGCGCGGACGACTACCTCACCAAGCCCTTCGCGCCCAAGGAGCTGTCGGCCCGCATCAGGGCGCTGCTGCGGCGCGCCCGCAGCAGCGAGTCGGGCAGCACGCACCTGCGGTTCGGCGACCTCGAGATCATTCCCGACGAGGGCGTGGTGCGCCGAGGCGGCGAGGAGATCCACCTGACCAAGACCGAGTTCCGCCTGCTGGTCGAGCTCGGTTCCAGCCCGGGGCGCGTCTTCAGCCGCGAGACGCTGCTCGAGCGGGTGTGGGGGTACGGCTACTTCGGCGACGGGCGCCTGGTCGACGTGCACGTCCGCCGGCTGCGCACCAAGGTCGAGGCCGATCCCGCCAACCCCCGCCACGTCGTCACGGTGCGGGGCCTGGGCTACAAGCTCCAGGCCTGACGCCGGGGAGAGGTCCGGCCCACCGGTGCGCCGATTGGTGCGGGCGTTGCGCCTGCTCCCGCAGATGGGCCTCCGGGCCCGCATCACCATCGCTTTCGCGGTCGGCACCCTGCTCGTGTCCGCGGTGCTCGCCGGCGCCACCTTGGGCCTCACCCGGCAGAACCTGCTCGACCAGCGCGAGTCGTCGGCCACGGCGCGCACCTACCAGAACGCCCGCTCCGCCGCCCTCCAGCTGCCGGGGCCCGCGGGCAGCGGGCTGCAGCCCGCGTCGAACCCGTCGGTCGTGCTTGCCTCGCTGCCCACCTCGTCGGGCTCGAACCCGGTGCTCGAGGTCGACGGGAGCTGGTACGCCCGGGTCCCCGAGTTCGGCGAGGACGTCATCCCGGCCGAGCTGCGCGAGACCGTGCAGTCGGGCCAGGCGGCCCTGATGCGCTTCGACCACGAGGGGTCGACGCAGCTGGTGGTGGGCGTGCCGCTCGAGTCGATCGACGGCGCCTACTTCGAGATCGTGTCGCTCGACGAGCTCGAGAACACGCTCGAGTCCATCAGCATCTCGTTGCTCGCCGCGGCGCTGCTGGCCACGATGGCGGGCGCCGCCGTCGGCTGGTGGGCGGCCCGCCGGGTGCTGCGGCCGCTGCGCGGCGTCAGCGACGCCGCCCAGGCCATCGCCAGCGGCAGGCTCGAGACCCGCGTCGAGGCCAGCGACGACGCCGACCTGGCGACTCTGGCCGACTCGTTCAACGAGATGGCCGTCGCGCTCGAGGAGCGCGTCCAGCGCGACGCCCGCTTCGCGTCGAACGTCAGCCACGAGCTGCGCTCGCCGCTGATGACCCTGGCCGCGTCGATCGAGGTGCTGCAGAACCAGCGGGACGACATGCCGGTGCGGGCCCGGGCCGCCCTCGACCTGATGGTGGCCGACATCGAGCGCTTCCAGCAGCTGGTCGAGGACCTGCTCGAGATCTCGCGCTTCGACGCCGGCGTCATGCACCTCGACCTCGAGGAGGTGCGGGTGGACGAGCTGGTCATGCAGGCGGTGGCCAACTCGACCGACGTCGACGTGCCGGTCGACATCGACGCCGGGCTGGCCGGCGTGGTGGTCAAGGCCGACAAGCGCCGCCTGTCGCGGGTCATCGCCAACCTGCTCGACAACGCCGCCAAGTACGGCGACGGCGCCACCCGGGTCGAGCTGCGCAAGCACGGCGACGCGGTGCTGATCGCGGTCGAGGACGACGGACCGGGCGTGCCGGCCGAGGACCGCGAGGCCATCTTCTTCCGCTTCAACCGGGGCACCTCCGCCGGTCACCGGCGCGGCATCGACGGGGTGGGGCTCGGCCTGTCGCTGGTCGCCGAGCACATCCGCCTGCACGGCGGGTCGGTGTGGGTCGAGGACCGCGCCGACGCCGAGCAGGGCGCCCGCTTCGTCATAGAGTTGCCGGCGGAGGCCACATGACCCGCATCCGCAGCGCCGGGCTGGCCGTGCTGGTGGGGCTCGCCGTGGCGGCGAGCGCCTGCGGCATCCCCGCCGACGACGGTCCCCGCGCCATCACCGACGACGGCGCTCCCGACGACCTGGAGACCGAGATCGAGGTCGACGGCGGGCAAGCCGCGATGGTCGAGCTCTACTTCACGCGCTTCGACGGCGAGCGCGACACGCTGGTCGCAGTGCCGCGCGAGGTGCCGACCGCGGGTTCGCCGGTGCCCGCGCCGGCCACCGTGCTCGACGCGCTGTTCGCCGGGGCGACGCCCGAGGACAGGACGGCCTTCGGCGCCACCACCAAGATCCCCGACGCCACCGCGCTGGCCAGCCAGCCGGAGCTCACCGGCGATGTGCTCACCATCGACCTGAACGACGCCAGCTCGCGGGTGCAGAACGAGGGAGCCTGGCTGGCGTTCGGGCAGATGGTGTGCACGGCCGAGGCCCTGAGCGGGGTCGGCGGGGTCAGCTTCACCCGGGAGGGCGAGCGGCTCGACGCTCCCAACGGCGAGGGCGAGGCCACCACGCGACCCCTGACCTGCGCCGACTACGAGGCGCTGGCCGACAGCGACGCGGCCGACGCGGGCGCGGGAAGCCCCAGCTCCACGGAGGACTAGCCTCGTCGCTCGCACCGGGAGGCGCCCGGTCCGCTCACCGTGGGACGTCATGAGCTACTACCTCGGCATCGATCTCGGAACCACCTACACCGCAGCCGCCGTGCACGAGGGCTCGCCCCAGCGGGGGCCCGAGGTGGTCACCCTGGGCGAGCGCGGCCCCACCGCGCCCTCGGTCCTGTGCCTGCAGCCCGACGGCGGGTTCGTCGCCGGCGACGCCGCCGAACGGCACGTGGTGACCGAGCCCCAGCGCATCGCCCGGCAGTTCAAACGCCGGCTTGGCGATCCCACGCCGATCCTGGTGGGCGATGCGGCGGTACCGGCCGAGGTGCTGACCGGCCAGCTGCTGCGCTGGGTCGTCGACACCGTCATGCGGGCCCGCGGGGGCCAGCGGCCGGCAGCGATCGTGCTCACCCACCCCGCCAACTGGGGGCCCTACAAGCGCGACCTCCTCGACAAGGCGGCCGACGTCGCGGGCATCCGCGGGTGCATCCTCGTCACCGAGCCCCAGGCGGCCGCCATCTCGTACGCGGCGCAGGAGCGGGTGGACGAGGGTGCGGTCGTGGCCGTGTACGACCTCGGGGGCGGCACGTTCGACGCCGCCGTGCTGCGGAAGGAGGCCGACGGCGGCTTCACCATCCTCGGCTCGCCCGAGGGCATCGAGCGGCTGGGCGGCATCGACGTCGACGCCGCCCTGTTCGCCCGGGTGACCGGCGCGGTCGAGGAGGCCTACGAGAGCCTCGACCCCGACGACCCCCAGGCGATCGCCTCGGTGGCCCGCCTGCGCATCGAGTGCACCCAGGCCAAGGAGGGCCTCTCGCTCGACAGCGAGACCCGGGTGCCCGTGCTGCTGCCCAACGTGCAGACCCAGGTACGGGTCACCCGGGCCGAGCTCGAGGAGATGATCCGACCCACCCTCGCCGAGACGGTCACCGCGCTCGAACGGGCCCTGCGGTCGGCCTCGCTCACCCCCGACGCGGTCGACCACGTTCTGCTGGTCGGCGGCTCGTCCCGCATCCCGCTCGTGGCCCAACTCGTGTCGTCGGGGCTGGGCCGCCCGGTGGCCGTCGACACCCATCCCAAGCACGCCGTGGCGCTCGGCGCCGCGATCGTGGCCGCCCGGGCCGCGGGCGCCCTGGCTCCCGCCGATCGCGCGCCGGCGGCCGCAGCGCGGCCGGCGCCGCCGATCACCACCTCCGCTACGGCCCAGCCGGCACCCCCCGGGGCCGGGGCGCTCGGGCACCGGCCGCCGTCGCCGGGCGCGCCCCCATCGGCCGCCCCGGCACCGCCCACTTCTCCGGCGCAGGCGGCGCACCACCCGCCGTCCGCGCCGCCGTCACCCCCGGCCCCGCCGCCCGGCGGGGTGGCTCCGCCACCACACCAGCCGCCGCCCGGCCCCGGCGCACCCCCGCCGCACGCACCGACGGGGCAGGGCGCGCCCCCACAGGCATCGCGAGGTCCGGGCGCGCCGCCGCCCGGTGCCCATGCCCCGCCGTCCGGCGCCTACGGCGCGTCCCGCCCCGGCGCGCTGCCGTCGGGGTACGCGCCGCCCGCCGCGGGCGGGTCGCCACCGCCCGGGGCGGGCCGGCCCTTCGACCCCGGGGCGTCGGGCGCGCCGCCGGGTGCGCCGCCGCCCCCGCCCGGGCCCGGCTACCGCGGCGGCACCATGCCGCCCCCGCCAGGCTCGTCCGAGGACCTGCCCCCCGGCTACGTCACCGCCGACGACAGGCAGCGCACGCGGCGCAGGGCGCGCTGGCGCAACCGCGCGATGGCGGTGGTCGGGCTGCTCGTCATCGTCGGCGCGGTCGCCTTCACCCTGTCGAGCCTGGCCGACTCCGACGAGACGGCGACGGTCGCGGACGTCGAGGTGGGCGAGTGCTTCAACGGCGGTCCCAACGAGGCCGAGACCACCCCCTGCGACCAGGCCCACCAGTTCGAGCTCGTCGCCGTCGCCCAAGCGCCCGACCCGTCTGCCGCCTTCCCGGGGGCCGACGCGCTGCGCACCACTGGCGGCGAGGCCTGCGTGACCGCGCTGACCGCGTACTACGGGGCCGGGCAGGACGTTGCCGTCACCAACGGCCTGCAGCTCGATCCCATCACGCCCACCGAGGGCCAGTGGAACGATGGCGTGACCGACACCTACTGCGTGGCGCGCAGCGCCGAGGGCCAGCCCCTCAACGCGTCGATCAAGGGCCAGGGCGCGGCCGGCTGACGCGGGTCAGCCGAAGAACACCTCGGCGACGTCGTACAGGGCGGGGTCGACCAGCTTCAGCTCTGCGGTGGCCTCGTCCAGCGGCACCCGCACGATGTCGCCGTTGCGCAGGGCGACCATCGTGCCGAAGTCACCGGCGTGCACGGCGTCGATGGCCCCGATGCCGAACCGGGTGGCCAGCACCCGGTCGAACGCGGTGGGGGTGCCGCCGCGCTGCACGTGGCCGAGCACGATGGCCCGGGTCTCGAAGCCCGTGCCCTCCTCGATGAAACTAGCCAACCGGTCGCCGATGCCGCCCAGGCGGGCGTGGCCGAAGGCGTCGACCTCGCCCGAGGCGACCTCGAGCGTGCCCTCCACGGGCTTGGCCCCCTCGGCGACCACCACGATCGAGGCGAAGCGCCCGCGCTCGTGGCGCTTCCGGATGACCCGGCACACTTCGTCGATGTCGAAGGCCCGCTCGGGGATGAGCACCATGGTCGCCCCGCCGGCGATGGCCGACCAGGTGGCGATGTGGCCCGCGTGCCGGCCCATCACCTCGACCACCATGACCCGGTCGTGCGACTCGGCGGTCGTGTGCAGGCGGTCGATGGCGTCGACGCACACCTGCACCGC
Organism: Acidimicrobiales bacterium; assembly: GCA_035697515.1. Lineage (GTDB taxonomy): Bacteria > Actinomycetota > Acidimicrobiia > Acidimicrobiales > VFJN01 > ZC4RG19. The sequence continues at coordinate 16,871 of DASSCS010000086.1, forward strand.
GGTGTCGAAGCCGAAGGTGAGCTCGGTGGCCGACAGGTCGTTGTCGATGGTCTTGGGCACGCCCACCACCGCGACGCCGTCGCCGGCCAGCCGGGCGGCGACGCCGAGCGTGTCCTCGCCGCCGATGGCGACGAGCGCCTCGATGCCGTTGCCGGCCAGGGTCGCCTTGACCGCCTCGGGGCCGCCGGCGACCTTGTACGGGTTGGTGCGGGACGAGCCGAGGATGGTGCCGCCGCGCGGGAGCGTGCCGCGGAACGACTCGACCGTCAGCTCGGTCACCTGATCCTCGATCGCGCCGCGCCAGCCGTCGCGCAGGCCGACGACCTGGTCGCCGTAGACCCGCTCGCCCTTGCGCGCGATGGCCCGCATCACCGCGTTCAGCCCGGGGCAGTCGCCGCCGCCGGTGAGCATCGCCACTTTCCTGACCGCGACCCTACTCAGCGCCCGGGCGCTGCCAGCGCGTAACGTCCGCCCGATGCCAGTGGTGATCGCCATCGACGCGGGGACGACCGGCGTGCGCAGCTTCGCGGTGCGGGCCGACGGCAGCCCGGCCGGGTACGCCTACCGCGAGCTGCCCCAGCACTTCCCGGCCCCCGGCCTGGTCGAGCACGACCCCGACGATATCTGGTCGGCGACCGAGGCGACGCTGGCCGAGCTGGTCGGCCGGCTCGAGGGCGAGCCCGTGGCCGCCGTCGGCATCACCAACCAGCGCGAGACGGTGGTGGCCTGGGACCGGCGCACCGGCCGGCCCCGGCACCGGGCGCTGGTCTGGCAGGACCGGCGTACCGCCGGGCGCTGCGACGAGCTGCGGGACGCCGGCCACCTCGACATGGTGCGCCGCACCACCGGCCTGGTGCTCGACCCCTACTTCTCGGCCACCAAGCTCGAGTGGCTGCTGGGGCCGGGCGGCGTCGAGGCCGGGCCCGATCTGGCCATGGGCACCGTCGACTCGTGGGTGCTGTGGAACCTGACCGGCGGCACCGCGGGCGGGGTGCACGCGACCGAGGCGTCGAACGCCAGCCGCACGCTGCTGTTCGACATCGATCGCCTTGCCTGGGCGCCCGAGCTGACCGACCTGTTCGGCGTGCCCGCGGGCTGCCTGCCCGAGGTGCGCCCGTCGGCCGGTCGGTTCGGCGTGACCGCCGCCGGCGGGCCCCTGCCCACCGGCGTGCCGGTCTCGGGCATCCTGGGCGACCAGCAGGCCGCCCTGTTCGGACAGGCCTGCCTCGAGCCGGGCATGACGAAGAACACCTACGGCACCGGCAGCTTCGTGCTCATGAACGTCGGGGACCGCTGCCCCCCGCCGGTCGAGGGTCTCCTCACGACGGTGGCCTGGACGGGCGTCGGCGACGCGCGCGGCGCCACCTATGCGCTCGAGGGCGCCATCTTCGTCACCGGCGCCGCCGTGCAGTGGCTGCGCGACGGCCTGGGCCTCATCGCGGAGAGCGCCGACATCGGCCCGCTGGCGGCGTCGTGCCCCGACAGCGACGGCGTCTACGTCGTGCCCGCCTTCACCGGGCTGGGCAGCCCCTGGTGGGACCCGTACGCCCGGGGGACCATCGTGGGCATCACCCGGGGCACCACCGCGGCCCACCTGGCCCGGGCCGTCGTCGAGGCCATGGCCTTCCAGACCCGCGACGTGGTCGAGGCCATGGCCGAGGCCGCGGGGCAACCCATCGCCGAGCTGCGCATCGACGGTGGGGCGGCGGCCATGGACCTGCTGGTGCAGCTCCAGGCCGACCAGCTGGGCGTGCCTGTCGCCCGCCCGGCCGTGCAGGAGACGACGGCTCTGGGGGCGGCCTACCTGGCCGGGCTGGCCGAGGGCGTGTGGTCCTCGACCGACGAGGTGGCGCAGCGCTGGCGCCTCGACCTCCGCTGCGAGCCCGCCGCCGACCGGGCCGACGTCGACGCCCGCCACCAGCGCTGGCGCCGGGCGGTCGCGCGGTCGCGCGGCTGGGCCGCCGCTGGCTGACCGCGCCACGGCGGCGACACACCCGTGCGGCCGACCCCCGGCTTGGGGGCCGGCCGCAGGTGCCTCGGGGACGGGTCGTGGGCATGGAGGGGACACGCCCGGCCCGTTTCCCGACGATCCGGCGCGCCGTCAGCCGGCTCCCAGGCCGCTGGGGTGCCCGGCCCGGCTGCGCACCCGGGCCAGTTCGCGCAGCCGCGTGTCGACCACCCGGGCGAGCGCCGCCACCTGCCGGCGCTCGCGGGCCCGGTAGGGCATGTCGTCGCGACCGAGCACGAGGGCCAGTCCCGACGCGGGCAGCGGCGCCCACATGACGTCGGAGCATTCGCCGGCCCGCCCGGGCTGGGCGCCGTCGGCGACCCGGCGGCCCGCCAGGTAGGCCTCGATCCACGCGGCGCTGGGTGCGTCGGCGTCGGCGGCGACCACGCCGCCGCCCCGCCCGTCGATGTCGGCGACGGCCACCCAGCGGGCGCCGATCACCCGCCGGGCGTGCACCACGACGGCCGACAGCAGGCCGTCCGTGTCGTCGGCCCCCACGAGCTGGGCCGCGGCCTCGAGCGCGTCGAGCCGCGGGTCGTGGAGCGCGTCGGCGACGGGGCGCACCTCCTCGACCGCCACCCCGTCGACCTGGCGCACTTCGTTGACCAGCAGGTCGACCAACCCCGCGTCGGGCAGCTCGACCACGAGCTCGTCGACGGCCTGGCCGCCGTCGCGCTCGAGGATGTCGATACCCACCACGTCGCCGCGCACCGCACCGATGCGGCTGGCCACCTGGCCGAGCGCCCCCGGACGGTCCGGCAGCCACATGCGGATCACGAGCGTCTCCACGCACCGCACGGTACGGGGGGCGTGTGAACCGGCTGTTTCGGACAGGAAACGGGCCGATGAGATCGTGACATTGCCACCGTGACGTCGGCGCCCGGCTGCGACACCGATCACTCTTCGATGCGCGCGAACAGGACGAAACGCGCGAGACTGTTCGTAACGCAACTGTCGTGACCGACCGATCCTGGGGGATCGGGCGACGATGACGATGCGGTCAGCCAACTGGGGAGGTCCCGGGATCGATGATCGCATCAAGCAACACCGCGAACACGTCGATGCAGACAACCACTTCGGGCGATACTCCGGGCCTTCACGGAAGGCTGACGGTCCTTCCGGCCGGCCCCCATGACCGTGCTGCTCTGACCGAGCAACTGGCACGGTTGCTGGTTCGCGCCCAGAGCGACGTGCCCACCTCACTCGGCGTGGCGCTCGGTCCGGACGACTTCGCCTCGGCCAGCCGCGAGGCCGCGCTGCGCCGCGTCGAGGACCACGAGCGCCTGCGCAGCGAGCTGGCCTCACGCCTGCGGCGGGCGCGCGAGCTGCAGGCCGTCACCGCCAACCGGCGCGACGAGGCGGCGGCGCGGGCCCGGCGGATGCAGGCACACCTGGTCGACTGCGACGGCCTGCTCGAGCGGGCCGGCGAGCTGACCAACGCCGCCGAGGAGGCGCGCCGCGCCCTCGACGCCCGCCGGGCCGACGTCGAGACGGCCCGGTCCAAGCTCGTGCTGGTCGAGGAGCAGCGCGACGCCGCCGGGCAGATGATCGACGACGCCGCCCGCCAGCTGCGCGACCTCGAGACCTCCGAGCTCGACGAGACGACCCTGCGCCGCGAGCTGGAGAACGCGCGCGACGCCCTGGCCGACGCCGAGCAGGCCCACGCCGAGGCCAACGACGCGCTCCGGGTGCTCGAGCAGCGCGCCGCGGCGCGGGCCGCCACCCGCGACGACATCCTGTACCGGCGGGCCGAGCTGGTCGCCCGCATCGAGGCGCCGATGCCCGACGGCGGGCCCATCCGCGACGCCCTCGCCGCCTTCGACAACGACACCAGGGTCGGCGAGCCCGACCTGGTCGCCCGCGAGCTGGCCCGCGAGTGGATCGAGGTCGACGGCGAGCTCGAGCGCATCGAGTCGGCCCTGCCCGAGCCCCCGTCGGCCGACGAGCTGGCAGCCGCCGAGCGGCGACTGGCCCAGATCGAGCACACCATCGCCGAGCTCGAGTCGTCGGGGCGGGGCGACCACCTGCTGGGGCCCGACGCACGCGAGGAGATCGAGGCGGCCCACGAGGCGGTGCTCGAGGCCGAGGAGCACGTCGACCAGTCGGGCGGCCACGAGGAGGACATGGCCCGCCTCCACGACGCCCGCGAGGTCGAGCACGCGGTGCTGCGCCGGCACGGCTTCGAGACCTACCTCGACGTCATCCTCGCCGGTCCCCGCCCCGAGGGCGACGCCCAGGCCGACCTGCTCGACGCGCTGCGCGCCCGCCGGGTGGCCGAGGACACGGTGGCCTCTCTGCGGGCCGCCGCCGAGCCCCCCGCCATCGTCACCACGCTGAGCTCGCGGCGCGACCGCATCTACCGCGAGGCGGCCGAGATGCTCGGGTGCGACCCCGGCGTCAACGTGGCCGAGCTGCTCTACGCCCACCCGGTGGTGCCGCCCAACCGCACCCGCGAGCTGGCCGCCGTGCTGGCCGGGTACAACGTGGTGCCGACGGGCCTGGCCGTGCGCGAGGCGGCGGTGGCCTGGCTCGTCGACCAGGACCAGGACATCGCCGGGCGCGAGGAGTGCCGGCGCGACGTCGAGCGCCTCGACCGCGACCTGGTCGCCCTCGACGACGAGGACGACCGCGCGCTGGCCGAGCTCGACCAGGTCCACGCCATGGTCAGCTCCGCGCACGCGGACGTGGGGGCCACCCTGCACCGCGTCCGCACGCTCGAGGACGAGCTGTCCGACCGGGCCAGCCAGGACGAGCGCCGGCTCCAGCGCATCGCCGCCGCCGAGCAGCTCCGCTCGCAGATCGCGGCGGTGAGCGAGGCGCTCGAGCGCTCCGAGGACGAGTACTCCACCTCGCTGGCGGCCGCCGAGGCCGCGGCGATCGCCGCCGAGGCCAGCGTCGAGCGGGCCACCGCCGCGCTGTCCGACGCCGTCCGCCGCCTGCGGCGCATCTCCGAGGCCCTGCCACCCGCCCTGCGCCCCCGCGCCGGCGACGATCCCCTGGGCGAGCTGCCCCGCCTGCGCGAGACCCTGGCGGCCGAGGTCGAGCGGGCCGAGGTCGCCCTGGCTGCCGCCACCGAGGACCTCGAGCGGGCACGGGCCGAAATCGACGAGACCCAGGCCGAGCTCGACGACCACCTCGCGGTGGTCCCCACCGACGACATCGTCGAGGACGACCTGCGCCAGGCCATCCTCGACCTGGTCGGCACGGGCGAGGTCCCCGCCGTGCTCGACGACCCGCTGGTCGACCATGCCGACGCGCGGGGTGATCTCCTCGACCAGCTGGTCACCGCATCCGAGCGCCGCCCGATCGTGCTCCTCACCGACGATCCCGACACCCTGGGGTGGGCCATCAGCCTGCCCGACGACATCGGAGCGGTGACGCGTCTGGCGGCGCACACCGACTCCGGCCAGCACCCGCCCGTGCCCCAGCGCAGCGACCCGATCTCGAGCCCAACCGGCCCGGTCGCCTGATCTCTCCCCAAGGACGCAATGTGCCCCGACGCATCCCCATCCGACTCAAGCTCGCAGCGGCTCTCGCCGTGCCGATCTGCGCCCTGCTCCTGGTCTCCGCGCTCGAGGTCGCCCAGAGCGCCAGCGACTTGAGCACGACCGAGGAGCAGACCGACCTCGCCACGGCCTCGATCGGGCCGGGCGGCATCATCACCGCGCTGCAGAACGAGCGCAACTACGGCAGCGTCTACATCCTCGGCTACGACCAGAGCCTGCAGCTGCCGGTGGCGTCGCTCGACGAGGCGACGTCCGAGACCGACGACGCCGTCGCCTCGTTCCGGGACGAGATCGAGTCGAAGGGCGGCCGGGTCGAGCGCACCTTCGCCCCCGCCCTCGCCGCCATCGACGAGCAGATCGAGGGGTTGCGCGAGGCGCCCCGGTCGCTCGACCCCGACGACCCCGAGGCCCGCAAGCCCACCAACACCGACATCTCCGACCCCTACTTCACGGGCTTCACCGAACTGATCAACACGTTGTTCAAGGCCAACGGCCAGGTGGCCCTGTCGATCGACGACCCCACGCTGCGGCGGGGCGTCGAGCTGACCGACCTGGCCACGCACGAGATCGAGAACGTGGCGCTGCTCACCCGGGTCCTCCTGCTGGCCGGCGTCAGCGACCAGCTCAACGAGCCCGGGGAGATCGCCGAGGCCGCCGGGCTGCTGGGCCGCGTCAACGACACCTACGACGACATCGCGGACCTGGGCACGGGCCGCTACCGCGAGGCCTCGGTCGCCGCCCTCGAGACGTTCGACGCGTCGGGCTACGTCGGCCTCGTCGAGCAGTCCATCGCCGAGGACACGGTGCCGCTCGGCGAGATGATGAGCTCGCTCTCCCGCGAGGACGACGAGGGCTTCAACGGCTACCGCACCGCCGTCAACAACGAGATCACGGCCCGCGCCGACGAGCTGGAGTCCGACGCCGCCTCGAGCCAGCGGCTCTACCTGCTGCTGGCCGCCCTGGCCCTCATCGTCGCCGTCGTGGTGACCTGGCTGGTGTCGCGCTCGATCACCAAGCCGCTGTGGTCGCTGACCCGCCAGGCCAAGGAGATGGCCGACCATCGGCTGCCCGAGGCGGTCACCGACATCCTCGAGACGCCACTGGGCGAGGACGTCACGGTGCCGACGGTGCAACCCGTGCGGGTCAACACCCGCGACGAGGTGTCCGACGTGGCCGACGCGCTCAACACGGTGCAGGATTCGGCGCTCGACCTGGCCGTCGAGCAGGCGGTGCTGCGGCGCAACATCGCCGACAGCTTCGTCAACCTCGGGCGCCGCAACCAGAACCTGCTGGGACGCCAGCTCGACTTCATCACCGAGCTCGAGAGCAACGAGACCGACGCCGACGCACTGGCCAAC
>DASSCS010000087.1:0-17974 GCA_035697515.1 Acidimicrobiales bacterium
GAAGTGCCGTTCGAAGACAGGGCAAACGTTGCCTGACGCGGCACTAGCTCGTCGCCGCGGCGACCGGGCGGCTCAGCCGCCGGAGGGCGACCAGGGCCACCAGGTAGACCACCATGGCCAGGCCGAGCACCGCATTGAAACCGGCCACCATGGCGATGATCGTGGTGAGCACCGAGCCGATGACCGAGGCGAAGCCGTTGACCGCCCACCCCCAGGCCACGTACTCCTCGGAGTGGCTCGTGAGGCCGGCCACCGCCCCCAGGCCCAGCGGCATGAACATGCCGAGCAGGAAGCCGAGCGGTGCCAGCACCACGAACGCCACCACCACCCGCACGGCCAGCGGGGTGGTCAGCAGCGCATCGGTGAGCAGCGGCAGCGCGAACAGGTAGCCCAGGCCGACCAGCACCACCAGCGGTGCCAGCAGCTTGGTCGCCTGGTCGATCCGCCCCTTGAACCGGGCGCTCGACAGCGCGCCCACGCCGGTGAACACCAGCAGCGACGCCAGCGTGACCGTGAGCGAGTACGTCGGGTAGCCGAGGAACAGGATGAGCCGCTGGATGAGGGCGATCTCGAAGAACAGGAAGCCCAGCCCCAGCGCGGTGAAGTAGAGCCACGAGGTGGCCTTGCGCGGCAGCGACGACCACACCTTGCGCATGGTCACGAACGGCAGCAGCAGGAAGACGGCCGCCAGGATGGCGGCGAGGACCACGAGCAGGAGGATGACCCGCTCGCCGATCGAATCCTCGGGATCGGCCCGCGTGATCGGGTCGCCGAAGTCGCGCAACACCGTGCCGAATCGGGCGAAATGCCAGAAGAAGGGCCCGTCGTCGGTGATGGCGTCGACGTCGAAGGGATACTCGTCGAGGTAGGCCCGCTGCTCGTCGGCCGGCAGCGTGAGCGAGCGGGTGACGCTGTTGTCCTGCGGGGCGCCCGGGGCGTACTGCAGCGTGTCGCCCTCGATGTCGGGGCCCTTGCCGGTGAAGGCCGCGATCTCGTCGTCGCTGAACGGCGTGCCCTTGACCAGCACGGTCGACAGGACCGACCTGCCGCCGCTGCCCGAGGTGGCCACCAGCACGTGCCGGCCGGGGTCGTCGACGCCGTGGGCCTCGAGGGCGGCCCGCACGGTGCTGATGTACCGGGTGGTGCGGTTGGGCTTGTTGACGAAGTCGAGCTCGCCGAACTGGGTGGCGATGATGCCGTCGTCCGCCAAGTGGTCGAGGCTCTCCTCGATCGTCTCCTGGGTGTAGAGGTAGCTCTCGGACAGCACGAACGCGCCCGCGGTTGCGGCGTTGGTGGCCGAGTAGCTGTCGGGGGCCGGGTACCAGATCAGGTTGTAGCTGTCGTCGCTGCGGGCCAGGAACGAGCGCCCGTCGCCCTTCACGTAGTTGACGCCGGGCTGCTCGGCCACATGGCCGCCGAAGTCGGCGTACGTGTCGGTGACCAGCTCGTAGGTCAGCGGGTTGAGCTCGATGGCGTCGACGTTCTCGGCGTCGAAGTACAGCGAGGCCAGCACCTCGTGGCCGCCCGCCGCACCGATGATCATCACCCGCTCGGGCGCGTCGTCGAGCACGGAGAAGGGGTAGGCGCGGGGATCGCCGTCGAAGTTGTAGAGGTCGTCGCCCAGGCTGGCGACGTCGCCGTCCCACGGCTTGATGACCGACCCCAGCAGGCCGTCGTGGTTGAGCAGCAGGCCGTTGGGCAGGTTGGCGGTGTCGACCCGGAAGATGGGGCTCCACTGCGAGAAGTCGGACCCCGCCACGTCGGCCTTGTCGTCGTCGGTGCGCACGTCGGGCAGCACGCCCGAGAAGAGCACGCACACCGCCAGGCCGGCGACCAGCACGCCGCCCACCGGCGCCAGGCGCGACCGCAGCCGCACCGCCACCACCACGCCCACGGTGGCGAGGATGGCGCCGGCCAGCGCGACGGTGCGGGGCGGGCCGATGGTCGAGATGAGCGCGACGACGACCGCGCAGGCCAGGCCGGCGCCGACGAGGTCGGCGAAGTAGAGCTTGCCGATGCCCTCGGTCTTGCGCCCGAAGAGGGTGGAGATCATCACGCCCACCCAGACGAAAGACGCGAACAGCGCCAGGCAGATCACCACGAGCATGGCCAGGTTCCACAGCGAGTCGCCGGTGCCGTAGTCCCAGATGGCGAGCGAGGCGATGGGCAGCCGGGCCACGATCAGATAGCCCACGATGACGCTGACGGCCCCTACCAGGCAGCCGAGCATGATGATCGTGTCGGTCTTCGCCCGCTTGAGCCGGGGCGAGATGGCGGTCACCACGCTGCCGCAGCCGATGCCCAGCAGCGCCAGGCCGATCACGAGGTACGTGTAGTAGTAGAAGAGCTTGAACGAGACGATGCGCGTGTAGCTGATCTCCAGCAGCAGCGATGCGAAGCAGATGAAGAAGATCTCGAGGTGGTAGCCGCGCTCGCGACCGGCGGGCTCCGCGGGCGGGCTGGCTTCGTCGGGCCTGGTGCCGACGGCGCCGTCGGCGACCCGGTCGCCGGGGCCGGCGTTCTCGTCGAGCTGGCCTGACGTGGAAATGGCCATCAATCGCTTCCCCCGTTGACTGTGCCGTTCGCTGCCGACTACCGCCAGCGCTTGCTCGGCGCACCGCATCCGTGTGGCGCCACGCTCGGCTGCATGACCCGCTGGTGGGCATCGTTCAGGCAGGCCCCCAGCCCGGGCGGGAGCATAGCGAGCACGATCACCCGGCGCCCAGCGCCGTACCGGTGGGTAGCGTGACGCGCCGTGCTCGCGGTCGCGATCTTGGGCCGCCTCGCGGCCCGCGGTTAGTTTGCCCAGCCATGCAGGAGATCCTCGAGGCCATCGAGGGGGGCGCCTCGGGCGACGACATCGCCGCGCTCCCCATCCCCGAGAGCTACCGCGCCGCCCACGTGCTGCGTGCCGAGCAGGAGATGTGGCAGGGCGTGGCGTCCGAGGACAAGGACCCCCGCAAGTCGCTGCACATCGGCGAGGTGCCCACCCCCGAGCTCGCGCCCGACGAGGTGTACCTCGCCGTCATGGCCAGCTCGATCAACTTCAACACGGTGTGGACCTCGATCTTCGAGCCGCTGCCCACCTTCGGCTTCCTCGACCGGCTGGGCCGCGAGTCGGTGTGGGGCGCCCGCCACGCGCAGGACTTCCACGTCGTCGGCTCCGACGCGTCGGGCGTGGTCCTGGGCGTCGGGTCGGCCGTGCGCAACTGGAAGCCCGGCGACCGCGTGGTCGTGCACTGCAACTACGTCGACGACCAGGACCCCTCCAGCCACGACGACTCGATGCTGGCCGCCAACCAGCGCATCTGGGGCTTCGAGTCCAACTTCGGCGGCCTGGCCGACCTGTCGATCGTCAAGGCCAACCAGCTCATGCCCAAGCCCGCCCACCTGACGTGGGAGGAGGCGGCGGTCAACGGCCTGTGCGCCTCGACCAGCTACCGCATGCTCGTGGGCCGCCACGCCGCCCGCATGAAGCAGGGCGACAACGTGTTCATCTGGGGCGCCACCGGCGGCATCGGCGCCTACGCCACCCAGCTGGTGCTCAACGGGGGCGGCACACCCGTCGGCGTGGTGTCGAGCGACGACCGGGCCCGCCTGCTCAACGCCCTGGGCTGCGCGAACGTCGTCGACCGCAAGGCCGAGGGCTACAAGTTCTGGGCCGATGAGCACACCCAGGACGAGGGCGAGTGGCGCCGCCTCGGCAAGAAGGTGCGCTCGCTGGTGGGCGACGACCCCGACATCGTGTTCGAGCACCCCGGGCGTCAGACCATGGGCGCCTCGGTGTTCATCGCCAAGCGGGGCGGCACCATCGTCACATGTGCCGCCACCAGCGGCTTCATGATCGAGTACGACAATCGCCACCTGTGGATGAAGCTGAAGCGCATCGTCTCCAGCCACTTCGCCAACTACCAGGAGGCCTGGGAGATGAACCGGCTCATCGACCGGGGCGCCATCCAGCCGGTCATGTCGGCCGTCTACGCCCTCGACCAGGTGGGCGAGGCCGCCCGGACCGTGCACCGCAACGAGGCCGAGGGCAAGCTGGCCGTCCTGTGCCTGGCCCCCGAGGCCGGCGCCGGGGTGACCGACGCCGCGAAGCGCGAGGCGATCGGCGAGGACCGCATCACCCTCTTCCAGCGCCACGCCCGCGGCGAGCTGTAGGAACGTCGCGGGCCCGCCCTGGTCGAGCCGTCGGGATCAGGACGAGGTGAGGAGCACGAGGGAGTAGCGCAGGTCGTTTGGCGGCACCAGGTCCTCCACCGACACGGTCAGGGGCCCGTCGGTGTCGTAGCGCTCGATCGTGAACTGGTCGAGCTCGATCCGCTCGCTGAGGTGCAGGTCGGGCGCGATTGCCTCGGTCGGCCCGAAGCCGAGGAAGATCATGGTGCACTCCAACCCGATGAAGCCGTCGCACGGCCGGTCGGTCGGCTTGGCGATGAGGAAGTCGATCTGGTCGACGGTGACCGACTCGTCGGACGCGACCACCCGCTCGTCGTCGAGGTAGCGCTGCAGGGGGCGTCCCAGGTAGCCGTGGAAGTTCATGACGAGCAGCCGATCACCGCTGCTCGCGCCGGCCTGGTGCGCATCGGCCACCGCGCCCCAGTCGGCCCGCTGCAGGTCGGGGTCGCGGGCCGAGACGACGACCGATGCCAGCGACATGGCGCACAGGACGGCGACACCGGCCAGCCCGACGCCGCGTGGCGCCCGGGTCGTGCCGAGGGCGATGGCCACGGCGACGACGAACAGCACCAGCGTGACGATGAGGTAGCGCTCGAGGACCATGTCGACGCCCACCACGTTGGCGGCGAGCGCCAGCACCACCGTGGCGACGCCGAGGCCGGCCGCCGCGCCGGCGGCCCTGCGCTCGCCGCGGTCGCCGCGCACCACGAGCAGCACGACGCCGAGGGCCACCACGGCAGCGGCCACCATCCACCACCGGCCGTACGGTGGGGTCGGGCCGGTCAGCGCGCCGTGGCCGGCGTGGCTCAGCCGGTTGCGGAGGCCGTAGTCGGTGATCCAGTCGTGGTTTCCCCGGCGCGAGAACTGCCGGACGGCGAAGGGTGCCAGCAGCGCCAGCACCACACCCGCCGCGGCCCCGGCGGCCAGCAGGTCGCGGCGCGCCGGGCGGCGGGCCACCAGCACGGCCAGCGCCTCCGCCACCACCAGGAAGACGGCGAAGTAGTGCACGGCCATCGCGAGGGCGCACACGACGGCCCACACCACGAGGTCCCGGCGTCCCCGCCGCGTCCACAGCCTCGCCAGGGCCCAGAGCGACAGCGCCCCGAGCAGGGCCAACAGGCTGTAGGGGCGGGCCTCCTGGGAGTACCAGACAAGCGCGGGGTGAACGGCGACCAGCAGGGCAGCTGCGCGCGCGACGGCGCGGCGCCGGCCCAGCTCCCGCACCGTGGCGTACGCCACCGGGATGGTGGCCACGCCCACCAGCGCGGAGAAGCTACGCAGGGCGGCGTCACCGTCGCCGACGAGGCGTGCCCAGACCCACATGATGGCGAAGTAGGTCGGCGGGATGCCCGCCTGGCCGGTGACATAGCCCCGCAGGTAGGTGAGATCACCCGACGCGGCCCTGGACGTGAGCCACTCGTCGTACCACAGGCTCTGCGCACCGAGGCCCCAGAGCCGCAGTGCAGCGCCGAGGGCGACGACAGCGAGGAGCCAGCGGTCGACGCGCCGCAGGTGGTCGCGCCACCCCGGGCTCGGCGCCTCGTTCCGTGGCGCCGCCTGATCGGGCACGACCCGATCGGCGTTCGGCTCCCCAGTCACGATCCCCAACTCGGCGGACTGTAACCGGTCACGCCCGGTCGGGACGCACCACGTCACCCCGGGCGGCTGCCGATGCGTAGATGGCGTCGACCACCCGGTGGGCCGGCAGCGCTTCGGCGAGCGCGGGCGACGCCACGCCGCCATCCCGCACGGCCGCGAGGAAGGCGGTGGCCGAGTTGGTGGTGGCCGTGTCGCCCGCCTCGGCCACCGCCACCGCCAGGTCGCCACCTTCGAGCACCTGCTCGTCCTCGCCCGTGAACCGCCACCGCACCGGCCCGGCGAAGTCGCCCTCCAGCGCCACGAACAGCCGCTCGCACAGCACCTCCAGCCGGCGGAGGCTGCCCCGCTCGAGCACGTCGTGCCACACCGAGGTGAGCGTGGCCGCCGCGCCGCCGGCGAAGTCGAGGCGGGCCACCGTGACGTCGTCGATGCGGGGATGGCCGTGCACCTCGCGCGCCGTCGCGCTCACCGCGCTGACCGGGCCGAGCAGCCAGTGCAGGATGTCGACATCGTGGATCGAGTGCTCGAGCAGCGTGCCCCGCCCGGCGCGCGCCGCGTCGGTGCGCCACGTCGAGCCGTAGATGCCCTGGTCGGGGATGTACTGGTCGTCGCGGAAGACGGCGGCGAGCACGCGGCCGGCCCGCGGGTCGCCGATGAGGTGCCGCAGCCAGCGGAACGAGGGCAGGAAGCGCAGCACCAGACCGACCTGGTTGACGACGCCCGCGGCCTCGACCGCGGCGACCATGCGTTCGACGGTGGCGGCGTCGACGGCCACCGGCTTCTCGCATAACACGGCCACGCCCGCGGCGGCCGCCCGCTCGACCAGACGGGGGTGCTCCGAGGTCCAGGTGGTCACGTAGACGGCGTCGACCAGGCCGAACAACTCGTCCTCGCCCACGACCCGGCCGCCGTGGGCGGCCGCGAACGCCTGGGCCCGCTCCGGGTCGGGGTCGTGCACGGCCACGATCTCGTTGTCGACGCCGCAGGTCGCCAGGGCGACCACGTGGAACCGGCTGATGAACCCGGCGCCGAGGAAGCCGACGCGCACGGTCATGGCTTGGGTGTCCTCACGGGCGTGAACGCTAGGTTCATTGCGTGCTGCTCACCGAGATCGACCACGTGGCCATCGCCGTCAACGACCTCGAGGCGGCCATCGCCTACTACCGCGACACCTTCGGTGCCGAGGTCGACCACCGCGAGGTGGTCGAGTCCGACGGCGTCGAGGAGGCGCTGCTCAAGGTGGCCGACAGCTACGTCCAGCTGCTCACCCCCACCCGCGACGACTCGCCGGTGGCGAAGTATCTCGAGCGCAGGGGCGAGGGCCTGCACCACGTGGGCTACCGGGTCGACGACTGCGCCGCGGCGCTCGAGGCGGTCAAGGCCCGGGGCGGGCGGGTCATCGACCAGGTGCCGCGGCCCGGCAGCCGGGGCACGACCGTCGCCTTCGTGCACCCCAAGGCGGCGTTCGGCACGCTCATCGAGCTCGTGCAGGAGTAACGCCGCGGTAACCACACCGCAACGCTCGGTGCGGGTACCGTCCTCGGAACAGAGCGTTCACACGCTCACGAGGACAGGAGGCAAGCGGTGGAACCCGTTGCTGCTCCATCGCCGGGGTACCCGGCCGCGTTCACGGTGGATCACCCCGAACGCATCACCAACTGGAAGCCGTTGGTGCAATGGCTGCTGGCCATCCCGCATTACATCGTGCTGTACGCGCTGGGCATCGTGTCGGAGGTCGTGGCGATCATCGCGTGGTTCGCCATCCTCTTCACCGGCAAGCTGCCGGAGGGGCTGGCGGGCATCCAGCACCTGTACGTCCGGTACGCCAACCGCACCTACGCCTACGCCGCGTTCTTCCGCGAGGAGTACCCGCCGTTCACGTTCGACACGACGGCGGCCGATCCGGGTGACCACCCTGGCGTGCGCACGGACTTCACGCCCGACTACGAGAACCGCAACCGGCTCACGGTGGCGTTCCGGTGGATCCTGGTGATCCCGCACGTCATCGTGCTCGCCTTGCTGGGGATCGTCGCCTACATCTGCGTTCTCATCGGGGTCTTCGTCGTGCTCTTCACCGGCGAGTGGTCGGCCGGGCTGCGCGACTTCGTGGTGGGCGTCTTCCGCTGGAACACCCGGGTCAGCGCGTACATCCTGCTGCTCACGGACGAGTACCCGCCGTTCAGCCTCGACTGAGGCGGAGGCCGACGCCGCTCGGCTGAGCGGGCGCGGCGGTGGCCGGGCCCTGTACGCCCGGCCACCGCCTCTCTGCCTGGGGAACGGGTGCGATCAGCCCTCCGGGGGCAGCATCACGTTGTCGATGAGGTGGACGGTGGCGTTGGCCGTCCTGATGTCGGGCACCACGACCTCGGCCTGGCCGCCGACGGTGATGGTCTCGCCGTCGACCGTGATGGGCAGGGTGGCGCCGCTGAAGGTCTCCACCTCGGTCCTGCCGGCCAGGGCGGCCGCGTCGAGCTGCTCGCCCGCCACGACGTGGAAGCCGAGCACCGAGGTCAGCAGGCCGGTCGGGTCGGCCAGCGCCGCATCGAGGGTGGCCTGGTCGAGCGCCGCGAACGCGCAGTCGGTCGGGGCGAACACGGTCAGCGCATCGGCACTGTTGAGGGTGTCGACCAGATTGGCCTCACCGACCGCCGTCACGAGGGTGGTGAGCACGGGGTTGCTCGAGGCGGCGGTGGCCACCGGGTCGTCGGTCATGCCGGCGAGCGTGCCCTCGTCGGGCCCGCCCTCGACGGCGGCGACCAGGCCGTCCGCGTCGCAGATGGTCGCCGAGTCGGCGGGCGTCGCCGCCTCGTCGGGGGCGTCGGTCGCCCCGTCGGCACCCATGCCCTCGTCGGTCTGTTCGGTGTCGTCGGCGCTCGCATCGCCGCCGTCGTCGCCGCACGCGGCCACGAGCAGCGTGAGCGAGAAGAGGGCGGCGATGCCGCGCACGGTCCTGGAACTACGCATGGTGCTTCATCCTTGGTGTGGGGGTGGTTGCGGGCCCGGTGAGCAGGGTCATGTGGCGGCCTCGCCATCGCTGACGGTCACGACCAGCGACATCCGGCCGCTGGCGCCGTCGGGCACGACCTCGGCCCGCTCCTCGGTCTGGGTCACGCCGGTGCCGTCGACAGCCCGCACGACGAGGTCGTGCCGGCCTGGCGTGGCGTCCCACTCGTAGCGCCACTGGCGCCACGACTCTGCGGTCAGCTCGTCCGCGAGCTGGACCGGCTCGAACTCGGCGCCGTCGATGCTGATCTCGACGGTTTCGATGCCCCGGGTCTGCGCCCAGGCCACCCCGCCCACGACCACCCGGCCCGCGGGAACGGTCGCGAAGCTGCGGGGCGTGTCGATCCGGGTCATCGTCTTGATGGGTGCCTCGGCGGCGTAGCCGCGGGGCACCCAGTACTGGTCGAAGGCGTCGAATGTGGTGACCTCGATCTCGGTCAGCCACTTGGTGGCGCCCACGTAGCCGTAGATGCCGGGGGTGACCAGGCGGGCCGGGAAGCCGTGGCGCAGGGGCAGCGGCTCGCCGTTCATGCCGATGGCCACGAGGGCCGGCCGGTCGTAGACCGCGGACAGGGGGAAGCCGCACGTGTAGCCGTCGACCGAGCGCCCGACGACCTGGTCCGCGCCCCGCCGGACCCCGGCCCGATCGAGCAGGTCGCGGGTGAGCACACCCAGCCAGCGGGCGTGGCCGACCAGGTCGCCGCCCACCGGGTTCGACACGCACGTCATGGTGATGTCGGCCTCGACGATGTCGAGCTCGGAGAGCTCGGGGTAGCTGAGCTCGAAGGGCCGGTCGACCATGCCGGTGACCCGCAGCGTCCAGTCCTCGGCCCGCACCTGGGGGACGATCAGCGCCGTGTCGATGCGGTAGAAGTCGCGGTTGGGGGTGACGAAGGGCGCGATGCCGTCGACGCCGGCCTCGACGCCCGCCGGCACCGGGGGCAGGGCGCGGGCCGGCCGGGGCAGCGTGACGTTGGCGCGCGACTCGGCGGCGCTGAACCTGCCCTTCAGCGCCCGGCCGCCGGCGGCCATCATCGCCGCCCCGGCCGCCACGGCCGCGGTGGCGCCCAGGAAGGCCCGCCGCGAGCCCATGCCGCCGCGGGTGAGCGGGCTGGGCGGCAGCGCCACCGGCCCACCGGCCGGGGGCACCAGCAGGCGCAGGGTGGCGGCGCCGGCGACGCCCGCAGCCAGGCTGGGAAGCGGGGCGAGCGCGCCGGCGCGGGGCGCGCCGATCGACGCCAGCACGCCGAGCAGCGCGAAGAAGGCGAAGCCGGCCGTGCCGGCGAGCGGCCGGCGGCGGGCGACGCCGCCGAACACCACGCCCAGGACGGCGGTGATGGCGAGCGTGCCGACGATCAGGGCCAGCTTGTCGTTGGTGCCGAAGGTCTCGATGGCGAACCGCTCGACCGGGCGGGGGGCCCGGTCGATGACCTCGGTGGCCACCGCCTCGACCGGCGAGCGCAGCGACGGGGCCAAGCCGGCCACCAGCTCGCCGGCGCCCAGCGCCAGCGCGGCGCTGACCAGCCCGGCCGCGCCCCCGGCGACCCGCCCGGCGGATGCGGCCCGGCGGCTCGGCGCGGCCTGCCCGGTGTCGGGCCGGCCGGCGGCCCCGCCCGTGACCGGTCGCGACGACCGGCCGTCACGACCCGAGGCGGGCGGGCTCGTGACGGCCGGGGGAACCGGCGGCGGGGTCGTGCCGTTGATGCGCGTCATGCAGCCCCTATCCGGCGCGGGCCGACGCCGCGGATGCCGCTGCGCTGCCGTCAGCCGTCGTCGGGAGGCGCGCGCCGGGCGCAAGGGCTCACACCCCGCGCCTCACGCGGGATGTGACCATCCGGTGTGCCGGCTGCCCGTGACCGGCCGGCCCCGCCTCAGGCGGGGAGGGAGAGCTCGCCCTGCCCGACCACGGTGGTGGGCTGGCTCGAGCCGCCGGCGGGCTCCTCGCTGATGGCCACCCGGGTCGTGCCCTCGGGCAACGTGACCTCGATCTCCCGGTCGGAGCCCGTGCCGAGCACGCCCAGCGACACCGGCTCGGCCCCGTCGGTCGACCAGAGCTGGTACGTGTGGTCGGCGTCCAGTGTGGAGGCGCCCGTGAACTCGACGTGCGCGGCACCCGCCTCGTCGACGGTCACCTCGGCGAGCTCGACGCCGTCGCCGGAGATCACCCCCACCGTCTCGGCCACGACCTCGATGTCCTGCCCACCGTCATCGCCGACCATCTCGTTGACCACGACCGTGCCGATGCCCGCGACCGCGACGACGGCGGCCGCCATGGCCAGTGCCCCGGCGAGGCGGCGGCGGGGACGGGCGCGTCGCTCGTCGCTCAGGTGGCGGGCCGACTCGAGCGTCGCCAACGGCACCACGTCGTCGTGCGCCGGGCGCCGCTGGTCGGCCTCGGGGGCCCCGGCCTGCGGCTGGGGCCGGGTCTGCGCCACGATCTGGTCCCACACCGTCGCCGGCGGGCGCTCGTCGACGACCATCCGGGACAGGACCTCCTCGTGCGCGGCCAGCTCCCGGCGGCACGAGTGGCACAACGCCAGATGTGACTCGATCGCCTGGCGCTCGGCCCCGTCGACGGCGTCGAGGGCGTAGGCGGCCAGGTCGTCACGGGGATGGTCGCCGGCGTTGGGTCTCGTGAAGCTCATGGCGTCATCCCCTGTGCCTCGAGAGCGCGGCGCAGCACCGACAGCCCCCGGCGGATGCGCGACTTGATCGTGCCCTCGGGCGCGCCGAGCAGCGCCGCGGTCTCGCGGTAGCTGTGACCGCCGAAGTAGGCGAGCACGATCGCATCACGCTCGTCGCTGGGCAGCTCGTCGACGGCGCGGCGCACGTCCTCGGACAGCGACGCCAGGTGGGCGGCGGCCTCGACGTCGGGCGAGGGCGGCGGCGCGTACTGGCCCTCGCGCTCGTGGCGCCGCTGGCGGGCCGACTCGGAGCGCACGGCGTCGACCGCCCGGGCGTGGGCCTGCGCCACCAGCCAGGGCCGCAGTGCGCCCCGGGAGGGGTCGAAGCGCTCCGGCCGGCGCCACAGGTCGACGAACACCGTCTGCGTCACGTCCTCGGCCAGCGTGCGGTCGTTGCACACCCGGCGGGCGACACCCCACACGGCGCCGCCGTAGCGGCGGTAGATCTCGGCGAGGGCGTCGTGGTCGCCCGCGACGAGGGCGGCCACCAGCTCTTCATCCATCGGACCAGTCTGCCTGTCGGCGAGGCGCATCGAGTCGGCGTGGCGCGTGGCGACCGCGGTGCCACGCACCGCGTCGGGTCGCTCGGCCGTCGTCACGACCATGACCCTGCCCAGTTCGTCGGGGACTGCCGTCGGACGGAGGACATCTCGACAGCCATTCGTCGCCGCCGGCCCCGTGGATGACGGAAACTCCGCCAGCTCGTCGATGGCGGGCGCCGCCACCAGAGTCGCGACCCGGGCGACCCGCCCCCGACGGCGCCACCCAGGAACGCGTGGTGGGACGCCCCTCCGATCCTGCCACCATGGACGACCATGTTGTCAGTACGTGGGCTCACGGTCGAGATCGGGGGCACCCTCGTCGTCGAGGGTGCCGCCTTCACCGTGCGCGCCGGCGACCGGGTCGGCCTGGTCGGCCGCAACGGTGCGGGCAAGACGTCACTGCTCAGGGTGCTGGGCGGCATGTCCCCACCCAAGGCGGGCGTCATCCAGCGACCCCCGGCGTTCGGCTACCTGCCCCAGGAGCCGCGGCTCGACGCGTTGGCGCCCGAGGTCACCGCGCTGACGCACGTGCTGGGCGGCCGGGGCCTCGACGAGCTGGCCGCCCGCATGGACGAGCTGCACCGCAAGATGGAGGCGCAGCCCGGCGACGAGCGGCTGGTCGCCAAGTGGAGCCGGGCGCACGACGCGTTCGAGCACGCCGGCGGCTACGCCGCCGAGTCCGAGGCGCGGCGCCTGATGGCCGGCCTGGGGCTGCGCAGCGACTGGGCCGACCAGTCTCTCACGGTCCTGTCGGGCGGCGAGCGGCGGCGGGTCGAGCTGGCCCGCATCCTGTTCGCCGGCAGCGACCTGCTGCTGCTCGACGAGCCGACCAACCACCTCGACAACGACGCCCGCGAGTGGCTGCTCGACTTCCTGCGCGCCTACCGCGGCGCGCTGGTGGTGGTCAGCCACGACCTCGAGTTGCTCGACGAGTCGATCACCCGCGTGCTGCACCTCGACCGGCCGGGCGAGGCCGACGTCGGCGAGGTGACCGAGTACAAGGGCACCTACTCGCAGTACAAGGCGGCCCGCGAGCGCGACGAGCTGCGGCTGGCCAGGATCGCCGCCCGCCAGCAGACCGAGATCGCCCGGCTGCAGGCCCTGGTCGACCGCTGGGGGGCGAAGGCCAGCAAGGCGGCCTTCGCCCGTTCGCTCGAGACCCGCATCGACCGCATCCGCCGCGACGGGGTCGAGGCGCCGACCGCCCGCCGCGGCCTGCGGCTGCGCCTGCCCGAACCGCCGCCCTCGGGCCGCACCGCGGTCACCGTCCACCGCCTGGCCAAGAGCTACGGCGGGCCGGCGGTGTTCGACGACCTGTCCTTCGAGATGGGCCGGGGCGAGCGCCTGCTGGTGCTCGGCCTCAACGGCGCCGGCAAGACCAGCCTGCTGCGCATCCTCGCGGGCAGCGCCGAGGCCGACCGGGGCACGGTCACCTGGGGTCACCAGGTGACCGTCGGCTACTACGCGCAGGAGCACGAGGGCATCCGCGCCGATGCCTCGGTGCTCGACCACATGGCCGAGGCCTCGCCCGGCCAGGGCGACCAGCTGCGCCGGCGCCTGCTCGGCATGTTCGGGTTGAGCGGCGACAAGGTGCACCAGGACGCCTCCACCCTGTCGGGCGGCGAGAAGACCAAGCTCGCCCTGTCGCTGCTGGTGGCCGGCCGCCACAACCTGCTGCTGCTCGACGAGCCCACGAACAACCTCGACCCGCCGTCGCGCGAGGCGGTGGCCGCCGCGCTCGCCAGCTGGGGCGGCACGATGGTGCTCGTCAGCCACGACGTGGGCTTCGTGCGCGACCTGGCCCCCGATCGGGCGCTGCTCATGCCCGACGGCGACGTCGACCACTGGTCGGACGATCTGCTCGACCTGGTCGACCTGGCCTGAGTCCCCGGTGCCCGGTGTCGACCTCCGGGCACGGGTACCGGTCGCCCGCCCGTAGGGAACCGGCCGGGCGCTACGGTCGACGCCGCATGGACGTCCATCTGGTCGACGGCACCTACGAGCTTTTCCGCTACCACTTCGCCCCCAACAACCGCGATCTCGAACGGGGTGCGACGGTGGGGGTGCTCGCCACGCTGCTGCAGCTCGTGGCCGACGGCGCCACCCACATCGGTGTGGCCACCGACCACATCATCGAGTCGTTCCGCAACGACCTGTGGCCGGGCTACAAGTCGTCGGTCGGCATGCCCCGCGAGCTGCTGGCCCAGTTCCCGCTGGTCGAGGCGGCCATGGAGGTGGCGGGCTTCACGGTGTGGCCCCAGGTCACCCATGAGGCCGACGACGCCATGGCCGCGGCCGCGCTCATGGCCGCGGCCGACGACCGGGTCGAGCGGGTGATCATCTGCACGCCCGACAAGGACCTCGGCCAGTGCGTGGGCGGCAAGGTGGTGCAGCTCGACCGGCGCAAGGGCGTCGTCTTCGACGCCGCCGGGGTCGAGGAGCGCCTCGGCGTGCCCCCGGCGTCGATCCCCGACCTGCTGGCGCTGGTGGGCGACTCCGCCGACGGCTTCCCGGGGCTGCCGGGCTGGGGCGCCAAGTCGGCGGCCGCGGTGCTGCGCCGCTGGGGCCACCTCGAGGACATCCCGGCCGACCCCACCACGTGGGACGCCGGCGTGCGGGGCGCCGCCAAGCTCAACGCCACCCTGCGCGAGCAGTTCGAGCTGGCCCTGCTGTTCCGCCGCATCGCCACGGTCGAGACCGACGCGCCGGTCAGCGCCACGGTCGACGAGCTCCGCTGGCTGGGCCCACCCGACCCCGCGGCCTTCGCCGCGCTGTGCGACGAGCTGGGCGCCGCCCGCCTGTCCGACCGCGCCGCCTCGCTGTCCCCCACCGGCTGACCTGGCCGTTCGCAGTCAGGCGATGAGGTCGTCGAGGCGGAGGGCGGCCAGCTTGTCGGGGTTGACGACCGAGTAGATGGTGCTCACCTTGCCGTCCTCGACCATCGCCGCCATGGCGAGAATGGGGGTGTCGCCAGCCAGCGCCACCATGCCCGGTGCGCCGTTGAGCTCGGCCCGGCGGAAGGTGACGGCGGCGCCGAGGCCGCGGCGGGCCATGTTGAGCAGCAACCGGCTCACGCGGTCGGCGCCCACGACCGGCCGCCGGGCGGCGCGGGCGGCAGCGCCGCCGTCGCTGAGCAGGACGACGTCGGGAGCCAGCAGCTCGAGCACGCGCTCGACGGCCCCGGTGCCGAGGGCGACCACCAGGTCGTCGGCCACCTTGGCGGCGTCGGGCGGCGCCTGGTGGCTGCGGCCGTCGTCGCGCACCCGGCGGCGGGCGCGGCTGGCGATCTGGCGGCACGCCTCCGGGCTGCGGTCGACCACCGCGGCGACCTCGGGGAAGGGCATGTCGAACACCTCGGCCAGCACGAACACGACCCGCTCGACCGGTGAGAGCGCCTCGAGCAACCGCAGGAAGCCGAAGGTCAGCGACTCGGCCAGCTCGACCATCTCGGCGGGGTCGCCCACCGCCGGCTGCGCCCAGGCGAGCTGGGTCGGCACCGGTTCGGGCAGCCACGGGCCGACGTAGGTCTCGCGTCGGCGCTGGGCCGAGCGCAGGTGGTCGAGCGCCAGGCGGGCCACGACCGTGGTGAACCACGCCGCGGGGCGTTCGACGCCGTCGGCGCCGGTCCGCTGCGCGCGCTCCCACGCCTGCTGCACCACGTCGTCTGCGTCGACGCGCGACCCGGTGATGCGGTAGGCCAAGCCCACCAACCGTGGGCGCTCGGCCACGAGCGCCCGTTCGAGGGCGTCGCCGCCCGCGGCGTCGGCGTCAGCCATGGGCCGCCTGTCTGGCCTCCGACGCCTCCGCCCGTCCGCCACCGGTCGCGTGCGCCGCGGCCCGGCGACCGGCCTCCTCGCCGCTCACCAGGGCAGCGTCGGCCAGGTGCCCCGTTCCGCCCACCCAGTCGCCGGCCACGAGCACGCCGTCGAGCCCCGTGTCGGCCACCGTGGGCCGGCCAACCAACCCGCCCGTCTCCGGCGTGGGCAGCGCGCCGCACGCCACCATGCGGTGCAGGTAGCGCACCTGCTCGGCGGCGTCCGGGTCGATGCCGGCGAGCCGGGCGTGCTCCTCCAGCTCGGCCCGCAGCTCGGCTGCGGTGGCGGTCTCGCCGGCCCGCAGGTAGCGCACGGCGTGCACCACCGCGGCACCGGGCGGGGCCAGATCCGCGGGCGGACCGTGGCGGACGAGGTAGAGCGGGCGGTCGAGGCCGAACAGCGACGGCACCGGCGGCGGGGCGGCCAGGCCGATGTCGAGGCACGCCACCTGCACCGGCGGCGCCAGGCGTTGCCACGCGGGCGGCACGGCGGGCAGCAGCGCTGCGCAGGCGTCGGGGGTGCCGGCGGCCACGACCGCGGCCTCGGCCACGATCACCCGCTCGCCGTCGTCACCGGCGACCGTCACCCGCACCCGCCCGCCGTCGGGCACCACCGACCGGGCCGCGGCGGCGACGCGCTCGACCCCGCGGCGGCGCACGGCGCCGGCCAGGCCGTCGAGCAGCGTCTGCCAGCCGCCGTGCAGGTAGTCGACGTTGCCCTTCAGGACGAGGCGGAGCTGCATCGCGATCAGGTCGGCCGACACCCGGTCGAGGTCGGCCGCGTAGGTGGTCGTGCGGGCCAACATCTCGACGAGCTCGCGGGTGGCGCCGTCGAGCCCCAGTTCGTCGAACCACGCGGCCGCGGTGCGGTCGGCCAGGTGGTCGGGGCGCCACCGGGGCACGCCGGCGGCCAGGCGCAGCAGGCGCGCCATCCCGCGGGGCGGCACCAGCCCGCCGCGGAGCGTCGCGACGGGTCCCAGCGGCAGCCGCTCGACCACGTCGCCGCGACGGCCGTGCGCACCGAGCAGCGGCGGCATCCTGCCGCTCACCTCGACACCCAGCCGCGCCAGCACCGGGCGCCCCGCACCCTTGCGGGTCAGGGCGTGGCCGCCCCGGTTGAAGCGGAACCGGCCGACGTGGTCGGTCGCCGCCCGGTTGGCGCCGGCATGCCCGTCGAGCAGCCGCACCGAGCGGCCGGCTGCGGCGGCGGTGGCCGCCGCCGTCAGCCCGGCCAGGCCGCCGCCGACCACCACCACGTCAACTGCGTCGTCCATGTCACGACCTCCTCGTCACCCCACTCGACGCCGGCGGGGCCGTGACTGTGACAGGCGGTCAGCCGTTCTTCGGCAGGTCCTTGAACGGCGTGGACTTGTCGAACCCGGGCTCCTTGGGCAGGCCCAGCACCCGCTCGCCGATGATGTTGCGCTGCACCTGGTCGGTGCCGCCGTAGATCGGCGGGCCCTGGGCGAACAGCGCCATCTCGGTGATGCCCGACAGGAAGGGCTGGCCGGTGGCCTCGTCGAGCGCCTTGCGGTCGTCCGCGTCGTACGCGTGCAGGGTGCCGTAGGCGCCGGCGATCTCGAGGCCCACGTCGCGTGACAGGCGCACCGTGTTGCTCATCAGCAGCTTCGAGATGTTGGGCAGGCCGGGGATGTCCTTGCCCGCCTGCATCGCCGCCTTGAGCCGCAGGTTGTTGAACCGGGCCACCTCGCCGATCGTGTGGAGCTGCATGAGTTTCTGGCGGATCGATGGGTCGGCGGCCTTGCCGTTGCCCTTGGCCAGCCCGATCAGCCCCTTGGCCGAGGCACCGAACAGGGTGCCGCCCCCGCCGCCGCGGCGGCCGCCGCTGGCGACGAAGTCACCGGCCCGCCTGCCGAGGTCGCCGGCGACCTGCCCCGGGCTGGCCAGCGACGCCGCCGCCGAGCCGCCGCCCGCGCCGAGGCTGGTGCGCTCGAACATGAGCGTGGTGTTGGCCACCCGCCAGCCGTTGTTGAGCCCGCCGATGAGCGCGTCGTCGCCAACCCGGGCGTCGGTCAGGAACACCTCGTTGAACAGGGCCCGGCCCGTCATCTCGCGCAGCGGCACGACCTCGATGCCGGGCTGGCGCATGTCGATGGCGAAGTAGCTGATGCCCGAGTGCTTGGGCTGGTCGG
>DASSCS010000088.1:0-38393 GCA_035697515.1 Acidimicrobiales bacterium
AGTGGATGCTCTGGCCGTCGATGGTGGTCGTGAACTGGGGATGGGTGTTGATCTGGGCTTCGTGAGCCCCCCAGTCGTAGGTCGTGAGCCAGTAGTCGACCAGGTCCTTCATGTGCCCCAGCGGCACCCCGTAGGCCCACTCGGCCCCGTCCAGCTCGTCGGGCCACCGCGTCTTCGCGAGCCGGTCCCGGAGGTCGTCGAGCTCGACCTGGGGCACGTCGATGCGAAACGGCTGCACCGAGGTCTCGTCTGCTACAACGCTCATTGACATGCACCTTTCGTGGTCACGGGCAGCGCCATTCCGGCCCGCTCGCAACGGCGTGATCCGCCCCCGCGTAAACGGAACGAAGCGCTTCGTTTCAACCTACTACCCTGATGTCTGACGGGGGCCTCAGCGGTCGTCAGGGGGAGGCCCGTCGGAACGATGCGGCGATCCTGGCCTCAGCACGCGCGGTCTTCGTCGCGAATCCCGACGCCCCCGTCGCAGCCGTTGCCGAGCACGCCGGTGTGAACATCAGCTCGCTCTACCGCCGCTTCTCGAGCAAGGAGGAACTGCTCCGCCGGCTGTGCAGCGACGGGCTGAAGACGTACCTCGAAGCGGTCCGGGCGGCGGTCGACGACCAGGCCGGCGAGCCCTGGGAAGCCTTCGCCACGTTCATGACTCGCATCGTCGAGGCCGACGTCCATGCGCTGACCGTCCGGCTGGCCGGCCGGTTCACGCCCACCGACGAGAACCTCCGCGACGCGGTCGAGTCGTTCTCGCTCAACGAGCAGCTTGTCGCCCGGACCCAGGCCGCCGGCGCCCTGCGGGCCGACATCAACGCGCACGACCTGACCTTCATCTTCGAGCAGCTGACCAGCCTGACGGGCGCGACCGCCGAGCGCACGGCGGAGATCAAGGCCCGCTACCTCGCGCTCCACCTCGACGCTCTCCGGGCCCCGGGCCGCACGCCGCTTCCCGGGCCTACGCCCGGAGCGGACGAGCAGTTCTCCCGCTGGGGCCCTGCTCCGCCCGACGTGGAGGCCTAGCGCGGCGCGGCTGGCGGGGTGTTGGCACGTCTCCTCCGCTTCACTCGGTGCGCAGGTGCGTGGCTGGGCGGGCGCGTCGGGCCTGGGCAGACGGCCAGGCCGTCGCCGCGAACGCGACGACGGTGATCCACGCACACGCGGCCAGGGGGACCCACGCGGGTACACGGACCTCGACCACGACCCCGATGGTGTCGGCGAGGTTCCGCCAGACGAGTCGCCCGGCGATGACCCCGGCGACGAGACCGATGACGAGCCCAGCGGCGGCGGTCGCCAGCCCCTGCCAGCGAACCGCCGCGGCCGCCTGCCCAGGCGTGAACCCGAGCGCCCTGGTGATGGCGAGCTCATGCGCCCGGCGGCGACCGGTCACCAGTGTCGAGTGCATCAAACCGGCTGCGCCGAGGACCGCGAGCATCGCGGCCAGGTACCACGGCACCGGGCCGATCTCACGGAAGCGGTCGACGATGGAGGGCGGTGGGATCGGGACCATCCCCGCGTCGGCGAGGCGGTCGACGGCGGCGCTGCGGTCGGCCCCGGGCCTCGTGCGCGCCATGACCGCCTCCACCTCGGCCTCCGCGCAGCTCGGGGCGTCGTCGGTGCCGACAGCGGTCCGGCACGGCACCGCCAGCCTGTCGATTCCGGTTTCGGTGACGTGGAAGCCCTGGTTGACGACGTCGTCTCCGTAGACGACGGCGATGCCCACGACGAGGTAGTCGACGGGCTCGTCGTCGATCCGCTGCGCGGTGACCCGGTCGCCGACCTGGGCCCCGAGGGCGGCTGCCGTGGCCCCGCCGAGGACGACCTCGTCGCTGCTGGCGGCGAGCCGGCCTTCCCGGATCGTGGGGCCTATCAGCCCCCGCTCGTAGCGAATGGCTTCCGGGTCGATGGACGCCGTCGCTCCAGTTGGGCCGCGGGCAGTGGACGTCTCGTCCGAAAGCCGCCGGACGCTGGCGACCGCCTCGATGTCCGGATCGGCCAGCGCCGCGTCGACGGCCGCGCTGGCCACCGCTCGGGGATCGTCCACCTCGGTGTTGACGCCCACGTCGGCCGACACGCCGAACAGCCGCGGGGTGTGGCGCAGGTGGTCGGCCGACGCGACGACCGTCCACACCGCCGTCGCACCGGTGACAGCGAGGGCGATGCCGAGGACGCCGGACCACGCCGCGACCCGCGCCCGGTCGCCGGCGGGGTTGACAGCCATTCGCACCCCGAACGCCACGTGGGGTGGGAGGACGCCCAGTGCACCGCGCACCGGTCGCTGGCCATCGCGCCGAGCCGGAGCCGACGGCATCCAGCCGACCGCCCACGCGGCGGCCGACGCGATCAGCACCGTCACCAGGAAACCGCCGGCGAGCACTGCAACATCGAGCCTGACCCCGGCGTCGGGTTCGGCCTGCCGCGCCAGCCCGCGGGGAAGGAACGAGCTTGCCAGGGCGGCCCCCAGCACCGCCATCAGCCCGCCGACCACGATCGCGGGCACCATGGCCAGTGCGGTCCCTCCGGCGATCTGGGCGCGGGTCATTCCGAGGGCGCGGCGGATCTGGTGGTCGGTGGCGATCGCCGCTGCTTGTCGGCTGATCACCTGGACGACCACCAGGCCGCCTGCGATCGCCGCCACCAGCGCCGCGATGCGTAGCGCGTCGACCTCCAGCCCGATGGTCTCGGCGGCGCGGTCGGTGTACGCCTCCGGCGGTCGGGTCGTGAGCCCGTAGGGCTCGTAGAGCGCCTCGACGGCGGCTCGGACTTCGTCCACGCGATCAGGGTCGGCCCGGACCCCGATGAGGCAGGCACAGCCCGCCACCTCGCCGGCGTAGCGGTCATAGAACCCGGGACCGACAGCGATGCCGGCCTCGTCGGCATCGGTGACCTCTTCGACGCCGCGGATGACGGCGGTCACCCGCACGGGGATCTCCGGGCCATCCGCCGGCACGCAGGCCTCGTTGTCGAGCCAGTCGGCCACACGCGCCGCACTGACGGTGCGGAGGGGCAGCTCGCTCCCGACCCGCAGGCCGTACTCGCTGGCGGCCGTCTCGTTGACCACCACCTCGTTGGCCGCCCCGGACGTCCGACCAGCGACCGTCACGCCGAACGGGTGCGGCGCTGTGCTGCGAATCATCCCGAAACCGAACAGACACTCCGCCTCCGGGTCCGGCGTGATCCCCCAGAACGCGCTGTACGTCACCTCCTCGACCCCTGGGATGGCCGCGGCCTCGTCGATGAGTTCGACACTCCCGGCCAGCCCAGCGGGATCGACATCCCCGCGATGGGTGGCCTCGGCGAGCGGGACCAGCTCCACGTTGGGTTGCCCCGTCGCCGCGCCGAGCCGTTCCAGGGCGCTGTCGGCCCGGCGTGCCCCAGCGAGCGCAGCCATCGCCGCGCCGGCCGCCAGGGCCACGATCGCGGCGATCAGGATCGCCGGGCCGCGCCGGCGCCGCTCGCTGCGCACCCACAGCCAGACGGCAGCCATCAGGTGGCCCTCATGCCCCGGTTGTACTCCCGTCCCCCCGACCAGGCCACCGTGCTCCCTGCCCAACGGCTGGGGTGGCTGGCACCCCCATCCCGCTCGATCGTCGGGTGAACGTCAGAGCAGGGCGGTGGGGTCGCGCCAGACGTAGCGGAGGCCGACGACGGCGCCGCCGCCCGGGGCCTCCGACCACTCGCTGCCCTCGCATGTGCCACCGCGGGCCGCGTAGAAGGCCTGGGCAGCCGTGTTGGCCTCCAGGACCCAGAGATAGAGGCCGGTCACCGGCCGGCGCGCCAGGACGGCAGCCGCCGAGCGGGCCATGAGCCCGGTGCCGACTCCGCTCCTTTGCCGACCGTGCGCCACGTGCAGGTTGTCGAGGAGGGCGCCCCACGCCGGATCGTGCCAGAGGACGGTGTGGACGAGGCCGACCACCGCCTCGCCGTCGACGGCGACCACCGTGTGGTGGTCGGGGTGTGGGGCGGTCAGGCGCTCGGACCACTCGGCGAGCCGGTCGGCGAGGACGTCGCCGTCGAGGAAGGCGTCGGAGAACGACCCACGGTAGTTGCGCCGCCAGCTGTCGGCGTGCAGCGACGCGATCGGCCCGATGTCGTCGGCAGTCGCACCCCGGTACTCCACCGCCCCCGAGCTACACCCCGTCCCCGATCCGCCGCCACGGCATTTCGGCGACGGGCGCGGTCCGCGCGCTCGGCCCGGTCCGCTACTCGTCCCCGACGACCTCGGTGACGTTGCCCTCGTCGTCGGTCCTGTAGCGGCCCTTCGAGAGGTCCACCAGGACCAGCACGTTGTCGAAGGCGTCTGCGACCACGGCGATCCGGCCCACCGGGATGTCGGACGGCGGCGACAGCACCCGCCCGCCCGCCGCCTCGATCGCGCTCGCCGCGTCGTCGGCGGAGTCGACGAGCCAGTTCGGCTCGTAGCCGTGCCGCGTCGTCAGCACGATCTCGGTGTCGCTGTCGCGCAGGCCCACGGCCGCCTGCCCGACGGCGTCGTTGCGCCACCGCAGCGGGTGGCCGAGCCGGTCGACGTAGAACGAGATGCCCGCATCGAGGTCGGGCACGGGGAACGTCACGGCGTCGACCTTGCGCAGCAGCGGAGCGGCCATGCCCACACTGTTCCCGATCCCGCCACCCGTGCGGCGGGCCGGCGAGGGCTGATCCGAGCACGAGCACGGTCCGTGCGGCCCGGGCCGAAGGGGGTGGACGGGCGCGCGCAGGCCACACTGGCGGGCGTGACCGACGATGTCGTTGTGCGTGACCGCTACGACGTGGTGGTGGTCGGCGGGGGCCACAACGCCCTCGTCGCCGCCGCTTACCTGGGACGGGCGGGGCTGGCGGTGTGCGTGCTCGAGCGGGCCGACCACGTGGGCGGGGCCGCGGTGAGCGGCCAGGTCTTCCGGGGCGTCGACGCCCGCCTGTCGCGCTACTCGTACCTGGTCAGCCTGCTGCCCGACCGCATCGTGTCCGACCTCGGCCTCGGCATCACGCTCGCCTCGCGGCCGGTGGCGTCGTTCACGCCGGTGCGGCGGGACGGGGCCGACCTGGGGCTCCTCGTCGAGCGCGAGCCGGGGCAGACGACCGCCGAGTCGTTCCGGGCGCTCACCGGGTCCGACGACGAGTACGCCGCCTGGCAGGCGTTCTACGACGATGCGGCGCACCTGGCGCAGGCGGTGGCACCGACGCTGCTCGAACCGCTCCCGACCGCGGCCGAGCTGCGTGACCGGGTGGGCGAGGCCATCTGGGATCGGCTGGTCGCCCGGCCGATCGGCGAGGCGATCGAGGCCAGCTTCCGCGACGACACCGTGCGGGGCGTGGTGCTGACCGACGCGCTGATCGGCACCTTCGCCTCGGCGCACGACCCCGGCCTGCTGCAGAACCGGTGCTTCCTGTACCACGTGATCGGCAACGGGACCGGCGAGTGGCGCGTGCCGGTCGGCGGCATGGGCGCCGTGACCGACGAGCTGGCGCGGGCGGCCCGCGACGCCGGTGCCGACCTGGTGACGGGGGCCGATGTGGTCGCGGTGGCGGCCGATGGCAGCGACGCGGCCGTGACCTACGGCCGCCACGGCGCCGAGCTGGTTGTCACCGGCTCGTACGTGCTCGCCGGCGTGGCGCCCGCCGTGCTCGACCGGCTGCGCGGCCGGGCCCGCTCCGGCCCGGCGCCCGAGGGCGCGCAGATGAAGATCAACATGGTGCTCGACCGCCTGCCGCGCATGCGCAGCGGCCACGACCCGGCGGTGGCGTTCGCCGGCACGCTGCACATCGACGAGGGCTACGCCGCGCTCGAGGCCGGGCACGTCGCCGCGGCGGCGGGCGCCCTGCCCGATCCACTGCCCGGCGAGGTCTACTGCCACACGCTGACCGACGGCTCGATCCTGGCGCCCGAGCTGGCCGCCCGCGGGGTGCACACGCTGACCCTGTTCGGCCTGCACGCGCCCGCCCGGCTGTTCGCCGGTGAGGGTCCGGCCGCCGCAGCGGTGCGCGACGAGGCCGCCCGGCGCCACCTGGCGGGCCTCGACGCCTACCTGGAGGAGCCGATCGCCGACTGCCTCGCCCGCGACCAGGACGGCCGGCCGTGCGTCGAGGCGGTCAGCCCGTGTGACCTCGAGGCCAGCCTCGGGCTGCCCGGCGGACACATCTTCCACGCCGACCTGAGCTGGCCGTGGGCGGGCGACGAGCCGGCGAGGGGTGGGCACGATGGCGACCGGCCGGACGCGCAGCCCGGCGCCTGGGGTGTCGAGACCGACGTCGCGAACCTGTTCGTGTGCGGGGCGGGCGCCCGCCGAGGCGGCGGGGTCAGCGGCGTCGGCGGCCACAACGCGGCGATGGCGGTGCTGCGGCGGGCCGGCGCACGGCCCGGCTGATGGCGAGAGGCGGCCTCAGGACCGCACGGATGCCGGCCTAGGTTCCGCCCCCCTCCGCGGACGCCGGCGGCGTCCCGCCCGGGCGGCGGGTCACGACCTTGATCATCTGCAGGGCCGGGTTGGACGGATCCCAAAGCGTCGGGAACTCCTCGAGCGGGCGGAAGCCGTAGTCGAGGTAGAACGCGCGGGTCTTCGCATAGCCGGCATCCGGGTGGGAGTCGCTCAGGGTCTTGACCTGGAGGAACTCGACGCCCACGGCTGCGAGCCCGGCCTCGGCGTGGCGGAGCATCGCGGTCCCGACCCCGCGGCGGTGCAGGGCGGGGACGACGGCCATCAGATGGATCTCGGCGGCGAACGGGGTGTGCCGGACCACGGTCGTGATCCCGACGTCCTCGCCGCCGATGGCCGCGATGAGCGACTCGTGGGCGTCGGCCGCCTTCACGTAGCCCTCGACCGCCGCCGCGATCCCGAACCACTGGGGGAGCTCGGCGAGGACACGGCGGCACACGTCACCGGCGTCTCCGGCGGCTGCCCGGATCGAGATGGGCACGTCTGTCACGGCCGCAGCATCGCACCTCGGCCTCATCGGCCTGGTCGCGTTTCTCGGACCGACCGTCGGGCCCGGCCCCCCTAGGCTCCGCCCGTGTCCCTGCTGGACGAGCACGTCGTGGTGCTGATCACCGGCATCTCCGCCGCGGGGAAGTCGACCATCGCGGACCTGCTGGCCCGCCGGTTCGCGCGCGGCGTCCACGTCAGGGGCGACGCGTTCCGGCGCATGGTCGTCGCCGGGCGCGAGGAGATGGCCGCCCCCGCGTCCGACGAGGCCTGGCGGCAGCTGCGCCTGCGGTACCGGCTCGGCGCCATGGTGGCCGACGTTTACCACGACGCCGGCTTCGCGGTGGTCGTGCAGGACGTCGTGCTGGGCCCGGTGCTCGCGGAGTACGTCGAGTCGATCCGGTCCCGACCGCTGGTCGTGGTCGTCCTCGCGCCGCGCCCCGAGGTCATCCTGCGGCGCGAGGCCGAGCGCGGCAAGGC
The DNA here is from genome assembly GCA_035697515.1 of Acidimicrobiales bacterium. Classification (GTDB taxonomy): domain Bacteria; phylum Actinomycetota; class Acidimicrobiia; order Acidimicrobiales; family VFJN01; genus ZC4RG19. The sequence continues at coordinate 7,407 of DASSCS010000088.1, forward strand.
CGCCTACGGCCAGGGGAGCCACAGCGTCGCCGTCCTCGACCGCGCGCTCCGCGCCGAGACCCCGCGCATCGGCATGTGGATCGACACGTCGGAGCAGACGCCCGAGCACACGGTCGATGACATCGTGGCCCGCGGTCTTGCGCTGGGCCGCGTGGCCTGACCGCAGGCCCGGCCGGCGAACCCGCCGCGGTTGCGGCGGCTCGCGGTGGTGCCTCGGTCTGGCGTTCGTTCGTTGCGGCTTCCGCGACGAGGGCACGCCGATTGCTGCGGGCCTCGTGCTGGCGTTCGCCCGTTCCGGGTTCCGCGACCGGCGCACGCCGGTTGGCGGTGAACGGAGACCGAGCCGGCTCAGGCCGAGCGGGCGGCGATACGGCGCAGCGGCGGCAGGGTGGGCGGCGGCTGCTTGCGCTCGGGCAGGACGGCGAGCAGGTCGGCGGTGACGTCGGCGACCTGGCGCACGGCCCGCTCGAACGCCTCCTCGGTCGCGGCCGACGTCTTCTGCACCCCGCTCACCTTGCGGACGTACTGCCGGGCGGCGGCCTCGACCTCCTCCGGCGTCGCCGCCGGCTCGAGCCCGCGCAGCGTCGTGATGTTGCGGCACATGGGCCCGAGGCTACCGAGGGGCGTCACCCGCGGGACCGGTGGCATCATCGGGACACGACGGCGGTGCGGCGAGCGCGCCCCAACGAGCCACCGAGGTGACCCCCGTGCCCACCACCATCGGCTTCAACCACGTGGCCACCCTGACGCCCGACCTGGACCGGCTGATCGAGTTCTACTCAAGCGTGTTCGGCGCCGAGGTCACCTTCGAGATGGAGGCCCGGCCCGACCACCCCCGCATGGTGATCCTCGACCTGGGTGGTGGCTCGGCCCTCAACGTGTTCGAGACGAGTGAGGACGAGATCATCGGCGAGCGCCGACGCCTGGGCGGTCGGGGCGCCATCGATCACTACGGGCTGGCCGTCGACTCGCTGGCCACGCTGGAGGCGGTGAAGGAGCGGCTGGTGGCGGCCGGGGCCGACATCGGCGAGATCCAGCAGCTCGGCGGCATCTGGTCGCTGTTCTTCCGCGACCCCGACGGCATGGAGCTCGAGGTCTGCTGCGAGGAGTGACGCCGCGGCACCGAGAACGTGCCTCGCTGACCGATCGCGGGCGGGCGCCGCTCAGCCCGCCACCGCGGCGAGGGCGGCGGCGAGCGCGTCGATGCCCTCGGCCAGCCGGTCGTCGGACAGGTAGGGGGCGGGGCCCACGCGGAGGATGTCGCGCCGGCTGTCGACCAGCACGCCCCGGATCCGCAGCTCGTCGCGCAGGCGGGGCGCGTGGGCCGTGCGCAGGGCGAGGAAGCCGCCGAACGCGTCCAGCGGCGCGCTGCGGTCGCGGGTGATCAGCGCCTCGGGGGCGTCGAGGGCGTCGAACCCTGCCGCGAGCACGCCGAGCTGGTGCTGGTAGGACCGGCGCAGCAGGTCGGGCGTCAGCCCGTGATCGGCGAAGAAACGGAAGACCTGGGCCGCCCGGTAGTTGCTGACGGGGTCGTAGGTGCCGCCGGCGAAGCGCTGGGGCCCGGGCGCGTAGTTGACCAGGTCGGGCGCGTGGGGGTCGGACAGGGTGTCGAACTCGGCGAACCACCCGGTGACGACGGGCCGCATCGCCAGCCCGTGCGGGGGCACGCGCAGGAACGCGTTCCCCTCGCCGAGCTGCAGGTACTTGTAGCCCCCGCCGGTCACCCAGGCGTCGGCCAGCCCCAGGACGTGGACGGGGAAGGGCACGGGGCCGAGCGCGTGGTAGGCGTCGACCAGCAGCTCGGCCCCGATCGCCCGGCACGCTGTGGCCAGCTCGCCGAGCTGGCCCACGATGCGGGCCGACTCGAACAGCACGGCCGACACCATCACGGCGGCGGTGCGGTCGTCGACGGCCGCGGCCAGGCGCTCGGCCAGCGTGCCCACCGGCTTGGCGGGCAGCCGCACCAGCTCGACGCCCGCCTCCGCGAGCCGGGCGAGCTGACGCCGCAGGCTGTGGAACTCGCCGTCGGTGGTGACCAGCCGGGGCCGCCGGCCGACCAGGTCGAGCCCCGACAGCCAGCGGACCACCAGGTGGTGCGTGCTCTCGGCCAGGGCGATGGCACCCTCCGGGTCGGCCAGCAGGCGCCGGTACCCGTCCCGCACCTCGTCGGCCTTGGCCTCGGCCCGGTCCCACTTGTCGTCGACCCAGCGGGCGGCATCGTCGTACGCGTCGACCAGTCCGTCGAGGGCGACGTCGGGCCACGCCTGGTGCGAGTGGCCGGTCAGCAGCACCCGCTCGTCGATGCGGAAGCGCGAGTAGTGCGGCGCCAGGGCGTTGGGCGAGGCGGCGAGGTCGGCCAGGTCGGTCACAGCGCGCTCCTGATGGCCCACAGGTCGGGGAACACCGGCGTCGACAGGGTCGAGCGAAGGTAGTCGGCGCCGGGCGAGCCGCCGGTGCCGGCCTTGGTGCCGATCGTCCGCTCGACCATCTTGACGTGCCGATAGCGCCATTCCTGCATGCCCTCGTCGAGGTCGACGAGCCGCTCGGCCACCTGGGCGGGCTCGCCGTCGTCGCCGTAGACGGCCAGCAGGACCGCCTGCACCTCCGCCGACGGCTCGCGAGCCCGGCCGACGTCGCGGGCCAGCGCCGCGGCGGGCACGTCGTAGCCCTGGGTGGCCAGGTAGCGCAGGAACGAGTCGAACAGCGACGGCCGGCCCAGCGCGGCGGCGATGCGGGCCCGGCCCGGGCCGTGCGGCGGGTAGTGGTCGAGCACCCGGCGCTCGCGACGCCCCAGCACGGCCTCGAGCTCGCGGAACTGGGCCGACTGGAAGCCGCTGGCTGCGTCGAGCCGGTCGCGGAAGCCCAGGAACTGCCGGGGCGTCATGGTCTCGAGCACGTCGATCTGCGCGACCGCCACCTTGAGGATGGTGAGCAGCCGCCGCAGGGTGTGCAGGGCGTGGGGGGTGTCGCCGGCCTCGAGCCGCCGCTGGAGGTGGGCGGCCTCGTGGAGCATCTGCTTGAACCACAGCTCGTAGACCTGGTGGATGACGATGAACAGCAGCTCGTCGTGCTCGTCCGAGCGGGGGCGCTGGGCGCCCAGCACCTCGTCGAGGGCCAGGTACGAGCTGTAGGTGAGGGCGGGAGAGGGGTCGGTCATGGCACCGGCTCGGTGATCGGGCGGGGGAGCCCGCCCGGGACCGCAGCGTAGAGGCCACCCGCCGGCCCGGGCCGGACCCGTGGGGCCCGGTCGGCGGTGGGTCGGGCCCCGGCGGGTCAGGAGGCGCCGCTGAGCGCCCAGCCGCCGGCGGGCGGCAGCTCGATGAACGTCTGCCCGGGTGTGAGCTCCATCGCCTCGCCGTCGGCCCCGGTGAGGGTGAGCGGCTCGTCCAGAGAGGGCCGTGACCAGGTGCCCTCGACCGCGTGCCCCTGGGTCAGCACCACGGCCCGCCCCTCGCCGGTCACCACGCCGTGGGGCGTCGACCGGCCCATCTGGCCAGACATGTCGTACTCGATCTCCAGCAGCACGACGTTGGCGGGCGCGAGCTGCGTGCCGTCGGCGTCGACGTGTGCGCTGCCCCGCTGCTCACGCAACCAGGTCCCGGACGCCTCGTCCCAGCTGAACCGGGCCACCTCAGGTCCGCCGAAGCTGACCGTCACGCCCCCGGTGGGGGTGGCGTCCTCCGGCAGGTCCTCGTCCTCGTCGAGGTAGGCGAAGAGCTGCTCGGGGGGCGGGGGCGACTCGGGGGCCTTGGCGTAGAGCGCCGGGGTCGAGCTGAACAGGTTGTGGGGCGCCGCGCGACCGCTGTCGCGCTCGAAGCCCTCGCCCGACACGTTGTGGCCGATGTCGACGACGTCCGCGGCGGCCAGCTGGGCGAGCACCGAGCTGTTGCCACCCGACGAGGCGAACAGCGGGCGGCCGAACAGCCCGACCAGCTCGAGGTCGGTGGTGCGCACCGACCGGACGGGGCCGACCGTGTCGGCGTCGGTCGAGTGGAACACCGCGGCCAACCGGCTGAGATCGCCCTCGACCTGCTCCTCGATCACGATGTCGGCCTCCGCCAAGCCCGCGGGCGGCCGGGCGGCCTCGACGTTGTCGAACTTGACGAACAGGGCGGGACGCTCGAGCCGGTCGCCGAAGTCGCCGGTCAGTCCGGTGAGCGGCGCCACGACCGGCGGCGCCTCCTCGTCGGTGGCCGGCGGGCCCGTCGTCGCACCGTCGTCGCCGCCGCCGAGGACGACCACGGCCGCGATCACGGCGGCCACGAGCACGAGCACCGCGCCGACGAGCGGCAGACGGTTCCTCTCGAACAGGGTCGCAAAGCCGGGGGTGGTGGTCATAGATCCAGGTCCAGGTTCAGCATGCGCCCCCGGCGTCACCCAGCGTAGGGCCGTTGGTCCGTCCCGGGGTGGACGAGCCGCCCTCCCCGCCGGTCGCCAGCGGCAGGGTGATGACCACGCGGGCGCCGGGCCGGTGGTCGGGGTCGACGGCGATGGTGCCCCCGTGGTCGATCACGATGGCGCGCGCGATGGCCAGGCCCAGCCCGGTGCCCCCGGTCGACACGCTGCGGGCCCCGTCCAGCCGGGCGAAGCGTTCGAACACCTCGTCGCGGCGCTCGGCGGGGATGCCCGGCCCGTCGTCGGCCACGCTCAGCACGGCCGAGGCTCCCTGCTCGGCGAGCGTGATCGTGACCAGGGACGTGGCGTGGCGGGCCGCGTTGTCGACCACGTTGCCGAGGGCGCGGCGCAGCCCGCCGGCGTCGCCGGTCACCTGGGCGGCGCTCACCCGGGCGGCGTCGACGCGCGCCGGCCCCTCCGCCCGCAGCCGGCGCACCTGCTCGGCCACCAGCTCGTCCAGGTCGACGGCGACGGCGGGACGGGCCGGGGCCGCGCCGGCGTCCTGGCGCGCCAGCACGAGGAGGTCGTCGACCAGGGCCTGCATGCCGATCGTCTCGCTCAGCACGCTCCGGGTCGTCGCCGCCGGGTCGGCGCCGGCCGGGTGGGCCAGGTCGACCTCGAGCTCGGTGCGGATGCGGGCCAGCGGGCTGCGCAGCTCGTGCGAGGCGTCCGCCACGAACCGCTGCTGCCGCCGGGCGGCGTCCTCGATGCGGTCGAGCATGGCGTTCAGGGTGCGAGCCAGCCGGGCGACCTCGTCGTCGCCATCGGGCACCGGCACGCGGCGGGCCAGGTCGTCGCCCCCGATGCCGGCCGCCTCGCGCCGCATGCCCTCGACGGGGCGCAGAGTCCGGCCCACCAGCCACCACACGAGCGCCGCGAGCGCGAGCGTCACGGCCGGCACGGCCACCGCCAGCGACCCGCTGAGCAGGCCTGTCGCCTCGTCGATGTCGTCGAGCGGGGAGGCCACGTGAACGACGCCGTCGCCGAGCGGGCCGTCGACGCGCCGGGTCAGCACCCGGAACACCTCGGCGTCGTCGGTGATGCTGCCGTCGACGGTGCGCATGGCCTCGGCTTCTCCAGGCGGCGGCGCACGCACCGGAAGCGGCGGCGCCCCCCGGGCGTTGGCCGTCGCCTGCTGTACTTCGCCGTCGATCACCACTTGCGCGAACGCGTCGTCGTCGCCGACCGGCGCCAGCGTCGTGGGCACGCTCCCGGCCGCCCAGGCGTCGGCGATGGCGGCCGCCTCCTGCTGCAGGGACTCGTCCAGGCTCCCGACCAGCAGCCGCCGCTGGGTGACGACCAGGCCCACCCCGGTGACGGCCAGCAGCGTGGCCACGGCCAGCGTGGCGATAGCGGTGATGCGGAAGCGCACGGTGCTGCGCCGGCGAGCCTGCGGCGCCGCCGTCGTCGGTCCCGGGTCAGGGCTCATCGGTCGCCATCCGGTAGCCGGCCCCGCGCACGGTCTCGATCGAGCGGCGTCCGAACGGCTCGTCGACCTTGCGCCGCAGCCGCCGCACGTACACCTCGATGATGTTGGGGTCGCCCTCGAAGTCGCTGTCCCACACGGCGTCGAGGATCTCCGCCTTGGACAGCACCTGCCCGGCCCGCCGCACGAGCAGGGCCAGCACGTCGAACTCGCGGGCGGTGAGCGCCAGCTCGCTGTCGCCTCGCCAGGCCCGCCGCCGGGCGGGATCGATGCGCAGGTCGCCCACAGCCGCCGGGGCCACCGCACGGTCGGCCGACCGGCGCAGCAGCGCCCGTACCCGCGCCACGAGAACCGCGAACGAGAACGGCTTGGAGATGTAATCGTCCGCGCCGGTGTCGAGGGCCTCGGCCTCGTCGAGGTCACCGTCCTTGGCCGTGAGCATGAGGATCGGGGTCCAGTCGCCGGCGGCCCGCAGGTCGGCGCAGATCCGGTACCCGTTGCGCCCGGGCAGCATGATGTCGAGCAGCACGAGGTCGTAGGTGCCCTCGGTCGCGCGCCATAGGCCGTCGTCGCCGTCGGTGGCCACCTCGACCGTGAAGCCCTCGGCCTCGAGGCCGCGCCGGACGGCGGCGGCGAGCTTGGCGTCGTCCTCGACGAGCAGCAGCTTCACGGTGACTTCCGCACCTCCGTGACGTGTGGCGGGCCGGCACGGCAATCGTGGCCCGGCCCACTGAACCTGCGCTGAACCGAGGCGGCCCGGGCCCGGTCAGGCCGTGTTCAGCCTGGCACGGGCACGGTGCGACGGCACCGGCGGGCACGCCGCCGGCTGAGAGGAGGTCATCGTGGTGACACGTACCCATGCCCGTCTGGCCGGGCCGCTCGCGGCTGCGGTGGCGCTCGGCCTGGTCGGGTTGAGCGCCTGTGGCGACGACTCGTCCGGCGACGACGCCGCCAGCACCGACGCCGGGCAAGATGCGTCGACCACCACCGCGGTGATCGACCCCGGCGACGGCGGCGACTACGACCCGACGGTCGACCCGGCCGACTTCGGCGGCCCGGTCGACAACCCCTACCTGCCCTTCCTGCCCGGCTCGCGCTGGCTGTACGAGGGCTTGTCCGACGGCGAGAACGAGCGCATCGAGGTGGTCGTGACGGGCGAGACCCGAGAGGTCATGGGCATCGACGCCGTCGTGGTGCGCGACACGGTGTCGGTCGAGGGCGAGGTGGTGGAGGACACTTACGACTGGTTCGCCCAGGACGCCGACGGCAACGTCTGGTACCTGGGCGAGGACTCGAAGGAGTATGAGGGCGGCGAGGTCACCAGCAGCGCGGGCTCGTGGGAGGCAGGGGTCGACGGCGCCCTGCCCGGCATCGTCATGCCGGCCGACCCCGCCGTCGGGCAGGCGTACCGGCAGGAGTTCTACGAGGGCGAGGCCGAGGACCTGGCCGAGGTGCTGCGCATCGACGGCAGCGACACCGTCGCCGGCGAGCGCTACGACAGCCTGGTGGTGACGGAGGAGTGGAACCCGCTCGAGCCCGACGTGGTCGAGGAGAAGTCGTACGCCCGGGGCATCGGGGTGGTGCTCGAGGTCACGACGGTCGGGGGCGAGGGCCGCATCGAGCTGGTCGAGTTCACGCCGGGTGCGTGAGGGCCCACCGGTCAGCCGGGGTTCAGGCCCCGTGGTGCATGGTGCAAGCGTCCCCGGCAGCCGGGGAGTCACGACAAGGAGCGAGACGGATGGACAAGCGGACCAAGATCGTCATCGGCGCGGCGGCGGGCCTGGTGGTCGTGGCCGGTGGGGCCGGGGCCGCCGTGGCGGCCGGGGGTGGCGACGACAACGAGGAGCCCATCACCGGCGACGCCCTCGACCGGGCCAGCGCCGCCGCCCTCGAGCACACGGGCGAGGGCCAGGTGACCGAGACCGAGGTGGGCGACGAGGAGAGCCTGTACGAGGTCGAGGTCACGCTCGACGACGGCACCCAGGTCGATGTCCAGCTCGACGAGGACTTCAACGTCGTGGGCGACGAGAGCGACGGCGCCGGCGAGGACGAGGGTCCCGGCGACGACTGATCGGAACGGGGCGGTATCCGGGTCGCGCTCCCGCCGGCGCGATCCGGGGCGCCGCCCGGCGCCACCTGGTTGACTCGCGGCCCATGGGGCTGGCAGCGATGGGCGAGCGGTACCGGCGGCCGGCGTGGGTGCGCCGAGTGAACGCGATGGGGACAGCGTCGGGCGGGCCCCGCCGGCTGGTGCCGTTGGAGGCCGGCGAGCTGATCGACCACACCCGCTCCTCCACCGACCTGGCCGATCCCGGCGACCTGGGCGACGGCGACTGGGAGGGGCGGCTGCGGGCGCTCGTCGACGCCGTCAACGCCAGCGACCTGCACGCCGTCGGCCGCCTGATGACCCGCGAGGAGATGCTGCGCTGCCTGCGCACACGCTTCCTGGTGGCCGAGCGGCGGCGGCGCGAGCCGGCCATCGCGGACGAGGTGATCGAGGCGCCGGTGGTGGTCACCGGGCCGGCCAGGTCGGGCACCACGATCCTGTTCGAGCTGCTCGGGCTCGATCCCGGCCTGCGCACGCCCGTCGCCACCGACGTGCTCCACCCGGTGCTGCCGCCCGGCGCCGGCGAGGAGGAGCGCCGGGCCATGACCGAGGCCGAGCAGGAGCTGTGGGCCGACGTGCAGCCCGAGTTCGCGGCGATCCACGAGCTGCGCTCGGACCTGCCGGTCGAGTGCATCACCATCTGCGCCCCGTCGTTCGCCGGCAGCCACTGGCCGATGGTGCTGACCGATCAGGGGTCGTGGGCGGCCGACGTGGCCGCCGACCTGGCGTGGCACCGTGCCGTGCTGCAGACCGTGCAGCACGGGCGCCCCCGGCGGCGCTGGCTGCTGAAGACGCCCGGCTACGTATTCATGCTCGACGACCTGCTGGCCGCCTACCCCGACGCCTGCGTGATCCTGACCCATCGCGACCCGGCCCGCACGATGCCCTCGACGGTCAGCACGACGGCGATGGTGCAGTGGCTGCGCACCGACCGCGTCGACCTCGACGGGCTGTCGGCGCTCATCGGCGCGGTGTTCACCGACGCCCTCACCGCCATCGCCCGCCGGCGCGCCGACGGCTCGCTGCCCGGCGTGTATGGCGACGTGCGCTTCGCCGACCTCATGTCCGATCCCGCCGGCGCCATCGCCGTCGCCTACGCGGCGATCGGGCGCGAGCTCACCGCCGACCACCGGGCGGACATCGACCGCTACCTGGCCGGCAAGCCGCGAGGCAAGCACGGCACGCACCGCTACTCGGCCGCGGACTGGGGCTTCGACGCCGACGCGCTGCGCGCCGACCTGGCCGGATACATGGCGGGGTTCGACGTCCCCGTCGAGCCGGAGTGAGCGGGTCGGGGTCGGCGCGGCCGGCGGCCGCCGCCGTCAGGCCAGCGTGTCGACCGGCACCACCTCGGCGGCCGGGGTGGCGATGTCGCCCTCGGGCAACATGAACCGCCAGAACACCAGCCCGAAGGGGCGGCCCTCGGTCGCCAGCCAGTTGGCGACGCCCGGGTCGCGGTGGGCGACGACCAGCGTGGCCGTGCCGTCGGGCCCGGCCGGCGCCTGCGCCCGGTTGCGGCTGACCGGCCCGCGCCGGTAGTCGAAGGTCTGGAGCTGCCGGTTCCACAGGGACACGTTGGCGCAGCGGCACTCGGGCCAGCGGACCCGCATGACCAGGGCGTCGTCGGGGCCGAGCAGGTAGGGCGCCATGCTGTAGGCGGCATCGGCCGCGGCCAGCGCGTGGGCGCCGGGCGGCACCGGCGGCGGGAACTCGTGCGGCACGCGCGACACGAACGCGGGCGGGTCGCCCTCGCCCGGCCTGGCGATGGTGTCGAGCGTGCGGCTACGCACATAGGTGCTCATGCGACGGATGGCGGCTGCGACCGAGGCGTCAGTGGGCGCCGGCGGTGCCGTGGGGACGGCCTCGTGGCCGTCGACCAGGTCGATGGTGAGGGCCAGATCGGCGACGGGCGGCTCGTGCGGCGAGCGGGCGTCCTCCCAGTAGTGGCGGACGGTCAGGCGCGAGGCGTCGCCGGCCAGCGGGAGCCACGCCCGGTCGCGTGGGGGTCCACCGACGGTGATCTCGAAGCCGCCGTCGCCGGCGACGGCGAAGGCGGTGTCGTTGAGCACCCCCACGGTGCCCGACGGGAACGCCCCGTCCTCGGCCCCGGCCTCGACGGTGAACGACACGTAGACCGCGCCGCCCGTGCGGCCCCGCACCCGGTAGGTGCCGGCGGGATGGACGCGCGCGTCGTGGTAGCGGGCATCGGCGTTGTCGCCCAGCGCCTTGCGCCAGGGCGTGACGATCGGCCGGAAGGTCGGGCGGGCGGCGTCGTCCTCGAACTGGGTCTCGATGCCGGTGGCCAGGTGGTGCACGATCACACGCAGCCCCTCGGCCACGTCGACCGGGTCGGTCAGACCCCACTCGGGACCCGCGAACCGGTCGCCCACCTCGCGTAGCGTGACGAGAAGCTCTGCCCAGGCCGCCCGGCTCTCGCCGTCGTTCCCGATGCCCACGTCGCCCGTCATGGCCCTCCCGCTCGTCAGGCCCTGCCCGCGGGCCCATCCACGAGTGTCTAGTCGGCCGCCCGTCGCCGGGGCAGGGGAGTGGGCGCTACCGTGCCGGCCCCTCGCCCTGCTCCGGGCCGACGGCGTCGACCTCGTGGGCCAGCAGCCGGACCTGGCGGTCGATGCGGTAGCCGACGAGCACGCCCCGGTCGATCAGCCGGTACACGGCCCGCAGCGGGACACCAAGCCGCTCGGCCGCCTGGGTGGGGGAGAGCCAGTCGTAGCCGGGCGGCCGCGTCGCGTCGTCCGGGGGAGGGGTGGGCGTGCGCACGTTGGTTCCGCCTGTGGGTCTCCAGTAGATGTTCCGTATTCTAGGGTATTTCGCAATGTTTACCATGTTGTTTAGATAAATTTGACTGCGACCGCCACAACCGTTCCCTTCGCGAGATCGGCTGCTGCTGCGACCGGATTCGCGAATAGAAACGGGGGTGCTCCCGTTCGGGCGGCACGGCCGCCGGCTGGTGGTACGACGGGGCGCTAGCGTGCCCGGCCGTGCCGGGTGACCACTTCGCAGGCGTGACCGTCACCGCCGACGGGCCCGTCGGGCGACTGCGCATCGACCGCGAGGACGGGCGCAGCGTCATCGACTACCCGCTGCTCGGTGGCCTGATCGACGCCGCGGCGTGGTTCGACGCGCGTGGCGACGTCCGGGTCGTGGTCGTCGAGTCGGCGGGCCGGGTGTTCTGCAGCGGGTTCGACGTGTTCGGCAGCGGTCCCCTGCCCCTCGACGGCTCGGTCGAGGCCGGCATCGACTTCGGCCGCCAGGCCATGAACGCCGTCGGCGGCATGCGGGCGCTGACCATCGCCAAGGTCCATGGCCGGGCCCGGGGCGGCGGCGTCGTGCTGGCGCTCGCCTGCGACCTGCAGGTCGTCGCCGCCGATGCGGTCCTGTCGCTGCCCGAGGCCCACCTGGGCATGCCCATCCCGTGGGCGAGCCTGCCCCGCCTGGTGCGCCAGCTGGGGCCGATGCGCACGAAGGACCTGGTGCTCACCGCCCGCGAGCTCACGGGCGAGCAGGCCGGCGACTGGGGCCTGGCCACCGATGTGGTGCCCGCCGACGAGCTCGAAGCTGCCGTCGACCGCCTGGCCGAGGCGGTGGTCACCACACCCCGGCTCGTCGTCGAGCAGGTGCTGGCCGAGGTCGACCGGCTGGCCGAGGCCGCCGCCTCGACCGCCGACGCTGCGCCCGACATCGAACGGCTGCTCGCGGCGGGCCAGGACGAGGGGTGCCGGTCAGCACGCGACACCTACCTCGCCCAGTGGCGCGACCGCGGGGTCGGCGGCGGCTGAGGCGACCCGTCGGCCTGGGGCGGTCAGGCGGCCAGCGCGGCCGCGATCGCCGCCGCGGCCCGGTCGGCCGCCCCCGCGCTCGTCGAGCAGAACAACGACGGCTCGACCAGCTCGAGCTCGAGCAGCACGTGCCCGCCCTCGTGGCGGGCGATGTCGACCCGGGCGTAGAGCAGGTCCCGGCGCGAGAGGCCCGGGACCTGGTCCGCCACGGCGTCGAGCGCCGCGTCGGCCACATCCAGCTCGGCGGGCGCGGCGACGGCGGGCGAGATGGTCTCGGTCCGGTAGAGGCCGTCGACGAGCTCGGAACCGGGCACGAGGACGGGGCCCTTGTGGAACGCGTGCGAGAAGACGTCGCCCAGGAACACCAGGCCCGTCTCGCCCTGCTCGTCGATCTCCGGCAGGTAGGGCTGCACCATCACCGCGCGTCCCTCTCCCAGCAGGCGCTCGACGTGGGCCAGGGCGCGGTTGCGCTGCTCGGGCGCATGCCGCTCGGTGTCGCGCGCCCCGGCGGACACGACGGGCTTCACAACGATCTCGGCGGCCGCCGGCAGCGCGTCCCGGAGCGCCGCCCCGTCGAGGTCGTTCCCGGGCTCGACGATGCGGGTGGGGACCGTCGGCACCCCGCCGGCTCCGAGGTCGAGGAGGTAGCGCTTGTCGGTGTTCCAGCGCACGACCGCGCCGGGGTTGGCCAGGCGGGTCGTGCCGCTCACCCGGTCGACCCAGGCGAGGAACTCGTCGAGATGCCATGTGTAGTCCCACGTCGAGCGGATCACGGCCAGGTCGACGTCGGCCCACCGGGCGCCGGCGTCGTGCCAGTCGGCCACCACGGCGTCGACGCCTCGGGCGGTGAGGGCATCGACGATCGGCGGCAGGTCGTCGTCGTGGTGCGCGTACTCGCCGGCGGTGACGAGGGCGACCCGGCCGGTCACCGGCCCACCGGGCCGGGCACGGCGTGGTCGGGGAGGTCCATGACCGCCATCTTGGTGCTCCGGCGCGGCCTCCACCGCTCCGCCGGGCTTGTCGGGGTCCTGAGCCGCGTGGCGTCAGCTCGCCTGGTCGCGGCGGGTCGTGCCGCTGGCGCCCGGCTCGATGCCCCAGGTGAACACTGTGTCGGGGTGGAGGACGATCACGTCCGCCGACGCGCCCGGGTACGCCGGCGACTCGGTGGTGCCCACCTCGGCGCGGCCCCGCACCTCGATGCCACGCACCGTCCACGGGTCGCGGGACACCAGGTCGTCGACCACCAGCGCCGCCCGTCCCGTGCGGGCGACGTTGCGGTACTTGCGCGTGCGGGCCAGGTCGCGGCCGCCGACCACGAACGAGCCGTCGGCCCTGACCCGGAACCCGACGGGGTTGACCTGGACGACGCCGTCGGTGCCCACCGTGGCCAGCCGACCGAGCGGTTGCGACCGGAGGTAGTCCTGCTCTGCGGTCGTGAGTGCCATGGCATGCACGGTACGAGGTGAAGTGGACTTCAGGTCAAGGACATCACCGCGTCGACGATGCGGTCGCGCACGGCCGCCGCAGCGAGGTCGACCGCCACCCGCACGACCCCGTCCGCACCGTCGTCGGCCACCAGCGTGCCACGCGGGTGGGGGCCCTCGGTCGCGCAGCGGAGCAGGCGCGGCGCCCAGCGGAAAAGCTGCGGCTCGAGCGCGGCGACGACCGCCACCGGGTCGGGCAGCGAGCCGCCCGCGGGGCCGTGCCTGGCGGTCACCAGGTCGGCACAGAACCGGGCCGGTCTCGGGCCCATGGCCCAGCGGTCGATGGCGTCGGGGCCCAGCACCACGCGACGGGACACGTCGAGGGGGACGATCGACAGCGGCGCCGGCGCCGCGGCCACGGTGTTGACGGCGTCGGGGTCCGCCGCGGCGTTGAACTCCGGGCCCCGGGTCGAGTGTCCCGCCGGTGCCTCGGCCACCTCGGCGGTCCCGGCGAGGTCCGCCGCCGTCCCGCCCAGCCACACCACCCGATCGACGGGCTGGCCGGACCGCACGGCGATCGCCACGTCCGTGAGCGGCCCCGTGGCGACGATGTCGCCCTGCACCAGCGGACGGCCGGGCACTCGGACGCGGGCGTCCGCCGCCGGCAGCCGACCGGCGAGGCCCGCCAGGCCGTCGGGCCCGTGCGCCGAACCGTGACGGTGGATCGCCGATCCGTCGACCGCCGCCGCGCTGCCCAGCCCTACCGGCACGTCGACGCCGGCCAGCTCGACCATGCCCGCGGCGTTCCGCCACGCGGTCAGCGCATCGACGTTCCCGGCTCCCGCGACCACCGCGACCAGGCGGGCGTCGGGCCGGCCTGCGGCCACCGCGAGGGCGACGGCGTCGTCGACGCCCGGGTCGCACGTCAGCACCCAGCCGGCAGCAGCCACCCGCGCATGGTCCCATGCGCCTCCGGCCGGCGGTGGGCGTCGTCCGGGGGCTGCGGCTAGGCCAGCTGCCGGCGCACGTCGAGCAGGTGGTGGTGCATCTCGTGCACCGTGTGGACCGCCACCCAGCGCAGCGAGCGCTCGAACGGCGCCGGGTAGTTGTAGACGACCGTCCGCTCCCAGTCGCCCCCCAGGCGCGCCAGCACGTTGGCGAAGAGGCCGGCGGCGTCGCGCGCCTGCCGCGCCACGTCGGACGGCGACTGCTCGGCGTAGCCGTCGTGATCGACGCGCTCGTCGCGGCCCATGGGCGCGAACGAGGGCGTGTCGGAGCGCCGGGCCGCGAGGACGCGCTCGCGCTGCACCAGCAGCACGTCGCGCATGTGGCAGCCGTACTCGAGGGGCGACCAGGACTCGGGGCGGCGCCGGGTGCGCAGGTCGGCCGCGGGATCGGTCAGCACCGCGGCCAGCTCGTCGACGAGTCCCACGATCGTCGGGCCCGACGACGGCGCCTCGGCCAGGTCGTAGGTGAAGCCGCACTCGTCGCAATGTTCCATTGCGTCACGCTAGGCGGGCCGACCGTCGCCGCGGCCGCCCATGGGGTCAGCCGCGGAGGACCACCGTGGCGTGGCGCGACAGCTCGCCCAGCGCGGCCGCCGCCGCCTCGCGGTGCTCCTTCTGCCACGGCGGGCCGAGCTCGCGCCCGAGCGCCGACACGGTGGCGCCGAGCCGCTCGACGGTCGTGCCCAGCAGCGCCGCAGCACCGCCCAGCGCGTCGCCTCGGGCGTGGAGGGCCACGGCGACACCCCGGTCGGCGGCGGCGTCGGCCCACGCGTCGCGGTAGAGCTGCCCCTCGGCCGCGTGCATGGCCGAGTGCGACGCGAGCACGCCGGCCACCGTGCCCGGCAGCGGCCGCTCGCCGCCCGACCGCAGGGCCACCGCAACGATGCGGTGGCCGCTGCCGAGGTCGGCCAGCAGGGCGTCGAGGGCCCGGCCGGCGCCGGCACACGCGGCGGCGACGACGTGTGCGACCAGGCGCTCGGCCTCGTCGCCGTCGACACCGCCGGCCGCGTGGTACGGCTGGCGGGGCAGGTCGTCGCCGATGAGCTGGCAGCGCCGACGGTCGATCACGGCCGGTGCCGACCCGTCGTCGCCGGCGGCGACGGTCACCAGGTTGGCCCAGCCGCTGTGGTCGGCGACGCCGACGACGGCGGGACGGGATGCGGGTTCCACGCTGGCGAGCATGACGGTCCCGCCCCGCCGTGTCGACCACCGCCGGGGAGGGGGCGTCAGTGCGTCGCCAGGTGGGCGGCGCGCTCGAGCTCGCCCTGCTCGACGAGCAGGCCGAGGAACAGCAGCCGCAGGGCCCGTTGCAGCGCAGCCACGTCGCCGGCCTGCGGGCGGGCCAGGCGGTGCAGGGCGAAGCCGTCGGCCAGCGCGTTGAACGCGGGGGCCGCGCCGGCGGCGGACTCGGCCGGGGCGCCGGCGGCCGTGAGCGCCAGTTCGGCGACGTGCTCGTAGGCGGCGAGGGCGTCGGCCACCGGCGTGCGCATCGCGTCGTCGCGGGCGGCCTGGAGATAGGCCTCGAACTGGGCGAGCGCCCACGGCAGCGGCCCGCTCGGCATCGACGCCTCGCTGAGCGCGGCCGCCAGGTCGTCGGGGCGGTGGGCATCGCGGGCGAGCTGATCGGCGATGGCCTCGAGCCGGGCGGCCTCGTCCGCGACGAAGGTGCGCAGGGCCTCGGCCACCAGGTCGTCGATCGACGCGAAGAAGTACGAGGCCGTGGCCAGGGGCAGCCCCGCCCGCTCGGTCACGGCCCGGTGGGTGGTGCCGGCGACCCCCCGCTCGGCGGCCACCTCGACGGCCGCCTGCAGCAGCGCCTCGCGCCGCGCCTGCGCGCTCGGCCGGTGCCGGCGCGGCGGGTCGGAGGGCGCGGGCTGGTCGGTCGCCACCATCGGTCCCCGACCGTACCCGAACTCTGGAAGACCTTCCAGAGTGGTGCTACGTTCGGCTGACCTGCACCGATGGGGGTCGAGACATGGCCAGCTTCCCGTACCAGGACCGGTTCCCGGTCAACCGCACGCTGCCCGACCACGGCCGTCCCCGTGACGAGGTCCTGGGCGAGCTCCACGCCATGGCCAAGGAGGAGGACGCCTTCTGGGAAACCGGCAAGTGCTCCGGCACCATGTACTGCGGCGACCA
Organism: Acidimicrobiales bacterium; assembly: GCA_035697515.1. Classification (GTDB taxonomy): domain Bacteria; phylum Actinomycetota; class Acidimicrobiia; order Acidimicrobiales; family VFJN01; genus ZC4RG19. The sequence goes on from DASSCS010000088.1 coordinate 23,702, forward strand.
CGAGCACTACGACTTCATGAACGAGGCCTTCGGCCTGTTCGCCCACGTCAACGTCCTGCAGCGCGACATGTGCCCCAGCGCCACCAAGTTCGAGGCCGAGATCCTGTCGATGGCACTCGACCTGTTCCACGCCGAGGCGGTCACCGATGGCGAGCCCGGCGGCCTGGTCACCACCGGCGGGACCGGCAGCATCCTCCACGCCGTCCTGGCCTACCGCGAGCAGGCCGCCGCCCGGGGAGTCACCCGTCCCAACTTCGTGAAGCCCGAGACCGGCCATCCAGCGTTCGACAAGGCGTGCCACCTGTTCGGCGTCGAGCTGCGCACGGCGCCGATCGACCCCGGCACCACCACCGTCGACGTGGCGGCGGTGGCCGACCTCGTCGACGACCAGACCATCGCCGTCATGAGCTCGGCCTGCAACTACCCGTACGGCACCATCGACCCGATCCCGGAGCTCGGCGAGCTGGCCCAGCAGCGGGGCGTCGGCCTGCACGTCGACGGCTGCCTCGGCGGCTTCATCCTGCCCTTCGGCCAGGAGCTGGGGATCGTGCCCATCCCCACCTTCGACTTCCGGGTGCCCGGGGTGACCAGCATCTCGGCCGACACCCACAAGTACGGCTACGCCTTCAAGGGCAGCTCGACCCTGTTGTTCCGCGACAAAGCGTTGCGGAACGGCCAGTACTTCTTCGTGTCGGGCTGGACCGGCGGCAAGTACATGTCGCCCGGCATCGAGGGATCACGCTCGGGCGGCCTGCTCGCCGCCACCTGGGCCGCCATGGTGCAGCTGGGCCGCGACGGCTACCGGCGCTACGCCGAGGCCATCTTCGCCACCGCCGCGCAGATGATGGACGCCGTGCGCTCGCACGCCGAGCTCCGCATCATGGGCAGCCCGACGTTCTGCTTCTCCTTCACTTCGGACGAGTTCGACATCTACCACGTCAACGACTTCATGCGAGAGCGGGGCTGGCGGTTCAACGGCCAGCAGTACCCCAACGCCATCCACATGGCGGTCACCCGTCCCCAGACCCAGCCCGGCGTGGCCGACGCCTTCGCGGCCGACCTGGCCGACGCGGTGGCGCACGCCCGCGAGCACCGCGACGAGGCGCCCTTCTCGGCGGCCATCTACGGGGGGGTGGACGGCGGGCTGACCGACGAGGCCGACGAGTTCATCCGCGCCGCCATGGCCGGCCTGCTCGACCGCCAGTCGTCCATCCCGGCATGACCGCCGACGACACGCGCCGGACGGGGCCGACGAGCGCGGCCGAGCCGCTGGTCCTGGCCGTCGACCTGGGCACGGGCGGCCCCAAGGTCGGATTCGCGTCGGTGACGGGGCGCGTCGCCTGGCACGACCACGTCGCCCTGCAGACCCGCTGGCTCGACGGCGGCGGCGCCGTGCAGGACGCGGGGGAGTGGTGGAGCGTGGTCAGCGGCACCGTGCGCAAGGCCATCGCCAACGGCGACGTCGACGCCGGCCGGGTCACTGCCGTGTGCATCACCGGCCAATGGGCCAGCACCGTGCCCGTCGACGCCGACGGCGTGCCCGTGGGCGACTGCATCATGTGGCAGGACCACCGGGGGATCCGCCTCGTGCGCGAGCGCATCGGCGGCCGTGTGGCGGGCTACGGCGCCCGGGCGCTGGCCGCCTGGGTGCGCAAGACCGGCGGCGTCCCGGGCGGCAACGACCCGGTGGGCCACATGCTGAACCTGGCGACGAACTACCCCGAGGTCGCCGCCGCCGCCCGCTGGTACCTCGAGCCCGTCGACTACCTGGCCATGCGGCTCACCGGCGTGCCCGCCGCCACCCACGCGTCGATGACCGCGGCATGGCTGACCGACAACCGTCGCCTTGACCTGATGGCCTACGACGACGAGCTGGTGCGGCGGGTCGGCATCGACGCCGCCAAGCTGCCGCCGCTGGTGCCCACGGGGGCGGTCATCGGGCCGGTGCGCGACGACGTGGCTGCCGACCTGGGCCTACCCGCCGGGGTGCAGGTGGTGGCGGGCGTGCCCGACCTGCACGCCGCGGCCGTCGGCTCGGGCTCGCTGGGCGAAGACCAGGCCCACATGGCCATCAGCACCACCTCGTGGATCAGCCTGCCGGTCGACCGCAAGCGCACCGACGTGCGCCACGGCATGGCCACCATCCCCGGCCTCGAGGGCGGCTACCTTCTCGCCAACAACCACGACACGTCGGGCCTGTGCCTCCAATGGCTGCGCGACAACATCGTGGCCGCCGACGACGGCCTCTTCGGCCCCGCCCCAGGTGCCGGCAGCGACGGCGCCGTGGGCCCCGACGGCGATCCCGGCGAGGGCCCCGAGCCCGGTCCGCCCGCCTGCAGCTTCGACGACCTGACCGCGCTGGCCGCCACCTCGCCGCCCGGCGCCCGCCGCGTGATCTTCACCCCCTGGCTCGAGGGCGAGCGCACGCCGGTCAGCGACAGCCACCTGCGGGGGGGCTTCCACAACGTCTCGCTGGCCACAACCCGGGCCGACCTGGTGCGGGCCGTGATGGAGGGCGTCGCCTACAACGACCACTGGCTGCACGGCTACGTCGAGCGGTTCGCTGGTCGTCGGCTCGACCCCGTCCGCATCGTGGGCGGGGGCGCCCAGTCCGACCTGTGGTGCCAGATCCACGCCGACGTGATGGACCGCACCATCGAGCGGGTCGCCGACCCCATGCACGCGCAGCTGCGCGGCGCCGCCATGCTGGCGGGCATGTCGCTCGGCCACATCGACCGCTCCGAGGTGCGCGACCTTGTCGAGGTCGATGCGACGTTCACTCCCGACGCGGCCAACCGAGCCATGTACGACCGCCTGTCGGCCGAGCTGCCCAACCTGTACGCGTCGCAGCGGAAGATGTTCCGCCGGCTGAACCGGAGATGGACATGACGGGCCTCCCCACCCCCGAGGGCATGCTCACTCTCGACGAGCTGCGCAAGCTGGTGGCAGGCGACGACGTCGACACGGTCGTCGTCGGCTTCACCGACCACTACGGGCGGCTGGTGGGCAAGCGCTACGACGCCGGCATGTTCGTCGACGAGGTGGCCACCGCCGGCACCCATGGGTGCGACTACCTGCTCACCACCGACATGGAGATGGAGCCCGTCCCCGGCTACCGGTTCGCCAACTGGGAGCTGGGCTACGGCGACGTGCACCTCGTGCCCGACCTGCCGACACTGCGGCGGGCCGACTGGCTCGACCGCACCGCGCTGGTGCTGTGCGACGTGGCCGACAGCCGCGACCACCTGCCCGTGGCCGCCGCGCCCCGCACCGTCCTGCGCCGCCAGGTCGACGCAGCCACCGGCCAGGGGCTGACGGCGATGGCCGCAACCGAGCTGGAGTACTACCTGTACCGCTCGTCGTACCGAGACGCCGCGGCCAGCGGCTACAACGAGCTCGAGGCCGCCGGCTGGTACCTCGAGGACTACCACCTGCTGCAGGGCGCCCGCACCGAGGACTTCACCGCCGCCGTGCGCCGCCACCTGCGCCGCTCGGGCGTGCCGGTCGAGTCGAGCAAGGGCGAGTGGGGCGTCGGCCAGCACGAGCTCAACGTGCGCTACGCCGATGCGCTGGCCATGGCCGACCGCCACGTCGTCTACAAGCAGTGCCTCAAGGAGCACGCCGACCGGCTGGGCGCCAGCGTCACGTTCATGGCCAAGGTGGCGACCGGGCAGGCGGGGTCGAGCTGCCACGTGCACATGAGCCTGTGGCGCGACGGCGCCAACGCGTTCGCCGGCGACGGCGAGCTCGGCCCGGTGCGGTGCTCGGACGAGTTCCGCTGGTTCCTCGGCGGCGTGTTGGTGCACGTGCCCGACGTGATGGTGTTCCTCGCCCCAACGGTCAACTCGTACAAGCGCTACGTCGACGGGTCGTGGGCGCCCACCCGCGTCGCCTGGAGCTACGACAACCGCACCGCCGGGGTCCGGGTGGTCGGCGACGGCCCCAGCCTGCGCATCGAGTGCCGCATCCCCGGTGCCGACTGCAACCCGTACCTGGCACTGGCGGCGCTGCTCGCCTCGGGCCTCGACGGCATCTCCCGGTGCACCGAGCCGCCGCCGTGCTTCGAGGGCGACGTGTACGCCGCCCGCGATCTGCCGCACGTGCCCCGGTCGCTCGCGGAGGCCAACGACCTGTTCATCGCCAGCCCCTTCGCCACCACCGCCTTCGGCGAGGAGGTGGTCGACCACTACGCCCACTTCTTCCGCACCGAGTGGGAGGCGTACACGAGCGCGGTGTCCGATTGGGAGCGCCGCCGCTACTTCGAGAGGATCTGACCCGTGAGGCTGCAGGGCAAGGTGGCGCTCATCACAGGCGCGGGCAGCGGCATCGGCCGCGAGGCATCGCGGCTCTTCGCCCGCGAGGGCGCGTCGGTGGTGGCCGTCGACCGCGATCCGGTCACGGCTGAGGCGACGGTGCAGCTCATCGAGGCCGACGCGGCGGATGCCGAGCGGTATGCGCGGGCCGGAGTGGCGGCCGAGGGCGACTGGACGGGCGATGCCGACGCTGCCCCCGGGCACAACGGCGTCGCAGGAGCGGCGGGCCCGCGCGCTGTCGCGGTGACCGCCGACGTCGCCGTCGCCGGCGACTGCGAGGCGATGGTGGCCACCGCCGAGGCCACCTTCGGCCGCTTGGACGTGCTGTTCAACAACGCCGGGATCATGCTCCCGAGCGACGACGACGCCCTGACCACCGACGAGGCCACGTGGGACACCACCCTGGACGTCAACGCCAAGGGCGTCTTCCTGGGCTGCCGCTACGGCATCCCGGCGCTGCGCCGATCGGGCGGCGGGGCCATCGTCAACACCGCCTCGTTCGTGGCCAAGGTGGGCGCGGCCACCCCCCAGGTGGCGTACACGGCCAGCAAGGGCGCGGTGCTTGCGCTCACGCGTGAGCTGGCGGTCATCCACGCCCGCGAGGGCATCAGGGTCAACGCCCTGTGCCCTGGCCCCCTCCGCACCGAGCTGCTCATGAAGTTCCTCGACACCGAGGCCAAGCGCCGGCGCCGCCTGGTGCACATCCCCATGGGACGGTTCGGCGAGGCCGCCGAGATCGCGCGGGCCGCGCTGTTCCTCGCCTCGGACGACGCGTCGTTCATGACCGGCGCCGAACTGGTGGTCGACGGCGGCCTCACCGCCGCCTACGTCACACCGGAGTAGCGCCGATGCCCGATGCCGTGCGCCTCCAGGTCCAGCAGACGATCAGCCCGATCGACGGGTCGGTGGTGGCCGAGCGCGTGCTGGCGACGCCGCAGGAGATCGACGCCGTGCTCGACCGGGCGACGAGGGCACAGCGGTTGTGGCGGGGGGCGCCGCTCGACGAGCGGGTCGCCGTCGTCGAGCGCCTGGTGCCGTGGATGGTCGAGCGTGCCGGCGACATCGGCCGCGAGCTGACACGGCTGATGGGCCGGCCCATCGCCCACGCGCCCGCCGAGATCACCCGGGGCTTCGCCGAGCGGGCCACGTGGCTGGCGGCCGCGGCGTCGGGGGCGCTGGCGGACGACGAGATCGGTCCCGGGCCTGACGATCCGGGCGCCGCCGGGGTGCGCCGGTTCATCCGGCACGAGCCGCTGGGTGTGGTGCTGGTGGTGGCGCCGTGGAACTACCCCTACCTGTGCTCGGTCAACGCCGTGGTGCCTGCCCTGCTCGCCGGCAACGCCGTCGTGCTGAAGGCGTCGTCGCAGACCCCGCTGGTGGCCGAGCGGTGGGCCGAGGGGCTGGCCGCCGCCGGCCTGCCCGGCGGCGTGTTCCAGCTCGTGCACGCCGACCACGGCACCGTGTCGGGCATGGTGGCCGACAGCAGGGTCGCGTACGTGGCCTTCACCGGCTCGGTGGCCGGAGGTCACGCCGTGCAGCGCGCCGCCTCGGCCCGGTTCGTGGGTGCCGGCCTCGAGCTGGGCGGCAAGGACCCCGCCTACGTGCGGGCCGACGCGCCCGTCGAGGCGACGGCGGGCGAGCTGGCCGACGGCGTGTACTTCAACGCCGGCCAGTCGTGCTGCGCGGTCGAGCGCATCTACGTGCAGCGCCCGGCGTTCGACGCCTTCGTCGACGCCTTCGTAGCCCGCGCCCGGGCGCACGTGCTGGACGACCCGCTCGACCCCGGCACCACCCTCGGCCCGCTGGTGCGGGCCTCGGCGGCAACGTTCGTGCGCGACCAGGTCGACGAGGCCGTCGCCGCCGGCGCCCGCGCGCTGGTCGACCCGGCGGGGTTTCCGCGCGACGAGCCGGGCACGCCCTACCTTGCCCCCCAGGTGCTGGTCGGCGTCGACCACCACATGCGGGTGATGACCGAGGAGACGTTCGGCCCGGTCGTCGGCATCATGCCGGTCGCCGACGACGACGAGGCCGTGGACCTGATGAACGACAGCGACTACGGCCTCACCGCCTCGGTCTGGACCGGCGACGTCGACGCCGCGCTGGCGATCGGCGACCGGGTCGAGACCGGCACGTGGTACCTCAACCGCGCCGACTACCTCGACCCCGCCCTGGCCTGGACCGGGGTCAAGGACTCGGGCCGCGGCGTCAGCCTGTCGACCCTGGGCTTCCGGGCGCTGACCCGCCCCAAGTCGTTCCACCTGAGGCCTGCGCCGTGACCACGATCGGCGTCCTCGAGTGCGACCACGTCGCCGACCGGCACCGAGGCATCGCCGGCGACTACACCGACATGTTCGCGGCGCTGTTCGCCGTCCACGCGCCCGGGCTCGACCTGGTGCCCGTCGACGTGATCGGCGGCGAACTGCCCGCCTCGCCCCGCGACTGCGCGGGCTGGCTGTGCACCGGCTCGCGCCACTCGGTGTACGACGGGCTCGACTGGATCGAGCCGCTGGCGGGCTTCGTGCGCGACGTGCGCGACGCCGGCGTGCCGTTCGCCGGCGTCTGCTTCGGTCACCAGATCCTGGCCCACGCGCTCGGCGGCGAGGTGGCCAGGGCGCCGTCCGGGTGGGGCGCCGGCGTTCGGCGTGTGACCGTCGAGGGGCGGGCGCCCTGGATGCGCCCGCCCGCCGCTGCCCTCGCCCTGCACTTCATGCACCAGGACCAGGTCGCGAGCCTGCCCCCGGGGGCGGTGGCGCTGGGCCGGGCCGACCACTGCCCCGTGGCCCTGATCCAGGCGGCGCCGGCGATGGTGGGGGTGCAGCCCCACCCCGAGTTCACGGCCGCCTACACCGACGCGCTGCTGGCCGAGCGGGTGGCGCGCATCGGCGACGAGGCGGTCGCCGCGGCCCGGGCCGGCCTGTCGCAGCCCACCGACGAGGCGACGGTGGCCCGCTGGCTGGGCCGGGTCCTGGCCTCCGGGTGAGCGGGCGGCCCGCTCGCACGACCCGTGGCCGCCACGCGCTCAGGTGGAGGCGTGGGCGCGGGCCAGGGCGTGCTCGACCAGCGTGACCAGCACGGAGATCACGGTGTCGCCCACGCGGGCGTCGCACGTGATCAGCGGGACGTCGTGGGCCAGCGCCAGCGCCTCGCGCAGCACCGACTCGGGGTGACGCTCGGCGCCGTCGAACAGGTTGACGGCCACCACGAACGGGATCGCCCGGTCCTCGAAGAAGTCGATGGCCGCGAAGGCGTCGGCCATCCGGCGGGTGTCGATGAGCACCACCGCGCCCACGGCCCCCCGCACGAGGTCGTCCCACATGAACCAGAACCGGTCCTGGCCCGGGGTGCCGAACAGGTAGAGGATCAGCTCGTCGTCGATGGTGCGGCGGGCGAAGTCCATGGCCACGGTGGTGGTGGACTTGGCCTCGACGCCCGTCACGTCGTCGAGCCCCACCGACAGGTGCGTCATGGGCGCCTCGGTGGTGAGCGGGGTGATCTCGGACACGGCGCCGACGAACGTCGTCTTGCCGACGCCGAACCCGCCCGCGATCACGATCTTGACCGAGATGGGGTCGTACACCTCAGCGGCTCCTCAACCCGCTGAGCAGGCGCTCGAGGATCTCGGTCCTCGGGCGGCTCGCGGCTGGCTGGTGGATCATCAACATGTGGTCGGCGTGCAGGTCGGACACCAGCACGCGGGCGACGCCGAGCGGGACCGCGAGCTCGGCGGCGACCTCGGCCACGGAGACGGGGCGCCGACACAGCTCGACGATCCGCGCCTGCTCGAAGCGCAGGTGGGCCAGGTACATCATGCCTTCCTGGGTGGTGGAGACCAGGGTCTCGATGTTCAGGTCGAGCCCGCGCGACCGGGCGCGACCGCCGGTGAGTGCGTACACGGGCACGACCCGTGGGCCGTCCGGATCTCCACCACCACGGATCATGGCGCGGGTCGCGCCGACAACTCCGCGCGGAGCGCCGGCGTGAGCACCTGGCCGATGCGCGAGACCAGCACGCTCATCTCGTAGCCGATGAGTCCGATGTCGGCATCGACCCCGGACATGACCGCCAGGGCCGAGCCCTCGCTGATGGTGGTGACGAACAGGTAGCCGCCGTCCATCTCGATGATCAGCTGGTTCACCGCACCGGCCCGCATGTGACGGGCGGCTCCGGCGGTGAGGCTGACCAGTCCCGAGGCCACCGCGGCCAGCGTGTCGGCCAGATCGCGGTCGAGGCGCCCGGACACGGCGAGCACCAGCCCGTCGGTGGACAGGACGACGACGCTCGTCACCCCGGCGATGCGGTTGGAGAAGCTGCCGACCAGCCAGTCGAGCTCGCGGTCGCCGTTGGGGATGAACGTCACTGATCCTCCTGCGGCGGCCGGGACGCCTCGGCGTCGGCGGCCGCCCGGCCGGCACGCTGGCCGGACTGGAAGCTGGACAGCATCGAGCGGACGTGCTCGCGGTCGCGTTCGCTGGTCACCGGCGGCGCGGCCGCGGCCGGCGCCTGGTCGGCCGAGCCGTCCCGGCGCAGGGCGGGGGCGAGGTGCGCCCCGGGGACCCGCCGCACCAGCCCGTTGGCGAGCGCCGGCACGACGGCGGGCGTGCGGCTCGGCGGGACGTCGGTGGGGGGAGCCGAGGCCGGTGCGCTCGGTGGCTCGGGTGCGCCGCCGTTGCCGGCCGTGGCGCCGTCCCCCGAGCGCGATACCAGCGACTCGGACTGCCACCACCAGTCGGGTGGCGAGACGGGGGGCAGCTCGGGGACCGGGGCGGGGAGCAACGCCGGTCGCTCGGGTGCGACCGCGCCATCCGCTGTGGTGCCCGCCTGCTGGTCGGCCTGCGCGGCCTCCATCTCGGCCTGGCGCCAGCGCGCGACGACGCTGGCGAAGGGATCGGCCTCGGCATCGCCGTCGGGGGCCGGGGTCGTCGGGGCGGGGATCGGGATCTCCCGCCACGGGCTGACGAGCTCGGACGGCCGGGGCCGCTCGACCTCGGGCGGAGCGGGCGCCGGGGGCTGGTCGGGCGCGGCGGCGCGTGGGCGGCGGGTGCCGCTGCGCGGGCCCGCGCCGCCGGCGTGACCGTTGCTGCGCGCGAGGGCCGCGAGCTGGTAGCGGTCGACGCCGTTCAGGCCGTCCGCCTCCGGCGCGCTGACCGCGCCGGCCGGGCGCTCGCTGACCAGCTCGCCGAGCAGGGTGACCATGGCCGTGACGCCCCCGCCCGGGGTGGGGGCCAGCCGCACCCCGAGGCCGTAGCGCTTGGCCAGGCGGGCCACCACGTGGAAGCCCAGCATGGTCGAGCGCCCGAGGTCGACCTCGGGCGCCTCGGCCAGCAGGGCGTTGGCGCGGGTCAGCTCGTCTTCGAGCATGCCGATGCCCGAGTCCTCGATCGACACGACGATGGCGCCCGACTCGCCGGGCGTGAGGTGGCTGCGCACCCGCACCTCGGACGTGGGCGGCGAGAAGGTGGTGGCGTTCTCGATGAGCTCGGCCAGCAGGTGCGCCAGGTCGGCCACCGCCCGGCCCGTGACCTCGAGGTGGTCGTTGACCAGCACCTCGACCCGGCGATAGTCCTCGACCTCGGCCGCGGCGGCCCGCACCACGTCGGCGAGGGGCACCGGCTTGCCCCAGCGGCGGGCCGGGTCGTCGCCCGAGAGCACGAGCAGCGACTCGGCGTTGCGGCGGATGCGGGTGGCCAGGTGGTCGAGGCGGAACAGCTCCTCCAGCACGTCGGGCTGGCGCTCGCGCACCTCGAGGTCGGTGATGACCTCGAGCTGGCGGTTGAGCAGCGACTGGTTGCGGCGGGCCAGGTTGACCAGCAGCTCGGACATGGCCTCGCGCCGCTGGGCGTCGGCGGCGGCGAGGTCGGCGACCAGCCCGACGTTGCGCTGCTGCTCCTGCTCGGTGTGCTTCCAGAAGATGATCACCCCGACGCAGGCGGCCAGCACGGCCACGCCGTGGATCATGGACCAGGTCCACGGCCGGTTCTGGGCGGCCGCGTGCTCGAACATGAGCTTCGAGCCGATGACGCTGCCCAGCCCGTGCGACAGCACGGTGAACAGCACGTTCCACAGGAACGGCACCCAGTCCTGGTAGAGGGCGATGAGGCCGATGAGGACGAAGAAGTGGAAGTGCGCCTCGATGGCACCGCCGGAGAGGTGGACCAGGACGACCGAGCAGTAGACGAGCCCCGCGGTGATGAAGAAGGCGGCCAAGCGGCGGTTGCGGGCCATGCGGCCGAACAGCACGCACGCGGCCGGGACCGTCAGTTCGAGCGCCACGTGGGGGATGGAGTAGTCGCGCCACGCGCCCATGATCAGGAGGGCGGGGATGTGGAGCGCCAGCACCCAGCAGAGGAAGAGGTGGCGGCGCTGGAAGGTGCGCTCGTCGAGCGTGTTGCCGCGCGGCAGGTAGGCGCGGACGGTCCGCACCGCGCGCGAGATCACGTCGCCCGCGCCATCACCGGTCGCGTCGCCGTCGGGCGGCGCGGCGTGCTGGGGGACGTGTGCGCCTCGGCGGCCCTCGCTGCGCTTGGTCAGCAGTCCCGCATCGACTGCTCTGCTCCCCGACACCACAGTCCCCATCAGGTCCAGCCCCAGCGTCATTCGCGGCGTGCCTGGCCACAGCGCGCGATCGGTCGTCCCGGGACAGGGGTCCCGGCAGGACCACAGTGTTACCCCGTCTGGGGTCCACGCGCCAGCGCCGACCGCGACTCGGCCGGCGCATTTTCTCCCCGATCGCGGTCGCGTCCTCACCCTCCTGACCTGGGGTGTCGTCGTCGGCACGTTCGGCGCGGTGCGTCCGCGAAACACGCCTGTCCAAGATCGGGTAATGTCAGCGACGGGCAGGTGTCCGGGAGGCGCACATGATCAGCCCATACGTTCGCCGGCTGCGGCTGGCAGCCGAGCTGCGGGCGCTGCGTACCCACGCCGGAGTCACCCACGTGCAACTGGCGAAGATGATCGGGCAGAGCCGCGCCCAGATCTCCCGCCTCGAGAACGGCCACGTCGTCGACCAGGACGACGTGATGAAGATCCTCGACGCCCTCGGGGTCGACGACGAACGCTGGACCAAGATCATGACGATCGCCCGGGAGGCGGGTGAACGGGGCTGGTGGGAGTCGAACCGGTTCATGGGCGAGCGCCAGTCGCTCTACGCCAACCTCGAGGCGGGGGCGCAGACCATCCGCGAGTTCCAGATGACCTTCATCCCCGGCCTGCTGCAGACGGCCGACTTCACCCGGGCGCGGGGCGAGGCCGACCGGGTGGCCGGCGCGCCCAGCCTCAACGCCGAGAAGGCCGCGGCCGGCCGGGTGGGCCGCCAGCGGATGCTGCGCCGGCCCGGCGGGCCCTCGTACGAGGTCATCATCGACGAGCTCGCCATCCGCCGGCCCTCGGCGCCGCCCGAGGTCATGAAGTCGCAGCTGTACCACATCACCGCCACCGTGAACGGCAGCGCCAAGATCACGGCGCGCGTGCTGCCGGTCGCCGCGAGGATCGACAGCTTCAGCGTCCCCCGGTCGGCCTATTCGATCTACACGTTCAACGACCCCGGCGACCCCACGGTCGTCGCCGTCGACACGGTCACCGACGACCTCGTGCTGACCGAGAGCGACGACGTGAAGCGCTACGAGGAGCTCTACGACCGGCTGCGCGGCGCCGCCCTGTCGCCGCAGAAGAGCCTGGACCTCCTCATCGACCGGGCCAAGAGCCTGCGCTCGTAGGCGTCGCGCGGCCGCCGCGCAACCGCCGACCCGGGGTGCGACGCGGCGATCGCTGGCCGATCGCGGGGCGGGTGCGCCCGGTTTTGCACGTCCACAGCGACCGAGTCCACACTCTCCGTGAGATCTCGCGAACATGTTCCACTTTCGTTGTGGCGCATTTCCCCAGCTAGAGCCGTTTTGACGCGCCAAGCGCCGAAAAAAGTCCTTGCGGTGCGTGGTCACGACACATGAATTAGGAGTACGTTGGCAATACGTGGGCTGTGCGGCACGACGTGCAGACCGCACCGCGGGTACATCCAGAAGGGACATACAGCATCATGCAAGAGCGCACGTTCAGCGGATGGCACAAGTCCACGCTGTCCAGCGGGGGCGACAACTGCGTCGAGGTGGGACTGGCGGAGGACGGCACCATCGGTGTCCGCGACACCAAGCAACACGGGCTCGGGCCCATCCTGGAGTTCACGCCCAGCGAGTGGGCCGCTTTCCTCGGCGGGGTCCGCACGGGTGAGTTCGACCACATCTAGCCTCTGGGCTGGGGAAACATCACTTCGACAGCACTGGCCGGGCGGTCCCTCGTGACCGCCCGGCGTCGCGTCCGGCCACGGTACGTAACGTCAGGAAATGCTTGCGCTCCGTGCAGTACAGGAAGATACTGGGGAACGATCAACCGATCTGGACAGTACAGGTGCACGGGCGGAACAACCCATCGATCTGTAGACCGACCGCGCGAAGGATGACGCAATGGCCACGACCAGCGGTGCCGCAGCCCCGGCACGCACGGTGCCATCAGCCAGCTCGCCGACCGCTCCTCGCCGGGCCCGCGAGCGTCTGCTGTCGGTGGTGAGGTCGGTCGAGGCCTACGTCGCGGGGCGCGACCACATCGCGCCGCCGGCCCCGGCCCCTCCGCCGGCGCCCGCCACGGACCGGGTCGACGGGCTCGACGGCGAGGCCGTCACCCTGCGCTCCAGTGCCGAGCTCGCCCGCGCCCGGCCGCGCCCGAGGCCGCTCGACAAGCCCTTCACGGTCGCCCACTACCAGGCCATGGCCAGGCAGGTGGCCGACGAGCGGCAGCGCTCCGAGCTCGGGGCCGGCGTCGCCCGGCACGGGCCCTACGTCGCCCACGGAGACCATGGCCGTGGGTGAGCGCATCGTGCGGGCGTGGCGCGTCGTCCGCCGCGACGGGCACGGCCGCGTGTGCGGTGCCTCGGGCTGGCAGATGCGCGCCGGGTGCACCGACGGCGACGGTGGCGTGATCTGCCCGCTGTGCAGCCAGCGGGTCCGCACCCAGCCCCACACGCTGGTGCGCCACCGGGTCGAGGTCATCGAGGCCCACTCGGCCTGAGCCGCGGCGGCCCGGGCGTGCCGGGCCTCAGCCGAGTCGCTGCCCCAGCCGGGGGAACACCTTGGCCACCTTGGCCGTGAGGTAGTCGCCGTAGGTGCCGTCCCACGCGCGCACGCTGGTGCCGTCCCAGCGGCGGGTCGGGTCGTCGGCCGGGGGCGTGCCCGCCAGCGGGAGGGGGCGGCACACGGCGTCCCACGACGGGTCGACGAAGAAGGGGAACGACAGGCGCTCGCAGCCGCTGGTGTTGAGCACCCGGTGCGGTGTCGACCGGTAGCGGCCCTCGGTCATGCGGTCGAGCATGTCGCCGAGGTTGACGACGAGGACGTCGGGATCGGCGGGCACCGCCAGCCAGCCGTCGGGCCCGCGCACCTCGAGCCCGCCGTGGTGGTCCTGGGCCAGGATCGTGAGCAACCCGTAGTCGGTGTGCTCGGCGACGCCCCAGCCCTCGTCGTTGCCCGGCGGGTACCGGAAGATGCGGAACAGCACCGTGGGCTCGGCGGCCACGGTGCTGGCGAACCAGTCGGCCGGCAGGCCCAGCCCAGCGGCCACGGCGCCCAGCAGAGCGTGGCCGAGCCCGGTCATGGCGGCGATCCACCCGAGCACGGCGTCGCGCAGGCCGGCCGGATGGGTGGGGAAGAGGTTGGGGCCGTGCAGCGGCCGCCCCGCCGCCGGATCGTCCGCCGCCAGCTCGGCGCCGAAGTACAGGCCCTCCTTGTGGTCGGGCCGACCGGACGTCAGCTCGCCGCCGAGGGGGAACCAGCCCCGCCACGCCGTCCCGCCGTGCTCCATGGCGATGCGGGCCTTGTGCTGTTCGGGCAGGGCGAAGAACGCCCGGGCCAGGCGGTCGAGCTCGGCCAGGCGCTCGGGCTCCAGCCCGTGGCCCACGATGCGGAAGAAGCCGAAGCGGCGACAGGCCCGGTCGATCTCGATGGCGACGGCGCGGCACGCAGGTGTGCCCGGCGGCGACGCGCACAGGGGCCCGACGTCGATCAGCGGCAGGTCCGTCCCCATGGCGGCCCAGGCTACGCCACCGCCCCTCGGCGTCGATCAGTCACGCGAGGTGGCTTGCCGATGTCAGTTCTGTGACAGAGATCATGGCGGAATCACGGAGAGTGGTGTCTAGGCTGTCCCGCAGTCCAAGAGCTGGGGCCTCGTGCTGGGGGTTCCTGGGAACCAACGATGCGAGCGGTGCGCCGGTCGGCGTCATGCGACCCCCATGCGCAGCGCCGTCGTGCGCCGCCGCGCCTTCCGGCCTGGGCCGTCGTCCGCGCGCCACCGGTCGCGCCCACCCGACACCCACCGGGCCACCATGCACAATGTCATCC
>DASSCS010000089.1:0-25110 GCA_035697515.1 Acidimicrobiales bacterium
CCCCCGCCCCGCCGGTCTCGGCCTCGTGGTCGTCCACCTGGGTCGAGCACCCACTCGACGACGTCGGCGTGGGCGAGCGGGCCGACCTGCTGGTGGCGGCGACGAACGCGGCCACCGAGGCCGGCGTGGCGCTGGCGCACGCCACGTCGCAGGTGTGGGACACCGAGAAGTGGTTCGCCTCCAGCGAGGGCAGCCGCATCGACCAGCGCATCGTCGAGTGCGGCGCGGTGGTCGACGCCACGGCCATCGGCGACGGCGAGACCCAGCGCCGCTCGTATCCCGGCGTGCGGGGTCAGTACGGCACGCAGGGCTGGGAGCTGGTGCGCGGGCTCGACCTCGCCGCCAATGCCGCGCTGATGGCCGAGCAGGCCCAGGCGCTGCTGTCGGCTCCGCCGTGCCCTGAGGGCGTCACCACCGTCATCCTCGACTCCAGCCAGGTGGCGCTGCAGATCCACGAGTCGGTGGGCCACGCGGTCGAGCTCGACCGCATCCTCGGGTGGGAGGCCGCCTTCGCCGGCACCTCGTGGCTCGACCCCGGCCAGCTCGGCCGGTTGCGCTTCGGCAGCGCGCTGATGCAGGTCACGGCCGACGCCACGCTGCCCGGGGCCATGGGCAGCTTCGGGTTCGACGACGAGGGGGTGCCCGCCCAGCGGGTCGACATCGTGCGCGACGGGCGCTGGGTGGGCGTGCTGTCGGGACGCGACTCGGCGCCGCTGGTCGGCCAGGTGTCGGGCGGCATGGTGCGGGCCGACGGCCCCGCCCGGCTGCCCATGGTGCGCATGACCAACGTGGGGCTGCTGCCCGGCGACTCGTCGCTCGAGGAGATGATCGCCGGCACCGACGACGGCATCTACATGCAGACCAACAGGTCGTGGTCGATCGACGACAAGCGGCTCAACTTCCAGTTCGGCTGCGAGGTCGGGTGGGAGGTCAAGGACGGCGCCCTCGGCCGCATGGTCAGGAACCCCACCTACACCGGCATCGGCCCCACGTTCTGGGCGTCGCTCGATGCGGTGGGCGGCGCGGACGAGTGGACCGTCTGGGGTGTGCCCCACTGCGGCAAAGGGCAGCCGATGCAGGTCGGCCACACCGGGCACCACGCCGCGCCGTGCCGCTTCCGGGACGTGCGGGTGGGGGTGCGATAAAGCTCAGCGGCCGCCCGCGGCCAGCAGTTCGATCAGCGCCGGCAGCTCGCGGATGGAGCTGAGCTCGTGGTAGCCGTTCTGGCTGCCGTTGACCCCCGGAACATGCTCGAACTCCCACGTGTACGTGTAGGGCAGGTGGGCGGCGTGGCCACCCAGCTCGACCACCGGCAGCACGTCGGACTTCACCGAGTTGCCGATCATGAAGAACTGCTCGGGGTCGACGCCGGCGGCGTCGATGACCCGCCGGTAGGTGGGCACGTCCTTCTCCGACACGATCTCGACCCGGTCGAAGCGGTCGGCCAGCCCCGAGCCGGCCACCTTGGCCTCCTGGTGGAACAGGTCGCCCTTGGTCACCACGATCAGGCGCCTGCCCGTGGCGGCGACCTCGTCGACCACCTCGGCCACGCCGTCGAGCAGCTCGATGGGGTGATCGAGCAGCCGCTTGCCCAGCTCGAGGATGGTGCTGATCTCGCGGCTGGTGATGCGCCCGCCGGTGAGGGTGATGGCGGTCTCGATGAGCGACAACGTGAACGCCTTCGAGCCGTAGCCGTACAGCGCCAGGTTGGTCCGCTCGGTGGCGATGACCTGCTCGTCGATGAGGCGCGCGTCCTCGACGTAGGGCGCCAGGAGCTCGCAGAAGCGCTGGTGCGCGTCGACGAAGTGGCTTTCGCTGTGCCACAGGGTGTCGTCGCCGTCGAAGGCGACCACCTCGATGCCCGGGCCGTTGTCGGCGTGTGCGTCCATCTGCCTCTCTCCAAGGCGTTGCGGGGGGAAGGGAAGGGTAACGGTTCGCACGCGCTTTGCCGCCCGCGGTTGCTACCGTCCGCCGATGGTCGCCGACGCCACGGAGCCCGCCCGCGCGATCGACGCCGCGACCGAGGCGTGCGACGAGGCCCTGGCGCGGGTGGCGAGCCGGGCCGCGGGGGCCGAGGCGCTGGCCACCGCGGTGGTGGGCACGTCGTCGCTCACCCGCTTCGCCAACAGCCGCATCCACCAGAACGTCAGCGAGGACACCCGGGGCGTGCGCCTGGCCGTGGCGCTCGACGGCCGGTTGGCCCGGGCCAGCACCACCCGCACCGACGGCGACGGCTTGGCCGCCCTGGCCGAGCGTGCCCTGGCCGCGGCGGCGCTGCGCCCCGCCGACCCTGACTTCGCCGGGTTCGCGCCGCCCGCCCCGGTGCCCCAGGTCGACCACTGGGACGCGGGCACCGCAGCCGCCACGCCCGACCAGCGGGCCGAGGTCGTGGCCGCGTTCGTCGAGGCCGCCGCCGGAGCGGCCGCGACCAGCGACCGGCGAGCCCGGGCGGTGAGCAGCGAGGCCGCCGGCTACTGCTCGACCCGGGCCGTGGCGAGGGCCCTCGTGTCGACGAGCGGGCAGCGGGCCACGGGCCGCACGGCCATGGCCCAGCTCGACGGCATCCACCGCGTCTCGGGTGCCGAGGGCGACCCCTCCGACGG
Organism: Acidimicrobiales bacterium; assembly: GCA_035697515.1. Classification (GTDB taxonomy): domain Bacteria; phylum Actinomycetota; class Acidimicrobiia; order Acidimicrobiales; family VFJN01; genus ZC4RG19. The sequence continues at coordinate 2,604 of DASSCS010000089.1, forward strand.
CTACGCGCAGGCGACCTCGGTGCGCCTGGGCGACCTCGACGGGGCGGCCTGCGGGGCCCGCGCCGCGGCCAAGGCGTGGGGCGGCCTCGACCCCGTGGAGCTGGCGCCGGGCGACTACGAAGTGGTGCTCGAGCCCAAGGCGGTGGCCGCCGCGCTGCTGTTCCCCGCCTACCTGGGGTTCAACGGCAAGGCGCACGCCGAGGGCACCTCGTTCGTTCACCTGGGCGAGCCCCAGTGGGACGCGTCCGTCGACATCTGGGACGACGCCACCGACCCGCGCGCCCTCGGCCACTGCGTCGACGCCGAGGGCACCCCGACGCGCCGGCTCGACCTGGTGCGGGCCGGCGTGTCGGTCGCGCTGACCCACGACCGGCGTTCGGCCCGGCTGGCCGGCGTCGAGCCCACGGGCCACGCCGTCGGGTCCGACGCCATGGGCGGCTTCCCTGTCAACCTGTTCCTGGGCGGGGGCGACCGCACCCCCGACGAGCTGGTGGCCGGGGTCGAGCGGGGCCTGCTGGTGACCGACCTCTGGTACAACCGCATCCTCGACCCGAAGACCCAGGTGGTCACCGGGCTGACCCGCAACGGCCTGGTCCTGATCGAGGACGGCCGCATCACCGGGCCGGTGCAGAACCTGCGCTACACCCAGTCGATCGTCGCCGCTTTCGGGCCGGGGCAGGTGCGGGGCCTGGGCGACGATGCCCAGCTCGTGGGCAGCGAGGAGGGCGTACGCCACGTGCCCAGCGTGCACCTCGCCTCGTGGTCGTTCACCGGAAACGCCCGTGGCTGACCTTGACTGTCATACCCCCTGGGTACCGTTCGGGGCATGGCCGAGACCACCGCTCCCGCAACCCGTCCTCCCGTGACCGACCAGCCCGTCACCGCCGCCCCCCGGCCCGATGTCGTCGTCGGCGGCGACGGTCGCGCCCGCTGCGGCTGGGCCGGCGGCGACCCGCTCTACACCGCCTACCACGACGACGAGTGGGGCCGCCCCCTGCGCGACGAGACGGCGCTGTTCGGGCTGCTGTGCCTCGAGGCGTTCCAGTCGGGCCTGTCGTGGCTCACGATCCTGCGCAAACGGCCGGCGTTCCTGGCCGCGTTCGACGGCTTCGACCCGGCCACGGTGGCCGCCTACGGCGAGTCCGACGTGGCCCGGCTCATGGCCGACACTGGCATCGTGCGCAACCGGGCCAAGGTCGACGCGGCCGTGGCCAACGCCCGGGCCCTGGTCGCCATGCACGACAGCGGCGAGACGCTGGTCGACCTGCTGTTCTCGTTCACCCCGGCCGTTGGCTCGGGCGAGCGCCCGGCGGGCCGCTTCACCTCCCTGGCCGAGGTGCCGAGCGCCACCCCCTCGTCCAGCGCCATGGCCAAGGCGCTGCGCGCCCGCGGCTTCCGCTTCGTGGGCCCGGTGGTGGCCTACGCCCTCATGCAGTCCGCCGGGGTGGTCGACGACCACCTCGCGGGCTGCTGGGTTCGTGTGTAGCGGCGTTGGCCGAGTGGCCGGCTACCAGAGCTGGTCGGTGTAGCGGTCGGTGCCGGGGACGGTGGGAATGAACGGCGACGCCCAGCGCACCACGCCCGTACCCGACTCCGCGACCGCATCCGCGTGGTCGCCCACCGCCGACCACCACGCCTCCGGCGCGGCGTCGGCGAACCAGAGCTGCAGCTCGCGACGCTCGGCGCCGTCGGTGCCGGGCTGGGTCACCGGGGCGTCGGGGGGCAGCGGCACGCCCCGGAAGCTCAAGACCAGCGCCACCGGCGAGCCGACGGCAAGGCTCGGCCGCGGCGGCGGCGCCTCGCCGGTGGGCTCGACGATCACCGCGCCCAGCCCCGGGAACGGGTGGTCGAGCGCCAGCTCGGGCGGCACGCCGTCGGCGTCACGGGCGTCCGCGCTCTTGTACAGGTAGAGCAGGGTGTGCACGTGGTCGCGCTCGGCGAACATGCGGCCGTTGGCGTGCAGCCAGTGCACCTGGCGGGTCGACCAGTCGGTGTTGTCGCGGAACCGTCCCTTGGGCGTCCAGTACAGCGCCAGGTACGAGCCGGCGCGGTCGTCGCCGAACAGCGGCTCGCCGCCCGAGGCGAGCCGCATGTCCTTGAGCGCCCGGGTGCACACCCAGCGGCGGCCCGAGAAGTAGAAGGGGCCGTTCATGCAGCCGGCGTAGAAGTGGTCGCGCTCGTACCAACGGTTGTAGGCCACCTCGTGGCCCCGATGCGGGTCGACCAGCGTGAACAGGGCGCTGCCCAGCGCGATCTCGCCGCCCAGGTCCCAGTCGGGGTCGTGCTCGGCGGTGCCGGCGCCGCGTGCGCCGCCTGCGCCGTCGGTGGCGCTCACTCGGCGATGCCGAAGCGCTCGAGCCCGAACGCCTCGATGGCGTTGCCCCGCAGCAGCTTGTAGGTCTCGGCCTCGTCCAGCCCCGCCTGGGCGCAGATGTCGGTGGCCACCTTCTTGGAGTGCGGGAACGTCGAGTCGGCGTGCGGGTAGTCGGTCTCGAAGCAGATCTGGTCGATGCCGATGGCATCGCGGTTTCGCAGGCCGGTCTCGTCGTCGAAGATGCAGCCGTACACCCGCCCCGGGAGGTAGCTGGTGGGCGGGTGGGGCAGCGAGGTGCCGAAGCTGTTGTCGCTGCGCTCGGCCCACAGCTTGTCGGCCCGTTCGAGCACGTAGGGCATCCACCCCACCTGCCCCTCGGAGTAGGCGATCTTCAGGGTGGGGAAGCGTTCGAGCGTGCCCGAGAAGATGAAGTCGAGCATCGAGCCCATCGCGTTCTGGAACGTGAGCGTCGACGACACGATGAAGGGGGCGTCGGGCGAGGTGGCCGGCATGCGCGACGACGAGCCGATGTGCATGCACACGACCGTCTCGGTCTCCTGGCACGCGGTGAAGAACGGGTCCCAGTGGTCGGTGTGCACCGACGGCAGGCCGAGGGGGTGGGGGTTCTCGGTGAAGGCCACGGCGTGGCTGCCCCGAGCGGCCGATCGCCTCACCTCGGCGGCGGCCAGCTCGGGGTCCCACAACGGGATCATCGTCAGAGGGATGAGGCGACCCTTCCCGTCGCCGCCGCACCACTCGTCGATCATCCAGTCGTTGTAGGCCTTGACGCACAGCAGCGCGAGCTCGGGGTCGCCCCCCTCGCGCTTGACGCCCTGCTCGTAGAACGTCTGTCCGCAGAAGCGGGGGAGCGTGTTAGGGAAGCAGATCGACGCCTCGACGTGGTTGGTCGTCATGTCGGCCAGCCGTTCGGCCTGCTTCCAGCAGCCGGGGCGGATGTCGTCGAAGGTCGTGGGCGTCACGTCCAGCTCGTCGAACCCGACGGCCGCCGACAGCTTGGGGAAGGGGTAGACGAGCTGGTCGTAGAGCCACCAGTCGCACCACTCGCCATCGGTCACGCCCTTCTCGTAGCTGAACACGCCGCCGGTGAAGCTGAACCTGGCCCGGTCGCGCACCACCCGGGGGCCCACGTCGGCGTAGCGGGCGGGCAGCCGCGACGTCCACAGGTCCGGGGGCTCGACCACGTGGTCGTCCACCGAGATGATCATCGGGATGTCGGGCCCCTTGTCACCCATGCCCCGACTCTAGAACACGTTCTAGTCGTTGGGAACTCCGGGCCGGCCCGCGTCGCCCGCGGACGCCCTTGGCGCTCAGTCCTGCAACACGGCCAGCGCCGCGCCGTCGAGGCGCCAGGGCTCCCAGCTCTCGTTGTGGCGCGCGCCCAGGCGCCGGTAGAAGTCCTTGGCCTGGACGTTCCAGTCGAGCACCGCCCATTCGATGCGGGCGCAGTCCCGCGCCCTGGCCTCCGCGGCGAGGGCCCGGACCAGGCCCCGGGCGACGCCGCCGCTCCGGGCCGAGGGGTCGACGAACAGGTCCTCGAGGTAGATGCCGTGCTTCCCGGTCCAGGTGGAGAAGTTGAGGAACCACAGCGCCATCCCCACGATGTGGCCCTCCTGCTCGGCGACGTGGGCGAACACCCGCGGCACGTCGGCGAAGAGGTGGGCGGCGAGGCCCTCGGCCGTCGCCTCCACGGCGTCGGGCTCACGTTCGTAGTCGGCCAGGGCCCGGATCAGGCGCAGGATGTCGGGCTCGTCGCCCGGGCGGGCGGGCCGGATCGTGGCGCTCATGGTGCGACTCCCGGGCGGCGTGGGGGCACGGCGGCGCCGATGATGGCCGCTGGCGGCGCCGCGAGCGCGCGGTTTTCGCGCGAGTGGTTGCACCTGTCGTGCGAGTAGGGTGCGCCGGCCGGGGGGAGGGTGCTGATCGTGGAGTCCGGGCAGATGACGACAGGCGACGGTTCCGGGAGCGGGCAGGGCCCAGGACGTCGCTTTCCGTTGCTGCCGCTGGTGGTCATGGCCCTGGTCAGCCTGATCGACCAGATCGACGTGTCGGTGGCGCGCGGCGTGCTGCCGATCCTCGAGGACGAGTGGCGCCTCGGCGACACCGAGCTGGGCCTCATCTCGTCGGTGTTCGTGGTGGTCAGCGCGCTCGCGACCATCCCCGCCGGTTGGGTCGCCGACCACTACCGGCGCACCCGGGTGATCGGCTGGACGCTGATGAGCTGGAGCGGGCTCATCCTGCTGTCGGCCACCGCCGTCAACTACCTCAACCTGCTCGCAGCCCGGGCCGCCATGGGCATCGGGCAGGCGGTCGACGACCCGGCCTCGACGTCGTACCTAGGTGACAGCTACCCGTCGCGCATGCGGGGGCGGGTGTTCTCGCTCCAGCAGGTGAGCTTCTTCCTCGGCGCCGGCATCGGCCTGTCGCTCGGCGGTTGGGTGGGCGAGACGTGGGGCTGGCGCTGGGCCTTCGCGGTCGTGGGCGTGCCCGGGGCGATCGTGGCCCTCGCCGTGTTCCGCCTGCGCGAGCCTCGCCGGGGCGAGGCCGAGCTGCCCGAGTCGATGACCTGGGACGAGATCGCCGCCCTGCCGCCCCGGGCCGACGACCGCCCCTCGGGGGCCCAGGGCTTGTCGGTGCGCCAGTTCGCCCACCTGGCCGCCACCGAGCTGGCCGCCGAGTTGCGCATGATCTTCGGCATCCGCACCATGCGCTACGTGCTGGTGGGCGTGGCCGCGCTGCTGTTCACCGTGTCGGGCATCTCGACCTGGCTCGCCATCTACCACGAGCGCTACTCCGACATGACGGTCACGCAGGCCACCGGCGTGACGGGCGGGCTGCTGGGCGTCGGCGGCGTCATCGGGACGATCGTCGGCGGGGCCTTCTCCGACCGCTTCCACCATCGCTGGAAGGGGGGCCGAATCGCGATCGTGGTGTGGTCGTCGGTGCTCAGCGCGCTGCTGTTCATGGCCTCGTTCGCGGTCCAGCCCGTGGGGGTGCGGGTGGCGCTGCAGTTCGTGGGTGTGGTCACCGCCGCAGGCGCCGCGCCGGGCCTGCGGGCCTCGATGCTCGACGTCGTGCCGCCCGAGTCGCGGGGCGTGGGCGCGTCGGCGATGGCGCTGACCACCGCGGTGTTCGGCGCCGCCCTGGCCCCGGTGCTGGTGGGCGGGGTCTCGTCGCTGACCGGTTCGCTGGTCGCCGCGTTCTACCTGACGTTCCCGCCGGTCATCTTCGGCCTGCTCCTGCTGCTGCGGGCGCGCCACACGCTCGAGGAGGACGCCCGCGCCATCGTCGCGGCCGTCTACGAGGAGAACCAGCTGCTCGAGCACGAGCGGGCAGCGATGGGGGCGACGGAGGCCGAGCGCTCCGACGCGACCCGCTGAGGCACGGCGCGGCGCCCTCGGCACCGGATCACCGGCGGCCGCCACGGGTACATCGTCGGGCACGGGAGCGAGGAGCCGGCGGGGCGAGGAGGTGCACATGTCCGTCACCGACGACCTGATCGAGCTCGAGCGGTCCGCATGGAAGGCGCTGGCGACGTCCGGCGATGCGGCGGTCGGCTTCTACGCCGACGTGCTGGCCGACGAGGTGCTGATGCTGCTGCCCGGCGGGCTGGTGATCGACGACCGGGATCGTGTCGTCGATTCCATGCGGGGCGCGGCGTGGGAGTCGTTCGAGCTCTCCGACGAGCGCGTGCTCGAACTCGACGAGGGAAGCGCCGTCGTCGCCTACCGGGCCACGGCCCGCCGTGGCGGCACCGACTACACCGCCCTGTTCAATAGCACCTACGTCCGCGCCGGCGACTCCTGGCGCCTGGCGCTGCACCAGCAGACACCGATCTGACGCTGCGGCCGGGGCGCACCCGGGTCCGCCGATCGGCACAGGGCGCCCGGCGCTCGATCGGTCGCCTTGCCCAAGAACTAGAACACGTTCTACTCTTGCGGCGTGAGCGACGACTACTCCGTCCTCGTGGGGGGCGACCGGGTCGCGGGCGACCTCGGTGCCTACGACATCGTCAACCCGGCCACCGAGCAGGTGGTGGGCCGGGCGCCCGACGTGTCGGTGGATCAGGTGGCCGCTGCCGCCCGCGCCGCGGCCGAGGCGTTCGAGGCCTGGAGCGGCACGACCCCCCAGCACCGCAGCGACCTGCTGGCCCGGCTGGCGGACGTCCTGGCCGCCAAGGCCGACGACCTGGTGCCCCTGGTGCAGGCCGAGACCGGCGCCACCCTGCGGGTGGCCAGGACGATGCAGGTGCCCCAGACCGTCGACCGCTTCCGCCGCTATGCACGGGGCGCCCTCGAGCCGGCGGCCATCCCGCTGGCGCCGACCGAGATGCCGGCGACCGCGCTGGCCGCGGGCGGGCTGCTGGGCGCGGTGGTCGAGCGCCGGCCGGTCGGCGTGGTGGCCTGCATCACGCCCTACAACTTCCCGCTGGTCAACATGGCCGGCAAGGTCGGACCCGCCCTGGCCATGGGCAACACCGTGGTCGTCAAGCCGGCGCCGCAGGACCCCCTCGCCGTGCTGCGCTTCGCCGACGCGGTGGTCGAGGCCGGCTTCCCCCCCGGCGTCGTCAACGTCATCACCGGCAGCGGGGCGGCCTGCGGCGAGGCGCTGGTCGCGTCGCCCGACGTCGACATGGTCAGCTTCACCGGCTCGACCGCGGTGGGCCGGCGCATCGGCGAGGTGGCCGGCCGTGACATGAAGCGCCTGCTGCTCGAGCTGGGCGGCAAGGGCGCGGCGCTGGTGTTCGACGACGTCGACCTGCGCACCGCCATCGGCGCCGTGTCGAGCGTGTGGGCCTTCCACTCGGGCCAGATCTGCACCGCGCCCACGCGCGTGATCGCCCAGCGGGGCGTCTGTGACCAGCTGGTCGCCGGGCTGGCCGCCGCGGCCGGGCGGTTGAAGGTGGGCGACCCGCTGGCGCCCGACACCGTGGTGGGGCCGGTCATCTCGGCCGCCCAGCGCGATCGCATCGAGGCGCACGTCCGCGCCGGGGTCGACGAGGGCGCCGCGCTGTTGGCGGGCGGCGAGCGGCCCGAGGCTGCGACCGGCTTCTACGTGGCGCCCACCCTGCTGGCCGACTGCACGCCGGAGATGTCAGTGGTGCAGCAGGAGATCTTCGGCCCGGTGGTGGTGGTGCTGCCCTTCGACGACGAGGACGAGGGGGTGGCGCTGGCCAATGGCACCGAGTTCGGCCTCAACGACTACGTGTTCACGGCCGACACCGCCCGGGCGCTGCGGGTGGCCCGGCGCCTGCGGTCGGGCAGCGTGGCCGTCAACACCGCCCAGCAGAGCCCCGAGGCGGCCTTCGGCGGCTTCAAGCTCTCGGGCGTCGGGCGTGACCGGGGCAGCTTCGCCCTGCACGCCTACAGCGAGCTGCAGTCGATCGTGTGGCCGGGATGAGGTTGGCGCCGACGAGCACGAGGGGAAGTCGATCGATGCGAACCCACGGGAAGAAGCCGACGCGTGACGGACGGTGTGGCGCCAAGGCTTCGAACGTGCCGTCGACGGCGGCGACGCCGCGTCGGAGACGGCCATGAGAGGCATCGTGTGGAGCGGGCAGCTGGAGGTGCGCGACGACGTCGCCGTGCGCGACCCGCGGCCCCACGAGGTGCGGGTTCGCATCGCCAACGCAGGTCTGTGCCACAGCGACGTGTCGGTGATCGACGGCACCATCCCCTTCCCCACGCCGGTCGTGCTCGGGCACGAGGGCGCCGGCGTGGTCGAGCAGGTGGGCGACGCGGTGACCAAGGTGAAGGTGGGCGACCACGTGGTCCTGACCACGCTGGGCAACTGCGGTCGGTGCGCGGCCTGCGACCGGGGTCAGCCCACCCACTGCCGTGACACGATGGGCCGCCTCGGCCGGCCCTTCACCGTGGGCGGCGAGCCGGCGTTCAGCTTCGCCAACACGGGGGTGTTCGCCGAAGCGGTGGTGGTCACCGAGACCCAGGCCATCGTCATCGACCCCGAGGTGCCGCTCAGCGTCGCCTGCCTGATCGGCTGCGCCGTGGTCACCGGCGCCGGCGCGGTGCTCAACCGGGCCAAGGTGCAGCCGGGCCAGACCGTGGTGGTCATCGGCGCCGGCGGCATCGGCCAGGCGGCCATCCAGGCCGCCCGCATCGCCGCGGCCGGCCGCATCGTGGTGGTGGACGCCAACCCGGACAAGGAGGCGGTGTCCCGGCTGTTCGGCGCCACCGACTTCGTCGACGCCAGCGCCACGGGCGACACGGTGGCCGCCGTCAAGGACCTGGGGTTGCCCAACGGTGCCGACCACGTGATCGAGTGCGTGGGCCATCCCGCCCTCATCCGGGCGGGCGTGGGGCTGCTCGACTGGGGCGGCACGCTCACCCTGCTGGGCGTGCCCAAGCTGGGCACCGAGGCGAGCTTCGTGGTCAACGACCTGTACAACGACCGCTCGATCCTCGGTTGCCGCTACGGCTCGACCCGGCCCCACCACGACATCCCGATGCTGGTCGGCTTCTACAAGGACGGCCGGCTGCTGCTCGACGAGATGGTCAGCCAGATCTACCCGCTCGAGGACATCACCCGGGCGCTCGACGACCTGCACCACGGCAAGCTCAACCGCGGCGTCCTCGCGGTCGGCACCTGAGGAGAGACAGATGGAGTTCGGCGTCTTCGCCCAGCTGTTCGTGCCGCAGTTCGAGCGCGACCAGGACCCGATGGCAGAGCACAAGCGCATCATCCGCAACGTCGAGATCGCCAAGGCGGCGGACCGCAACGCGTTCAAGTACGTGTGGTGCCCCCAGCACCACTTCCTCGACGAGTACAGCCACATGCCCGGGCCCGAGGCGTTCCTCGGCTACTGCGCCGGCCAGACCGAGCAGGTGCACCTCGGCTCGGCCATCTTCAACATCACCCCGCCGGTCAACAAGCCCCAGCGCATCGCCGAGAACGTGGCCCTGCTCGACCATCTGACGGGGAACCGCTTCGAGTTCGGCACCGGACGGGGCTCGTCGAGCACTGAGGTGCTGGGCTTCGACATCCCGAGCGTCGACATCACCAAGGCGATGTGGCGCGAGACGATCCGCGAGATCCCGAAGATGTGGAAGGACGCCCCCTACAGCTACGAGGGCGAGTTCTTCCGCATGCCCGAGCGCAAGGTCTTCCCCAAGCCCTACGGGCCGCTGCACCCGGCCATGTGGGTGGCCGGCGGCAGCCCCGGCACCTTCACCGAGGCGGGCGAGCTGGGCCTCGGCGTGTTCTGCTTCGCCATCGGTCGGCCGAGCGACATGGAGCCGCTGCTGCGGGCCTACAAGTCGGCCATCGTCGACGCCACGCCGGTGGGCGACTACGTCAACGACAACATCATGGGCGTCACCAACATGCTGTGCATGGAGGACCGCGCCAAGGCCTTCGAGACCGCATCCAACATGGGCATGAACTACTACTCGACGCTTGCCTACCACTGGCTCGACAACGTGCCCCGGCCCAAGCACCTGCCCGAGTGGCCCGCCAAGATCCCCGAGCCGTCGCCCGAGCAGGTCGAGCAGCTGTCGGCCGAGGGCTACATCGCGGTGGGCGACCCCGACGACTGCGCCCGCTCGGTGCAGCGCTGGGTCGACCTGGGCTTCGACCAGCTCACCTTCAGCCCGACCACCAACACCCTGCCCACCGAGGTGGTGGTGGGGTCGATGGAGCTGTTCGGGCGCGACGTCATCCCCCAGTTCGACACCGATCCCGAGCACTCGACCAACCGGTACCGTCGCGAGGCAGCCGCCAGGCTGGGCTGAGCCGACGACCGAAGGGGAGCTGCATGGGCGTGCCGCGCACGTTCAACATGGCCGACGTCTGGGAGATGGCGGCCGACGCCGTGCCCGACCGCGAGGCGCTGGTGGTGGGCGAGCAGCGCCGCAGCTACGCGCAGCTCGAGGAGCGGGCCAACCGCCTGGCCCACCACCTGGCGGGCCAGGGAGTCGGCCCCGGCGACCATGTGGCGCTCTATCTCGAGAACTGCCCCGAGTACGTCGAGGCGATGCTCGCGGCCTGGAAGCTGCGGGCCGTCACCATCAACGTCAACCACCGCTACGTGGCCGACGAGCTGCGCTACCTGCTCGACAACAGCGACTCGGTGGCGGTGCTGACCCAGCCCTCGCTGCTGCCCACGGTCGAGGCGGTGCTCGGCGACGTGCCCGACGTGCGCGTCAGGATCGTGACGGGCGACGACTACGAGGCGGCCCTGGCCTCGGCGAGCGCGGCGCGCCCGGTGGTGCCCGACCGCGGCGACGACGACCACTACATCATCTACACGGGTGGCACGACCGGCCTGCCCAAGGGCGTGGTGTGGCGCCACGTCGACGCCTTCTACTCGTGCATCGGCGGCGGCGACCCCATGCGCCTGCAGGGCCCGGTCGAGCGCCCCGACGAGCTGCCGGCCCGCATCGTCGAGCAGCAGGTGTGCTACCTGCCGCTGGCGCCCATGATGCACGCCGCCGCCCAGTGGACCACGCTGGCGTGGCTGTTCGCGGGCAGCAAGGTGGTGCTCATGCCGGGGCCGCTCGACCCCGACGCCGTGTGGCGGACCGTCGCGGCCGAGGGCGTCCAGCTCCTCACGGTCGTGGGTGACGCCGTGGCCCGGCCGCTGCTCGACGCCTGGGACCGTGCCGCCGCGGCCGGGCAGCCGTACGACGCCTCGTCGCTGTTCTCGTTCTCCAACGGTGGCGCGCCCATGGCGACCAGCACCCGCGACCGGGTGTTCGCCACCCTGCCACACGTCATGGTCACCGACGGGTTCGGGTCGTCCGAGGCCGGGACCCAGGGCGCCATGCGGGTGGCCGCCGGCGAGCGGCCGCCCGGGTCGAGCCTGGTGCGCTTCGATCAGCCCACCAAGCCCACGATCGTGGTCGACGGCGAGGGCCGCGAGGTGGTGCCCGGCTCGGGCCAGCCCGGCCAGGTGCTGGCGGGCGGCCGCCTGCCCCTCGGCTACTACAACGACCCCGACAAGACGGCCGAGACGTTCGTCGAGCGCGATGGCGAGCGCTGGCTCGTCACCGGCGACATGGCCACGGTGGGGGCGGACGGCGCCATCGAGCTGCTGGGGCGGGGCTCGGTGAGCATCAACACCGGGGGCGAGAAGGTGTTCCCTGAGGAGGTCGAGGGCACGCTCAAGGGCCATCCGTCGGTGTACGACTGCCTGGTGGTGGGCGTGCCCGACGAACGCTGGGGCAGCGCGGTCTCGGCCGTGGTGCAGGCCGTGCCCGGCACCGCTCCCACGCTCGCCGAGCTGGCCGCCCACTGCAAGGCGACCATGGCCGGCTACAAGGCGCCCAAGCACCTGGTGGTGGTCGACGCCATCGTGCGCTCGCCGTCGGGCAAGGCCGACTACCGCTGGGCCCGGGGCGTGGCCGAGAAGGCGATTCAGGCCTCGTAGCAGTAGGCGCGCCACTCGCCGGTGCGGGGGACGGGGCACAGCGCGCCCGTCGCGCGCAGCAGCCAGGCGAGCACCACGTCGAGCTCGTCGTCCGAGGCGCCCGGCGTGGGGATCAGCACGAGGCCCCGCTTGGGGTGGTCCTGCAGCCGGCGCCAACCCTCGGGCAGTGCGATGCCCCGCTCGGCCAGCATGGCGATGGTGCGGGGGCCCTGGCCGTGGTGGATGCCCACGGTGGCCGGGTCGCGCGAGGAGGGCGGCGCCCACGTGGCCAGGGGCACGGTCGGCCCGCGCGCGCCCATCAGCGAGGCCAGCGCCGAGCGCGGCGGGGGCGGGACGTCGACGTCGAGCCCCGGAGACAGGTTGATCCAGCCCGACCCGGCCTCGGCCATGATCGCCATGCGCTTGACCACCGCCGACCGGTGGTGCTCGTGGAACTCGACGACACGGGGCTCGCGGGCGGGCACGCCGACAAACCTAGGCCCGAGCCGCTCGAATAAGGTCGCAGGATGGCCGCTGTGGCACCGACCGTGCAGGACGGGGAGTCGCCGTCCGCCGAGGACGGCGCAGACGCGGGCGCCCCCGGCCGGCTCGGGCCGTGGGTCGCCCGGGTGGCTGTGGCCCTCACCCTCGCGCCGCTCGTGGTGTCGGCGGTCCACCTCACCGTGCGCTACGGCAACCAGTACAACCCCGGCGGCGACCTGGCCATGGCCGAGCTGCTGACCCGCGACGTCGGCCGTCACCCGGTGCTCATCGGCCCGTTCTCGCGCGACGAGTGGCACCATCCGGGCCCGGCGCTCTACTACGTGTTGGCCGTGCCCTACCGGCTGCTGGGCAGCCGGGCGACCGCGATGAACGTGGGCGCCCTGGCGGTCCACGCGGCGTCCATCGCCGGCATCGCGGTGCTGGCGCGGCGGCGCGGCGGCCAGGTGCTGATGCTGATCTCGCTGCTCGGGTGCGGGCTGCTCGTCCGCTCGCTCGGCCCCACCGAGCTGCAGTTGCCGTGGAACCCGTACGTGACGGTGCTGCCCTACGCGTTGCTGGTCTTCCTCACGTGGTCGCTGGCCTGCGGCGAGCGCTGGGCCCTGCCGCTGGCGGTGCTGGTGGCGTCGTTCGTGGCCCAGACCCACATCGGCTACGTCGCGCTGGCCGTGCCCCTGGTGGCGCTGGGCGCAGGGTGGCTCGTGGCCACGACCGTCAGGCGGGCGCGCGGCGACGGCGTCGCCGCGGCCCAGGCCGCCCGCAGCCTGCTGGCGCCGGCGCTGGTGGCCGTGGCCGGGGCCGTGGTCATGTGGCTGCCCCCGCTGTACCAGCAGGCGGCGCGCCCGACCGGCAACCTGACGGCCGCGTTCCGCTGGTTCCGTGGCGACGGGGGTGTCGACGAGGGCCCGCAGACGCTGCGGGTCGGGTGGCGGGTCGTGACCTCGCAGCTCGGCGTGCCGCCCGAGTGGCTTTCCGGGTCGCGAGGCGTGATCTTCACGGACGAGCCCGTCGACATGTACGAACCCCTGGCCCCTGTCCTGCTGCTGGGCGTGATCGCGGCCGCGGTGGTGCTGGCGCGCCGCCACGTGGCCGGCGGGCGGTCGCTGGTCGCCGTGTGGGCGCTGGCGTCGGCGGTCGGGGTGGTGGCCGTGGCCCGCACCATCGGTCCGGTGTTCGAGTACCGGCTGGGGTGGGCGCAGGTGCTCGGCATGGTGGCCGGGGTCATCATGGCGTGGGCCGGGTGGCTGGCGCTGGCCCGGTGGCGCCCGGCGCTCGAGGGCCGGTTGCTCGTGCCGGCCGCTCTGGTCGCGCTGGCGGTGCTGGCGGTCGTCGGCTCGGTGGACCACGTGCAGGCCGGCGAGCCCCAGCACGTCCAGTCGGCCCAGATCCGCGGGATCATGCCTGACATCGTCGAGGGTCTACCGCCGGGCGATGGCCCGATCCTGGTCGACACGGCCTGGTCGTTCGACGCCTCGGTCCACGCCGCGTCGATCGTGCTCCAGCTCGACCGCCGGGGCATCGACGGGGTGTTCGACCAGGGGAGCACCGCCGGGGGCGAGCACCGGGGCGCCTACGACGCGGCCGACGTGCGGGCCCGCCTGGTGGTGGCGGTCGGTGACGACATCCCGGTGGTGGCAGAGCTCGCGGGCGCCACGTTGCTGGGGCGGGCTGCGGGCGCGCCCGACGACGGCTACGGCGCGCCGGTCGCACCCGTCGCCGTCTATCTGGTCGACGACGGGCCCGGCCCGGCCGGGTAGGGCGCGACCTAGGCTGCGCGGTCATGGACCTTCCCCATGCCCTCCGCGAGGCGATCGAGACGCAGGTCATCGACCACGAGCCCGCCCAGGCGGCGCTGGTCCTGCGCAACGCCGTGGCCGATCTGGGTGCCGAGGAGGTGATCGGGGGGCTGCTCGACAGTGCCGCGGTGGCGCTGCGGCGCATGGTGGCCGAGACCGACGAGGCATACGACCAGGTCGAGCTGCTCGACCGGCTGGCGCTCGACGGCGCCGTGCCGGCCGACAACATCGACATCCTGGCCCGCATGCTCACGTTGGCCGCATCGACCGCCGGTGGCGTGCGCCCGCCGGTCGAGGGGCTCGTGGCCGAGCTCGGTGCCGAGCGCACGCTGTTCGGGGCGTGGCTCACCACGCTGGCGACCATCAGGGTGGTCTCGCTCAGCCTCGAGCGCACCGAAGTCGAGATCGCCGAGGAGGTCCTCGCCGCCGTCCAGGCGTTCTGACCGCCGCCGATTCGCGGGCCTCTACCGGAGGACCGTAGGATCTGACGCGACGTCAGATCGCGGATCGTCGGACCGAGGAGGGTCATGGGGCTGCTCGACGGCAAGGTCGCCATCGTCACCGGGGCAGGGCACGGCATCGGCCGCGGCCACGCCATGGAGCTGGCCAGGCACGGTGCCCACGTCGTGGTCAACGACCTGGGCGGTTCGGTCGGCGGCGAGGGCGCGTCCAAGGACGCCGACCTGACCGTCGGCATCATCGAGTCCCGGGGCGGCGTGGCCGCGGCCAACTACGAGGACGTGGCCGATCACGATGGCGCGGGCCGCATGATCGACCAGGCCGTCGACACCTGGGGCCGGCTCGACATCCTGGTGAACAACGCCGGCATCGTGCGCGACGGCGCCATCTGGAACATGACGGCCGACGACTTCGACGCCGTGATGCGCGTGCACGTCAAGGGCACGTGGGGGCCGTCGCACTGGGCCGCCCGGCACTGGCGGGCCCGCGCCAAGGCCGGCGAGACGTTCACGGGTCGCATCATCAACACCACCTCGGGCGCCGGCCTGGTGGGCAACTTCGGGCAGACCAACTACGCCACCGCCAAGGCGGCCATCGCCGGCCTGACCCAGACGCTCAGCCTGGAGCTCTACAGGATGGGCGTCACCGTCAACGCCATCGGCCCCGCGGGGGCCACCCGCATCACCGCCACCATGCCGGGCGCGCCCGCCGTCATCGAGCCCGACGACCTCGGCGAGGACGACTGGAACCCCATGGACCCGGCGGTGTCGTCGCCGGTCGTCGCCTGGCTGGCCTCGGACGAGGCCCAGCACGTGACCGGGCAGGTCATACGCGCCGTGGCCGAGAACATCATCTGGATGCGGGGCTGGACCGACGGCCCCACCGTCTCGAACGGCGGCAAGCGGTGGGATGCGGCGACCCTCGGCACGCTGCTCGCCACCGACGTCTTCGGGACCCGGGCGCCCGGCCTACGTTACTGAGGCGCGGACCGACTACCGTCCGTCCCGATGGGGGGACGCGACCACGCCGTCGCGGGAAGCGCCCGTGCGTACCTGCGAGACGTCCAGTACCGCGACAGCTCGCGGCTGGCGGCCCGCGCCCGCCTGCACGTCAAGTACGGCACGGCGTCGGTGGCCTGGTTCCCGTGGCTCGCCACCCAGGTCGACTGGCGGCCGGGCTCGCGCGTCCTCGAGGTGGGGTGCGGTGCCGGGTGGATGTGGGCCGAGGCGGCCGCCCGCCTGCCCGGCGAGCTGCACCTGACGCTCACCGACCTGTCGAACGGCATGGTCGCCGAGGCCGTCGACCGGGTCGGGTCGCTGGGGCGCTACCGGGACACCACCGGGCGGGTGGCCGACATCCAGGAGCTGCCCTTCCGATCGGCCTCGTTCGACGTCGTGATCGCCATCTACGTGCTGCACCACGTGCCCGACACCCGGCGGGCCATCGCCGAGATGGCGCGGGTGCTGCGTCCCGGAGGCGTCGCGCTGGTGGCGTGCGTGGGCGACGGCCACCTGGCCGAGCTGCACCAGATCCGCCAGGAGGTCTTCGGCGAGCCCTGGGCCGACAGCATCACCGAGACGTTCGGGGCGGTTGCCGCCGCCCAGGCGCTGCCCCTGGCGTTCGGCGAGGTCGAGTGGCGGCCCTACCGCGACCGTCTCGACTGCCGCGACCCCGACGACGTGGTCGACTACCTGGCGTCGATCCCGCCGGTCGAGGACGCCAGCGCCGACCAGCACGAGCGGGTGGTGCAGGCGGTGCGCCGGCGCTTCGCGGCCGGCGGCGGCCGCTTGCGGGTCAGCAAGGACACCGGGCTGTACGTCTGCCGCCGGCCCCGCCCGGCGCGCTGACGTCCCGTCGCGTGCGGCCCGGGCCCGGACGCGCCGAAGGCGGCGCCCCAGCAACGCCGCCCCCGGTCGAGCAAGTTCTGCTGTGTGCCCGTCACCGGGCGATCGGTCAGCCGAGCCCCAGCTTGGAACTGCAGTAGGGCCACTGACCCCAGCCCGAGCGGGCCTGGAGGACCTGGCCGAAGTGGATCTGGGTCTCACGGCTGTGCTCGTGCGGCAGGCCCGTGCCGCCGACCGAGGCCCACGTGCCGGCCGAGAACTGCAGTCCGCCGTAGTAGCCGTTGCCGGTGTTGGCGGCCCAGTTGCCGCCGGACTCGCATTGAGCCAGCGCATCCCACGTGGCGTAGTCGCCCGGGTCGCCGAAGCCGCCACCCGTCGACGGGGGGGCGGGCGCCTCGGTGGGGGGTGGCGGAGGTGCGGTCGTGGTGGTGGTGGGGGGCGCCGTCGTGGTCGTCGTGGGGGGCGCCGTCGTGGTCGTCGTGGGGGGTGCCGTCGTGGTGGTGGTGCGCATCGAGGCCAGCCCGTCGCTGCGCGCGGCGTCGACCGATGCCAGCTCGCGGCGCTGCGCGACCAGTGAGGTGTCGGATGCCTCGGCGGCGACCTGATCGCCGTCGTCGTCGCCGGGGACCATTGCCGTTGCCAGGACCACGGGCCCTAGCAGGAGGACGATGCCGGCGAGGCCGCCGATGACGGCTCGCTGGACCGGGGTCGTGCGGGTCGGGTTGTCATCACTACTGGGAGGGTGATCCGTCCGGTTGGACATCAGCAGTGGTCTCCTTCCGTCGGCGCGCGCAAGTGACCCGGGAATTCGAGAGGGAGTGCAACCAGGGGCGCCCCAGCGCGTGCCGTCCTGTGTGGTTGGTGAAAGGAGTTTGTCACTATCGACATCGTTTCGCAACGTTGAGTGACGGTGGGGGACCCCCAGCGGTCGTCCCCGCCCCAGCGGTCGACACCGTAGATCGTCGGGAGCCGGTCGTGTGACATCCGGCGGGAATCGTTGATCTGACGGTGTGTCAGGTCCTATGCGATGATCGTGCCGACCCACGTGGCGAGAGGAGCCCAGCCGTGACCGAGCGCACCAGGCGACCGCCCCTGGCGGGCGTGCGCATCGTCGAGTGCTCGATGCTCGGACCGGGCGCCATCACCACCCACCTGGCCGACCTCGGCGCCGACGTCGTCAAGGTCGAGCCGCCCTCGGGTGACTACGTGCGCGAGATGACCTGGCCCATCGTCGAGGGCGTCTCGCTGATGCACCTGCACATCAGCCGGGGCAAGCGCTCGATCACGCTGGACCTGCGCACCGACGGAGGCCGCGAGGTGTTCAAAGACCTGGTCAGAGGCGCTGACGCGGTGGTCGAGGCGATGCGACCGGGCGGCCTCGAGCGCCGGGGCCTGGGCTACGAGGCCCTGCGTGAGGTCAACCCCGCCATCGTCTTCGTGACCATCTCGGGCTACGGCATGACCGGGCCCTACAAGGACACGCCCAGCCACGGAGTCGCCTACGACACGTGGGCCGGGCTGGTGACCCCGGGCGTCGACGACGAGGGGTTCGCGTACATCCCCGAGCACCCGTCGATGGGCATCCACGCCGGGCCCCTGTTCGGGGCGCTGGGCATGCTGGCCGGCATCGTGCGCGCGCGGGAGACGGGCGAGGGTTGCCGCATGGAGATCGCCCAGGCCGACGCGGCCGCCGCGATGGACTGGTACCGCAGCGAGACATGGAAGGCGTACGAGCGACCTGTGACAGAAGTCACGGGCAACAAGGCCGACAACTATGAGCGGAGAGCCCCCGGAACGGCCGGTATGCGCCACGGCGTGCGTTACCAGATGTACGCCTCGCAGGACGGCTTTGTGCTGTTCCAGGCGTCGGAGCGGGAGTTCTGGAGGAACTTCTGCGCCGGCGTCGACCGCAACGACCTGTTCGAGCGCTGGCCCGGCGCCCGCGTGGCGGACCATGCGCCCGGCAACCGCGAGCTACAGGCCGAGCTGCGCGACCTCTTCCGCACCCGCACCACCGCCGAGTGGGTCGCGTTCGGCGACCGGCACAACACCCCGATCGCCCCGGTCAACACGCCGCAGACGCTGGCCGACGACCCGCAGTTCCAGGCGCGCCTGCCGTTCCACCCGCGCGAGGTGCTGGGCGCCGAGCAGCTGCCGACGCCCATCAAGCTGCTGGACGAGGAGCTGCCGGTGCCGACCAGGGCCCCGACGGTGGGCCAGCACACGGACGAGATCCTGCACGACATGCTGGGCTACGACGACGAGGTGGTGGCGGCCCTGCGCCGCAGCGGCGCGCTCGGTTGACCGACCATCACCGACAGTGGTCACCTCGCTCCGGTAGCGTGCCCGGGTGGGCAGACGCCTGACCGTGGCGGGCATGGCTCTGGTGACGCTGCTGGCCGCCGCCCAGGTGGTCGCGGTGACCCGGCACGCGCTGCGCGGCGAGTCGGCACCCGCCGGCGCAGCCCCCGCCGGCCTGCCGGCCCTGCTGGCCGCGCCGCAGCCGGCCGAGCGCGACCTGGCGCCGTACGCGGGCGTGGGCGCCTGGGTGGATGCCTACGACGTGGGCGACGGTCGCGGGATCACCGGCGGCCGGGGACGACCGCCGGTGACGGTCGCCGAGGTCGACGCCATGGCCGCCGTCGGGGTGCGCACGCTGTACCTGCAGCCCGCCCGCGACGACGGCACCGGGCCCGCCGGCCTGGACGACCCCGGCCTGGCGGCGAGCTTCCTGGTGCGGGCGCACCAGCGGGGGATGCGGGTGGTGGGCTGGTACGTGCCCCGGTTCGGCGACCTCGACCGCGACCTGGCCCACCTGCGCGCCATCGCCCGCTTCGAGGTGCTGGGCCACCGCTTCGACGGGATTGCGGTCGACATCGAGTGGACCGGCTCGGTCGCAGACGACGGCGAGCGCTCGGCCCGGCTGGTCGAGCTGTCGCAGCGCCTGCGGGCAGAGATGGGTGACGAACCCGTCGGTGCCATCGTGCTGCCGCCGGTGCAGCTGGAGGTGGTGAACCCGGCGTACTGGCCGGGCTTCCCGTGGGACGAGCTCGCGCCCCTGTACGACGCGTGGTTGCCGATGGGCTACTGGACCCAGCGCAGCGTCGCCTCCGGCTACCGCGACGCGGCCACCTACACGGCCGAGAACCTGCGCCTGCTGCGCGACCGCGTGGGGAACGGCGCCCGGGTCCATGCCATCGGTGGGCTGGGCGAGGGCTCGCTCGAGCGCGACGTCGCCGGGTTCGTGAAGTCGGTCGACCGGGACGGGGCGATCGGCGCATCGATCTACGACTGGGCCACCTTCCCCGTCGACGCTCAGGCGCGCCTCGCCGCCGCACTGGCCCTGGCCCGCGTCGGCTGACCGCAGCGCCCGCGCCGACCCGGTCACGGCCGGCCCCGGCCGGCCCCGGCGACCAGCTCGACCCCTTCGGCCAGCCCGGCGGGCAGCAGGGCGTGCACTGCGGCGAGCAGGTCGTCGCGGCCCGGGAGCCGCGAGAGCAGCCACCGGGCCCACATGCCGTCGTCCATCCAGGCCGCGACCTGCCGGGACGGCGGTTGGCCGGGCACCTCGACCACGGCAGGGTCGTCGCGCAGGCGGGCCCAGGTCCACGCCTCGGCCAGCGCCTGGGCCGACGCGGCCAGCGCCGCCGGCCCCGACACCCCGCTGAATGCCCCGGTGAGCGGCCCGACGGCCGCGTGCAGCTCGGCCACCTGCGCCCAGGTGGCGAGGCGGGCGGTGGCGTCGGCCCGGCTGGCCACCTCGACCACACGGTCGAGCCAGCCCAGCGTCCACAACCCGAGGGTCGAGCGGGGTGGGGGCGCGGTGGGCAGCGCGAGCGCCCGGCGGCAGGCGTCGGCGACGGTGCCCTCGGGGCGGCCGGGCATCGGCGTCACCTCGTCGCCTTTGCGCACCACGCAGGCGGCGTCGCCGTCGCGCTCGACGAGCAGGGTGACGGTCACAGCGTCGCCCTCGGGCCGGGGGCGCTGGGGCTCGCCCCCGGCGCGCAGGTGGCGGGCCCGGCCGGTGCACGACACGCCGAGCAGCCGCCAGTGCAGCGGGGCACGGAAGCCCATCAGCACCTCGAGGGGATGGGCGCCGTCGAGCGGCAACCAGGTGAAGGCGCGGGTGGCGGGTGCCAGGTCGCTGAGGCGCAGCAGGGCACCGTCGACGGCGGCGGTGGACAGGTCGGCGTCGGCCGCCAGAGCGAGCGCCATGAGTGGGCCGTGGTCGCAAGGGGGGAGCATCGGGAAGGCCTCCGGACAGGACAGATCGCGCCGTTTCATCGGCGGTCTGTGCCGGAGGCCGGCGGGGAGACCACGAACCCGCTGGGGCGGAACGCTACTGCGGGGGTATGACAGTCACGCCGACGCAGCCGCGGATGCCGGGCCGGCGCCATCGACGCAGCGGGAGATGCCGGGCCAGCGCCGCTCGGTCAGGACGCGGGCCAGCCGGGCGTCGCTGGCGACGTACGCGGCCAGCGCGGCCGGGGCCAGCTCGTGGATGCGCTCGCGGTCGACCTCGACCGGCGCGAGCCCCACGAGCCGGGCGACCGCCTTGAGCGAGCACGAGATGCGCAAGGCCCGACCGACGTCGCCCCGGTAGACGCGGTAGGCGTCGAGGTGCCCGTGCCCGTACCAGGTGGCCCGGTAGGCGCCGCTGTGGCCGGGGAGGGGGCCGCGGCCGAGCACCACGGTGGGGTCGGGCACGAGGCGCAGGCCCAGGCCGACCCCGCACGCCCGGGCGCGGTCGGCCAGGAACGGCAGGTCGAACGCGGCGCCGTTCCAGGTGGCGATGATGCCCGGGCCCAGCTGGCCGAGCCGGTGGTCGAGCGCGGCGAGCAGGTCGGCCTCGGGCCCGACGAACACCTCGTCGGTGGCGGGGGTGGACAGCGCCACGGTGACGACCGGCGACACCGCCGGATCGAGCCCGTCGACGGTCGTGTCGGTCTCGATGTCGAGCCCGTAGATGGGTGCCGTCCCCGGCATGGGCACAGTATGACGGCCCCCTGTGACGGATTGGCCCACGGCCACGACCGCCGCCAGGATGCGGCCTGCCCGCGCAGCGGGACGCGCGTCACACGGTGTCGACCGCCACGATCTCGTCGAGGTCGACCAGGACATCCGCGTCGTCGACGACGAGCCACGCG
Source organism: Acidimicrobiales bacterium (assembly GCA_035697515.1). Taxonomy (GTDB): domain Bacteria; phylum Actinomycetota; class Acidimicrobiia; order Acidimicrobiales; family VFJN01; genus ZC4RG19. Next base: position 24,047 of record DASSCS010000089.1, read on the forward strand.
CTGCCGCTGACGCACGACAGGAGCAACCCGCGCAGCACGGCGGACGCCGTCTGCACGGTCACCACCGAGCCCCGGAACGGGCGCAGCGCCCTGACAGTCACGCACGGGCGGTCCATGACGAGTGTCGAGCTCATGGCGCTGCCTCCTTCCGGCCGGTACGCCCGATCGATTCCGGTGCGTACCCTCGCGCCGCGGCCCCGCTGGGGGATCGGGGACACCCCCCGGGCGCGACGGGACCTGCGGGGGGCCTCTAGAGGATCTGGCGCAGGAAGAGCTTCGTGCGCTCCTCGACCGGGTTCTCGAAGAAGTGCTGCGGGGTGCCCACCTCGACCACCTCGCCGTCGGCCATGAACACCACCCGGTCGGCCACCTCGCGGGCGAAGCCCATCTCGTGGGTGACCACGATCATCGTCATGCCCGTGCGGGCCAGCTCGCGCATGACGTCGAGCACCTCGGCGATCATCTCGGGGTCGAGGGCGGAGGTGGGCTCGTCGAACAGCATGATCTTCGGCTGCATGGCCAGCGCCCGGGCGATGGCCACCCGCTGCTGCTGGCCGCCCGAGAGCTGCCCGGGGTACTTGCCCGCCTGCTCGGGGATCCTGACCCGCTCGAGCATCTCTCGGGCCACCGCCGTGGCCTTGGCCTTGGGCCAGCGCCGCACCTTGCGGGGACCGAGCGTGACGTTGTCGAGCACGGTCAGGTGGGGGAACAGGTTGAACTGCTGGAACACCATGCCCACCTCGCGCCGCACCTCGGCGATGTGGCTCACGTCGTTGGTGAGCTCGGTGCCGTCGACCACGATGCGGCCCTGGTCGTGGTCCTCGAGACGGTTGATGCAGCGGATCAGCGTGGACTTGCCCGACCCCGACGGGCCGCAAACGACCACGACCTCGCCCTTCTCGACTTTCGTCGTGCAGTTCGTGAGCACCTGGAAGCTGCCGTACCACTTCGAGACGCCCTTCGCTTCGATCATTGCCATTGCCGCCGCTCCCTAGCGAATCACCGCGATCTTCCGCTGCAGCCGCTTCACCAGGTACGACAGCGTGTAGCAGAGCACGAAGTAG
>DASSCS010000090.1:0-9281 GCA_035697515.1 Acidimicrobiales bacterium
CCCGAAGGCGTCGCTGGTGACGTTGGGCCGGTTCTCGTAGATGATCGCCACCACGCCGAGGGGTACGCGCACCTTGGCGATGCGCAGGCCGTTGGGGCGGGTCCAGCCCTGCGACACCTCGCCCACCGGGTCGGCGAGGGCGGCCACCTGGCGCAGGCCGCCGGCCATGCCCTCGACGCGGGCCGCCGTCAGGCGCAGCCGGTCGACCACCGTGGCCGACGCGCCCGCGGCCTGCTCGCGCTCGACGTCGGCGGCGTTGGCGGCCAGTAGGTCGTCAGTGCGCTCGACCAGTAGGTCGGCGGCGGCCAGCAGTGTGGCGTCCTTGGCCTCGGTCGACGCGGTGGCCAGCACCCGGCTGGCAGCCTTGGCCCGGGCACCCAGGTCGGAGACGGCTGACATGGGCCCATGCTACGGGCCGTCGGGTGCGGCTCCCGCCTCGGCGACGGGACACCGACGCCGGTCCGCCGGTAGGGAGTGGCCTCACGTGCGCAGGCCGGTGATGGCGAACCGCTCGACGTCCTGCACGTGACCGCCGGTGTACACCACCACGGTCACCGCCGGGTCGGTGGCCCGCCCGGTGAGCTCGACCGTCATCTCCCAGGGCCTGCCCGTGCCCCCCGCCGGCAGGCAACAGGTCTCGCCGAGCGCCTCCGTGGACGACATCTGGCGCACCTGCACCTGCAGGCTCTCGTCGACGCCCGTCACGGTGCCGCCCACGGTCAGCGGCGACGACAGCGCCGAGCCGTAGCGGGGGGTGTCGAGCGTGAGGTCGGTGTCGCGGGTGCCGACCACCTCCCATGGCGCCTCCGGGTCGGAACCGAAGCGCACCAGGTGGACGACGGCCGCCGTCGAGACGGACCCCGGCTCGGACTCGTAGCCGACGCCGATCCAGGCCTCGGTCGCACGGACGTCGGCGGAGGTGATCCGGTCGAGCTCGGTGAAGCCGAGGTAGCCCTGGGTGAAGCTCTGGGCCGTCATCTCGGCCGAGGAGTGCCAGGGCTGGTGCCCGCCGGGGAGGCCCTCCCGCAACCACTGGTCGGCCTGGCCCCGGGTGGCGAAGGGCCACAACGGCTGGTACCGGAACTCATCGTTCGGCGTGTCGTCCGGCGACTCGGTGGTCCCCGGCCCCGGGCCGGCGCCGAGCCGGACCCCCACGGCCGAGAAGCTGGGGACAGCGAGGTCGGCCCCGGACGAGTTCTGGGCGACCACGATCGCGACAGGCGTGGGCGAGAAGTCGAAGGGCACCTCGACCGAGAAGGGGAGCAGCTCCTCGCCGGTGCCGGCGATGGTCGGGGGTGCGCTGCCGATGCCGCCGCCCCCGGCCGAGCGGGCCCGCAGGTCGACCAGGATGTTGCCCTCGAACCCGCGTCCCCGGCCGGTCACCGCCACCGGCGACGTGACCTCGGCGCCCGGCTCGGGGGTGTCGATCTGCACGTCGTCCGACGACGCAGCGGTCACGAACCAGTGCTCGCCGTCGAGCTTGCGCACCACGACGGTGCTCGCCGCCTGGTCGAGGACGGTGCCGTCCTCGCCGCGTTGCAGCAGGTCGACCTCGCCGGCCCCGGGCTCGCCCTCACGGAACGCCGACAGCTGCGGGTCGTCGATGCCGATGACCTCGGTGACGAACGAGCGCACCGCGGCGACCGGGTCGTCGAACAGCTCGCCGGCGGGGTCGGGCCATAGCGCCGCGTCGACCGTGCTGGCGGGCACGTCGGGCGGCGTGGTCGTGCCCGTGCGGTCGGGGGCGTCGGTCGAGGTCGGCTGGTCCGACCTGGTGGTCACGTCGGAGCGGTCGTCGTCGCCCGCCAGCGGCACGGCCACCACCACGGCCACCAGCGCGGCCACGCCGGCACCGGCGAGCGCGGTGCGGCGCCGGCGGTGGGCGGACCGGGCCCGGCGGCGGATGGTCGCCAGGCTGTCACCGGCGGGCTCGACCGTCCGGGCCTCGCCGGCCAGCGCCGCCTGCACTCGGGTCTCGAGGTCGGTGGGGCTGTTCATGGCTGCTCCTCCCCCAGGTGGGTGGCGAGCGAGGCCAGGCCCCGGTGCAGGTGCGACTTGACCGAACCGGCCGACACGCCCATCGCCGCGGCGATGTCCGCCTCGGGCAGATCGAGGTAGAAGCGGAGCACGACGGCCTCGCGCTGGCGCTCGGGCAGGCGCCACAGGGCCTCGATAACCCGGTCGCGCTCGGCGCGGCCGAGGGCCGACGACTCGGGCGTGGCGAACGCGGGCTCGACCGTGCGGCGCGCGTCGTAGCGGTCGCTCACCTTGCGGCGCCGGAGGTGCGAGCGGGCGCCGTTCAGCACCGTGCTGCGCAGGTAGGCGGGCGCCCGATCGAGCCGGCGGAGGCCGCCCCAGCGCAGGTGCAGCTTGACGAAGGCGTCCTGGGCGAGCTGCTCGGCCACCCCCCGGTCGCCGACCACCAGCGCCGCCAGCCGCACCAGCGACGTGTAGTGCTCGCGGTGGAGCGTCGCCAGGGCGTCGCCGTCCTGCACGTCGAGCCCCCCGGGCGGGCCGGCGCCGTCTTGGGGCCAGCGCCGGCCTGCCCGCGAGCTGTGCCTCCGTACCCCGCCGGGGGGGACGCTCATCACCGTCATCATCCCGTACCGACGCCGGGCGGGGCATCGCGGTTGACGCGGCGATCGGGGGGCGGTGGACCGTGCGGGCGTCGCGGCGCGGGCACGGCCGCGTGGCAGGCTCTGGCCATGGTCGACGTGGGGTCGCCGGCACCGGGCTGCCGGGCACCGATGGGGCGCGCTGCACGGTGAGCAGGGCGGACGGGACGGAGCGGGCCACCGGCGCCCTCGAGGGGGCGGTGCGCGCGTTCGTCGACGACCTGGCGCCCGAGGTCGAGGCGCTCGGGGCGACGGTCGACCGGGTCGACGTGGGGCGGCTGCGGGCCGATGTCGAGCTCGAGGCCTACAACCTGGCCTGCGCGTTCGTCGACGCCGACGGGCTGCACACCGACGACGAGCTGTGGGCGCTCATCGCCACCTTCGGCCACCGCCTGCCCTCCGACCTGGGCCGGGCCACGCCCGCCCACCTGCGCGACGCCGGAATGCTGGCGGGCCGCCGCGCCCAGCTGGAACGCCCCTCGGCCATGCTCGAGGTGCTGGCCACCGCCGACGCCCGCGACGGCGGTGCCCGGGCCGAGCGGTTCGCGCGCCACGGTGCGCAGATCGGCCACGCGGTGGCGGCCCTCGACCTGCTGCCCTCGCGCACCGAGCTGGTCGCGGTCGAGACCTTCCGGTCAACGGTGCAGCAGGCGGTCGACGCCGCCGCGGCCGCCGCAGGCCCCCGCCCCGGCGACCAGGGCCCCGGGCCCGCGGCGGGCACGGGCGCCGGGACCGCGGGGGCGCCGGCCACCGCCCCGGGGCCGCCGGCACGGCCGGCCGAGGACGAGCTGCCCCCACCCCGCCCGCTCGACGAGCTGCTGGCCGAGCTCGACGACCTGGTGGGCCTCGACAGCGTGAAGCGCGAGGTGCACCTGGTCAGCAACCTGCTGCGGGTGCAGCAGATCCGCCGCGACCGGGGCCTGCCGGTGCTCGACCAGAGCCGCCACCTCATCTTCACCGGCAACCCCGGCACCGGGAAGACCACCGTGGCCCGGCTGCTGGCGCAGATCTACCGCACGCTCGGCGTGGTCGAGCGGGGGCACCTGGTCGAGACCGACAGGGCCGGGCTGGTGGCCGGGTTCGTGGGGCAGACCGCGGGGCGGGTGGTGGCCGCCTTCGACCGGGCCGAGGGCGGGGTGCTGCTCATCGACGAGGCCTACAGCCTGGCCCGGGGCGGCGAGGAGGACTTCGGGCGCGAGGCCATCGACACCGTGGTCAAGCTGGTGGAAGACCGGCGCGACCGGCTGGTCGTGATCCTGGCCGGCTACCCCGACGAGATGGACGAGCTGGTGGCCGCCAACCCGGGCATGCGCTCGCGGTTCCCCAAGACCATCCACTTCCCCGACTACAGCGACGACGAGCTGCTGGCGATCGTCGAGTCGATCGGCGCCACGGGCCGCTACTCGCTCGACGAGGACGGGCGAGCGGCCGTGCGCCGCTGGCTGGCTGCCCAGCCCCGCGACCGGGGGTTCGGCAACGGGCGCCTGGCCCGCAACCTGTTCGAGGCCGCGGTGGCCAACCAGGCCACCCGCCTGGTCGCGCTCGACCACCCGACCGACGACCAGCTCACCACGCTCACCGCCGCCGACGTCCCCGCGACCCCGTCCTGAGAAACGTGCCGCGGCGCCGGGGATCGGGACCCCGGTTTCCGCGGCAGGAACGTCGGGACGGCGATTGTCGTCAGGCCAGGTCGGACTGAACGTCGCGGAGGGCCAGCGCGAACATGATCTCGGCGATGCCGAAGAACAGCATCCGTACGCCGAGCAGCACCCCCAGGACCAGGATCGTGGCGTCGGGCCAGGCCAGTGCGAGGAGGCCGACCACGACGCTGAGCGCGCCGCCGAACAGCAGCCAGCCCCAGCCCTCGATCCGCAGCGACAGCGCCCCCATGATGCGGGCCGCGCCGGAGATGATCAGGTTGACACCCACTACCACGGCGAGCACCCACAGCGTGATGTCGGGCCACACGGCGGCCAGCACACCCCCGACCACCAGCACGGCACCGGCCACCACGCCGAGCGTGCTGCGGTAGCGCCCGGCCGTCATGATCTCGCCCAGGCCGGTGACGATCAGACCCAGCGCCACCAGCAGGGCCAGCGTGGTGACCGCGGTGGTGAGGTCGAGGATCAGCACCACGCCGAGCAACGCGGAGATCACGCCGAGCGCCAGGAACGCCCACCACTTCGACGTGGCGCGCCGCAGGCCCTCGCGCTCCTCGGGCCACATGAACTCGCTCATGGGGTCACTCATCGCGACTCCTCGATGGTCGGCGGGGGATGCCCCGTGATCGCGCTCACAGTACGACTCGGGTCGACGCTGCGGTGCGGATCGAGTGAGATGAACGGTCGCCCCCTCACGTCGTGTGGTGATCGGGGCGCGGTCCGCCGGCTCCGGGCCACGCCGGGGCTAACGTCACGTCGCCGACGCCGACGCCGCTGCCAACGGCGAGGCCGGCGGGTGGGAGGTGGCAGGTGGCCAGCCTGACGTTCGAGAAGGTGACCAAGCGGTTCGACGACGTGGTCGCCGTCGACGCGCTGGACCTGGAGGTGGACGACGGCGAGTTCATGGTGCTGCTCGGCCCGTCCGGGTGCGGCAAGACCACCGCGCTGCGCATGGTGGCCGGCCTCGACGACATCACCGACGGCACGCTCCGCATCGGCGACCGGGTGGTCAACGACATCGACCCCGCCCGGCGCGACGTGTCGATGGTGTTCCAGAGCTACGCCCTGTACCCCCACATGACCGTGCGGCGGAACATCGAGTCACCGCTGCTGGTGCGGAAGTACCACGCCGACGGGCCCGACCGCGAGGCCCGCAAGCTCACCAGAGCCGAGCGCAACGAGCGGGTCGACGAGGCCGCCCGCGTGCTGGGGCTGGGCGAGCTGATGGGCCGCAAGCCCGCCGCGCTGTCGGGTGGCCAGCGCCAGCGGGTCGCACTGGCCCGGGCCTTCGTCGGGCGGCCCCAGGCCTTCCTCATGGACGAGCCGCTGTCGAACCTCGACGCCAAGCTCCGGGCCGCGACCCGACTGGAGCTGGTCGACCTGCACAGGCGCGTCGAGACCACCGTGCTGTACGTGACGCACGACCAGGTCGAGGCCATGACCATGGCCGACCGCATCGCCATCATGTCGGCCGGTCGCCTGCAGCAGGTGGGCACGCCCCAGCAGGTCTACGAGGAGCCCGCCAACCTGTTCGTGGCCCAGTTCATCGGCACGCCGCCCATGAACACCATGCCGGGGACGGTCGTCACCGACGGCGACGGCGGCACCGACGGCCGGGCCGGCATCGACGTCGGTGGCGGGCGTGTGCCGCTGCCGCTGGGGCTGGCCACGCGGCTCGAGGAGGGCCGGCCGGTGGTCGTGGGCGTGCGACCCGAGCACCTCCACGTCACGGGCGACGGACCCGTCGAGCACAAGGTGCGGGCCGTCGAGTGGCTGGGCCACGAGTGCCTGGTGTTCGGCTCCATCGGCGAGGCCCCCGTGGTCGTCCGCCAGACCGGCATGGCCCGGCTCGACACCGGCGGCACCGCCCGGCTGGCCGTCGATCCCGCCGACGTCCACGTGTTCGACCCCGACACCGAGCAGCGGCTGGCGTGAACCGCTCGTCGCGCCGCCGCTACTCGCCCAGGGAGCTGGGGCTGGCCGCGCTGCTGCTGGCGCCGTCGATCGCCGTGTTCGTGGCGTTCTTCTACCGGCCGTTCCTCAACCTGGCGTACTGGGGCACCTTCGAGAGCCGGCGCAACGGCGCCTACTTCGAGCGGGTCGGCCTCGCCCAGTACCGGGAGGAGCTGGCCAGCGACGACTTCCGCGAGGGCCTGTGGCACAGCGTGCAGTTCGTGCTCTACACCGTGCCGCCGGGCCTGATCCTCGGCGTCCTCCTCGCGGTGTCGGCCCACCGCCGCCTGCGGGGCATCAAGGTGTTCCAGGCCATCTTCAGCTCGACGCTGGCCAGCTCGGTCGCGGTCACCTCGGTGGTCTTCCTCTACCTGTTCAACCCGCAGGTGGGCCTGATCGCGACCGACTGGCTCAACGATCCGGGCATGGCCATGTTCGCCGTCTCGCTCTCGTCGATCTGGCAGAACATGGGCCTGGCCTTCGTGATCGTGCTGGCCGGGCTCCAGGCGGTACCCGACGAGGTGATGGAGGCGGCCACGCTCGACGGCTACGGCGCGGCGCGGCGGCTGCTGCGCATCACGATCCCCCTCATCTCGCCCGTCCTGCTGTTCCTGCTGGTGGTGCTGGTGATCCACGGGCTGCAGGCGTTCGCCCAGATCGACATCATCACCGGCGGTGGGCCGGTGGGCGCCACCGAGACGATGGTGTTCAAGATCAACCGCCTCAACCGTCCCGACAACATCGGCATCGGCGCGGTGTACTCGGTCGGGCTGTTCTTCATCACCCTGGCGGTGACGGCCATGCAGTTCGTGATCCTCGAGCGGAGGGTGCACTATGCCCGCTGACGTCGCCCAGGTCGACGACGTGGCGGCCGGGCCGGCCGCGCCCGACGTGCTGGGCGGGCCGGCACGCGACCTGACGGCGGCCACCATCGGGCACTCGACGGCCCGGCGCCGTTGGGGGCTGGCCGGCCAGTACGGCGTCCTCATCGCCCTCGCGCTGGTGGTCCTGCTCCCCATCGTCTTCACGCTGCTGCAGGCGCTCTCGCCCCCGTTCCGCTACCTACGGGCCGGCAAGCCGCTGCACCCCGTCGCCGTCGACTGGAAGGACCGCACCTGGCTGTCGGGCGGCGCCGCCTCGGTCGCCGCCCGCACCCTGATCGTGGCTGCCCTGCTGGCCTGGGTGCAGCTGCGGGCCGCGGGGGGACGGGCGCTCCACCCGGCGCCGCTCGCCTCGCCGCGGCGCATCGCGGCGGTCGTCGCCGGCGTGGTGGTCCTGGCCGTGCTGGCTGGCCGGATCTGGGCGGCGTCGCTGGCCCGCGCCGACTCGACGCCCTGGTGGTGGCTGGCCGCCATCGTGGCCGTGGCCCTGACGCAGTACCTCGGGTTCGCCGACCGGCACCCGGGCTGGCGGGGCTGGCTGCGGGCCGGCCTGGTGGGCGTGGCGCTCACCACGTTCGTGGTCGTGGCCTTCGGCGCCTCGGTGTGGAGCCGGGGGTGGGACCAGGGTGACCTCGGTTCGGCGCTCGGCCGCAGCTTCGTCGTCTCGGTGCTCATCACGGTGGCGCAGGTGGTCACGTCCATCCTGGCGGCCTACGCCTTCGCCTTCCTGCGCTTCCCCTTCAAGCCACTGGTCTTCGCGTTCTTCATGGGCACGATGCTGCTGCCGCTCGAGGTCACGCTGCTGGCCAACGTGCAGACGATCCGCGAGCTGGGGTGGATCAACTCCAACACCGGGCTGGTGCTGCCGTTCGCGGCCACCGCCTTCGGCACGTTCCTCATCCGCCAGGGTTTCCGGGGCGTGCCGCCCGAGATCCAGGACGCCACCCGGCTCGACGGCTACGGGCACATGGCCTTCCTGTGGCGCTTCGCCGTGCCGCTCACCCGGCCGGTGATCGCCTCCTTCACCGTGATCGCGGCGCTCGGCGCCTGGAACCAGTACCTGTGGCCCCAGGCGGTCATCGACGACAGCCGCTACCAGACGGCGCAGATCCGGCTGAAGACGATCGTCGGCGCCGAGCTGGCCAACGCCAACGTGGGCGTGGCTGCGGCGCTCATCGTGGCGCTGCCGGTGGTCCTGCTGCTCATCGCCTTCCAGCGCCAGATCATCCGGGGCCTCACCGCCGGCGCGGTGAAGGGATGACCCGCCGCCCGGCGGCCCCGCTCGCCCCGCACCACGGGAGGACCCGCATGGCACGACGACGCACCCGGACGGCACTCGCCCTGCCCGTGGCGCTGTGCGTGGGGATGGCGGCGGTGGCGTGCAGCGACCCGCCGACCTCGGGCGGCGACGACGTCCAGGCCGGCGGCGACGGCGGCGACAACGGCACCGAGCTGCCCGATTGCCCGCTCGAGGCGCTGGACGAGGCAGACGGCCCGGTCGAGGTGACGCTGTGGTACGGCGGCATCGGCGGGCCGGTCAAGCAGACCCTCGAGGACATGGTGGCCGGCTTCAACGCCAGCCAGGACCGGGTGGTCGTCAGGGCCAGCGACCAGGGCACCTCGTTCGCCGAGGTGTACCGCACGTTCGAGAGCGCGGCGGCGGCCAACGTCGACCAGCTGCCCGACCTCGTCATGCTCGAGACCAACCAGCTGCAGGCGCTCGCCGACAGCGGGCTGGTGCTGCCCGCCCAGGCGTGCATGGAGGCCGACGACTACGACCTGACCGAGATCGAGTCGGCCGTGCGCTCCGCCTTCAGCGTCGGCGACGTGCTGTACCCGGGCTACGTGAACGTCAGCTCGCAGGTGCTGTACTACAACAAGGCCCACTGGGTGGAGGCCGGGCTCGATCCAGACGCCCCGCCCCAGACCCTGGACGAGCTCCACGAGCAGGCCCGGGCGCTCAAGGACGCGGGCGTGTCCGACAAGCCGCTGTCGTTCAAGGTCAGCCACGCGGTGTTCGAGAACTGGCTGAGCGGCGACGGCATCGACGTGGTCAACAACGGCAACGGGCGCGACGGGCGGGCGACGGAGGCCACCTTCGCGGTGCCCGAGGCCGAGGAGACCCTGGCCACCTTGCGGCAGATGTACGACGAGGGCCTGGTCAACGTGTT
>DASSCS010000091.1:0-32388 GCA_035697515.1 Acidimicrobiales bacterium
CCCGCACGCGTAGCAAGTACGAGCGGTTGCTGCGCCTGCACCTGGTGCCGCAGCTCGGGCAGCTCCACCTCGTGGATGTGACGACGGCGCGGGTGCGGTCGTGGCGCGCCGAACGTCTGGGTGCGGGAGTGGGTGGTCCGACCGTGGCGGGCGCGTATCGGCTGCTGCGGGCGATCATGCGGACGGCAGTCGAGGACGAGTTGGTGCGGCTCAACCCGTGTCGGATCAAGGGCGCGTATCAGGACGGGAGCCCGGAGCGGCCGGTGGCGACGATCGCTGAGGTGTACGCGATCGCGGATGCGATGCGGCCGTGGTATCGGGCGCTGGTGATGATGGCGGCGTTCACGTCGTTGCGGTGGGGTGAGCTGATCGCGTTGCGTCGGCGTCACCTTGATCTCGATGGCGGGTTCGTGGTGGTCCGGGCGGCGGTGGTCGAGGTCGACGGCGTGCTCGAGGTCGCGTCCGAAGTCGGCGGCGGGGGTGCGCGAGGTGGGAATCCCGGCGGCGATCGTGCCCGAGCTGCGGGAGCACCTGCGGAAGTGGGCAGAACCGGGGTCGAACGGTCGGGGTGTTCGTGGGGCCGAAGGGAGCGACGCCGCGGCGCACGCACTTTAACCGGCTGTGGAAGGAGGCAGCAGCATCGGGAGGGGTCGATCCCGAGGTCGGGCTGCGGTTCCACGATCTGCGGCACACGGGGAACCATCTGGTGTCGCGGAGTGCGAGCCTGCGGGACGCGATGACCCGGATGGGCCACGCGAGCACCCGGGCGGCGTTGATCTACCAGCACGCCGACCGGGACCGGGAGCGGGACATCGCGGCGGGCCTGTCTGCGGCCATCACGGCGGCCCGGGCGCCGACGTCGGATTCGAACGGGCACGTAGCGGGCACGGAGCCCGATTCGGGCACCGCGTCGGACCCCGGACGCGACGAGCGGCGAACCCTGTGAGCTGGGTCGCCGCTGCTGGCACCCCCAACGGGATTCGAACCCGTGTCGCCACCTTGAGAGGGTGGTGTCCTAGGCCACTAGACGATGGGGGCCTGGGTGGACGAGACAGGATAACCGCCGCACCGACACCGCAGAAACCTGATCGGATGACCAGCGCAACCACCCCCCGGCACGCTGCATTCCAGGTCGCGAGGTGTCCGCTGGCCACACATCCATGACCCGCGGCAGCCAGCGGACTCGCCGCTAGCCTGCGACGCGTGTCCGACTGGAATGCGGCAATCATCGACGAGTTCCGAGCCAACGGGGGCAAGGTGGGCGGCCAGTTCGAAGGCGCGCCGATGCTCCTGCTCCACACCACCGGAGCCAGGACCGGCCGGGAGCGCGTGAACCCCGTCGTCTACGCCTCCGACGGCGACAACCTAGTCATCTTCGCCTCGAAGGCCGGGGCGCCGACCCACCCCGACTGGTACCACAACCTCGTCGCCAACCCCGAGGTGACGGTCGAGGTCGGCACCGGCACCGTGCCCGTCCGGGCGCGGGTGGCCGATGGCGACGAGCGCGAGCGTCTGTGGTCGCGCCAGATCGAGGTCATGCCGGGGTTCGCCGAGTACCAGTCCAAGACCGACCGGACGATCCCCGTCGTCGTGCTGGAGCAACGCTCCTCCTAGCCACCCGCCCTCTGGGGCCGAGGCCGTCGGCGGCGGTCAGCCGGCGGGACGCCTGGCGATCATCAGCAGGTGGGCGCTGGCGCCGATCACCGCGGGCTCGGACTCGACGGCCCGTGCGGAGAACATGATCGCCTCCCGGACCTCCGGGTCGTCCCAGCGGTCGAACAGCTCGCCGAACCTGCCGGCCACGCCTTCGACCCCCAGGACCTCGACACCGTCGAAGCCGGCGTCGACCCCCTCGGCGCGCAGCTCGTCCGGGTGGTGGAAGTAGGCCGTGGTGAACCAGTGGGGCCGCCGCTCGGGATTGCGGTGCGCGCCCTCCCGCAGGTCGCGCTCGACCACGGCCCGGAACTCCGGGTCGAACAGGAACCCGCGGCCGAGGCCGTCGAGCAGCGAGGCGAACCGCGAGATCCCCGCGGCGATGACGACCCCGCCGGGTCGCACGACCCGCGCCGCCTCCCGCAGGGCCAGTGAGCGGTCCGCCCGATCGGTGAGGTGGTAGAGCGGTCCCAGCAGCAGCACCGCATCGGCCGAGTCGCGATCGGCCCGCAGACGCCGGGCGTCGCCCACCTCGGCCGTGATGCGCCGCCCCGGGCCGGCGAGCCGCCGCGCCGCCTCGACGTGGCGGTCGATCGGGTCGACGAGGTGGACGTCGTGCCCGTCGTCGGCCAGCCAAGCGGCGTGCACCCCGGTGCCGCCACCGACGTCGAGGATCCGCAGCGGGCCGGCCGGCAGGTGCCGCCGGACGATCTCCTGGGTCCGGGCCAGCTCGAGGAGCCCCGGGCCCTGGCGCAGCCGCTGCTCCTCGTCGATCTCGCACTCATAGTGCTCGCGGACCTCCACCGGCGGCTCGGCCATCGGGTCAGCGTACGGACGCCGGGCGGGTGCACATACCGAATTCCGTCGGCGCCGGACGTGACCATTGGCTCTACGGGCGCGCGGAGGACCGCCGGACAATGCGGTGGTACAGGAGCACGCAGCCGCGCCGTCCGGAGGCGATCATGGACGAGACCCCCGACCTACCTCGACCCGACGTAGAGACACCCGACACCCAGCCCGAAGCCGTGGCGACGCCGCCCCGCGCGACCGGTGGGCTGCCGACACGGTGGATCGTCGGGGCCGGCCTCGTGGCCGGTGCCGTGGCGCTGGCCATCGGGGCCGCCGCGCTCGCCACCGGGAGCGGCGACGGACTGGGGGCGATGCCTGTGGCCGGTCACGGCCCCGGCGCCAGCTGGTGTGAGGTCATGCGCGACCACATGCCCGACCACATGCACGGCCCGATGGGTCCGGGGGCCCGGCAGGGCCCGATGATGTGGCCGGGTCATCGGGACGCGCGCCGCGACGGCTGCGAGCAGGCGATGGAGGGCCGTCCGCCCGCCGACGACGACGCCGAGCGGTGGTGCGACGAGATGGTGGGCGCGATGCCGCACCGCATGCGCGCCACCCGGTAGGGCACACTCGCCCGATGAGGTTCGGGCGCTTCGACGACGACACCCGCGAGTACGTGATCGAGCGGCCCGACACGCCGCTGCCGTGGATCAACTACCTCGGCTGCGAGGACTACTTCGGCATCATCTCCAACACCGCCGGCGGCTACTCGTTCTACCGCGACGCCCGCCTGCGCCGCCTGACCCGCTACCGCTACAACAACGTGCCGCCCGACGTGGGCGGGCGCTACCTCTACCTGCGCGACCGCGACAGCGGCGACGCCTGGTCGCCGTCGTGGCAGCCGATGCGCAGCGACCTGGACGCCTACCGGTGCCGGCACGGCCTCGGCTACACCGTCATCGGGTCCCGGCGGGCGGGCATCGAGGCCGAGACGCTCTACCTCGTGCCGCTGGGCGAGACGCTGGAGGTCTGGCGGTCCCGCATCACCAACCACCGTGACGGCACGGCGCAGCTCTCGCTCTTCAGCGCGGTCGAGTTCTGCCTGTGGGACGCCTGGGACGACGCCACCAACCTCCAGCGCAACCTGTCGATCGGCGAGGTCGAGGTCGAGGACGGCGTGATCTACCACAAGTCCGAGTACCGCGAGCGCCGTGACCACTTCGCCTACTTCGCCTGCTCGGGCGACCTGGCCGGGTTCGACACCCAGCGCGAGGCGTTCCTCGGCCCGTACCGGGGCTGGGACCTCCCGCTCGCCGTCGAGCGCGGGAGGTCGTCCGACTCGATCGCCCACGGCTGGGCGCCCTGCGGCTCGCACCACGTCGAGCTCACGCTCGCGCCGGGCGAATCCCGCTACGTCGTCTTCGTGCTCGGCTACGCCGAGAACCCGCGCGAGGCCAAGTTCGACCCACCCGGGTCGCAGACGATGGACAAGACCCTGGTGCGGCCCGTCATCGCACGCCACCTGCGCCCCGCGGCGGTCGACGAGGCGCAGCGGCGCCTGCGCGAGCACTGGGACGGCCTGCTCGGCTCGCTGCAGGTGACCACGCCCGTCGAGCACGTCGATCGCATGGTCAACGTGTGGAACGCCTACCAGTGCATGGTGACGTTCAACCTGTCCCGCTCGGCGTCGTCGTTCGAGTCGGGCATCGGCCGGGGCATGGGCTTCCGAGACTCGAACCAGGACCTGCTCGGGTTCGTGCACATGATCCCGGACAAGGCGCGGGAGCGCATCCTCGACATCGCCGCCACCCAGCTGCCGAGCGGCGGCGCCTACCACCAGTACCAGCCGCTCACGAAGCGGGGCAACGACGCCATCGGCTCGGGCTTCAACGACGACCCGCTGTGGCTGGTCCTGGCCGTCGCCGCCTACGTCAAGGAGACGGGCGACCTCGGCATCCTCGACCAGCCCGTGCCCTACGACAACCGCCCCGGCTCCGACTCGCCGCTCCACGATCACCTGCGCCGCTGCCTGCAGTACACGCTCGACCGGCTCGGGCCGCACGGGCTGCCGCTGATCGGCCGGGCCGACTGGAACGACTGCCTCAACCTCAACGCCTTCTCGGACACACCGGGCGAGTCGTTCCAGACCACCGAGAACCGTGAGGGCGGGGTCGCCGAGTCGGTGTTCATCGCTGGGCTGTTCGTGGCCGCGGCCGCGGAGCTGGCCGCCTTGGAGGAGCGCCTCGGCCGGGACGCCGACGCGGCGGCGTGGCGGGCGGCCCAGCAGGCGATGGACGCAGCGGTGCGCACCCACGGCTGGGACGGCGCCTGGTTCCTCCGCGCCTACGACCACGACGGCGGGCCGGTCGGGTCGGCCCGCAACGAGGAGGGCCGCATCTTCGTCGAGCCCCAGGGCATGTGCGTGCTCGCCGGCATCGGTCTCGACGACGGCACGGCCGAGACCGCGCTCGCCGCGGTGGCCGAGCACCTGGCGACGCCGCACGGCGTCATGCTGGTGCAGCCGGCCTACGGCCGCTACCACCTCGAGCTGGGCGAGATCAGCAGCTACCCGCCCGGCTACAAGGAGAACGCCAGCATCTTCTGCCACACCAACCCGTGGGTGATGATCGCCGAGACGCGGGTCGGCAACGGCGACCGGGCGCTCGACTACTACCTGCGCATCAACCCGTCGGCTCGCGAGGACATCAGCGAGCAGCACCGCTGCGAGCCCTACGTCCACGCCCAGACCATCGCCGGCCGCGACGCGCCGAGCCACGGCGAGGCCAAGAACTCGTGGCTCACCGGCACCGCGGCCTGGACGTTCGTAGCCGTGACGCAGTGGATCCTGGGCATCCGGCCCGACCACGACGGCCTGCGCATCGACCCCTGCCTGCCGTCGGCCTGGAACGGCTACCGAGCTACCCGCCGGTTCCGCGGCGCGACCTACGACATCACCGTGCGTGCTCGCGCCGGCGGTCGCGGCCATGTCAGCCACCTGGTGGTCGACGGCCGCCGGGTGGAGGGCAACCTGGTGCCGCTCGCGCCCGCAGGCACGCGTGTCACGGTCGAGGCCCACCCCGGCTGACACGCCGCGGCCGACGCGCACACGGACACGGCCCGCGGGGCCGTCCCGCAGGCCGGCCAGACGCCCGCTGCCGCCGGCGGCCCGGTCGGCCCTCCCCGCCGGTGCGTCGACCGGGTACCGTCGGGCCGTGGCCGCAGCGGAGTCGGACCTCGTCGTCGCCGTCACCGGCCCGACCGGAACCTTCGGGTTCGGGCTCGTCCCGTTGCTGCAGGCCGACGAGCGCATCACCCGCATCGTCGGCATCGCCCGCCGTCCCTTCGATCCGGCCGAGCACGGCTGGACGAAGCTGGCCTACCGGCAGGGCGACGTGCGCGACGCCCCCAGCCTGGAGCGGGCGTTCCAGGGCGCCGACGTCGTGGTCCACCTGGCGTTCCTGATCACCGGCACGGCGTCGCGCGCCACCACCAGGGCGATCAACGTCGACGGGACGCTCAACGCGGTGCGCGCCGCGGCTGCGGCGGGCGCCAGGCGGTTCGTGTACGCGTCGTCGGTCGCGGCCTACGGCTTCCATCCCGACAACCCCGTCGGCATGACCGAGGACTGGCCCGTGCGGCCCGCCGAGCACCTGTTCTACGCCCAGGAGAAGGCCGAGCTCGAGCACCTCCTGCACGACGAGATCGCGGCGCACCCCGACCTCGCGCTCTACCTCGTGCGCCCGTCGATCGTGGTCGGCCCGCACACCCTCGGCGCCAAGGACGTGCTGCCGGGGCGGCTCGCACCCGTCGGCCGCAGGCTCGTCGGCCTCGTGGGGCGGCTGCCCGTGCCCGTGCCGGCACCGATCCCCGACGTCCCCCTCCAGCTGGTGCACGAGGACGACGTCGGCCGGGCCCTCGTGCAGTGCATCGTGGGGGCCGGGCCGCCCGGCGCCTACAACATCGCCGGCGACGGCGTGCTCAGCGCCCGGGACGTGGCGCGGGCGCTCGGCCTTTTGCCGCTGCCCCTGCCGGCGGGCGTCGTCCGCACGGCCGCCCGTGCCGTCGCCGCCCTCCCCGACCTGCCGTTCGTGCCGCCGGCCACCGGCTGGGCCGAGGTGGTCAGCCACCCCTCGATCATGGACACGTCCAAGGCCAAGCGAGAGCTGGGCTGGGTGCCCCGCTACACCGGCCTCGAGGCGCTGGAGGACACCGTGGGCGAGGCGGGGAAGGGCCTCGCGTAGCATGCCGCGACGGCCGGGGCACCGGCCCGTGGGGCACGAGGGGAAGGGCTCGCCATGACGTCGCTGCAGCACACGAGCTACGAGATCGCCGGGCGGACCGTGACCATGCCGTGCGTCGTGCGGGACGCCTCGGCGGGCACCGCCATGTTCGACGTCGACATCGCCGCCGCCCGCGCCCGTGTACCTCACCCGTTCGAGCCGATCGAGACCGCCCCGGGGCGCTGCCAGGTCGCCATCGCCGTGATCGACTACCGCGACAACGACCTGGGCGACTACCACGAGGTGGGCGTCACCTTCTTCGTCACGCCGACGGGCGGTCCGCGCGACGCGGCCGACCGGGAGGCGGGCACGTTCATCACCCGGCTGCCCGTCGACCAGTCGTTCACCTGCGAGGCCGGCCGCGCCATCTGGGGCTTCCCCAAGACGGTCGAGGACATCGCCCTCGACTACGCCGACGACTCGGTCACCTGCACGCTGCGCATGGATGGCCGGCTGGCCCTGCGCCTGACCCTGCCGCGGGGCGGCGCCGACGAGATGCCGCCCCTGCCGCTGGTGACCTACTCGCTCGTCGAGGGGGTGCCTCACCGCACGGCGTTCACCCAGGGCGGCGCGGGCAGCCAGGTGCTGGCGGGCGGTGAGGGCGTCGTCCTCGAGCTGGGCGATCACCCGGTGGGGCGCGAACTGGCCGCCCTGGGCCTGCCCGCCGCGGCCCAGATGTCGACCTGGACCGAGCACATGCAGGGCCGCTTCGAGGCCCCGGAGCCTCTGCCGCCCACCTGAGCCGGCGCTACGAGCCGTGTGGGCGGGCCGGCAGCGCCCAGTCGATCGGCTCGCGGCCGGCCTCGACCAGTGCCGCGTTGGCCCGCGAGAACGGCCGGCTGCCGAAGAAGCCGTTCGACGCCGACAGCGGCGACGGGTGGGCCGACTCGATGACGACGTGCCGGGTGGTGTCGATCAGTGCCTTCTTCCGGCGGGCCGACGCCCCCCAGAGGATGAACACGACCCGCTCGGGCTTGGCGTTGACGGCGCGTAGCACCTCGTCGGTGAAGGTCTCCCAGCCCTTCCCCTGGTGCGAGGCGGCGCGGCCCGCCCGCACGGTCAGCGAGGCGTTGAGCAGCAGCACGCCCTGGCGGGCCCAGGCGTCGAGGCAGCCGTGATCCGGCGGCGAGATGCCCAGGTCGGCCTCGAGCTCCTTGAAGATGTTCTGCAGCGACGGTGGCGGCCGCACCCCGTGCCGCACCGAGAAGCACAGGCCGTGGGCCTGGCCCGGCCCGTGGTACGGGTCCTGGCCCAGGATCACCGCCTTGACCTCGGCGAACGGTGTCAGGTGCAGCGCGGCGAACACCTCGTCGTGGGGCGGGTACACCGACGCCCGCGCCCGCTCGGTCGCAACGAACTGCTGCAGCTCGACCCAGTACGGCTTGGCGAACTCGCCCCGCAGCACCGGGTTCCAGTCGGTCGTCGTCATCGCCGACCATGGTGCCAGGCGCAAACGTCCAAGCGCGGCACGCCCGCGGTCCGCAACACTCGGGACGTGTCCGCGGAGAAGCCCGAGCTCGAACGGGTGCGCAAGATCTGCCTGGCGCTGCCCGAGGTGACCGAACGTCCGAGCCACGGCTCGCCGTCATGGTTCATCCGGGGCAAGAAGACGCTCACCATGTATCTGGACGACCACCACGGTGACGGCCGGCTCGCCATCTGGTGCCCCGCCGCTCCCGGCGTGCAGGAGGCGATGATCGACGAGGACCCCGAGCGCTTCTTCCGCCCGCCTTACGTGGGCCCGAGCGGTTGGCTGGGGGTGCGCCTCGACATCGACCCCGACTGGGACGAGATCGCCGCCATCGTCGAGGACGCCTACCGCAAGGTCGGCCCCAAGCGCCTCGTCGCACTGCTCGACCCGCCCGAGGGCTGACTACGCGGTCGGGGTCCGGGGGCAGACCATCACCGTCGACCCCGGGCACGACCTGACCTTCGTGCAGTTCGCCACCGACAGCGGCCTGTCGCTGGCGCTGAGCGAGGCGATCCTGGACGCGTTCGCGGCGGCCGACTGACCCGCAGCGAGCCCGCGCAGCTAGCCGCCGGCGGCCGCGGCAGCGGCGGTGTGCACCGCGTCGACCCAACGCTGCGGCGGGACGTCGAAGGGCGCCACGCCGGGGTCGACGTGCCGGCCAGTGGGCCAGCACCCACCGTCAGTCGGCCGCGGCCTCTACGGTCACCTCGGCGAGTGGCGCGAACCCGTTGAGGAACGCCGTGATGTCGTCGGTGTAGCCGTCGCCCGTAGAAGTGCAGTCGGCCGGCTCGAATGCGCCCTCGACCGTCGTGACGTCCGTGACCACCTCGACCACGCCGCGCACCTCGCCCGTGTCGCAGCTCGGCACGTTGAGATTGGCGACGGCGTCGACCGGCAGCTCGCCGGCGAGGAGGGCGTCACGGTGCTCCTCGATCCAGGCGACGGCCAGCTCGGCGGCAACGTCGAAGTCGACCGGGTCGCCGAGCCCCTGGCTGACCGCCAGGGCGGGTACGCCCTGGCGCGCCGCGGCACGCGCCGCCCCCACCGTGCCGGAGACCTCGACGACCCCGCCCAGGTTCTGCCCCTCGTTTATGCCGGCTACGACGACGTGGGGGTCGAGGCCCAGCTCATCAAACGCCACCCGTACGGCGTCGCTCGGGAAGCCGGCGACGGCTGTGGCATCGTGGCCGCCGGCGGTCTGCGCGGGCGTGGCCTGCACCGGGCCCGCGGTGCTCCGTCCCCCGGTACCGCTCTGCTCCTCGGCTGGCGCCACCACGGTCGTCTCGACGCCGTCGAGCTCGGCGAGGGCCGTGACCAGCACGTCGATGCCCTCGGCGCCGACACCATCGTCGTTGGTGACGAGGATCTGCAGCACCTCGGGGGTCGCGGCCTCGGTCGTCGTGGCCTCCCGCTCGCCCGACTGCGGCGTGCCCGCCCCGTCGCCGTCGTCGCCGCACCCCGCGGTGACGAGCGCGACGGCGACGGCGGCCGCGACGACACGCTCGCTCCAACGTGCGTCACTGCAGGCTCCCCCTCTGTCCAGCATGATCGACCCGCCCGTCGCCCAGGGCACATGAGCTTCGCGGACGTGCGCCCGCTCCACCAAGCCCTTCGATGTCGTCGCGCACCAGGTCGAGCATGCCGCTGGGCCGCGTTGTCGTCGGTCGCCTCTCCATGGCCGGGGAAGAGCACCGTCCGACGGTCGGACGAGCTGGCTGCGGGACGCCGCACGCGCCGGGCCGCTACGCTGCCGCTGGGCCGTGACTGGCGCGTGAGGTGGATGCAACCACCGGGGAGCGGCCCGCCGGCCCCCGTGCCGGTCACGAGCCGTGCGCCTGGGCTTCCGCACCTGCAACCGAAGGATGCCCCATGGCCGACACAACCCCTGCCACCGACGCCTACCGGGCGGCGCTCGACGTCGTCGAGGCGGCCGAGCCCACCATCGCCGGCGCCATCCGCGGCGAGCTGGCCAACCAGCGCAGCCAGCTCAAGCTGATCGCCAGCGAGAACTACGCCTCGCCGGCGACGCTTCTGGCCATGGGCACCTGGCTGTCCGACAAGTACGCCGAGGGCACCGTCGGCCACCGGTTCTACGCCGGCTGTGAGTACGTCGACGTGGTCGAGGCCCGCGCCGCCGAGCTGGCCCGCCAGGTGTTCGGGGCACCGCACGCCTACGTGCAGCCCCACTCGGGCATCGACGCCAACCTGGTCGCGTTCTGGGCGATCCTGGCCCAGCGGATCGAGGCGCCGGCGCTGTCCGGGGCCGGCGTCGGCCATGTCAACGACCTGGGCGCGGAGCCCTGGGAGCAGCTCCGGCGGGCGTACGCCGGCCAGCGGATGCTGGGCATGTCGCTCGACGCCGGCGGCCACCTCACCCACGGGTTCCGGCCCAACATCTCGGGCAAGATGTTCGACCAGCGCTCCTACGGCACCGACCCCGACACCG
Source organism: Acidimicrobiales bacterium (assembly GCA_035697515.1). Lineage (GTDB taxonomy): Bacteria > Actinomycetota > Acidimicrobiia > Acidimicrobiales > VFJN01 > ZC4RG19. The sequence goes on from DASSCS010000091.1 coordinate 10,640, forward strand.
GCCTGCTCGACTACGCGGAGGTGCGCCGGCTGGCCGAGGAGTTCCGCCCGCTCGTGATCGTGGCCGGGTATTCGGCCTATCCCCGGCGGGTCGACTTCGCGGCGATGCGCGACATCGCCGACTCGGTCGACGCCACCCTCATGGTCGACATGGCCCACTTCGCCGGCCTGGTGGCGGGCAAGGTGATGACGGGCGACGAGGACCCGGTGCCCTTCGCCCACATCACCACGACGACCACCCACAAGTCGCTGCGCGGGCCGCGAGGCGGGATGGTGCTGTGCCAGCCGGACCTGGCCGAGTTCGTCGACCGGGGCTGCCCCATGGTGCTGGGCGGGCCGCTGCCGCACGTGATGGCGGCCAAGGCCGTGGCGCTGGCCGAGGCCGCCCGCCCCGACTTCGCGGACTACGCCCAGCGCATCGTGACCAACGCCCAGGCCCTGGCCGAGGGCCTGCTGCGGCGCGGGGCCACGCTGGTCACCGGCGGGACCGACAACCACCTCGTGCTGCTCGACGTGGGCAGCAGCTACGGGCTCACGGGCCGCCAGGCCGAGTCGGCGCTGCTCGACGCGGGCGTCGTCACCAACCGCAACTCGATCCCACGCGACCCCAACGGCGCCTGGTACACCTCGGGCGTCCGGCTGGGCACGCCGGCGCTCACCACCCTCGGCATGGGACCGGACGAGCTCGACGAGGTCGCCGATCTCATCGACGCCACCTTGGCGGCGACCACCCGGGCGGCGGCGAAGTCGGGCCCGTCGCGGGCGAAATACGCCATCGCGGACGGCGTGGCGGCCAAGACCCGCGACCGCGCCGCCGACCTGCTGTCCCGCTTCCCCCTGTATCCCGAGATCGTGCTGTAGGGGCGTTCCCGAGATCAGGGGACCAGCCGGGCGTCCGCCTCCTCGATCACCGCGGTGAGGTCGTCGAGGGCGCCGGCGTACGCGTCGTAGGTGCGCACCCAGTACGCCGGCCACACCGCGACGGCGCCGGCCGCGGCGGCGTCGAGGGACGGCCACGTCGGCTGCGCCTCTGCGTCCTCGAGGTTGGCGGGGTAGCCGCGCTGGTCGATGATCAGCAGGTCGGCCTGGTACTTGTCGGCGTTCTCCCAGCTCAGTCCTCGATCATGCCGACGATCGACGGGCCCTGGGCGACGCCGACCACCGGGGCGATCGCCTGCATGGTCTCGAGCGCGGTACCGGCGCCCTCCTCCATGCCCGTGTAACCCTGTTCGACGGGCCACCACTCCGAGACGATGAGGTCAGGGTCGAGCGCGGCGACGGCCTCGACGTTGATGACGCCCCACTCCTCGCCCACGATCTCGATGCCCTCGAGGTCGAGGCCGGTGAGTGCCAGGTCGTCCTCCACCGGGGTGTCGGCGTAGACGCCCACCGGCGTGATGCCGAACGACAGGAGAGCGGCGGCCGAGCTGGCGTGGGCCACGATGCGGGTGGGCACGTCGGCGAGCCTGGTCTCGGTGCCCGACCCATCGGTGTAGGTCCAGCCATCGCCTCCGGTCGAGCTCGGCTCGGCGCCGTCACGGCCACCGCCCGACGAGTCATCACCGCAGGCGGCGAGCGCCACCAGGGCGGCGAGGGCCGCCATACCGAGCTTGGCGCGCGTGCAGAACATCGACGTGCTCCCCCGTCCGTCGCCGCGCGCCTTCGCCCGGGCGTGGTTGGTCACTGTTGGACTACCCTACTTATATATATTAGGTAACCCTAAATAAGTCGGTCGGGAGCGCTGGACCGGCAGCTGCAATGATCGCCCGAGGCCTGTCCGAGGCCGCGCCGCCGACAGGCCAACGAGGTGAGAGGACGACCGCGACATGACGACGCAGCTCGACGCACCCCCGCGCCCGCTCCCCCGGCCGCGCTGGCGCGACCAGGTCGGCTACCTCCGCCGGCTGCTCCGCGACCCCCAACCCGTGCTGGACGAGCTGGCGGAACGCTACGGGCCCGTTTGCGGCCTGGGCGCCGGGCCCGCGCGCATGGCGGTGGTCGGCGACCCCACGGCGCTGCGCGAGCTCTTCGCCATGCCCATCGACCGGTTCCGCTGGGGGCACAAGTTCAACGCCCTCGGGTTCGTCGTGGGTGGCGGCTCGATGATCGTGTCGGACGGAGCGGATCACAAGCGGCGCCGCTCCTCGGTCCAGTCGGCGTTCAGCCGGCGCCGGCTCAACGGCTGGGTCCCCATGATCGTCGAGCGCACCGACGCGGCCGTCGACCGGCTCACGGCGACGCTCGACGGTGAGACGGTCGTCGACCTCTACCCGACGGGCCGGGCGTTGGTGCTCGAGATCGTGATCCGCGCCTTCTTCGGCGACGAGATGGCCGACCGGGTCGACGAGATCGGACGCCTGTTCCAGGGCCCGCAGGACTACCTCGAGTTGCCGGCGATCCGCCAGGTGCCCCACCCGATCCCCTTCACCACCCGGGCGCGCGTGCGCGCCGATCGACGGGCCATCGACGCGATCATCGACGAGCAGATCCGCCGGCGGCGCACCCACCCCACGGGCGATCCACTCGACGTGCTCGACGCCCTCGTCACCGAGGGGAGCCTCACCGATGCGGAGATCCGCGACCAGGTGGTGACCCTCATCGGTGCCGGCTACGACACCACCGCCGCGTCACTGGCGTGGATGCTGTGGTGCACCGCCCTGGCACCGGGGCTGTGGGACCGCTTGCGCGCCGAGGCCGACGACGTCTTCGGCCCGGCCGGCAGCGGCAGCGCGCCCGACCACACCACGCTCGCCCGGCTCGAACTGGCCAGCCGGGTGATGCGCGAGACCCTCCGCCTGCACCCCGCCGGGGTCATCAGCCCTCGCGAGGCTGCGGTCGACGTCGAGGTCGGCCGCTATGTGATCCCGCAGGGAACCCTCATCCTGTGGTCGGCGCACCTCGCCGGCCGGGACGCCACCGCGTGGGACGAGCCGCTGCGGTTCGATCCCGACCGCTTCGCCGACCCGAGCCCCGAGCAGGCAGCCCTCGCCGACGCGGCCTGGGTTCCCTTCGGACGGGGGCCGCGCAACTGCATCGGCTTCGCCCTCGCCCAGATGGAGCTCACCCTCATCGTCGCCCGCCTCGCCCAGCGGCTGGACGTGGCCCCGGTCGGCTCCGAGGCGCCCCGGCCCGTCGGCATGGTGGTCAACCGGCCCGCCGGTGGCGCCCCGATGCGGGTGCGAGTGCGCTCTGGGTGACGGCGAGGCCCCAGTCAGCGCGTCCTGTCGCGGGATGCCGACCGGGGCGCGGCATCACGGGATGACGCCGGCTCGAGAGGTCACGAGGTTGACCAGGCGGTCCGGCACGTGGATCGTCCGGACCACCTCGCGCCCCCCGATCGCCTCGGCCACGGCCGCGGTGGCCGCCGCTATCGCCGCCGGCTCCGGCACGCCGGCCGGCACCTCGACCCGCCCCCGCACGGCGCCGTCGACCTGCACGACGAGCGTGACCCGGTCGGACGCCAGCGCGCCCTCGTCGTAGGTGGGCCAGGGCTGCTCGTGCACCGAGTACGGCTCACCGAGGCGGTGCCACAGCTCCTCGGCGAGGTGCGGGGCCAGCGGCGCCAGCAGCCGCGCCAGCACCCGCTTCGCCTCGGCGGAGCGGGCCCGCGGCGTCAGCTCCATCAGGCGGGCGATGGCGACGTTGAACGTGAGCCGCTCGATCGCCTCCCCCACGTCCGCGACGGCGCGGTCCACGACCCCCGGGTCGGGCGGCCGGCCGTCGGGCCCGGTGACGACCCGCCACAGCCGGGCGAAGAAGCGCTCGATCCCGGCGATGGCGTCGCCGGAGAACTCCCCGCCCTGCTCCCACGGTGCGGTGAAGAGCAGGGCGCAGCGCAGGACGTCCGAGCCGTGCGCGTCGACGTACTCGTCTGGCGTGGTCACATTGCCACGGCTCTTCGACATCTTGGCGCCGTCCTTGACGATCAGCCCGCCCAGGCGGACCCGGGGGAACGGCTCGTCGAACGGGATCAGACCCAGGTCGTGCAGTGCCATCGTCACGAAGCGGGCGTAGAGGTGGTGGCGTTGGACGTGCTCCGGTCCACCGGCGTAGAAGTCGACCGGGAGCAGCCGGCGCGTGCGCTCGGCGTCCCACGGCCGGTCGTCGAACTCGCTGCTCGGGTAGCGCAGGAAGTACCAGGCCGAGTCGACGAAGGTGTCGCTGACATCGGTCTCCCGGGTCGCCGGCCCGCCGCAGCCGGGGCAGCTCGTCTCGACCCAGCCGGCGACCCCGGCCAGGGGCGAGCGCCCGGTCCCGGTCGGCCGGAACTCGTCGACCTCGGGCAGCACCACCGGCAACTGGTCGTCGGGCACGGCCACCGGCCCGCAGCCGTCGCAGTGCACGATCGGGATGGGCGGGCCCCAGTAGCGCTGGCGCGAGATCAGCCAGTCGCGCAGGCGGAACCGGGTGGCCGGCCTGCCCACCGCGCCCGCGGCGCCCGGGTCGAGCAGCGGCGCGTCCGAGACCGGCAGGCCCTGGGCCGCCGCGAACCGCCGGTCCCGCTCGTCGTGCGCCGGCACGCCCATGACGGCGCCGGTGCCGTAGCCCTCGATCACGTGGTCGGCCTCGTGCACGGGCACGGGGTCGCCGGTCAGCGGGTGCGGACGCACCCCTCCCGCGGCCGGGTCGTCCGGCGGGACGGCCAGGAAGGTCACCGCCGGCAGCGTGTCGGGGCGCGTGGTGAACACGGTCAGGTCGCCGAACTCAATCTCGCGGCCCTCGGAGCGTCCGATCCACTGGCGCTGCAGGCGCTTGGCACGCTCGGGCCAGTCGAGGCGCTCCAGGCCCTCGACCAGGCGCTCGGCGTAGTCGGTGATGCGCAGGAACCACTGGCGCATGACCCGCTCGACGACGAGGTCGCCACAGCGTTCGCAGGCCGTGCCGCCGGCCTCCGTCTGCTCGCGCGCCAGCACCGTCAGGCACGAGGGGCACCACAGCACGGGCGCCTCCGCCTGGTACATCAGCCCGGCCTCGAAGAGCCGCACCAGGAGCCACTGCGTCCAGCGGTAGTAGCGAGGGCTGCTCGTGTCGACCAGGCGCGACCAGTCCCAGGCCATGCCGCCCCGCGACAGCTGGGCCCGGAACCGCTCGGTCGTGCGCGCCGTGAGGTCCAGCGGGTGCTGGTCCAGCCGCAGGGCGAAGTTCTCGGTGTGGATGCCGAACGCGTCGAAGCCGATGGGCTGGAAGACCTCGCGACCGCGCATCCGCTGGTAGCGGCCGAAGGCGTCGGCGCCCGAGTACTTGAACACGTGCCCGACGTGCAACCCCTCGGCGGACGGGTACGGGAACTCGACGAGGTTGTAGAGCTTGCGGGCGGGATCGACCCGGTCGAGGTTCAGCCGGCCGAAGCCGTCGGCCTCCCACCGCCGTCGCCAGCGGTCCTCGATCGACCGGACGTCATAGGGCTGCGCCATGCGAGTGGGCCCTGCCTCCGCATGGACGCCATGTTCGCGTCCCGGCGGGCGGGCCGCAGGCGCATTTCCGTTGCGGAGCCCCGCCCCGGTCCGGCTCGTCCGCCGACGACGCCTCCGCCGGCGGGATGGTGACTGCAGGCCGGCCGCGACCGGGCCGGTGACAGGCGCTCGGCCCCGGCCTCCAGGGACGAGCGACTGCACCTTCGCGTGTCTCGCCGAGCCTCCCACCGGGTCGAACCGTGGGCGCGTCGTTGGGGGGCCTCGGCGGGGGGCCTCGGCGCGCTCGCCGAGCGCCCGATGACGTGGTGCGCGGCCACAAGGCGCTCCCGTTCGCGCAGAAGCCCCGGGCCTGTGACCTGGGGCTTCGTCGACCCATGCGAGCTCGGGGGGGAGGACTCGAACCCCCAATGACTGGACCAGAACCAGTAGTGTTGCCGATTACACCACCCCCGAAGGTGGACCCGGAACCCTACCCGCGCCGGCCTCGCGATCGCACGTCGGATCGGGCGCCGATCGCGGGCACCAAAGGGGCGACGCCCAGCGCCTGCTGCTCGATCTGCTCGTCGATGTCGACCAGGTGGTCGAAGCCGACGATGCGGCCCACCGCCACCGCCGCCGTTTCCTTGACCAGCTCGCCCAGCGAGCCGCCCCGGTGGCTGGGCGAGACCGACGGGTCGAGGCCGATCTGGTCGGCGATGGCCTGCACCCGCAGGGCGTGGTAGCCGTCGGTGACGAGGACGACCCGCGTCAGGTCGCGCTCGCGCAGGATGTGCCCGGTCGCGGCCAGCGACTCCCACGAGTTGCGGCCCTGCACCTCGAGCAACAGGTCCTCGTCCGGCACGCCCTCGGCGCGCAGGTAGTCGGCGCTGGCGCTCGCCTCGGTGCAGCGGTCGCCTTCGAGCTTGCCGCCGGTGACGACGATGGTGCCCGCCACCCCGTCGCTGTACAGGCCGAGCGCGTGGTCGAGCCGCTGGGCCAGCACCGGCGAGGGCTCGCAGTCGTACTGGGCCGCGCCCAGCACCACGATCGCATCGGACGCCGGGGCCGCGTCACTGCGGCTGGCGTGCCAGACCTGCAGGAACGTCAGCACCAGGTACAGCCCGACCATGGCCACCAGCACCAGGACGGCACGCCACACCCACCGCCGGACCCTGGCGCGACCTGACGGCGCCTTGCGTCCCGCGCGCGGCCGCGACGGGTGCAGGGTGGAGGTCACAGCGCGGCGCGGGCCGCTCGCAACCGGTCGAGGGTTCTCCCGCGCCCCAACACGACCAACGACTCGTACAACGGCGGTCCCACGGCCCGCCCCGTCACCGCCACCCGCACGGGCCCCTGTGCCTTGGACATCTGCGGCCGGCCCTCCGGGTTGACGAAGCCGGCCGTGGCTGCGGCCTCGACCAACACGGCCTCGATCGCGTCGGCACGCCAGTCGCACGCGCCCAGGCCCGCGATCGCGGCGTCGAGCATGGCACCCGCCCGCTCGCCGTGCTTGACGACGTGCTTGCGCCACGACTCGTCGTCGATGGTCACCTCGTCGTCGCGCAGGAAGTCGACCATCGGCTCGACCTCGGTGAGCAGCCGCACGCGGTCACGGACCAGCTCGGCGATCGGGGCGACCACGTGCTCGGTCGCCTGGCCGTGGGCGAAGAACGGCCGCGCCCGGGCGACGAACCGGTCGGGCTCGAGCGCCCGGATGTACGTGGCGTTCACGTGCTGCAGCTTCCTGACGTCGAAGAAGGCGGGCGACGGCGTGACGTCCTCGAGCCGGAACAGCTCGACGATCTCGTCGAGCGGCCGGATCTCGACACCGTCAGGCGGCCCCCAGCCCAGCAGCGCCAGGTAGTTGACCATGGCCTCGGGCAGGTAGCCCGCGTCACGGAACTCGGCGACCGACACCGAGTCACGCCGCTTGGACAGCTTCTTGCGCTGCTCGTTGACCAGCTGCGGGAGGTGGGCGAAGACCGGATGGTGGTCGAGGCCCAGCGTCCGGCCGATCAGCAGGTACTTGGGCGTGCCGTTGACGTGGTCGTCGCCGCGGACGACGTGGGTGATGCCCATCTCGGCGTCGTCGACCACGTTGGCCAGCAGGAAGGTGGGGATGCCGCTCGACCGCAGCAGGACGAAGTCCTCGAGCTTGGCGTTGTCGAAGCTGACGCTGCCCCGCACGATGTCGTCGAAGCTGGTGGTGCCCTCGTCGGGCACGCGGAAGCGCAGGGCGGTGCCCTCGCCACCCGCGAGGCCGCGGTCGCGGCAGTGACCGTCGTAGCCCGGGGGACCGCCCCGCTCGGCGGCCCGTCGCTGCACCTGCTCGGAGGTGCAGTCGCACCAGTACGCGTGGCCGGCGGCGAGCAGCGTGTCGGCCGCCTTGGCGTAGAGGTGCAGCCGCTCGCTCTGGTGGACGGGCTCGCCGTCCCACTCCAGCCCCAGCCAGCGGATCTGGTCGAGGATGTCGTCGGTCAGCTCGGGTCGGCTGCGGTCGACGTCGGTGTCCTCGATGCGGAGCAGCATCTCGCCGCCCTGCCGGCGCGCCACCAGCCAGTTGAACAGCAACGCGCGGGCGTTGCCGACGTGGAGGTATCCGGTCGGCGACGGCGCGAAGCGGAGGCGGGGTGCGGCCACGGGTCCAGGCTACCCGGACCCCGTGACAGCCCCGGGCGCGACCGGACAGGCGGCCGGGTCGGTGACGGAGCGTCAGCGCCGGGCGGCAGGCACCGGGGGCGCGGCGTCGCCGTCGGGTGTGGCCGTGCCGCGCGGCGTCCCCGACCCGGGCGCGGTCGCCGAGCCGGGAGTCGCCTCGGTGCCCCCGTGCGCCGCGGCCGGGTCGGACCCGGCCGCCTGCCCGCCCGCCGGGGACGGTGCGTCCACCGGATCCGGAACGGAGCCCAGGCCGAGCTCGGCGCGCAGCTCGTCGAGCACCTCGTCGGCGCCCTCGAGGTCGACCTCGCTCTCGAGCTCGTCGTCGGTCACGGGAGCGACCTCGACCTCGCCGCCCGGCCCGGCCAGCTGTGCCTCGTCGGCGGCCGTCCTGGCCGCCTCGGCGGCCATGGCCACCTGGTGGTCGGCGGGAGCGCTGATGGCGGCGACCACCTCGTCGATCTCGCGCTCCGCGCGCGCCGCGCGGCGACCCGACAGCGCGGGCAGGCGGGCGGCCGCGACCGCTTGGAGGCGGCCGACGTTCTCGGACAGCGCCGCCTCGGCCCGCTGGGCCCGCTCGGCCTGGGTCGCGAGTTGCCGTTCGAGGCTGGCCACCTGGGCCCGGGCGTCGCGGAGCCGCATGGCGAACACCCGCGCCGCGGCGGTCAACTTGGCGGCGTGGGCCCGCTGGCCGTCGCGCGCCGACTGGTTCGAACGGGTGAGCGCCCGCTTGCCCAAGGTCCGGGACTCGGCCGCCTCGTCGGAGGCGGCTGCGAGCCGGTCGCGCGCCTGCACGCGGGCGGTGGCCAGCGCCACCAGCTCGGCTCGCAGCTCGCGGTCGCGGGCCAGAGCCGCGTCGAGCGCCTCGGTCAACTCGCGGCGGGCCTCGGCGGGGCGCAGCGGGGCGCCGTTGGGCGGTCCTGTCGGTGGGTTCCACGTGGAGTCTGGCACTGGTCACCCCTCGAGAGCTCGGGTGTGCAGGGGAAGCCGCACCCTTGTGACACAGGGTGGCTGTCAGTCTACGTAGAGCAGCAGCTCCGCCAAGTACCGATCCGTGTTCGCCGACTGGTCCACGTGGCCAACCCTAGCGACCGTCGTGTCCGCCCTGGTCAGACCACCAACACGCGGCGCCAATCGGCCCGGTGGTCGTTGGCCACCTGCTCGGGCGTGCGCAGCAGCACCTCGTCGGGCACGAGGTCGACGATCCGGCGCAACTCGGCGTAGTGATGCGGGTTCGACACCTCGGTGAACAACGGCTGGCGGTAGGCGATCAGGTCGGGCGGTGCGTCACCGAGGAAGCCCCAGACGGTCAGCGCCACCGTCATGTCGGGCATCACCGGGGCACGCCCGAAGAGCGACGCCCGCTTGAGCGCCACCGCCGCGGCCCCGGCCAGCGCGTCGTCCTCGCTCTCGTCCGACGCGAGCTGGAGCTGACCCCGGAACCGGCGGGCCAGCACGTACACGTAGCCCTGGTCGGGCCCCGGCGAGCCGGAGCGGTCGCCGCCGTCAAAGCCCGTGTCGCCGTCCCCCGGCCGATCGGACCACCACGACTGGGGCCGACGGGGCGGTGACTGGTAGCTGCGGACGTGCCTGATCGCCGGCTGGGGGACGTACTCGGGGGCGGCCACGGTGCGAGGCTACGCCGCGGCCTGGAGCCGCATCGAACCAACGGCCGCCCCCGAGCCGCCGTCTCACCAGCGAGCCGGGTTCTCGCTGCGGGATCGGCCGCCGTCGCGGCCGATCCCGCGAAGAGAACGGGTCAGGCCGGGTCGTCGGCGTGGAGCAGGCCGTAGACCAGCGAGTCGACCAGCGCCCGCCACGAGGCCTCGATCACGTTGGAGTCGACGCCGACCGTCGACCACGTGCGGTCGCCGTCCGTCGAGTCGATCAGCACGCGCACCACGGCCCCCGTGGCCTCGGCCCCCTCGACCACCCGCACGCGGTAGTCGGTCAGGTGGATGCGGCCGAGCGACGGGTAGCGCCGGGTGAGCACCGAGCGCAGTGCGGCGTCGAGCGCGTTGACGGGGCCGTTGCCCTCGCCGATGGCCACGAAGCGCTCGTCGCCCGCCCACACCTTGACCGAGGCCTCGGTGTCGACGATCGACTCGCCGTCGCCGATGGGCGCCCCGCCCCGCATGGCGTTGCGGTGGTAGGTCGTGACCCGGTAGCCCTCGAGGCGGAAGTAGGGCTGCACCCAACCCGCCGCCTCGCGCATGAGTAGCTCGAGCGAGGCGTCGGCTGCCTCGAAGTGGTAGCCCTCGGCCTCGAGGTGCTTGAGCCGATCGGACAGCTCGGTTGCGGCCCGGTCGTCGAGGTCGACGCCGAACTCGCTCGCCTTGAGCGCCATGCCGGCCCGGCCGCCGAGGTCGGACACCAGCACGCGGGTGTGGTTGCCGACCACCGCCGGGTCGACGTGCTCGTAGCTGGCGCCGCCCACCCGGCCCAGGGCCGAGGTGTGCAGTCCGCCCTTGTGGGCGAAGGCCGAGGCACCGACGTAGGGGTCGGCGCCGTGCGGGGGCAGGTTGACCAGCTCGGCCACGTGCCGGCTCACCGCGGTCAGGCGCTCGAGCCGCCCCTCGGGCAGGCACTCGATGCCCAGCTTGAGCGCCAGGTTGGGGATGCAGGTCATGAGGTTGGCGTTGCCGGTGCGCTCGCCGTAGCCGTTGACCGTGCCCTGCAGGTGGCTGGCCCCGGCCACGACGGCGGCCACCGAGTTGGCCACCGCGCAGCCGCTGTCGTTCTGCGTGTGGATGCCGATCTGCTGCTCGGGGCCGAAGTAGCTGCCCACCTCGCCCACGATGCGCTGCACCTCGTGGGGCAGGGAACCCCCGTTGGTGTCGCACAGCACCAACACCTCGGCCCCCTCCGTTGCCGCCGCCTCGAGCACCCGCAGGGCGAACTCCGCGTTGGCCTTGTAGCCGTCGAAGAAGTGCTCGGCGTCGAAGAACACCCGCTGGCCCTGCTGGCGCAGGAAGCGCACCGAGTCGCCCACCATGGCCACGCCCTCCGCGAGGGTGGTGCGCAGGGCCTCGGTCACGTGGAAGTCCCAGCTCTTGCCCACGATGCAGCAGGTCGAGACGCCCGAGTCGACCAGCGCGGCCAGCGTGGGGTCGACGTCGACCCTGCCGAGCGGCTTGCGGGTCGAACCGAAGGCCACCAGCGTGGCGACGTCGAGGGTGAGCTCGTCGACCGCCCGGCGGAAGAACTCGGCGTCGCGGGGGTTGGCCTGCGGGTAGCCACCCTCGATCCAGCGGACGCCCAGCCAGTCGAGCTGCTCGGCCACCCGCAGCTTGTCGTCGACGGTCAGCGAGATGCCTTCGAACTGGGCGCCGTCGCGCAGTGTGGTGTCGAAGACGTCGACCCTGGTCGGGGTGGCCGGCGGGCCGGAGGTCGCCGATACGCCAGGCCCTCCGCCCTCAGGCATGCTCGACCCAGTCCTTGTACTTGTCGACCTCGCCCCGCACCGCGCGGTGGTACTCCTCGCCGATGGCCAGCGTCATGGGCCCGGGGCTCGGGATGGTGCGGTCGTCGACCGACGCCACGGCCGACACCTCGGCCGCGGTGCCGCACACGAACATCTCCTCGGCCACGTACAGGTCGCTGCGCGACAGCTCGCCCAGCTCGACGTCGAAACCCAGGTCGCGGGCGATGGTGAACACGCTGCTCTGGGTGATGCCCTCGAGCGCGCCGGCCGACAGCGGCGGGCTGAGCAGCTTGCCGTGGCGGGCCACGAAGATGTTCTCGCCGGTGCACTCGGCCACCATGCCGGCGCGGTTCAACAGGATGGCCTCGTCGTAGCCGGCCTTGAGCGCCTCGACCTTGGCCAGCGAGCTGTTGACGTAGTTGCCGGTGGTCTTGGCGGCCGGCGGCATGATGTTGTGGTCGTGGCGGGCCCACGACGAGATCTTCATGCGCACGCCCTTGGTGAGCGCGTCGTCGCCGAGGTAGGCGCCCCACGGCCAGCAGGCCACGGCCACGTCGACCTCGCAGGGCAGCGTGTTCAGGCCCATCTCGCCGTAGCCGTAGTAGGCGATCGGCCGGATGTAGCACGAGCTGAGCCCGGTCGACCGCACCGTGTCCTTGACCGCCTGCACCATCTCGTCGACCGAGTAGGGCAGGTCCATCATCAGGATCTGGGCCGAGGCCTCGAACCGGCGCATGTGGTCGGTCAGGCGGAACACGCCCGGCCCGTCCTCGGTCTCGTACGCCCGGATGCCCTCGAACACCCCCATCCCGTAGTGGAGCGAGTGCGTCAGGATGTGGATCCGCGCGTCGTCCCACGGGATCAGCTCGCCGTTGAACCAGATCTTCGGGGTGGGCGTGATGGGCATGACGGTCGGGTCCCCTCGTGTGTGGTCGGTGTCAGACCCGAGCGGCGAGGGCGTCGCCGATCTCGGGGGTGGAGCCTGCCTGGGCCGAAGGGTCGGCGCAGGCCTTTCGGATGCGGGCGGCGGCGTCGGCCTCGCCCAGGAAGTCGAGCATCATGGCCGCGGACAGCACCGCGGCGGTGGGGTTGGCCGTGGCCTGGCCCGCGATGTCGGGCGCCGAGCCGTGCACGGGCTCGAACATCGACGGGCCGGTGCGGGCCGGGTTGAGGTTGCCCGACGCAGAGAACTCGTGGCCGGCCGACACCGCCCCGCCCAGGTCCGTGAGGATGTCGCCGAACAGGTTGTCCGTGACGATCACGTCGTAGCGCTGCGGGTCCCGCACGAAGTAGATGCAGGCGGCGTCGACGTGGTTGTAGGCGGCGCCCACGTCGGGGTGCTCGGCGGCCACCTCGTCGACGGCGCGCTGCCACAGGTCGCCGGCGAAGGTGAGCACGTTGGTCTTGTGCACCAGCGTCACGTGCTTACGGCTGCGCTGGGCGGCGAGGTCGAAGGCGTAGCGGACGCACCGCTCGACGCCCATGCGCGTGTTGACCGAACCCTGGGTCGCCACCTCGTGGGGCGTGCCGCGGCGCAGCACGCCGCCCTCGCCCACGTAGGGCCCCTCGGTGTTCTCGCGGATGACCACCATGTCGATGCCGGCGTCGGCGTCGAGGAACGGCCGCTGGTTGACGTAGAGGTCGAGGTCGAAGCGCATCCTCAGCAGCAGGCCTCGCTCGATGACGCCCGGCGGCACCTCGGGCGTGCCCACGGCCCCCAGCAGCAGGGCGTCGAGGCCCCGCCACTCGTCGAGCACGCTGTCGGGCAGGATCGTGCCGTCGCGCAGGTAGCGGGCGCCGCCGAGGTCGTAATCGACCGTGTCGAGCTCGACGCCGGTGGCCCGCACCACCTTGAGCGCCTCGGCGATGACCTCGGGGCCGATGCCGTCTCCGCCGATGACCCCGATCTTGTGACTGGTGCTCACTACCTTCTCCGTTGCCGCTGAGTGGCTCTCTGCCGGTGCCGGCGGGCCGTGCCGTGCGCCGACCGTCCCGAGAAATGAGAAACCGCCCACCGAGGTGGACGGTCGTGAGCGGACGTCGGGGTGCCGACGACCGCTAGAGGATGATGATTACCGAGGTGGAAGGGCGGGTCATCGCCGGTCAGTGTCCCCCCTCGCCGTCGGTCGCGTCAACCCGGCCCCACCGGCACTAATCTCGTGCGCCTATGGCACAGACCCACCACCTCTCTCAGGCGGCGTTCGATCGGCTCAAGGCCGAGCACGACGACCTGACGACACGCGGCCGGGTCGAGATCGCCCGCAAGATCGAGGCCGCCCGCGAGCTGGGCGACCTGTCCGAGAACGGCGACTACCACGCGGCCAAGGAGGAGCAGGGGAAGATGGAGGGCCGCATCGCCCACCTCGCCCAGATGATCGAGAACGCCGAGATCGTCGAGGCCGAGGGCAGCGAGGTCGTGTCGCACGGCTCGGTCGTCGGCATCCGCTACGAGGGCGACGACGACGTCGAGCGCTACCTCGTCGGCTCCATCGAGGAGCGCCACGACGACCTCGACGTCATCAGCCCCTCGTCCCCGCTCGGCGCCGCCCTGCTCGGCTCGGCCCCCGGTGACGCGGTCACCTTCACCGCGCCGACGGGCGCCGAGCTCAAGGTCGAGGTCGTCGAGGTCGCCTGACGCCCGGGCGCCCACCCGCCCCGGCCCGCGCCGCTCCCGTCCGCAGCAGCCGCCGAATCCGGTGTATCCGGGCCGACGGGCGGGTAGCCATCGGCCATGGCCGAGGTCGCCCGCACCTACCTCCGTGACGAAGGTGTCGATCGCGGCCGGGGCGCGACCTCGCCGGCGCAGGTGCCCGCACGCGGCTGGAAGGACGTCGCGGTCCGGGTCAAGCAGCAGTTCAAGGACGACGACGTCCCCCTGCTGGCCGCGGGGGTGGCCTTCTTCGCGCTGCTGGCCCTCGTGCCCTCGCTCGTCGCCCTGGTGTCGATCTACGGCCTCGTCGCCGACCCGGCGGACATCCAGACCAACATCGACGAGGCGTTGAGCGCCGCGCCCACCGAGGTGCGCGACCTGGTCAGCTCGCAGCTGTCGTCGATCGTCGAGAGCGAGCCGTCGGGCCTCAAGGTCGGCGTCGCCGTCGGTCTTGCGCTGGCGCTGTGGTCGGCGTCGAGCGGCATGAAGCACCTGATCGGCGCCGTCAACCTCGCCTACGACGAGAAGGAGCGCCGCGGCTTCCTGAAGCTGAGGGGCCTGGCGCTGGCATTGACGCTGGCGGCGATCGTGGTCGGTGCGGCCGCGGTGGCCGGCCTGGTCGTGCTGCCCAACGCCCTCGACAGCAGTGGCGGCGAGGGCGTCGTACGCACCGTGCTGCTCGTCGTCCGCTGGCCGCTGTTCGCCGTCATCGCCCTCGTCGCCCTGGCCGCCATCTACCGGTGGGCACCCGACCGCGAGCGGGCCCGCTGGCACTGGACGTCGCCGGGGGCGATCTTCGCCACGATCGTGTGGGTCGTCGCCTCGGTGGGCTTCTCGATCTACACCGCGAACTTCGGCAGCTACAACGAGACCTACGGCGCGCTGGGGGCGGTGGTCGTGGTCATGCTGTGGCTGTTCATCACGACCTACGTGATCATCGCGGGCGCCGAGCTCAACGCCGAGCTCGAGCGGCAGACCGCCCTCGACACGACGACCGGGCCGTCCCGGCCCCTCGGCGAGCGCGACGCCTACGCCGCCGACACCGTCGGCCCCTCCACCGCCCGGCGCTGACGGCCCGCACTCCCGGGGTCTGGAGACCGCCGAGGCGCGACGAGCACCGGCTCTCCATGTCGATGTGACGCACGACACCCCTAGAGTCGAACCATGAGCGACCCGATCGACTTTCGTCCGCTTGGTGCGTCCGGGCTCGTCGTGTCCACGGTGGGGCTGGGGTGCAACAACTTCGGCCGCCGCATCGGGCTCGACGACGCCCGGGCCGTCGTCGACGCCGCGCTCGACGAGGGCATCAACCTGTTCGACACCGCCGACAGCTACGGCGACTCCGAGACGATCCTGGGTGAGCTGCTGGACGAGCGGCGCGACCAGGTGGTCATCGCCACCAAGTTCGGCTCCGACCTACGGGGCGCCAACGGCCCCGACTGGGGGGCGCAGGGCTCGCGGCGCTACATCCGCCGGGCCGTCGAGCGGTCGCTGCGCCGCCTGCGCACCGACTGGATCGACCTGTACCAGCTCCACCGACCCGACGGCGTGACGCCCATCGAGGAGACGCTCGCCGCCCTCACCGAGCTGGTGCGCGAGGGCAAGGTGCGCTACATCGGCTCGTCCAACCTGTCCGGCTGGCAGATCAGCAACGCCGACTGGGTGGCCCGCACCAACGGGCTCGAGCGGTTCATCAGCGCCCAGAACAACTACAGCCTGCTCGACCGCAAGGTCGAGATCGAGGTCGTGCCCGCCTGTGAGCACCACGGCCTGGGAGTGCTGCCCTACTTCCCCCTGGCCAGCGGGCTGCTCACGGGCAAGTACCGGCGGGGCGAGGCGCCGCCGGCCGGCACCCGCCTGGCCGCGTGGGGCGGGGGCGTGCTCGACGACGCCCGCTTCGACGTGATCGAGAAGCTGCAGACCTTCGCGGACGAGCGCTCGATCACGCTGCTCGATGTCGCCATCGGCGGCCTGGCCGCCCAGCCGGCGGTGGGCTCGGTCATCGCGGGGGCCACCTCGGCCGAGCAGGTCAGGGCCAACGTCGCCGCCCGGGCGTGGTCGCCGACCGAGGACGATCTGCGGGCCCTCGACGAGGTCGCCCCGGCCCGCCGGCGCTGACCGTGGGCCGGCACCGGCGGAGTCGAGGGTCGACGCCGGGTCGTCAGGGCTGGACGAGCTTGAAGTGCGCCCCGGTCGTGTCGGTCGCCTCGGCCAGGTGGCCGAACGGCGTGGGCTCGGCCTGCCGCACCACCGTGCCGCCCAGCTCGACGACCTGCGCCAGGGTCTTGTCGGCGTCCTCGACCTGGAAGTAGACCGACCAGACGGCCGGCGCACCCTCCGGCAGCATGCCGCTGGCGTCCATGATGCCGGCCAGTGCCGTCTCGCCCTCGCCCAGGGTCGTGTAGCGGAAGGTGGGCACGTCGCTGGCCACGAACGTGTCCCACCCGAACACGTCGCGGTAGAACGCCACGGTGGCCTCGTACGCGCGGGTGTGCAGTTCGAACCAGCTGGGCATGCCCGTCTCGGCGTAGGCCTGGAAGCCCTTGTGGCTGCCGGGCTGCCAGATGCCGATCGTGGCCCCGCCCGGGTCGGCCAGCATGGCCATGCTGCCCAGGCCGCCGGGGATCTGCATCGGGGGCAGGTCGACCCGGCCGCCGTGCGCCGCGGCGGCGTCGACCGTGGCCTGGGCGTCGGCCGAGGCCAGGTAGACGGTCCAGGCGTCGGGCTGGCCCTGGGAGCCGTCGTTGCGCATGCCCCCCGCGATCGTCTGACCGTCCTTCGAGAACGTGATGTACCCGCCGTACTCCTCACCGCCGTCCTCTGCCGTCCAACCGAACAGCTCGCCGTAGAACTGCTTGGCGCTGTCGGGATCGGACGTGAAGAGGTCGATCCAGCACGGGGCTCCGACGGGGGCTTCGTCTCGCTTGGTCATGGGGGGCTCCTTCAGGGGGTTCCTTCGTATGGTGTCAGCTTCGACTCGCGGCGCCGCCGAAAGTCATCGCAGCTCACGTGGTGAGCCCGATGGGATTCCCCTCCGGGTCGCGCACCCGCACGAGGCGGTAGCCCTCGTCCTCGCCCTCCTCCTCGGCGTCGAACGTGGCACCCGACGAGCGCAGGCGAGCGATGGTGGCGTCGAGGTCGTCGACCGCCAGGTTCGGCGTCCAGCCCTTGCCGGGCTGATCTCCGATGCGCTCGGGGTGGTCGGTCGCCAACGCCAGCACGGCACCGCCTTCCGACGGGGCGAGCGTGCAGAACTCCCCCGGCTCGAGCCACGCCACGTGCAGCCCCAGCACGTCGCGGTACCAGGCCACCATGGCATCGAAGTCGCGCACCTGCACCGTCGCCATGACGAGCTTGCGCATCCCCGTCGCACCCCCTCGTGCAGCCGCCCCGGAGGCGCCAGTCTGCCCCACCCGCAACCCGCCGGTCGGGCGAACGACCCCGACGTCGACGGGGTGGTCGGCACGAGCGCTGCCGGCGGCGGGAGGCGGGTCACCGCCGCCGGCAGTCGCGCTCCGCTGGTGGGCGAGCTAGCCCGTGAAGTCCGGGTCGGCGCGCACGGGTCGGGCCGTCGGCGTCGCCGGTCGACTCGGGCTCGGGTTGGTGTTCGGGCCGATCGTGGTCGTCGTCGTGCCGTGGCCGTCGTGCTCGGTCGTCGTCGTGCCGTGGCCGTCGTGGTCGGTCGTCGTCGTGCCGTGGCCGTGGCTCACATCACAGTCGAGGCCGCCCACGCCCACCCCGCCGAAGCGGTGCCCGCAGGCGTTGTCGACGATCCACACGTGCATCATCGGCGGCATGTCCGACGGGGCGCCGCTGGAGCAGGTGCCGTCGCCGTTGACCAGGCCGGCGAACGTGCCGTCGGGCCAGACGCACAGCTCGGGGTGCTGGTGCCAGCCCGGCACCCAGGCCAGGTCCTCGGGGATGTTGGTCAGGTCGTACTGGCTGGGGAGGAAGAACATCGCCGCCTCCAGCTCGTAGCCGCCGTTCTCCGTGTACCGGAACACCAGCGACTCGGGGTGCTCGGGGTCGAGGACGTGCTCGTCGTCGATCCAGGCCTGGTTGGTCCAGTGGTCCCAGCCGCCCGGGGCGGTGACGCCGAAGTTGACGAACCCCATCGCCGCCAGCTCATCCGGGTCGCTGAAGGCGGGCAGCGCCGCCTCGGTCCGTTCGATCAGGTCGTGGAGGAACATCTGCTGCTCCTCGGTCCAGTCGCCGGGCGGCAGCATCCCGTCGCCGTGGCCGTCCTGGCCCGAGGCGGGCGGCGCGAACGCCACCACCGCGGCCGCGACCATGGCGACGCCGATGCCGACCCAGCCCCGCCGGCTGATCGGCGGACCGTCGCCGGCCCCCCCAACTCCGCTGTCGTGTGCGCGTGGCATGACTCTCAGACGTCCGGCGGGCCGGTTTCGTTCACGACGCCGGGGAGAAAATCTGCGGCCGGCCGACCCCCGGTGGTCGCCCGACCGCCTGATGCGTCAAGCGTCGGGCGGCTCGCCGGGCTCGGGCGGACGACCGCCGCGGGCCCTGATGTCGTCGAACCGCTCGCCGAAGTGCCAGCGGTGCCCCTCGAGGTCGGTCGCCTCGTAGCGGCGCTCGCCGAAGAAGGCGTCGTCGAGCTCCATCGTGATGGTGGCGCCCTCGCGGACGGCATGGGCGTAGTGGGCGTCGATGTCGTGCACGTAGACGTTCACCATCACGGTGGTGAGCCCGGCATCGAGCGGGCTGTGGATGAGGTGCACGTCGGGGTTGGCGTGCCCCAGCATCACGACGCCGGTGCCGACGCGGAGCCAGCACAGGTACTTGCCATCGTGCTCCATGCGGGCCTCGCGCACCTCGGCGAACTGGAAGACCCGCGTGAGGTAGTCGACGGCGGCCAGCTCGTCGCCGTAGGCGAGCCGGGGGTAGATGTCGGGTGTCGGGAAGACGTCGCCCGGGGCGCGGTCCTCATCGATGGCGGACATGAGCTGCTCCTTCGCTCGGGAGAAGACCGCCGGGTCACCCGGGTCGTCCGGCTCGATGCGATCGGGGCGCAGGCGCCGGAGCGGATCGAGGTCGTCGCTCACGACCCGATCCTCCCAGGATCTCGGCTGTCGATGTTTTCGTCCCCTTCTCCCCCGTCCGCCGCCGCCAGTTCGCGCAGCCGGCCGCGGGCCCGATGCAGCCGCGAGCGCACCGTCCCGACGGGCACGCCCTGCGCGGCGGCGATGTCGTCGTAGGCCAGCCCCTCCCACGCGTGCAGTAGCAGGGCGTCGCGTTCGACCTCGGGCAGCGCGGCGACGGCCTCGGCAACCCGGTTCCACCGGTCGGTGGCGTCGAGCGCGCCGCTCACCCGGTCGGCGAGGTCGTCGGGAACGAGGCGCCGGCCGGCCAGGCGGGCGGTGGCGCGCAGGCGGCGCGCCTCGCGGCGCCGGTGCTTGGCCACCAGGTTGGTGGCGATGCCGTAGAGCCACGGTCGGGCACCAGGGCGCGTGAGATCGTAGGTGTGGCGCTTCTCGAAGGCGATCCGGAAGACCTCGCCCACCAGGCTCTCGCCCTCGTCCGGACCGAGCCGGCGGACCAGGTAGCGGTGCAGCACGGTGGCGTGGCGGTCGAAGATCGCGCCGAACCGGGCAGGGACGGCCAGCGACGCGGCGATGACGGCGGCGTCGGGCTCGTCCTCCACATCCCCATGTTCCCCGCGACCGGCGCCGGGTTCGCACTTGCCCTCGAGGCGTGCCCGGCGGACGCGGGGATGACATGCAAGTGCTGACTTGCCTATGATGCCCGGGTGGCCGACGTGTTCAAGGCACTGGCCGACCCGACACGACGGGCGATCCTCGACGAGTTGGTGGAGCGCGACAGCCAGACGCTGTTCGAGCTGTGCACCCGCCTGACCATGAAGCACGGGCTGACCTCGTCGCGCCAGGCCATCTCGCAACACATCGACGTGCTCGAGGCCGCCGGGCTCGTCACGACCCGGCGGGAGGGCCGGTTCAAGTTCCACGACGTCGACACCCGCCCGCTCCGGGCCATCGCCGAGCGCTGGCCCACCGACGAATGAGAGGTCCCATGCCCCGCATCTACCTGACCAGCGTCCTCGTCGACGACCAGGACAAGGCCCTGCGCTTCTACACCGAGGTGCTGGGCTTCACCAAGAAGACGGAGATCCCTCTGGGGGAGGGCGCGCGCTGGCTGACCGTCGTGTCGCCGGACGACCCCGACGGTCCGCAACTGCTGCTCGAGCCCGACGCCCATCCGGCGGCGCCGCCGTTCAAGCAGGCCTTGCAGGCCGACGGCATCCCCGTCACGTCCTTCGCGGTCGACGACGTCGAGGCCGAGGTCGAGCGGCTGAAGGGGCTGGGTGTGCGCTTCACGCAGGAGCCGCTCGACATGGGCGGCACCACCACCGCCGTGCTCGACGACACCTGCGGCAACCTCATCCAGCTCGCAGGCATCGAGTAGGGCCGCCTTGCCGCCCGGGCTCTCCCGATCAGCCGCCGATGCCGTCCTCGGCGAGGACGACCTTGGCGAGCGACCTGGGCGCCACCAGCGTGTACGACGTCCTGACCCACTCCTCGACCTGCTCCCAGCGGGCATCGTCGGCGTCGTCGGCCACCACCACCGATACCCACCCGTGGCGACCGAGCCCGTAGCCGGTGGGCTCGGCGCCGAGGTCGGTGGCCACCACGGCGGCGGCCTCCTCCTTCGGCAGCTTCACGCTCAAGCCGGTGGCGGACTGGTTGGCGAACACGAAGTTCTTGTTCCGGACGCGGAAGGTCGGCTCGCCGCCCCAGGCCTCGATGTCGACCCTCACGGCCTCGGGCAGGCGGGCCACGATCCGTTCGAGACGTGCCATGTGGTCCACGGCGCCATCATCGCCCACGCCCGGGGCCCGTGACCGTCCCGCCGCGTCAACGCGGCGGGACCACGGCCGGCCGGGGCAGGCCCATGGGGTTGGGGTAGGTGACCTCGCCCGCGGTGGCGACGCGCCCGGCGGCCGGGCCGAGCATGCCCACGAGCCGCTCGACCTCGCCGGCACCCAGCCCCGCGTAGGGCACGATCGCCAGCTCGTCGGTGCGGCGCTCGATCTCGCCGCGCAGCGCCTGCCCGGCCGCGGTGACCGAGCCGTCGACCGTCACCAGGCCCCGCGCCGCCAGGCGCAACTGCGCCCCGCCCCACTCGTCGCGCGACCAGCCGCGGCTCAGGAGGAACAGATCGGGGTCGGTGCCCTCGCAGGCCGCGACCAGGACGTGCACCTCGCACCCGTCCAGGCCGGCGCCGGTGAGCAGGGCGACATGGCCGTCGCCTCGGTGCTCCCGCAGCGTGGTGGCGAGCTGCCACAGGTCGGCCACGGGGTCGTCGGGCCGGGGAACCTCGCGGTTGGCGGCGAACAGCGGCCGGCCGGCCGCCTCCGCGCCGTCGACCGCCGCCGCGAGCAGGGCGACGGTGGCGGCCGCGAGCCGCTCGGCCTCGCCGTCGGGCAGGAGGCGCCGCAGCGCCGCCGCGGCGGCCGCGGCCCTCGTGTCGAGCACCACGGCGGGGGTGGCGTAGGCCCAGGCGTCGGGGAGGGCGCGGCGGACCCGTGCCGGATGGAAGTTGTAGAACGTCGCTTCGACAACACCCGGGCCGACCGGCCCGAGTGGCGCGGC
>DASSCS010000092.1:0-51206 GCA_035697515.1 Acidimicrobiales bacterium
CTCGTTCCACCGACGCTGCGGCCGTCGGGGGCCGGGCCTCGTCCATCGCCGCCGCGCCATCCGGCGGGCTGCTGCCACGTCCGGCCGTCACCTGCAGCGGCGCCCGGGGGGCCCGCCGCCGGACCACGGTCCGGCCGGCCGGCTGCGCGGGGGTCGCGGGGACCACGAGGAGCGCGGGGATCGCGCGGATCGCGTGGGTCGTCCCGTCGTGCGCGCCGGGGCGGCGGTGGTTGGGAAGCGCTCAGCGTCGTTCCTCCACGGTTGCGGCGTTGCCGGCGATCCGCGCCCCAGGCGTGTTCGCCACGCGGTGCTCCCGGCATGTCAGTCGAGCAACACTATCCACGGTCGCGCGCGATGTGTCCATCAGCGCGGGTCTCGTTGCCGTGCGCGACCACGCGCGGTACACGTGCGACCGGGCTGCGTCGCGGCGGACCGGCAGTAGCCTGACCCGCCGTGGCCCGCTTCTACGTGACGACCCCCATCTACTACGTCAACGACGCGCCCCACATCGGCCACGCCTACACCACGGTGGTCGCCGATGCGGTGGCCCGGTGGCACCGCCTGGCGGGCGACGACACCTTCTTCCTCACCGGAACCGACGAGCACGGACTCAAAGTTCAGCGCGCCGCCGAGGCCAACGGGGTGACCCCCCGCGAGTGGGCCGACCGCACGGCCGACCGGTTCCGCGACGCGTGGGCGCAGCTCGGCATCTCCAACGACGACTTCATCCGCACCAGCGAGCCCCGCCACCACGCCGCGGTGCAGCAGTTCCTGCAGCGGGTGTACGACAACGGCCACATCGAGCTCGGCACCTACGAGGGCCTCTACTGCGTCGCCTGCGAGGCCTACTACACGGCCGACGAGCTGCTCGACGGCGAGCGCTGCCCCATCCACGACCGCCCCGTCGAGCACGTCAAGGAGGACAACTACTTCTTCAAGCTGTCCCGCTTCGCCCAGCCGCTGCTCGACTGGTACGCCGCGCATCCGGGGTTCGTGCGCCCCGAGACCAAGCGCAACGAGGCGCTGGGGTTCATCCGCAGCGGGCTCGACGACTTCTCGATCAGCCGCAGCTCGATCAGCTGGGGCGTGCCCATCCCGTGGGACCCGGCGCACGTCACCTACGTGTGGTTCGACGCTCTCGTCAACTACCTCACGGCGGTGGGCTACGGCGCCGACGACGAGCGGTTCGCGGTCTGGTGGCCCGCGGCGCACCACGTCGTCGGCAAGGACATCCTGCGGTTCCACTGCGTGTACTGGCCGGCCATGCTCATGGCCGCAGGGGTCGACCCGCCGGCCGACATCACGGTGCACGGCTTCCTGCTGGTGGGCGGCGAGAAGATGAGCAAGTCCCGCCTCAACCAGATCGCCCCGTCCGACCTGGTGGACGAGTTCGGGGTCGACGGCTTCCGCTACCACTTCCTGCGCGACACGCCGGTCGGGCCCGACGGCGACTTCAGCTACGAGCGCATGGTCGAGCGCTACAACGGCGATCTCGCCAACAACTTCGGCAACCTGCTGTCGCGCGTGGCCACGGTGGTGGGGAAGAAGTGCGGCGGCGTCGGTCCCACCCCCCGCGCCGACAGCCCCCTCGCCGCCGTGGCGGCCGAGGCGTACGCCACCACCGCCCGGGCATGGTCGGAGATGGCGCCATCGGTGGCGCTCGAGGCGACGTGGCGGCTCATCCGCGAGACCAACGGCCTGCTCGAGGACAACGAGCCGTGGAAGCTCGACCCCGGCCCCGCGGTCGAGGCCGTCCTCGGCGACGCGCTCGAGGCGCTGCGCATCGTGTCGGTCCTGGCCAGCCCGGCCCTGCCCGCCGCGTGCGCCGAGACGTGGTCCCGCATCGGCATGCCCGGCACGCCGCAGGACCAGCGGGTGCCCGAGGCCGCCGGCTGGGGTGGCTACCCGGGCGGCCTCAACGTCACCAAGGGCGCCCCCCTGTTCCCCCGCCTCACCCCGAGCTGACCGTCACACCGTGCCGCTCCGCTGGACAGACGACCACTGCCACCTGGGCTCGAACGGCGACGACGCAGCCGACCCGGCCACCGTCGACGCCATGGTGGCCGACGCCCGGGAGGCGGGTGTCGACCGGCTGATCACCGTGGGCACCGACGCCCGGCGCTCGTCCGAGGCCGTGGCCGCCGCCGCCCGTCACCCCGGGGTGGTGTGGGCCACGGTCGGCCTGCATCCCCACGACGCCACGCAGGGCCTCGACGGCCTGGTCGAGCTGTTGGGCGAGCCGGGCGTGGTGGCGGTGGGGGAGTGCGGCCTCGACTACCACTACGACCATTCGCCCCGTGACGTGCAGCGGGCCGCGTTCGCCGCACAGGTCGCCCTGGCGCACGAGCGCGACCTGGCGCTGGTCATCCACACCCGCGAGGCGTGGGACGACACCTTCGCCGTGCTCGACGCCGAGGGCGTGCCCGAGCGCACCGTGTTCCACTGCTTCACCGGCGGCGCCGACGAGGCCCGCCGGTGCCTCGACCGGGGCGGCCACCTGTCGTTCTCGGGCATCGTCACGTTCGGCTCGGCCGACGACGTGCGGGCGGCGGCTGCGCGGTGCCCCCTCGACCGGGTGCTCGTCGAGACCGACAGCCCCTACCTGGCCCCCGTGCCCCACCGGGGCCGGCCCAACCGCCCGGCGCTGGTGCCGCTGGTGGGCGCGGCGTTGGCCGCGGCGATGGGCACCGGCGTGGAGGCGGTCGCCGAGGCCACGTGGGCCAACGCCGAGCGGGTCTACCGCCTGGCGTGACCTGGGGCCGTAGCCTCGGGCGGTGACCCTCACCCCCCGCCAGGTGCGCGCGCTGCTCGACGAGCACGGGCTGTCGCCCAGCCGGGCGCTGGGGCAGAACTTCGTCGCCGATCCCAACACCGTGCGGCGCATCGCCCGCCTGGCCGGGGTGGGGGCGGGGGACCGTGTGGTCGAGATCGGCCCGGGCCTCGGGTCGCTGACGCTGGCCCTGGCCGAGACGGGCGCCGCGGTCACCGCGGTCGAGCTCGATCGCCACCTGCTCCCGGCCCTGCGCAGCGTGGTCGAGCCCGCCGGCGTGCGGGTCGTGCACGGCGACGCCATGCGCCTCGACTGGGACGAGCTGCTGGGCCCGCCCGAACCCGGGCACCCGTGGGCGCTGGTGGCCAACCTGCCCTACAACGTGGCGACGCCCCTGGTGCTCGAGCTGCTCGCCCGGGTGCCCGCCATCGAGCGCATGTTGGTGATGGTGCAGCGCGAGGCGGCCGAGCGCCTGGCCGCGTCGCCGGGCAGCAAGGCGTACGGCATCCCGTCGGTCAAGGTCGCCTACCGGGCCGAGGCCGAGGTGGTGGGTCGGGTGCCGCCGACCGTGTTCATCCCGCCCCCTCGGGTCGAGTCGGCCCTCGTGCGCCTGCGCCGCCTGCCGGCGCCGGCCGTCGACGTCGATGCCGATCGCCTCTTCCGCCTGGTCGAGGCCGGCTTCGGTCAACGGCGCAAGATGCTGCGCCGGTCGCTGGCCGGGCTGGTCGGCGCCGGGGACTTCGAGCGCGCGGGCGTGCCGCCCGACGCCCGGGCCGAGCAGCTCGACCTGGCGGCGTGGGCCCGGCTCGCCCGGCTGCCGAACCCTGCTGACGAGGCCGATCCCGGCGTCACGACGTCGCCCGGGTGATGTGGCAGGGTGAGCGTCGACCCGCGACCGGAGGACCGGCGATGAGCAACCCGCAAGACCCCTACGGCCAAGAGCAGTACCCGCAGCAACCCCAGCAGGGCTACCAGCACCCCCAGCAGCCGTACACCGGGTACACGGCGCCGGCCAGGAGGCCGCTCGACCTGGCCAGGCTGGTGACCATCGCCGGCTGGGTCGTGCTCGGCATGTACGGCCTGAACTACCTGTACACCCTCACGCAGGACGACGACTTCAGCCCCGACTTCGCCGACCGGCTCTTCGGCGGGCTCACCACCCTGGCCCAGGGCATCTTCTGGGCGGGGGCGTTGCTGGCCATCGGCGTGTGGCTCCGCAAGCAGGACGCCGCCTGACCGTCCTCGCCGCGCCGGCCAAGCTGACCGTCTCCCTGCGGGTGACGGGAGTGCGTGGCGACGGCTACCACCTGATCGACGCCGAGATGGTGAGCCTCGACCTGGCCGACGAGCTGGTGCTGTCGGAGGGCTCGGGGCTGGTGGTGGTCGAGGGCCGGCACCTCGGCCACGTCGATCCGGACCGCAACCTGGTGGGCAGGGCGCTGCGCGCCGTCGGCCGCCGGGCGCACGTCGAACTGCGCAAGCGCATCCCCGCCGGGGGTGGCCTGGGCGGCGGGTCGTCGAACGCCGCCGCCATCCTGCGCTGGGCCGGCTGCGACGACCTGGCGGTGGCGGCGTCGCTGGGGGCCGACGTGCCCTTCTGCCTGCGGGGCGGGAGGGCACGGGTCACCGGTATCGGTGAGGTGCTCGAACCTCTGCCGTTCGTGGCCCACACCTACACGCTGGCGATGCCGCCCTACGGCTGCTCGACCCCGGCGGTGTACGCGGCGTGGGACGACCTGGGCGGCCCGACCGCCGACGGCCCCAACGACCTCGAGCCCGCGGCCTTGGCGGTCAAGCCCCGGATGGCCCGCTTCCGCGACGAGCTGGCCGACGCCACGGGCCAGGTGCCCCGGCTGGCCGGGTCGGGCTCGACCTGGTTCGTCGAGGGCGAGTTTCCCGGCCCGAGCCGCATCGTGGCCCACACGACGCCCGCCTACTGGTGACGGACGCGCAACGAGCGCCCCGGCGACCGGGGCGCTCGAGCCGCGGCTTGGTTGGACGTGGCGCCCGGCCGGCTACTTGCCGGCGGCGCGGCGCTGCCAGCGGGTGCGCTTCAGCATCTTCTTGTGCTTCTTCTTGCGCATGCGCTTGCGGCGCTTCTTGATGAGAGAGCCCATGAGGTCCGTGAGACTAGTGGCGGTCCGGCGGCCCCTCCAACCTGGGAAGGCGTGCTGGGGGACTGCCCCGGGCGGGTACCGTGGTGCCCGACCTTCGGGGGTAGTTCAACTGGTAGAACGCTGGCCTTTGGAGCCAGTTGTTGCAGGTTCGAGCCCTGCCCCCCGAGCGCTGGAGGATGACGGGCCCGCCGCCGTGATCTGGTCGTCGAGTGCTTTGAGCGCGGCGACGTAGATCTCCGAGAAGGTGGGGAAGGGTTGGATGGTGTCGCGCAGCACCTCGAGCGATACGTGGGCGCGGATGGCCAGGGTGGCCTGTTGGAGCCACTCGCCCGCCTCGGGGCCGAGCGCATAGGCGCCGGTCAGCCGCTCGCCGTCGCTGAGCAGGGTCAGGAAGCCGTTGGACTCGGCGTACGCACGTGTGTAGGTGGCCGTCTTGGGCACCTCGGACACGGGGGTGGTGGCGCTGAACCGGGCCTCGGCCGCGCCGACCGCCGCGGCCTGCGGGTCGGTGAACACGACGCGGGGCACGGCCTCGTAGTTGGCCCGCCGTGGCTCGCCGAGGATGTTGGCGGCGACGACGTCGCCCTCGTACTTGCCGACGTGGGTGAGGGGCCAGATGCCGTTGACGTCGCCGATGGCCCACAGGCGCTCGCCGGCGCGCAGGTGCGCGTCGACCGGGATCCCGTGGCCGTCGGCCTCGACACCGACGGTCTCCAGGCCCAGCCCGTCCACGCGGGGGCGGCGACCGGTGGCGACCAGCAGGCGGTCGCCTCGCAGCTGGCGGCCGTCCGCGAGCTCCAGGACGTAGTCCTCGCCCTCGCGCCGGGCCGCCGCGGCGTGCACGCCCAGGACGAGCTCGATGCCGTCGCGGCGCAGGGCCTCGCCGAGCGCTTCGCCCAGCGGCGCGGGCTCGCGGGCGAGCACGTGGTGGGCGCCGTCCGTGACGGCGACCTCGCCGCCGAGGCGGCGCACGGCCTGCGCCATCTCGACGCCGACCGGCCCGGCGCCGAGCACGAGCAGGCGGCGGGGGACGGCTCTCATGCTGGTCGCCTCGCGGCTGCCCCAGAGGCCGTCGAGCTCGCGCAGACCCGGGATGGGAGGCACGATCGGATCGGCACCATTCGCCAGCACGACGTGCTCGGCGGTGTGGCGCACCCCGTCGACCTCGACCACGCCCGGCCCGGCGAGCCGGCCCGTGCCGCGCAGCAGGTCGACGCCCGCCCCCGCCAGCCAGCGCTCCTGGCCGGCGTCGGAGTAGTCCGAGACCATGAAGTCACGCCACCCCAACGCGGCCTCGACGTCGACCTGGGCGTTCGCCGCGGCGTTGCGCGCGGCATGCACCGCCTCGCCGGGGCGCAGCAGGGTCTTGGACGGGATGCACGCCCAGTAGGAGCACTCGCCCCCGACCAGCTCACGCTCGACGACCGCGACACGCAGTCCACCCTCGGCCAGCGCGCCGGCGCAGTGCTCGCCCGGCGAGCCGCCGCCGAGGACGATGACGTCGTAGTCGCTGGTCATGAGCCCCCTCCCTGCCCCTCCATGTGGAGTGCGGCATCGTCGGATGCCTCCTCGGGCGTGCGCCCCTGCTCGCGCGCGCTGATGTAGGCGGCGTACCACCCCGACCAGTGGTGCGCGGGAGCGGTGGCTTCGTAGCGGCCGTGGTGCTCCTCCGCCTCTCGCAGGAGGTCTGTCAGCGTCGCGACGTCCATGGGGTGGCCCTCCTCGTCAGTTGCTGTTACATACCCGGTCAGCGACCGCCGGCCGCTAGGCGGTGAAGGCGGTGGTGCCGCCGGGGCGGGGCCACTCGAGGGCGACGAGCTGCCCCGTGCCCGACAGGGTGACGTAGGCGGTGCGGCCGTCGGGGCCGAAGCAGATGTTGGTGGTCAGCGGGTCGGGCAGCGGCGTGTACTCGACCTGGCCCCCGTCGGGAGAGAACGCGGTGATGCCCGGGCTGGTCCCGAGCGTGGCGACGCACACCCAGCCCTCGCCGTCGACGGCCAACGAGTCGAACAGCGTGCCCCCGCCGGGATCGCCCAGCAGGCGACCACCGGGGCCGCCCACCAGGTCCTGGGTGTCGACCTGGCCCGGACCGGTCACGTCCCACACGTGCAGGCGCCCGGTGTGGGTCTCGGCGACGTAGACGTGGTCGCCGGCGGGCGACAGGCCGATGCCGTTGGGGGCGTCGAGGGGCGACGTGACCTCGCGGGCATCGCTGCCGTCGGCGCGGCACCAGTGGAACCCGGTGCGGTCGGAGGTGCGCTCCCGGCGCACGCCGTGGTCGGTGAACCAGATGCCCCCGTCCGCGTCGAGCACCAGGTCGTTCGGGGCGCGCAGCGGGACGCCGCCGCTCTCGGTGAGCAGGGTCGTCACCTCGCCCGTGGCCAGGTCGACCCGCTGGAGGGAGCCGCCGTTCCAACTCGCGGGTGGCGGGGACCCGGGGAACAGCAGCCCGAGGCGCTCCTGCCAGTCGAAGCAGCCGCCGTTGTTGCACACGTACGCGGCGCCGTCGGGCCCGATCGCGGCGCCGTTGGGGCCGCCGCCGCACTCGGCCACCACCGAGACCGTGCCGTCCGGGGCGACCCGGCTGAGCGTCCCCCGGGCGATCTCGACCAGCAGCACCGACCCGTCCGCCATGGCGACCGGCCCTTCGGGGAAGCGCAGCCCTGTGGCCACGGTGCGGAGGTCGGCGGGTTGGACGGTGCGGGTCTCGGCCATGGCGCCGGAGTCTGCCAGCACGGCCCGCCGCGCGCTCGGTCGCCGCCCCCGAGCCAGCGACGCGCGCCGCGCACTCAGCCGACGAGCGCCAGGGCCTGGCGGGCGATCGCCAGCTCCTCGTCGGTGGGCACGACCATGACGGTCACCGCGGCGCGGTCGGGGGAGATCACCCGGGCGTCTCCGGAGGGCGCGGCGTTGCGCCCGGGGTCGACGCGGATGCCCAGGTGGTCGAGCCCCGCGGCGGTCTCGGCCCGCACCACGGGGTCGTTCTCGCCCACGCCGGCGGTGAAGCTCAACACGTCCAGCCCGCCCATCACCGCCGCGTAGGCGCCGATGTACTTCCTCAGCCGGTGGACGTACACGTCCAGGCCGAGGCGGGCCCGGCCATCGCCGGCGGCGATGCGCCGGTGCACCGCCCGCATGTCGCCCTCGCCGGTCAGGCCCCGCAGCCCGGACCGGTGGTTGAGCAGGTCGTCGAGGTCGTCGATGGTCATGCCCGCCGTGCGGGCCAGGTGGAACACCACCGCCGGGTCGATGTCGCCGCTGCGGGTACCCATGACCAGCCCCTCGAGCGGTGTGAGCCCCATCGACGTGTCGACCGCCCGCCCGCCGGCCACCGCCGAGGCCGAGGCGCCGTTGCCCAGGTGCAGGACGATCTGGCGCAGCCCTGCCGGGTCGCGACCCAGCACCTGGGCCGCCCGGGCCGACACGTACTGGTGCGAGGTGCCGTGGAAGCCGTAGCGGCGCACCCCGTACCGCTCAGCCACCGTGCGGTCGAGGGCGTAGGTGGCGGCCGCCGCCGGCAGGTCGTGGAAGAAGGCGGTGTCGAACACGGCGATGTGCGGCACGTCGGGCAGCAGCGCCTGGGCGGCGCGGATGGCGGTGAGGTTGGCCGGGTTGTGCAGGGGCGCCAGCGGGGCCAGCCGGTCGATGGCGGCGAGCACGTCACCGTCGATGACGGTGGGTCGGTCGTAGTCGGTGCCGCCCATCACCACCCGGTGGCCCACGGCGGCGATGCCTGCGCCCGACAGCGGGGGCCCGGCCTCGTCGAAGAGGGCGAACGCCCGGCGCATGCCCTCGTCGTGGTCGACGACCGCCACGGGCCGCTCGGTCGTGGTGCCGGCGTGGGTGTGGGTGAGCCGGGAGCCGTCGTCGCCGATGCGCTCGACCAGCCCCTCGGCGACCGGCGTCCCCGCCGCGGGGTCGATCAGCGCGTACTTGATCGTCGACGAGCCGGCGTTGACGACGAGGACGGTGGCGCTCATCGCGCCTCGCCGCCCGGCGCCCCGACCGCCTGGGCCTGGATGGCGGTGATGGCGACCGTGTTGACGATGTCGCGCACGGTCGCTCCCCGCGACAGGTCGTTGACCGGCTTGTTCAGGCCCTGCAGCACCGGCCCCACCGCCACCGCGCCCGCCGAGCGCTGGACGGCCTTGTAGGTGTTGTTGCCGGTGTTGAGGTCGGGGAACACGAACACGGTCGCGCGGCCGCCCACGTCCGACCCCGGCAGCTTGGCCCGGGCGACCGACGCGTCGACCGCGGCGTCGTACTGGATGGGCCCGTCGACCGACAGGTCCGGGCGGCGCTGCTCGACCAGCGCGGTGGCGGTGCGCACCTTGTCGACGTCGGTGCCCGAGCCGGACCGGCCGGTCGAGTACGACAGCATCGCCACGCGCGGGTCGATGCCGAACCGGGCCGCCGTGTCGGCCGCCGAGACGGCGATGTCGGCCAGCTGCTCGGCGGTGGGGTCGGGGACGACGGCGCAGTCGCCGTACACCAGCACCCGGTCCTCGAGGCACATGAAGAACACCGACGACACGATCGAGGTGCCGGGCGTCGTCCGGATGATCTCGAACGCCGGGGTGATCGTGTGGGCCGTGGTGTGGGCGGCGCCCGACACCATGCCGTCGGCCTCGCCCACGTGCACCATCATCGTGCCGAAGTAGGACACGTCCTGGACGATCTCGCGGGCGCGCTCGACGGTGACGCCCTTGTGGGCGCGCAGGCGGGCGTACTCGGCCGCGAACGTCTCCAGCAGGTCGGACGCGGTGGGGTCGACGACCCGGGCGCCGGCGAGCTGGAGGCCGAGCTCGGCGGCCCGGCTCTGCACCGTGGCCTCGTCGCCCAGCAGGGTCACGTCCGCAACCTGGCGGGCCAGCAGGGTCGACGCGGCCCGCAGCACGCGGTCGTCGTCGCCCTCGGGCAACACGATGCGCCGGCGGTCGGCGCGTGCGCGCTCGACCAGCATCGACTCGAACACCAGCGGCGTGACGACCTCGCTGCGGGGGACGTCGAGGTCGCGCAGCAGCGCCTCGGCGTCGATGTAGCGCTCGAACACCGCCAGCGCGGTGTCCTTCTTCCGCTGGGTGCCGCGCCCGAGCAGCCCCCGGGTCGAGGCCACGATGCGGGCGGTCGCGTAGGAGTCGTGCGGGGTCAGGATGATCGGCAGGCGGTGGCCCAGGCCCCGCACCAGCTCCTCCACCCGCTCCGACGGGCGGAACCCGCCGTTGAGCACGATGCCCGCCAGCGACGGGAAGCCGTCGGCCGCGTGCGCGGTGACGAGGGCGAGCAGCACGTCGGGACGATCGCCCGCCACGATGCACAGCTGGCCGTCGCGCAGGCGCTCGAGCACGTGCTCGGTGTTCATGCCGCCCACGAGCATGTGCTCGGCCTCGCGGCCGAGCAGGAACTCTTCGCCCAGCAGCAGCTTGCCGTCGAGCGCCGTCATGAGGTCGCCGACGATCGGGGCCGACAGCAGCGGGATCTCCGGGAGCGCCCACACGGGCCGCCCGAGCCCGGCGAGGCGCTCGCGCACGGCGTCGAGCTGGTCGGCGTCGCACCGGTTGGCGAGCACGCCGACGGTGGTGGCGTGGCTCTGGGCGATCTCGGCGGTGGCGATGTCCGCGACCTGGACCACGTCGTCGGGCGAGCGGCCGAACGCGCTGACCACCAGCAGCACCGGGGCGCCGAGGTTGGCGGCCACGCGGGCGTTGAAGGTCAGCTCGGTCGGACCGGCGATGTCGGTGTAGTCGGACCCGACGATGACGACCGCCTCGCACGCCCGGTCGATGGCCCGGTAGCGGTCCACGATGGTGGCCAGCGCGGCGTCGGGGTCGGCGTGGACGTCCTCGTACGTGACGCCGATGCACGCATCGTGCGCCAGGTCGATGCCGCCGTGGCCGAGCAGCAGGTCGAGGACGGGGTCCTCGCCGGTGCTCGAGCGGGCGACCGGACGGAACACGCCGGTCGTCTCCACCGACCGGGTGAAGACGTCGAGCAGGCCCAGCGCCACCAGCGACTTGCCGGAGTGCCCCTCCAGCGAGGCGATGTAGATGCTGCGGGCCACGCCTGCAGTCTTACCCGGCGGCCCGGCTCCCGACCTCCACGCCGCCCCTTGACTTGGAGCGCGCTCGAAGCCGTACGGTCCTCGCGACCGCACAGGAGGGGAACTCGTGACCAAGCTCGGCTATCAGATCCCGAACTTCACCTATCCCGGGGTGGGACCCGACGGACTGTTCGAGGCGATCGCCCTCCAGGCCGAGGCAGCCGATCGCTCGGGCTTCGACACGGTGCTGGTGATGGACCACTTCTACCAGCTCCCCCTGCTCGGGCCGCCGGAGAACTACATGGTGGAGAGCTACACGTTGCTGGCGGCGCTGGCCCAGCGGACGTCGACGGTCCGGCTGGGTGCGCTGGTCACCGGCAACACGTACCGCAACCCG
Source organism: Acidimicrobiales bacterium (assembly GCA_035697515.1). Classification (GTDB taxonomy): domain Bacteria; phylum Actinomycetota; class Acidimicrobiia; order Acidimicrobiales; family VFJN01; genus ZC4RG19. Next base: position 11,325 of record DASSCS010000092.1, read on the forward strand.
ACGCTGCTGGCCAAGACCGTCACCGCGCTCGACCTCGTGTCTTCCGGCCGGGCGCAGCTCGGCATCGGTGCCGGGTGGTTCGACGTCGAGCACCGGGCCCTCGGCTTCGAGTTCGGGACGTTCACCGACCGCTTCGAGAAGCTCGAGGAGGCGCTGCAGATCATTATCCCGATGCTGCGGGACGAACGCCCGACGCTCGCCGGTCGTCACTACCGGGTGGAGGGCGCGATCAACCAGCCGCCCCCTCTCGGCCGCGTGCCGGTAATGATCGGCGGCTCGGGCGAGAAGAAGACCCTGCGCATGGTGGCGCAGTACGCCGACGAGTCGAACCTCACCTGCGACCCGTCCGAGATCCCCCGCAAGCTCGACGCGCTCGACGCCCACTGCCAGCGACTGGGCCGGGACCGCAGTGAGATCACGGTGAGCGCGCAGCGCACGGTCTGCATCGCACCGACGCACGAACAGGCCGAAGCCGAGGTCGCGCGCTTCCTCGGCGAGCGCGGCATCGATCTCGCCGACGCCGACGACGCCACCCGGCAGATGATCGACGCCATGGTCACGATCGGCGATCCCGACGAGGTCGGCGAGAGGCTGGCCGAGGTCCTCGCCCTCGGCGTCGACGGGCTCACCTGCAGCCTGCCCGCCAACGGCCACGATCCCGCCAACGTCGAGCTGCTCGGCGAGGTCGCCGCCAAGCTGATCGGGTGAACCGCGGCGGGGGTGCCGTGCGTAGGGACCTTCATGACCACGAACCCGTCTCCCCGCACACCCCGACCGGCCTCGCGCACGCCCATCCGGCGGCGCGGCACCTCGAACTACCTGCGCGGCATCCCGGCCGCCACCTGGCTCGCCGCCATGGGCCCGGGGCGGCACCTGCCCGACGATCGGTCGCCCGCGGCCTGAGCGCGCGCCGGGGCCCGGGGCCGACCGCGGACGACTCCCGGGCCTCGCGGCGCACCCGGAGCTGCGTCAGGGCAGCTCCGGGAGGGTGAACGCGCCGCCCTTGGCGTCGTCCGCCGAGTCGCTGCCGAAGTGCAGGATGCCGGCTTTGCCGTCCGCCGGAATGACGAACACCCAGGTGGCCGAGGCAGTGGAGCCGCCCGGGAGGTCGGCGGTCGGGGGCGGGGTCTCGGCGTCGAGCTGCTCGACCCTGATGCCGTCGACCGAGACACCCAGGTCGTCCTCGTTGATGTACGCGGTCCCGCCGGCCCCGCTCTCGGTGATGTGGACCTCGCCGGTGAGAGCGAGGATGCGGGTGTCCTCGTCGGCTCGCTCCTCGCCGTAGTCGAGGAGGACCTCGGCCTCGATGGCGCGCAGGGTGCCCGACCCGCCGATCAGCTCGCCGTCGACCGTGACCGGGATGTCGAGGGGCAGGGGGTAGTCGACCGGTGGCATCTCGCCCGCCAGCGGCACGAGCGCGGGCACGTGCCCCTCGACCCCCACGCGGAACGTGTAGTCGGCCAGGTCGTCGGCCGAGATGCCCGCGTCGAGCGGGAAGATCGCCTCGAAGCTCGACCGGCCCCCGACGACCAGCACCTCACCGTTGCCCGCCGAGGTGGTGTCGGCCGGGATGGCGAAGTCGTCGCCGTCGAGCAACGACAGGCGCTCGGCCGTCATGGGCAGGTCGAGCACGCCCTCGCCCGTGTTGGCCACCGTGTAGCCCACGACCGCGGCCGGCCCGGTCTCCACACCGAGCTCGTCGACCCCGGCGCTGCGGTAGGACACCTCGTCGACGGTCCAGGTGGCGCCGAGGTAGGTGGTCTCGCGGGGCAGGTCGAGGTCGACGGGTGTGAGCTCGGGCTCCTTGGGCTCGGGCACTTCCTCCTCGATCGACTCGTTGGTCTCGCCCAGCTCGCCGAGTGCGTCCTCGAACTGCTCGGCCGCGGTCTCGTCGTCGCCGCCCCCGCCGCACGCCGCCAGGGCGAGCGCGCCCGCCGCGGTGATCGCCGCCACCCGTCTCCGCCGATGTACCGCCATGCTCGCTCTCCTTGCTGATGCGTCGCTGACGCGTCCAGGGGTCGGGACGACGATGCGCCAGGGTCGCCGGGTGCGCACCGGGCATCCTCCCGGTCTGTGGGCGCGGCCGCGGCGGCCGCGCGGCCGCGGTGTGACGGATGCCATGCCCAAATCCCTGGCCAGCGGGCGGCGACCCCGCGATGGTTGCGTTCCGCGATGAGTCGCGCCGTGGTGGACCGTCCATCCCCTCGAGTCCACCCGTCCGTTCCCTTGGACCCCCACGGACTGAACCGCGCCACAGGAGGCGATCTTCGTGTTCTCCCGACTAGGTACCTGGTGCCACGACCGCAGGAAGCTCGTGGTCGGCCTCTGGCTGGCCGTCCTCATCCTGGGCAACGTCATCGGCGGCGCGGTAGGCGACGCCTTCCGCGACGAGTTCAACCTGCCCGACTCCGAGTCACGGACGGGCTTCGACATCCTCGACGACCACTACGGCGGCGAGGGCACCGGCATCACCGGCACCATCGTCTTCGAGGCCGCCCAGGGCGTCGACGACCCCGGGGTCGAGTCGCAGATGGAGGACCTGTTCGCGTTCGTGGATGAGATCCCCGACGTCGTCCGGGTCGAGAGCCCCTACGAGGAGGGCGGCGAGCGTCTGATCTCCTCCGAGGGCGACCGCCAAGGGGAGATCGCCTACGCCAACGTCGAGTTCCCGGACGACATCGAGTTCCCGCGGGCCGAAGAGATACGCAACGAGATCCTCGACGAGGTCGACGAGATCGAGGGCGTCCGGGTCGAGCTCGGCGGGTTCATCTTCGCCGAGTTCGAGGAGCCGTCGTCGGAGGCGCTCGGCGTCGGCTTCGCGATCGTCATCCTGATCGTCGCGTTCGGCTCGGTGCTGGCCATGGGCCTGCCGATCGGCGTCGCGCTGTTCGGCATCGGCCTCGGTAGCGCCATCATCACGCTGCTCAGCAACGTCTTCACGATCCCCGACTTCGCCACGTTCCTCGGCATCATGATCGGCCTGGGTGTCGGCATCGACTACGCGCTGCTGATCGTCACCCGCCACCGTGAGCAGCTCCACGCCGGCCACACGGTCCGCGAGTCGATCGCGATCGCGCTCGACACCGCCGGCCGGTCGGTCCTGTTCGCCGGCACCACAGTCGTCATCTCGCTGCTCGGAATGCTGATCATGGGCGTCACCTTCGTGACCGGCCTGGCCATCGGCGCCGCCTCGGTGGTCGCGATCACCGTCGCGGCGTCGCTCACGCTGCTGCCGGCGCTGGTCGGGTTCGCCGGCAACCGGATCGAGCTGACCCGCTGGCGGGGCCTCATCGCCGCGGGCTTCGTCGCCATCGCGCTGGTCGGTGTCGGGCTCAAGGTGTCGCCGCTGCTCATCGGCGTGCCGCTGGCCGTCATCGTGCTGATCGCCAGCATCTGGGCGGCGCCGCTCAAGCGCGAGGTCCTCCACAGGCCACCCAAGCCGCGGCGCGAGACCGTGGCCTACCGCTGGAGCCGGGTGATTCAGCACCGGCCCTGGACCTCCGCGCTCGTCGGTGCGGTGGCGCTGCTGATCCTCGCCGTCCCGGTGCTCAGCCTGCGCCTCGGCTTCTCCGACGAGAGCAACTTCGCCGATGACACCAGCACCAAGCAGGCCTACGACCTGCTGGTCGAGGGCTTCGGCCCCGGCTACAACGGCCCGCTCCTGCTGGCGGCCGAGGTGCCCGACGGCGTCAGCCCGTCCGAGCTCGAGGCGGTGACCGACGCCGTGGCCGCCGACCCGGGCGTGGCCGAGGTGTCGCCGCCGCAGCCGAGCGACGACGGCGCGGCCGTCATCTGGAACCTCATCCCCACGACGACCCCGCAGGACCACGACACCACCGAGCTGGTCGACCGGCTGCGAGCCGAGGTGATGCCGCCGGTCGAGGAGGAGATCGGCACCCAGGTCAACGTGACCGGCTCGGTGGCGACCAGCCTCGACTTCTCCGACTACCTGACGTCGCGGTACCCGTACTTCTTCGGCGCGGTGCTCGGCCTCTCGTTCCTGCTGCTGATGGTCGTGTTCCGGTCGGTGCTGGTGCCGCTCAAGGCGGTCATCATGAACCTGCTGTCGATCGGCGCCGCCTACGGCATCGTGGTCGCGCTGTTCCAGTGGGGCTGGCTCAGCGATCTCACCGGCGTCGAGCCGGCGCCCATCGAGCCCTGGGCGCCGATGATGCTCTTCGCCATCGTGTTCGGGCTGTCCATGGACTACGAGGTGTTCCTGCTGTCCCGGGTGCGCGAGGAGTGGCACCGCACGGGCGACAGCCGCACATCGGTGGCCGACGGCCTCGCCGCCACCGCCAAGGTCATCACCGCGGCGGCGGCGATCATGGTGGTGGTCTTCGGCAGCTTCATCCTCGAGAACGACCGGGTCGTGAAGCTCATGGGCACGGGCCTGGCGGCGGCGATCCTGCTCGACGCCACCATCGTCCGCATGCTGCTCGTGCCGGCCACGATGGAGCTGCTGGGCGACCGCAACTGGTGGCTGCCCCGCTGGCTCGACCGCATCCTCCCCGACATCGACGTCGAGGGGCACGCGGAGCCGGTGCCCGAGGACGAGCCCCAGCCGGAGCCCGAGCCCGAGCCCCTCGGCGCCGGCCGTCCCTGACCCGCCCGATCACCGCGTTCTCCCCGCGGGAGCGGTTGCCCCGGCGACCGCAACCGCGGGGAGATCCGCGCCCGGGGCGGTGCCGGGCCGGCACTAGCGTGACCGGCTGGTGCAGATCGTCTACCGGGACGGTGACCACCGTCGCGAGCTCGATGTCCGCGTGAACAGCCCGTCGGCCACGGTCGCCGACCTGGCCGCCGCGCTCGACCCCGCGGGCGCCGATCGGGTGCTGCTCATCGGCGACCACGCCGCCGACCTCGACTTCGAGCTGATCGAGGCGGGCCTGCACGAGGGCGCCGAGGTGTGCTTCGCCGGCCCGAGCGCCGCCGGCCGGGGGCCGCTGGCCGCCCCGCCCTGGCCCGAGCCGGCGCGTCAGCAGGCGCACCGGCCGCTCGAGCTGGCGGTGGTCAACGGGCTCGACGCCGGCCGTCGCTTCCCCCTGGTCGCCGGCACCATGGTGGTGGGGCGGGCGCCGGGCTGCGAGATCGTGCTGCACGACGGCACCCTGTCGCGCCGCCACGCCGCGCTCACCCTGTCGCCCGCCGGCGAGGTGACCGTCGACGACCTCGGGTCGCACAACGGCACCTGGGTCGACGGCGAGCCAGTGGTGGCACCCGTGCCGCTGGGCGAGGGCGCGGCGCTGCGCCTGGGCGCGCTGGAGCTCGAGGTGCGGCCCGCGGTCGACCACGACCGGCCCCTCGCCTTCGACCCCCTGCGCCACACCACCGCGGCGGGCACCATCCCCTTCAACCGCCCGCCCCGGCCCGCCCCGCCCCCCGCGCCCGCCGACGTCGCCGCCCCGACCCCGCCGAACGTGGGGCAGGGCAAGGTGGGCCTCTCGATCATCGGCATCCTCGCCCCGCTGGCGTTCGCCGGCGTGATGTTCGCCGTGCTCAAGCAGGCGCAGTTCCTGCTGTTCGCCGGCCTGTCGCCGGTCATGGCCATCGCCAACGCCATCGACGGCAAGCGCAAGGGCCGCCGGTCCGAGCGCAGCGAGCGCGAGCGGTTCGCCCGCGAGCTGGTCGAGTTCCGCGGCACGCTGGCGGGCCTGGCCGACGACGAGCGGCGCCGGCGCGAGGCCGCCAGCCCCGACCCCGCCGAGGTGCTGCGCCGGGTCGTGCTGCCCAGCACCACGCTGTGGGAGCGGCGGCCCTCCCACCGCGACTTCCTGCTGCTGCGGGCCGGCGTGGGCGCCGTGCGCTGGCGGCCCCCGGTGACCGAGCCGCCCCGCAGCGCCGCCACGCCCGACGAGCTGGCCGAGGCGCTGGCCGCGGCGGCGACGCTGGACGGCAGCCCGGTGCCCGTCGACCTGTCGGCCGGCGGGGTGGTCGGCATCGTCGGCGACCGCAGCGCCGCGCTGGCGCTCGCCCGCTCGCTGCTGTGCCAGGCCGCGGCGCTGCACGGGCCCGCCGACCTGCCGGTCATGGTGCTGGCGCGGCCCGGGGCGGCGGCCGAGTGGGACTGGGCCAAATGGCTGCCCCACACCCGCGACGCCAGCGGAGCGGGCCGCATGCTGTCGGCCGACGCCGAGCTGTCGACCCGGCTGGCCGAGGGCCGGCTCAGGGCCGCGGCGCCCCGTGAGCGCAACGACCGACCGCCCGCCGGCGGCCGTCCGCCCGTGGGACCGACGGTCCTGGTGGTGGTCGACGACGAGTCGCTCACCGAGGGCCGCCGGGCGCCCACCCGCAGCCTGCTCCGGGGCGAGGGCGGGCTGGTGGCCGGCATCGTCATCGCCTCCACGGTCGACCGGCTGCCCGCCGTGTGCACCACCGTCGTCGAGATGGTCGACCCCGACGGCGGCGCCGAGCTGACCCTGCCCCAGGCGGGCGAGCGGGTCGAGCGGTTCCTGCCCGCGGGCATGGCCGACGACGTGGCCCGCGACTGCGCCCGGGCGCTGGCCCGGTTCGAGGACCCCGAGCTCGACGTGGTGGGGGCGGGCCTGCCCGCCTCGATACGCCTGCTGCCCCTGCTCGAGCTGGACGAGTGCACGCCCGACGCCGTGCTGGCCCGGTGGAAGGCGGCGGGCGTCGACCCGCGGCCGGCCACGCCCGTCGGGCTGTCCGAGGACGGGGTGTTCGGCGTCGACTTCGTCGCCGACGGCCCCCACGCCCTGGTGGGCGGCACCACCGGCTCGGGCAAGTCCGAACTGCTGCGCTCGATGGTGGCGGGCCTGGCCGCCAGCGCCGACCCCGACCACCTGACCTTCGTGCTGATCGACTTCAAGGGCGGCAGCGCCTTCGACGAGTGCGCCCGGCTGCCCCACACGGTCGGCATGGTCACCGACCTCGACGAGCACCTGGCCGAGCGGGCGCTGCGCTGCCTCGAGGCCGAGCTCAAGCACCGCGAGCGCACGCTGCGCGATGTCGGGGCCACCGACCTGCCCGACTACCTGCGCAAGGGCCTGCCCGAGCCCATGCCCCGGCTGCTCGTCATCATCGACGAGTTCGCCACGCTGCGCTCGGAGCTGCCGCAGTTCATCGACGCGCTGGTGGGCGTCGCCCAGCGGGGCCGGAGCCTGGGCGTGCACATGCTGCTGGCCACCCAGCGGCCCCAGGGCGCCATCAGCGACAACATCCGGGCCAACACCAACATGCGCATCGCGCTGCGGGTGCAGGAGACCAACGACTCGAAGGACGTCATCGACGTGCCCGACGCGGCCGCCATCCCCCGCACGGCGCCGGGCCGGGCGTACGTGCGGCTGGGGCCCGGCGAGGTGGTGGCCATCCAGACGGCGCTGTCGACCGGCGCGCGCGACGACTCGGCGGCGGCGCACGTCGACGTGGCCCCGTTCGTGTACGGCCCCGAGCCCCGGCTGCCGGCGCCGCCCCCCGGCGCCGCGGGCGGGTCGACCCTCGAACCGGGCGCCACCGGGCCCGAGCCCGACACCGACCTGTCGCTGCTCGTGTCCACCATCGGCGAGGCGTTCGCCCGCACGGGCCGGCCCCTGCCCCGCCGCCCGTGGCCCGAGCCCCTGCCTGCCGAGATCGAGCTCGACGCCCTCATCGACCGCGCCCTGGCCACGCCGACCGGCGCGCCGGGTGCCCTGGCCCCGGGCACGGTTCCCCTGGCCATGGCCGACGACCCCGAGGCGCAGGCCCAGTACCCGGTCGGCTGGACGCCGGCGGAGGGCAACCTGATCGTCTACGGCATCGGCGGCAGCGGCACCACCACGGCGCTGACCAGCGCCGTCCTGGGCCTGGCCCGGCTGCACGGGCCCGACGACCTTCACGTGTACGCGTTCGACTTCGGCGCCGGCGAGCTGTCGGTGCTCGAGCCGTTGCCCCACGTGGGCGGCGTGCTGACGGCCGGCGAGCGCGAGCGCCAGACCCGGCTGGTACGCCACCTGCGGGGCGAGCTCGACCGGCGCCGGGCCCTGGGGGCCGTCGCGGTCCGGTCGGAGCCGATGGTGGTCACGCTGGTCGACGGCTGGAGCGCCATGGCCGCCGAGTACAACGACATGGCGGGCAGCGCGGTGTGGGACGCCTTCGTGCGGGTGCTGGCCGACGGGCCCGAGGTGGGGCTCTACACGCTGGTGGCCGCCGACCGGGCCCTGGCGGTGCCCAACGCCATCGCGTCGCTGGTGCGCCAGCGGCTGGCGCTGCGCCTCGCCGACCGGAACGACTACACGAGCTTCGGCATCCGCGGCGGGGCGGTGCCCGAGATGTCGCCGGGACGGGCGCTCGTGGCCGGGACGAGCCAGCTGGTGCAGATCGCCAGGCCCACCGACGGGGCACGGGCCGCGGCGGTGCGCGCGGCCGCCCGGCACGCGCCGCCGTCCCGCCCACCGCTGCGGATCGAGCCGCTGGCCACCGAGCTGCGCCTGGCCGAGCTGGGGGCCGTCGCCCAGCTCGGTGGCCGGCCCTGGCAGGTGCCCGTCGGCATCGCGGAGCGCACCCGGGCGGCCGCGTGCCTGACCGCCTACCAGGGCGAGCACGCGCTGGTGGCGGGGCCCGCCCGGTCGGGCAAGAGCACCGCCCTGCTGACCGTCGCCGCGGCGTGCCGGGCCGCCCGGCCGGACATGACGGTCGTGTCGGTGGCCGGGCCCCGCTCGCCGCGGGCGATCGACCCGCTGGCCGGCGAGGTCGTCCCCCCGTCGGCCATCGGCGAGCGGCTGGCCCCGCTGGTCGACGACGCCCCGGGCCCCGTGCTGCTGCTGGTCGACGACGCCGAGGCGATCGACGACGTGGGCGGCCTGCTCGACCGGCTCTCGACCAGCGACCGCCCCGACCTGCTGTTCGTCGCCGCGGGCCGCAACGACGGCATCCGCTCGGGCTACTCGCACTGGACCCGGCCGCTGCGCCGCTCGAAGCTCGGCGTGCTGCTGCGGCCCGACGTCGACCTCGACAGCGACATCCTGTCGGCCAAGCTGCCTCGGCGGGCCCCGGTGGGCATGGTGGCCGGCCGCGGCTACCTCGCGGTCGCCGGCGAGGTCGACCTCGTGCAGGTCGCGCTGCCCCGCTGACGTCCGCTGGCAGAGGTCCCGTGGGGGCGCTCACACACGGCCGGCGGGGGTCGTTATTGTCGGGCCGGCGGGCTGCGAAGGTGGTGGGGGCTCGGCCTGGGGCCGACCGCAGCGGGACTTCCTCATGGGTTGGACGTCAACGCTCAGAAGGAGCACACGAACATGGGCCAAGGTGTGGTCAAGTCGACGCCGGATGCGCTGCAGGCGATCGGCAACATGAAGAACACGATCAGCGGTGGGCTGCTCGAGAACATCAGCACGTTCATCGGCTACGGCGACAGCCTCAACTCCGAGAACTTCGCCGGGGCCAAGGCCGACCAGTTCTACAGCGAGTGGCCCGACACCAAGGCGGCCCTCAACTCGGCGGTCGAGCGGCTGAGCATGATGAGCGACGACATCATGACGGTCAACACCAACATCCAGACCGCGGGCGGCAACGAGGCCTAGCCTGCCTGCCTGCACGACGCCGCGGCAGCGCGGGCGCTCCGGCCCGCGCTGCCGGCGCGTGCAGACCACCCCGGACGGCTTGCGCCAGGTGACCCGCGCCCCATGACCCGCGTCGGCGACTACGACCTCGACCGCCAGATCGGCGCCGGCGCCTCGGGCACGGTGTGGACTGCCCACCAGCACGGGCCCGTCAGCCGGGTGGTGGCGCTCAAGCGGCTGCGCGCCGGCGGCAGCGCCGACGACCTCGCGCGCCTCCGGCGCGAGGCCACGGTGCTCACCCAGCTCGACCACCCCCACATCGTGCGGGTGCTCGAGGTGGTGCAGGACGGCGACGCCCTGGCGCTGGTCATGCAGTACGCCCCCGGCGGGTCGCTGCGCGACCTGCTGGCCGAGCGGGGCCGACTGACTCCCGGCGAGGTGGTGGCCGTGGCCGCGCCCGTCGCCGACGCCTTGGCGTCGGCCCACCGGCGCGGCGTGCTGCACGGCGACGTGACGCCGGCCAACGTGCTGTTCACCTCCGACGGCGAGCCCCTGCTCACCGACTTCGGCGTCGCCCGCACTCTGGGCCGGCACACCAGCGACATGGTCTCGGGCACGGCGCAGTACGTCGACCCCGCGCTGCTCGACGGCGTCCGGCCCGAGCCCCGGGCCGACATCTACTCGCTCGGGGTGGTGTGCTACCAGGCGCTGGCCGGGCAGCCGCCCTACACCGGGCCGGCCCCGCTGGCCGTGGCCCGTGCAGCCGACGCCGGTCTCCACCACCCCCTCGACGAGGTGGCCGGCGTGCCCGATGCGCTCGCCCGGGTGGTCGAGCGGGCCATGGACCGCCGGCCCGAGCACCGCTTCGCCACCGCCGACGAGCTGGCGCGCGCGCTGCGCACGACGGTGCCGGCGGGCGAGGTGCGCGTCCCCGGCCCCGCGACCGCACCGGGACGCCCCGGCGACGGCGACGGCGCGGGCTCCGGGATGACCCGCACGTTCGGCCCCCGGCCGCCCCGGCCCGAGCCCACCGCACCCGGCCGCCGGCCCCGGGCCCGGCTGGTCGCGCTGGCCACGGTCGGGCTGGTGGCGGCGGGGTCGATCGTGCTGCTGCGGGGCCCGCTCGCGTCGAGCGACGGCGACGGCGACCGTGGTGACGGCTCCGGCGCCGACGGCGACGAGCGGGCCGCGACCGACTGCCCGGCGGTCGCCTCGCCCGTCCCGGCGCCGGGCGGCCAGGTGGTCGAGGGCGACATCAGCGGCGACGGCTGCCGGGTCGCCGGCGTCTACCAGCCCGGTGCCCTGCCGGGCGGGGGCACGGCCATGGTCCTGACGATCCGCCTCGACGGCGCCGACAAGCGGATCGGGCTGGGTCAGTCCGGCGACCAGCTGGTGCTCGGCGACTGGAACTGCGACGGCGTCGACACTCCCGGCCTGTACCGGGCGGGCACCGGCGAGGTGCAGTACTTCGACGTGTGGCCCACCGTCGAGCAGCAGTCGTACCAGCCGGCGGCGACCGACCAGGCCGAGCCCGAGGGCCGGGCCAGCCTGGCGCCGGGCGAGGGCTCCGACGGTGGGTCGGGCGACGGCGACGAGGGCGACGGCTGCGACCGCATCGCCGTCGCCGCGGCGTCGCGTCCCACCGGGTCGTCGCCATAGGCCATCATGGGGACGCTGGTGGCATCGACCACGCCAGGTGCGCGGCCGCGGCGCGACCGCGGCGCGGCGCACCGCCGGGGCCGCGACGACGAACACAGGTGAGGCACCGATGAGTGTCCAGATGAACCCGAGGAGATCCGGCCGGATCGTCGACGCGGGGCGGGGCCTCGCCGCGCTGGTCGGCGTCGTGGGCCTGGTGGCCGGCGTGCCGCTGGCGCTCGCCACCTGGATCGGCTCACCCCTGCCGGCCGAGGTGCCGACCCTGTCCGAGGTCACGGGCGCCCTGCGCGACAGCTACATACCCGACGAGTTCCTGGTCAAGGCGTTGGCCCTGGTCTGCTGGCTGGTGTGGATCGAGTTGGTGGCGTCGCTCCTGGTCGAGGCCGTCGCCTACGCCCGGGGCCGGCGGGCCGGCCACGTGCCGCTGGCGGGCGGGCTGCAGCGGGGCGCCGCCCGGCTGGTCGCCACCGTGGCCCTGCTCGGCGCCGTGTTCGCCAGCAGGGGCATGCCGCAACCGGGCAACCTGCCGGGCCCGCCCCCGGCGCCGGTCGCCCAGCCCGCCGCGTCGGTCGTCATCGACGACGGGCGGGCGGCGCCGACCACCGGGCCCGACGAGGCCGCCGCGCCAGCGCCTGCGCTCACCTACCAGGTGCAGCGGCGCGACACCCTGTGGGACATCGCCGAGCGCCACCTCGGCGATCCCTTCCGCTGGCAGGAGATCTTCCGGATCAACCAGGGGTGCCCGCAGCCCGACGGCCGCTGCCTGACCGATCCGGACCTCATCTACGCAGGCTGGCAGCTCCGCCTGCCCGCCGACGCCGTGGGCCTGGGCCCCGCCGCGCCGCCCCCGCCGCCCGCCAAGCGGGCGCCCGTGCCGGGCGGCCCTGGGGAGCAGGACCCGTCGTCCCTCGCCATCGAGGGCGGCATGGTGCTCATCGACGACGGCGGCGATCCCGGTGCGGGCGGGGCAGACGTGCTGCTGGTGGTCGACGATCCCGGGGTCGCCACCCACAGCTTCGACGGGATGGTGCTGCTGCCCGCGGCCGGCGCGGACGACGGCGGGCTGGTGCCGGGCGAACCGGGCACCCTGGCCGGTCCCGAGCCCGGCCGGAGCGACGACCGGGACCGGGGCAGCGACGACGAGCTGGCCTCGCCGGCCCCGCCGGCCGGCGCCTCGGCCCCGCCCGCGGGCCGCCACGAATAGACGACCAGGAGCCGAGCCATGGCCTCGACCACCCTTCCCCCGCGTCCCCCGGCTCCCGGTGCCCGCCCCGTGCCCACGCTCGGTCCGGGCGGCGGCCGCCAGCGGCGCTGGTCGCTCGCCCTCGTCGCCGTGCTCGTCACGTTGGGCTCGGCCCTGGCCTTCGTGGTGCTGTGGCTCAACGCCGGGGGCCGCCAGCCGGTGCTGGCGCTGCGCAACGACGTGGCCGCGGGCCAGATCATCGAGGCCGAGGACCTGACCGTGGTGCGGGTGTCGGCCGACGGCGGCGTCACGCTGGTGTCCTCGTCGGCGCGCGACGACGTGATCGGCCGCCCTGCGGCCGCCAACCTCCTGGCCGGCACGCTGCTCGTGCCGGGTGTCGTCGGCACGCCCAGCGGGCTCGACGCGGGCACCGCGTCCATCGCCATCCCGGTCGACACCACGCGGCTGCCGCACGAGCTCGAGGCGGGCGACCACGTGCAGATCTACCGCACCGTGCCCGCCGGCCAGACCGAGGGGGCCGCGCCGCAGACCATCGGCACCGGCGTGGTGCTCGCCGTGCAGGACGAGGAGGAGGCCGCGTCCGACGTGCGCGTGTCGGTCACGGTCGACGAGAGCGTGGCCCCCGCCATCGCCAGCGCGGTGCAGGCCGACCAGATCTACATCGTGAAGACCGCGGCGGGCTGAGGTCGCATGGCCGTCGTCGCCTTCGCATCGGCCAAGGGCTCGCCGGGCGTCACCACCGCCGTCGCCGCGCTGGCCGCCACCTGGCCGCCCGGGCGCGACCTGGTGGTGGCCGAGCTCGATCCGGCGGGCGGCGACCTGGTGGTGCGGCTCGAGCTGGCCGCCGAGCCCGGCCTGGTCACGCTGGCCGCGGCCGGGCGCCGCGAGCTGGGCCACCGCACGCTGCTGGCGCACACGCAGTCGCTGGCCGGCCTCACCGGCGACGGCGGCGCTGCCCGGCGCGTCCTGGTGGGGCCGGTGTCGGCCGATCAGGCGTCCGCGTCGCTGGCGGCGCTGCGGGGCGGGCTGGCAGCGGCGCTGGCCACGCTCGACGCCGACGTGCTGGTCGACTGCGGGCGCCTCGACCCGGCCTCGTCGGCCTACGACGTGGCCACGTCGGCCGACCTGCTGGTGATGGTGACCCGGCCCGTCGTCGCCGAGGTGCACCACCTGTCGGCCCGGCTGGCGTCGGTCCACGCCGCGGCCGTCTCGCTGCTCGTGGTCGGCGACCGGCCGTACCCGGTGGCCGAGGTGGCGGCGACGGTGGGCGCGAGCCCGCTGGGCGGCCTGCCCGTCGACCCTCGGGCCGCGTCGGCGTTGAACGACGGCCGCCCGGGCGCGGCGCGGCTGCTGCGCCGGTCGCAGCTCGTGCGCGTCGCGCGCTCGCTGGCCGAGGACCTCGCGGGCTGGATGCCGGCGCCGGGCGGGCTCCCCGCCTCGACGCACCGGCCCCCGCCGCCGGCCTCGCCCCCGCACGAGGTGTCGCCCCCGCACGTCCCGCCGCCCCCGTACGGCGCGTCGCCCGAGCCGCGGCCCGGGCCGCCGTCCGGCTACCCGCCGCCGGGGCCCCAGCCGTCCGGCCCGCCGCCGCCGAGGGGGCCAGGACCCCATGGGCCGCCCCCTCCGGCGCAGCCGCCCCGGCCGCCGCGGTCCACCCGGCTGCGGCCGGGCCCCACCCCGCCCAAGCACTTCCGCCGTGACGACGTGCACGAGGCGCGACGGTGAAGCCAGAGCTCAAGCCGCTGGTGCGCGAGCTCCGCCGCGCGGTCGCCGACGAGCTGACCGAGCGGCTGCGGGCCGACGAGCTGGCCGATCGTCCCCGGCTGTCGCCGGCCGACCAGCGCCAGTTCGGCCGCCAGCTCATCAACCGCCGCCTCGAGCGCCACGCCAAGGAGCAGCTCGAGCGGGGCAGCGAGCCGCTCTCCTACGAGGACGAGACGTCGCTCGCCCAGGCCATCCACGACGCGCTGTTCGGGCTGGGCGCGCTGCAGCGCCTGCTCGACGACGAGTCGATCGAGAACATCGACGCCAACGGCCACGCGGACGTGTGGATCACCCGGTCCGACGGCACCAAGGAGCGGGCGCCGGCCATCGCCGACAGCGACGACGACCTGATCGACACGCTGCGCATGACCGCCGCCCGGGTCGGGTTGACCGAGCGCCGGTTCGACAACGGCTCGCCGTCGCTCAACCTGCAGCTGCCCGACGGCAGCCGCCTGTTCGCGGTGATGGCGGTGACCGCCAAGCCGTCGGTGGCCATCCGCCGCCACCGCTTCCCCAAGGTGTTCCTCGACGACCTCGTCGGCCTCGGCTCGATCGACGTGGCGCTGCGCGAGTTCCTGGCCGCTGCGGTGCGGGCCCGCAAGAACTTCATCGTGTGCGGCGGCGTCGACGCCGGCAAGACGACGCTGCTGCGGGCCATGCTCAACGAGGTCGGCCCCCAAGAGCGCATCGTCACGATCGAGGACAGCCTCGAGATCGGCCTCGACCGCTACCCCGACCTGCACCCCGACGTCGTCGCCCTCGAGGCCCGCGAGGAGAACGTCGAGGGCGAGGGCGCCATCGACATGGCCACCCTCGTGCGCTGGGGGCTGCGGATGAACCCCGACCGCGTGATCGTCGGCGAGGTGCGGGGCCACGAGGTCATCCCCATGCTCAACGCCATGAGCCAGGGCAACGACGGCTCGATGTGCACCATCCACGCCAACTCGTCGGCCTCGGCCTTCTCCAAGCTGGCCATGTACGCCGTGCAGGCACCCGAGCGGCTCAACCTCGAGGCCACCAACCTCATGGTGGCCAACGCCATCAACTTCGTCGTCTACATCGGCACCGACGCCGTGGGCGGCGAGGGCGGCATGCGCCGCTACGTGTCGTCGGTGCGCGAGATCGTGGGGGCCGAGGGCCCGCTCGTCATGTCCAACGAGACCTTCATGCCCGGTTACGACCGCCGGGCCGTGCCGGCGGCGCCGATGCGGGACACGACGCAGGCCGACCTGGCCGCCGTGGGCTTCGACTCCAGTGTGCTGTTGCGCCCCGACGGCTGGTGGCGCTGAGCGGGCACCACCCCCGCCCGACGCCGACGCTCAGTCGCCGGCCTCCGCCTGCCTGACCGCCTCCTCCTCGAAGTACCGGACGACGTCGTTGCTGTGGGTCAGCACCGCGTTGGCCACGACGTGCACGCGCGAGAACTCCTCGAGGGTGACCTCGCCGTCGGCGTTGATCTCGGCCCACAGCTCGGGCTCATCGGTCGGCACGTCGGCCAGCAGGTCGGCGCGGCTGCCCGGGTTCTCGTACAGCACGGCGGCGATGGTCGTGCGCAGCTCGTCCTCCAGCCCGTCGCGCAGCTCGCTCATGTCGACGTCGGCCGCCGGGTCGTCGTCGTCGGTGCACCCCACCGACGCGGCCAGGAGCCCCGCCAGCGCCGGCGCGGCGAGGGCCATCGCGGCCCGCCTGCCCCCGCTCACCCGCCCACCTCCCCGAACACCTCGTTGAACGCCATATCGGCCTCGAAGCCGGTGACGATCTTCTCGACCTGCGTCTCGGCCGCGTTGGCCGTCGCCCGCAGGTCCATGAACTCGTCCAGCGTCACCTCACCGTCGGCGGTGATCTGCGCGTACAGCGCGGGCTGGCCGGCGCGGGCCCGCTCGAGCAATGTCTGCCGTGCGGCCTCGTCCTCGTAGAGCGCGGTGGGGACGACGGTGCGCAGGTCGTTTTGGATGGCGTCGCGCCACGTGGTCATGGCCTCGAGCTCGGGCCGGGGGATGAGGTTGTCGTAGACGGCGCTGTTGATGCCGTCGCGGATGGCACCGGTGACGCCGTCGACGACGTTGCTGGCCAGCGGCAGGTCGGCCGCCACGTTGACCACGGGGATCTTCTCGACGATCTTGCCCGACACCAGATCGACCACCGGGTCGGTGAACGAGCGCCAGCCCGCCACCAGCGCCTCGCGCTGGGCCAGCTCGTCGACCTGGACGGCGTGCCACGCCTCGCCCAGCTCGCGGTAGTACGCGGTCGCCAGCGTGCCGCCCACGC
Organism: Acidimicrobiales bacterium; assembly: GCA_035697515.1. Lineage (GTDB taxonomy): Bacteria > Actinomycetota > Acidimicrobiia > Acidimicrobiales > VFJN01 > ZC4RG19. The sequence goes on from DASSCS010000092.1 coordinate 27,714, forward strand.
CGAAGGCGTTGCCGTCGCCGCCGGCGATGGCGTTGGCGTCGAGGCCGATCTGGTCGACCACGAGCGCGGCGGCGTTCTGGCCGAGGGCGACGCGGGCGGCCTCGCTGCCCGACACCTCCTGGAAGAAGCCGTCGATGTCGCCGTCGCTCAGGCCGGGCAGGCGCACCGGGGGCAGGATGTCGTGGGGGCCGGCGGCCGCGCTGGCCAGGTCGAGGGTGTAGGGCGTCGAGATCTGCGCCATGGCCGTGCGCACGACGTCGTGGGCGTCGACGTGGTTGGCGGCTTGCACCAGCCGGGCGACCAGCTCGACCGTCTCCGGCGCGTAGGTGGTGCCGCTGGCGAGCGGGTACTCGAGGATGCCGCCCGTCATGGTGTTGGCCAGCGTCTGCTGCACCTCGGCCCGCAGGTCGTCGGGCGACACGCCCAGGCGCTCGGCGGCGACCCGCAGGCCCGGGTCGCCGCCCATGACGAACAGGTTCTCCAGTTCGCCGGGGAACTCGTCGCGGTCCATGCGGTAGAAGAGGTTGGCTGCGTGGTCGTCGCGCTCGAGCGCGGCCAGCGCCGCCCACTCGTTGCTGGCCAGCGCGCGGTGGTCCTGCAGGAAGACGGGGTTGGTGAAGCCCGACCGGTCGTAGAACGCGGGGTGGATCGGGCTGTCGTGCATGATGGCGTATGCCATGTCGGCGGTCGTGGCCGCCGAGAAGTCGCCGGCGTGGAGCAGCAGCGCCATCGACCGGTAGCGCATGTCGGCCAGCTCGCCCGACACCGTGTCGCCGTCGGTGCCGGCGACGGGCGGCTCGTCGGTGGCGTCCATGTCGAACAGCGCCTCGCGCACGTCGTCGTCCATGCGGCCGCTGCGGTCGGCGTTGCCGAGGATGACGGCCAGGGGCACCACGTAGCCGTCGTAGGCGTCGGCGTCGATGTCGATGTGGCCCTGGTCGTGGGCGATGCCGAAGGTGTTGGCCAGGTCGGCCATCGTGCGCACGTTCTGCGGGCCCAGCTCGTTGACCAGCGCCACGGCGTAGCTCTCGTCGTGGGCGAAGCGCTGGGCCCGGGCCAGGATGTCGCGCAGCTCGGGGTAGGTGTCGGCCAGCTCCTGCACCAGGTCGGGGTTGTTGGAGATGTCGTAGGGGTGCACCAGCCCGTACTCGCCCAGGATGTCGTCGAGGGCCTGCGCGTCCTCGCGGGCCTGCGCCTCGGACTCGGCGCGCGAGGCGAAGCCGACGCTGATGGCCGAGTCGTCGACGGTGAACGACTGGTCCGCGCCCAGGTTCGCCGGGTCGCCGCCGCCCGCCCGGACGAACCCGTTCGCCACGTCGCCCACCCACTCGTCGAGGTGACGCTGGTTGCGGGTGAGGGTGTCGAACCAGGTCTCGTGGAACAGCACCGTCACGTCGCACCCGTCGGGCAGGTCGCGGCCCGACAGGGCGGTGCGCAGCTCGGACAGCGCGGAGGCGAGGTTGCCGACCTCGGGCTCCCACGCCTCGACCTGGGCGAGGCCGGCCTCGCGGTAGGCCAGCAGCCTGGCGGGCTTGGCCGACGACGTGGCCATCAGTGCACCCCCGTCGGCGTCTGGTGCTGGGCGCGGTACTCCTCGCGCTGCGCCGCCCGCTGGACGTTGATGGTGCTCACGTTGGTGAGCGCGGTGGAGATGTCGCCCGACAGGCGCTGCAGGTCCTCCTTCAGGGCGCCGAGGCGCACCTCCTGCAACCGCCAGGTCTCGTCGAACTCGGCGCGGAAGCCGCCCTCCCAGCCGTCGCGCGCACCGTCGACCAGGCCGGGCCGGGCGAGCAGGTGCTCGTTGAGCAGGGCGGCGATGCGGTCGCACACCGTCTTGGCGGCCTGCGCCGCGGCGGTCGGGAAGCTGATCGCCTGCATGTGGGCGGGGTAGGCGAGGTCTTCGGGCGGGATGCGGGTCGGTGGCATGGCGACTCCCCAGCTGGATGGCGACGTGCATTCTCGCGGACGCGGCGGCCCCCGTTGGCGCGGCGGCGCGCGTTCCGGCGTCCGTGGCAGCGACTATGTTGGCCGCCGCACAGGAACGGTCTGGCGGGGCGGCTGGAGGCGGGTGCTGGGTGCCCGGGAGCACGACGATCACCGCGCACGTGATGCGACGCGCCGGGCCGCCGGGACGGTTGGGCGGGCGGGCGACGTGACGCTGGTCGCCGGGCTGCTGGGGGCCCTGTTCGCGCTGGGGGTGGTGACCTTCGCCGTGGCGATGCGCCCGGTGATGCCCGGCGACGTGCCGGCCCGGTCGGTGCCGGCTGTCGGTGCCCGCACCCGGTTCGAGAACCTGGCTTTGCGGCTCGCGCTGGGCGTGGCCGCGGCGGTCGTCATCGGTGCCCTGACCCGCTGGCCGATGGCGGCGCTGCTCGTGGGCGTCGGCGGCTTCCTCGCCCCCAGCCTGCTGGGGGGCGAGGCGCAGCGGAAGGCCCGGCTCCAGCGGGTCGAGGCCATGGCCGGGTGGGCCGAGATGCTGCGCGACACGATGGCCGGCTCGGGCGGCCTCGAGCAGTCGATCATCGCCACGGCCGGCGTCGCGCCGGCGCCGATCCGCCCGCAGGTGGTGCGGCTCGCGGCCCGGCTCGAGCGCGAGCGGCTGGCGCCGGCGCTGCGCACGTTCGCCGACGAGATCGACGACCCGTCGGGCGACCTGGTGGTGGCCGCGCTGGTGCTCGCCGCCGACAAGAGCCCGAAGCGGCTGGGCGACCTGCTCGGCCGGCTGGCCACCTCGGCCCGGGCCGAGGTCAACATGCGCATGCGCATCGAGGCCGGCCGGTCGCGCACGCGCACGTCGGTGAAGGTCGTGACCGTCGCCACCGTGGTGTTCGCGCTCTTCCTGCTGGTGTTCAACCGCACCTACCTCCACCCCTACGACACGCTCGTCGGTCAGGGCGTCCTCGCCATCATCGGGCTCTGCTTCGGGTCGGCCTTCTACTGGCTGTCGCGGTCGTTCAGCGTCGAGGTCGAGGAGCGGTTCCTGCGCGGGGAGGGCACGTCGTGATCGTGCCGCTCCTGCTCGGCGCGTTCGTGGGCCTCGGCGCGCTCGCCTCGTGGCGCCTGCTGTTCCCGCCGGCGCCACCCCTCCAGGCGGCGATCGAGCGGCTGAACCGGCGCAACGAGCTGGTGGGCATCGCCAACCGCGACCGGGGCGGCGGCGACGTCGACGACCTGCTCGGCCGCACCGTCGGCGTCTCGCTGTCGCGCCTGGCCCGCAACCTGGGCCTGCGCCTCGACTCGCTCGAGGCCGACCTCCGGCTGGTCGGCCGCTCGCTCGAGCAGCACATGGTGCAGAAGGCGCTGCTCGCGTTCTTCGGGCTCTCGTTGCCCGTGCTGCTCGGCGTGTTCTGGGCCGTGATCGGCATCTCGCTGCCGATCGTCACCCCGGCGGGGGCCGGCCTGGCGCTCGGCACGCTGTTCTTCTTCGTGCCGGACCTGTCGCTGCGCAGCGAGGCGGCCGAGCGGCGCCGGGAGTTCCGGCGGGCGCTCGGCGCCTTCCTCGACCTGGTCGTCATCTCGCTCGCCGGCGGTGCCGGCGTCGAGAGCGCCCTGCGCGACGCCGCCGGCGTCGGTCGCGGCTGGGCGTTCCGCCAGCTCGACAACGCGCTCGAGGTGACCGGCCTGACGGGCGAGACGCCGTGGTCGGCGCTGGCGCGGCTGGGCCAGGAGGTCGGCGTCGACGAGCTGAGCGAGCTGGCGGCGAGCGTGTCGCTGGCGGGCACCGAGGGTGCCCGCGTGCGTGACTCGCTGGCCGTCAAGGCGGCCTCGCTGCGCGACCACGCCCTCGCCGCCGCCGAGGCCGACGCCCAGGCCACGACCGAGCGCATGGCGCTGCCGCTCGTGATGCTGTTCCTCGGCTTCCTGATCCTGATCGGCTACCCGGCCGTCGACATCATCCTCACCGGCTTCTGACCAACCCAACGACAAGGAGACATGAGAGACATGCTGACTCCCCTCGTGCTCGTCGCCTCGATGCTGCGGGACCGCCTGCGCCAGCTGCGCCAGGACGACCGGGGCATGACCACCGAGGCGATGATCATCACCGCCATCCTCGCGGGCATCGCCCTCGCCGTGGTCGGCGCCATCGCCGTACGCATCCAGGAGAAGGGCACCGAGATCGAGGAGGACCTCCAGAACGCGCTCGCCCTGCTCTGACGCGATGCGCCACCGCCGGCTGGGTGGCGACGACGGCGCGGCGACCACCGAGCTGGTGATCATCCTGCCGACGCTGCTGTTCTTCATCCTCCTGATCGTGCAGCTCGGGCTGTACTTCCACGCCATCAACGTGGCGAGCGCCGCCGCGCAGGAGGGCGCGCACGAGGCCAGCCTGTCCGTGGCCGGCAGCGCCACCCCCGACCTGGCGGCCGCGGTCGCCGAGGGCGAGGCCACGTCGTCCGACTTCATCCAGCGGTTCGCGCCCGACCTGCTCGGCGGCGTGGCCGTGACGGGCCAAGCGGTCGACGACGGCGAGATGGTGCGCATGACGGTGTCCGGGGACGTGACGCAGACGATCGTGATCCCGGGCATCGACTTCGGCATCGCGGTCAGCGAGACGGCCGAGAGCGCGGTCGAGCGGTTCCGGCCGGCCGGCGACGCGCCCACCGACACCACCCCGTGACCGCGACGTGACCGCACCTCGCACGGCCGGCGCCCGCGTCGCAGGCGACCGCGGGCTCGTCACCACCGAGTTCGTTCTGGTCATGCCCATGCTGATCGCGTTCCTCTTCCTGCTGCTCGCCGCGGGCCGGATGGTCGACGCCCGCAGCGACGTCGTGTCGGCGGCCAACGACGCCGCCCGGGTGGCGTCGTTGCAGGCCACGGCCGACGCGGCGCGGGCCCAGGCGCAGCTGGCGGCCGAGGACACGCTCGCCGGCGAGGGCCTGTCCTGCCGGGGCGGCGTGCGGGCCGTGGTCAGCACCCCGCGGGGCTTCGTGCGCGGGGGCGTGGTCCAGGTCGACGTCGCTTGCGACGTCGAGACCGGCGACCTCGGCCTGCTCAGCGACGACATCGGCGGGGTCGTCACCGTGCGCGAGACCGCGCGCGAGCCGATCGACACCTACCGGAGCGAGTGATGCGCTGGGCCGGCCGACCGCGCCGCGACCGCGACGAGGGCGTCGTCACCACCTTCGTGATCATCTTCTCGGTGCTGATCATCTTCGTGATCGCCCTGGTGGTCGACGGCGGGCGGATGCTCACCGAGCACCGCTTCGCCGGCAACCTGGCCGACGCCGCCGCCCGGGCGGGTGCCCAGGCCGTGTCGGAGGACGCCGTGCGCCGCGGCTCGCCGATCATCCTCGACGAGGCACGGGCCGAGTCCGACGCCTGCGCCTTCCTCGACGGCACCGGCTACAGCTGCGTGGCCGACGCCGAGGGCAACCGCGTCGAGGTGACGGTCACGGGCAGCATCGACCTGCTCATGCTGCCGGGCGGCTCGACCACGGTGGTGGGCGCGGGCAACGCGTGCGTGGCCGTGGGCATCACCGACGCCGCCTGCTGATCGCCGCGACCGACCCGTCGGCCAGACTGCGGGGGATGAGCCTCTCCCTCGACGACGACCTCGCCCTCGCCCTGCGACTGGCCGACGCGGCCGACCTGATCAGCGCGGCCGCCTTCACCGGCGACGCCGTCGCCCACGAGCTGAAGGCCGACGGGAGCCCGGTCTCGGCCACCGACCTAACCGTCGAGCGCCGGATCAGCGAGATCGTGGCGGCCGAGCGCCCGGCCGACGGGGTGCTGGGCGAGGAGGTGGGCGAGTCGGGCCTCCCGGGCCGGCGCTGGATCGTCGACGGCATCGACGGCACGGTGCTGTTCGTGGCCGGGCTGCCGGGGTGGGCCACGGAGATCGCCCTCGAGGCCGACGGCGAGGTGGTCGTCGGCGTGTCGAGCAGCGGCGGCGACGGCCGCCGCTGGTGGGCGGCCCGGGGCGGGGGCGCGTGGCACGCGGTCGGCGGCGGGCCGGCGCAGCGGGTGCACGTGAGCGACCGCCGCGAGCTGGCCGGCGGCCGGCACAGCCTGATCCCGCCGCTCGACGCGCTCGAGCCCCGGCGGCGCGCCCTGGTCGACGGCCTCGGCACGGGCACCGACTACGTGCCCCCGGTCGAGCACGGGGCGCTGTTCGTGGCCGACGGACGGGTCGACGCCTGCGTGCAGCTGGGCGGCGGGGCCTGGGACTTCGCCGCGCTGTCGGTGATCGTCGAGGAGGCCGGCGGCCGGTTCAGCGACCTGCACCGGCGGCACGACGTCTACGGCGGCGGACCGGTCGTGTTCTCCAACGGCCACGTCCACGACGCCGTCCTCGCCACGCTGGGCGCCTGAGCCAGCGGTTCGCGCGGTTGGTGCTCGCGGGCGCTACAACGGTGTCATGAGCGAGCGTCCCCTCTCGGCCATCGTCCTTGCTGCCGGGCAGGGCACGCGCATGCGCTCGGCCCGTCCCAAGCCCCTGCACATGCTGTGCGGGCGCCCGCTCGTGCGGTACGTGATCGACGCCGTCGCCGGCGGCGACGCCACGCGGGCCGTGGTGGTGGTGGGGTTCGGTGCCGACCTGGTGGTGAAGACGCTGCAGGAGGACCCGGGGCCCGTCCCGCTCGAGTTCGTCGAGCAGCGGGTGCAGAACGGCACCGGCGAGGCCGTGGCGGTCGGCCTGACCGGCCTGCCCGAAGACGACGTCGACGACCCCGACGCCGACGACGGCGACGTGCTCGTGCTTCCCGGCGACACGCCCCTCATCCGGCCGGAGACGCTGGCCGCGCTGGTGGTCGAGCACCGCCTGTCGGGGGCGGCGTGCACGCTCCTGACCGCCCGCATGGCCGACCCCACGGGCTACGGGCGGGTCGTCCGCGACAAGGACGGGCGGGTGCGCCGCATCGTCGAGCAGCGCGACGCCGTCGACGCCGAGCTGGCCATCGACGAGATCAACACGAGCATCTACGTGTTCCGCCGCGGCCTGCTGGCCCCGGCGCTGCGGCGCCTGACGCCCGACAACGCCCAGGGCGAGCTGTACGTCACCGACGTGGTGGGCGTGCTGGCGGAGGCGGGGCACCTGGTCGTGTCGCTCGTCGCCGAGGATTCCGACGAGACCCAGGGCGTCAACGACCGGGCCCAGCTCGCGGTGGCCGAGGCCGAGCTGCGCCGCCGCACCAACGAGCGGTGGATGCGCGAGGGCGTCGGCATGGTGGACCCGGCGGCCACCTACATCGACACCACGGTGACGCTCGCGCCCGACGTGGTGCTGTTCCCGGGGACGGTGCTGCAGGGCGCGACCGTGGTGGGCGCCGGCACCGAGATCGGGCCGGCCACGCGGCTGGCGGACACCCGGGTGGGCGAGCGGGCCAAGGTCAACGAGACCGTCGCCACCCGGGCCGAGATCGGCGACGGGGCCGTGGTCGGGCCGTTCGCGGTGCTCGAGCCCGGCTCGCAGGTGGGTGCAGGAGTGCGAACAGGACCGTTCTACACTGGCGCCACCGGATAGGCAGGTGGCCGGCCGGAGCGGGGGAGAGGTCGGATGGAGCTCGTCACCAAGAAGAAGCTGCACATCGTGTCCGGCCGGGCCAACCTGCCCCTCGCGGAAGAGATCGCCGAGGCGCTCGACGTGCCGCTGGGTGACGCCAACTGCACCGACTTCGCCAACGGCGAGATCCACTGCCGCTTCGGCGAGTCGGTGCGCGGCATGGACGTGTTCATCATCCAGAGCCATGGGGCCAGCGGGCGCAGGTCGGTCAACGACGCCATCATCGAGCACCTGCAGATGGTCGACGCCGCGCGCCGGGCCTCGGCCAAGCGCATCACCGCCGTCATGCCCTTCTTCGGCTACGGCCGCCAGGACCGCAAGGCCGAGGGCCGCGAACCCATCACCGCCAAGCTGGTGGCCAACATGTTCGCGGCCGCCGGCGCCGACCGGCTGATGTCGGTCGATCTGCACTCCGGGCAGATCCAGGGGTTCTTCGACGGGCCCTTCGACCACCTCGTGGCCATGCCGGTGCTGGTCGACCACCTCGAGCAGCACATGGGCGAGGACATCGTGGTGGTGTCGCCCGACGCCGGCCGGGTGAAGGTGGCCGAGCGCTACGCCAACGTGCTGCACGCCGACCTGGCCATCGTGCACAAGCGCCGGATCAGGGGCGCCCACAACGCCGTCGAGGCCAAGGAGGTGGTCGGCAACGTGGCGGGCCGCACCTGCGTGCTCATCGACGACATGATCGACACGGGCGGCACCCTGGTCGCCGCCGCCGAGCAGCTCATCGAGGAGGGGGCGAGCCAGGTGTGCGCGGCGGCCACCCACGGCGTGCTGTCAGGCCCCGCCATCGACCGGCTGAAGAACTCGGTCATCACCAAGGTGGTCGTGACCAACACGCTGCCGCTGCCCCCCGAGAAGGAGATCGACAAGATCGAGGTGCTCTCGGTGGCCACGGTCATCGCCGACGCCATCGACGCCGTCTTCGAGGACACCTCGGTCTCCGAGATCTTCGGCGGCGCGAACCAGACCTAGCGGGCCGGGTTCCGACGCGCCGGGCCTGGCACCCGGGGGTCGATGGCGGGGGGTAACGTCTGGCCCCGTGCTGGGAGCCCGACGAACGACCCGCGCCGCCCTTGCGGCCGTCGTGGCGTGTGCGCTGGTGGCCGGGTGCGGCGACTCGGGCGACGACCCCGCGACCGACCTCGACGAGGCCGACGGCGACGATGCGACGACCACCGCCGTGCCCGAGGACGAGGCCGCCGTGGTGGCCGCGTACGAGGCCAACTGGCTCAACCTCATCGACGCGGGCGACCCGCCCGACCCCGACGCGCCCGGCCTGGCCGAGCACGCCACGGGCGACGCGTTGGCCGGGTTCCGCAGCACGCTCGCGTCGTACGAGGCCGAGGGCATCGCCTTCCGCGGCAGCTACGAGTTCGACGCCCGCGCCGCCGAGATCACCGCCACCCGGGCGGTGGTCGAGGACTGCGGGCTCGACCAGACCGAGCTGGTGGTCATCGCCACCGGTGAGGTGGCCGAGGACTCCGACGACGTACGCGACGGCATCGTGGCCGATCTCGTGTTCGAGGACGACGCGTGGAAGGTGACCAGCCTCCGCGACGATCCGGAGGTGTGTGGATGATGCAGGCTTGGCGGCCCCGGTGGCGGGTGCTGGCGGCCACGGCCGCCGCGGTCCTGGCGCTCACGGCGGCGCCCGGCGCGGTGGCGGCGCAGGGCGAGGACGACGGCCGCGACGGCAGTGACGGCTTCGTGAACGGCACGAACGACGGCCGGACGGCCACCGGCACGGCGGCCACGACCATCCCGGGCGGACCGGGCCGCAGCGCGGGAGGCGGCGGTGGCGGCGGCGGGCCGAACTGCACGAAGAGCGACGGTACCCCCGACTACTACTGGTACGAGGGACTGCTCTACACGACCATGGAGGAGCAGCGCACGGAGATCCGGCCGGAGGAGCAGCGCGCCGGCGTCTACCTCCACATCCACTGCGGCGACGAGTACGTGGGCTTCGAGTTCTTCCCCGACGACGAGCCCGCGCCGGTCGATCCCGTGGCGCTGGCCCGGTCGGTGAGCATCACGCCGCCGAACCCGGTGGTGGTCACCAACCCGGCGGCCGGCGACCACCTGGTCGAGGTCGAGGCCTGGTTCTGGGTCGAGAACTGGGCCGAGGTCACGGCGCCACCGGCGACCGCGGGTACCGTCACGGTCAACGTGTCGGCGCAGCCGACGGCGCTGGTGGTCGACCCCGGCGACGGCTCGCCGGCCTTCACGTGCACGGGCCGGCCGCCGGCCTACGACAGCTCGCTCCCCGCCGAGGCGCAGTCGTCGCCCTGCTCGCACACCTACAGCCGGGCGGGCACCTTCGCGGCCACGGCGACGCTGGTCTACGAGGTGTCGTTCACGTCCAACGTCGGCGTCAACCAGGGCCTCGGCACCATCGAGACCGTCACACCGGTCGAGCTGGCGGTCCGGGAGGCGCAGGCCATCGTCGTCGGGTGACGGGTTGCCGTGGCGCCCGCCCCGGCCGCTAGCCTCTAACGGCTCTCATCCACAACCGAAGCGCTCCGGCGCGACGTCAGAAGTAGGAGACTCCGATGGCTGACGACATCATCCTCGCGGCCGAGACCGGCCGCACCACCGGCTCCGCGGCCTCCCGCCGCCTGCGCAGCAGCGGCAAGGTGCCCGCCGTGCTCTACGGCCGGGGCGCCGAGCCCGCACCCCTCACGGTCGACTGGCGCGACCTGCGGGCGGCGCTCACCACCGACAAGGGCCTGAACGCCCTGCTCACACTGCAGGTGGGCCGCAAGAAGACCAAGGCCATCGTCAAGGAGATGCAGCGCCACCCGGTGCGGCGCGACGTGCTGCACGTCGACTTCCTGGCCGTCGACGTCGACGTGGCCATCACCACCGACGTGCCGATCGTGCTCGAGGGCGAGCCCATTCTCGTGCTGCGCGAGCAGGGCGTGGTCGACCAGGTGCTCAACGCGCTGATCATCCAGGCCAAGCCCGACGCCATCCCCGGACACCTGTCGGTCGACGTGTCCGAGCTCGAGATCGGCCACACCATCACGGTCGCCGACCTGGTGCTGCCCGAGGGCGTGACCACCGAGGTCGACCCCGACGAGACCGTGGTCACCGCGCAGCTCACCAGCCTGGCCCTGGCCGAGGAGGAGGAAGAGGCCGTCGAGGGCGAGGGCGAAGAGGGCGAGGAAGGTGCCGAGGGCGAGGCCGGCGAGGCCGAGGCGGGCGAGTCCGCCGGCGGCGACGCCGACCGCGAGTAGCGCCGCGCCGCTCGCATGGCGCTGTTCGGGAGGGGTGGCACGGCGGCCGAGCGCCGTGGCACCCCCGCCGACGTGCTGGTGGTCGGCCTGGGCAACCCCGGCGCCGAGTACGAGGGGTCACGTCACAACGTGGGTGCCGAGGCCGTCGACCTGCTGGCCCAGCGGCACGGCGGCGCGCTCAAGCGGTCGAAGGAGCGGGCCCTGGTGGCCGAGGTGCGCATCGACGACAGGAGGGTGACCCTGGCGTTCCCGCAGACGTTCGTGAACCTGTCGGGCGAGTCGGTGGCGCTGCTGGCCCGGCGGCACGGCATCACCGATCCCGGCCGCATCGTGGTCGTCCAGGACGAGCTCGACCTGCCGCTCGCCCGGGTCAAGATCAAGAAGGGCGGGGGCCTGGCGGGGCACAACGGGCTGCGCTCGATCAAGGCCCACCTGCACACCGACGACTTCCTCCGGGTGCGCATCGGCGTGGGCAAGCCCGTCACCAAGGAGCAGGGCGCCGATCACGTCCTCCGGCGGGTGGGCAAGCGCGAGCGGGCCGAGCTCGACATCGCGGTGCAGGAGGCGGCCGATGCCGTCGAGCTGATCGTGACCGAGGGCATCGACGCGGCCATGAACCGCGTCAACACGGCTCCCGATCGCTGACCGTCGCCGCCGATCCGGGGGACCGGCGTCGGTTCGGTGAGGCAATGGCTGCCGCTCCGAGCCGCCCGAGGCGATGGCTGCCGGCCCCCGCACGTGATCGCCTCGCGAGCCGTCGTCCGCACGTCATTGCCTCGGGACGACCGGGGCCGCGGCCTCCGCTGCGGCTGCGGCGGCCGGTGCCGCCGGTGCCGCCGGTGCCGCAGGTGCCGCGCGGCGGTCGTCGCGGGCGGCGGCCCGTTGCTCGCCGACCCACCACTGGCGCATCACGATCGCGGCCACCACCAGGGTGAACAGCTCGCCGGTGCCCCAGAACAGACCCGCTGCGGTGCGCTGGTCGGAGAGCAGGGGATAGGCATCGGGCGCGACCGGCTCGGCGGCCGACAGCAGCGCCAGGCCGATCACGGCGTGGAACGGCACCGCCACCAGCAGCGCCAGCAGCCGGGCTCCGGGGGGCGGCCGGTGGGGCAGCGGGTCGACCCCCACGAGCACGGCGAGGAACAGCACGCCCGAGGCGACGACGTGGGCGTGCACCGCCAGGTGGACCGCGTCGTGGCGCACCGACAGGTCGAGCAGGGGCGTGAGATAGAGGGCGACCAGGCCGCCGCCGAACAGCCCCCAGGCCACGGCGGGGCGGGTGAGCAGGTGCGCGGGCCAGCTGCGCAGCGCCGCCCGCAGCCGCCGGCGGGTGGCCGGTGCGGCCGACTGGAGCGCCAGGGTGAGCGGGGCCGACAGCACCACCAGCAGCGGCACGACCAGGCCGAGCAGCGCGTGCTGCACCATGTGCACCCACAGGCGGGCGTCCTCGTGGCGGGCGATGCCCGACTGGGTGGCGACGAGCGCGACCGCCACGCCGGCGCCCAGCGCCGCGCTGCGCCCGGGCGACCAGCGGCGGCCCCGTGCCGCCAGCCGGCGCACCCCCAGCGCGTAGAGCGCGGCGCCCAGCCCTGCGAGCACCAGCGCTGCGGGGTCGAGCTGCCAGCCGAAGGCAAGGTCGCCGGCGCGGGGGTCGGGCACCGCCGGCCACGGTACCGGCACAGATCACCCCACGGTCGGTCGTGCCTCTGGTACAACGGCGGGCGTGTCGGTGACCGCTCAGCCGACCGCACCCGCCCGCACGCCCCCGTCCCCCCTGGGCGTCGGGGTCGTCGTGTGGCTGGCCTCGGAGCTCATGTTCTTCGCCGGGCTCTTCGCGGCCTACTTCTCGCTGCGCTCGATCAATGACACCTGGCCGCCCGACGACGTCGAGCTGGCGACCGCCCGCACCGCGGTGGCCACCGTCGTGCTGGTGGCCTCGAGCGGGGCGATGCACCTGGCCGTGGTGGCGGCCGGGCGCGACGACCGCCGGGCCGCAGCGCGCTGGCTGGGCGTCACCGCCCTGATGGGCGGCCTGTTCCTCACCAACCAGGTGGTCGAGTACGCCGAGGCCCCGTTCCGCCTCGACGACCATGCCTACGGCTCGATCTTCTACCTGATGACCGGATTCCACGGCCTGCACGTGGTGGGCGGGCTCGTGTTCATGGGCGCGGTGGCGGTCGCCATCGCCGGACGGTCGCGGGCGCCCGCCCACCAGACCGTCGAGGTGTGCGGCTACTACTGGCACTTCGTCGACGTGGTGTGGGTCGTCATGTTCGCCACCATCTACCTTCTGCGGTGACCCACAGGTGACGAGCCGCCGCCGCCCCCGTTCCGCCCGCCTGCTGGTGGCCCTGCCCGTGGTGGTGGCGGCGCTGGCGGGAACCCTGTTGCCCCTGGTGCGACCGGCCGCCGGCCAGGACGACGAGCTGGTCGAGCTGGGCCGGGAGCTGTACCAGACGGGGTGCTCGAGCTGTCACGGCCCCGACGGTGGCGGGGTCGAGACCGAGCGCGACGGCACCCGGGGCCCGTCGCTCGAGCAGTCGGGCGAGGCCGCCGCCTACTACTACCTGTCGACGGGCCGCATGCCGCTGCCCAACAGCGAGGAGCAGCCCACCCGCAAGCCCCCCGCCTACGACGAGGACGAGATCGAGGCGCTGGTGGCGTACGTGGGCACCCTCGGCGACGGTCCGGCCATACCCCGGGTCGACGTCGCCGCCGGCGACCTGGCGGAGGGCGGCGAGATCTTCCGCGCCAACTGCCAGGCGTGCCACAGCGCCTCGGGCAGCGGCGGCGCCCTCAGCTACGGGCGGGCGGCGCCCCGCCTGTCCGACGCCAGCCCCACCGAGGTGGCGGCGGCGGTGCGGGTGGGGCCCGGTCAGATGCCGGTGTTCGGCCCCGAGACGATCAGCGACGACGAGCTGAACGGCCTGGTCCGCTACGTCGAGTATCTCGACGATCCCGACGACCCGGGCGGCGTGCCGATCGGTCGCACCGGCCCCATTCCCGAAGGGTTCGTGGCCTGGCTGGTGGGCATGGTGGCACTGCTGGCCCTGGTGGCGTGGATCGGCACCCGCAGCCCGATCGGCCGGAGGCGGGCGTGAGCGAGCACCCGGTGAGCGGGGCGCCCGGGCGCGGGCGGCGCGCCGAGCGGGGCGCGGCGGCGTGCTTCGTGGTGGCCACCGTGGCGGCCATCGCCCTGGCGGTCGTGTACTGGGAGGGTGGCCAGCCCCAGGCGGAGGGCGTGCTGCTGGCGCTGTCGCTCGGCGGCATCGGCACGGGCATCGTGCTCTGGGCCAAGCACTTCATGCCCCACGACGAGGTGGTCGAGGAGCGCCCGCCGCTCGAGTCGAGCGAGGAGGAGGTGGCCGCCTTCACCGCCGACTACCAGGCCGGCGGGTCGAGCCTGCGCGGCCGGCGGCTGCTGCTCGGCACCGCGGGCGGGGCCTGCGCAGCGCTGGGGGTGGCGGTGCTGTTCCCCATCCGCTCGCTGGGGCCGCGGCCGGGCCGGGGCCTGAAGGAGACGGCCTACCGGGCCGGCGACCTGCGGGTGGTGCGCGAGGACGGCTCGCCGGTGCGCCCCGACGACCTCGAGGTCGGCGGGTTCATCACCGTGTGGCCCGAGGGTCACACCGACGCGTCCGACGCGTCGACGCTCCTCATCCGCTTCGGCGACGACCAGGGCTTCGAACCCCTGCCCGGCCGCGAGGACTGGACCGTCGACAACCTGGTGGCCTACTCGAAGCTGTGCACCCACGTGGGCTGCCCGGTCGGCCTGTACCAGACGGAGTCGGCCCTGCTGCTCTGCCCCTGCCACCAGTCGACCTTCGACGTCACGCGAGGCGCCAAGCCGGTCTTCGGCCCCGCAGCCCGGTCGCTGCCCCAGCTGCCGCTGGGCCTCGACGACGAGGGCTACGTCATCGCCACGGCCGACTTCTCCGGGCCGGTCGGCCCCGGCTTCTGGGACCGGGGGCGGTGAGGCGTCGGTGACCGAGGGGCCCCGCACCGAGCGGCTGCTCACCCATCGCCTCGCCCGGTGGGTCGACTCCCGGCTGGGCACGGCCAAGCTGGCGCGCACCGCGCTCAACAAGGTGTTCCCCGACCACTGGTCGTTCATGATCGGCGAGCTGGGCCTGTACTGCTTCGTGGTGCTGGTGCTCACCGGCGTGTACCTCACGTTCTTCTTCGACCCCAGCGCCCGCCCGGTCGTCTACGACGGCAGCTACGGGCCGCTGCGGGGCGTGGAGATGACCGAGGCCTACAGGTCCGCGCTCGAGCTGAGCTTCGACGTGCGTGCCGGCCTGGTGATGCGGCAGATCCACCACTGGGCGGCGCTGCTGTTCCTGGCGGCCCTGGCGGTGCACCTGGCCCGGGTGTTCTTCACCGGCGCGTTCCGCCGGCCCCGCGAGCTCAACTGGGTCATCGGCTGCACGCTGCTGATCCTGGCCCTGCTGAACGGCCTGTTCGGCTACTCGCTGCTCGACGACCAGCTCTCGGGCACCGGGCTGCGCATCGTGTATTCGATCACCCTGTCGATCCCGCTGGTGGGCACCTGGCTGGCGTCGCTGCTGTTCGGCGGCGAGTTCCCCGGGCCCGACATCATCGAGCGCCTCTACGTCATCCACATCCTGCTCGTGCCGGCCGCCATCGCGGTGCTGCTCACCGCCCACCTGGCCATCCTGGTCCGGCAGAAGCACACGCAGTTCTCGGGGCCCGGCCGGCGTGAGGACAACGTGGTGGGCGAGCGCATGTGGCCCACGTACGCGGCCAAGGCCCTGGGGCTGTTCTTCCTCACGTCGGCCGTGTTGGCGTTCCTGGGCGGGGTGTTCCAGATCAACCCGATCTGGATCTACGGCCCCTTCGACCCGGCCCAGGTGTCGGCCGCCAGCCAGCCCGACTGGTACATGGGATGGCTCGACGGGGCGCTGCGCATCATGCCCGGCTGGGAGCTCCGGGCGGGGGGTTTCGAGGTGCCCAACCCGTTCTTCCCGGGGGTGCTGCTGGCCGGGCTGACCTTCGCATTGCTGTACGCGTGGCCTTTCCTCGAGGCCCGGGTGACCGGCGACCACGACGAGCACCATCTGCTCGACCGTCCCCGCCAGCGCCCGGTGCGCACCGCCCTGGGCGCAGCCACGATCACCTTCTACGTGATCTGCTTCCTGGGCGGCGCCGCCGACGTCTTGGCTTCCACCTTCGGCCTGTCGGTCAATGCCATCCTGTGGGCGTTCCGGGTGCTGGTGCTGGCGTTGCCGCCGGTGGTGGGCTGGGTGGTCTACCGGCTGTGCCGCGAGCTGTCGGCCCGCGACGGCGTGCCGACGGCATCGCGGGTGACGGTCCGCGAGATCCCGGGGCGGCTGCGCCGCAGGCCACCGGCGCTGACAGCGGGGGAATCCGCAACGGACGGTGCCTGACCAGTCGCTATTCGTGACCTGATCGGCGAGACTGTCACGCATGCGGGCCGTATGGTCGCTTGTGGTGGGGGCCGCCCTTGTGCCGGGTGCGTCCGGGTGCGGGCACTCGGGCTACCAGTACGTCGCGAACGAAGATCTCGGCGTCTACGCCCGGCTCCCCGACGACTGGGCGGTGTACGACGAGGCCGACCTCTTCCCCGACGTCTCCGAGCGTGAGCTCGAGAGCCGCCGCACCGACCTGTGGGTGCGGACCTTCGACGCCGCAGCCGACCCCAGCGTCGAGGCGTCGCAGTCGCCGGGCGGCGGCCATCCCACCGGCATCATGGTCATGCGGGCGCTCGGGCCGCGCGAGCGCGACGCCCTCAACGTGAGCACCATGCGCGGGGGCGGCAACCCGGCTCGCGACCCCGTCATGATGCAGTCGGCGGGCGTGACCGAGGACGGGACGCAGGTCCGGGTGCTGCTCGACGAGCCCGTGACGTTCGAGGGCGACTTCAGCGGCGTGCACACGGTGTTCGTCATGAGCCGGGGCGACCGCACCGTGGTGTTCGACCGGACGGCGGTGCGCAACGCCGAGACCACGGCCCTCGCCGTCTTCGAGGTGAGCTGCAGCGAGGACTGCTACTTCGAGACCCACCAGGACGAGATCGCCGATCTGGTCGACTCGTGGACCATCCAGGAGGTGCGGTAGATGACGCCACCGACGCCGCGTGACGCCGGGCTGCCCGCACCGGGCGAGATGGGTGTGGGGTCGGGCGCCGAGCGGCCGACGCGCAAGCCGATGGCCCTGTGGGACCGCACCAAGTTCCTGCTGCTGTTCACGCTGCTCTTCTGGTTCTTCGTGTGGTCCGAGTACTCGGATCCCAACCCCTTCAACACGTTCGGCGACGCCGTCGCGCAAACCGTCGAGAGCAAGCGGCCGCTGTTCGTGCTGGCGGGCATCGAGCTGGTGCGCCAGCTGCACTACCTGGTCTCCGAGCACTGGTCCCGCTACCACCGGTTCTGGTCCGACAGCGTGTTCGGGCGCTTCGAGCGCCGCTGGGGCCGCCTGAACGACTGGAACCGCTACCGCTTGGCCCGCGCGCTGAAGGTCGTGGCGTTCGTCGCCATCGTGAGCGCGGTGCTGGGTGCCATCTACGACGTCACCCCCGCCACGGCGCTCGTCGAACTGCCCTCCCGCGTCTGGGGATGGCTGCCGCTGGTGCTGCGCCTCGGTCTCACGATGGTCGTGATCATCGGCCAGTTCGTGGCGCTGTTCTGGTTCCTGTCGCGGGGCGGGGTCGACACCTACATGCCCGACGAGATCAAGACCCGCTTCTCGGACGTGTGGGGTCAGGACGCGGTGCTCGACCGGGTCAAGGAGAACATGGTGTTCCTCGAGCGCCCGGAGGACATCGAGGAGAAGGGCGGCTACGTGCCCTCGGGCATCCTGCTGTGGGGACCGCCCGGCACCGGCAAGACGCTGATGGCCGAGGCGGTGGCCGGCGAGACGGGCCGGCCGTTCGTGTTCGTCGACCCCGGCGCGTTCATCAACATGTTCATGGGCGTCGGGGTGCTGAAGGTGAAGGGCCTGTTCCGCAAGCTGCGCAAGCTGGCCCTGCGCTACGGCGGTGTGATCGTGTTCTTCGACGAGGCCGACTCGCTGGGCAATCGGGGCTCGCTCGCGCCCGGTCCTCTCGGCGGTCAGGCGGGCGCCCGCGGCGCGGCCGCGCACGGGTCACCGTGGTCCGAGAGCGGGGAGCACCTGCGCTGGCTGTCGCCGCCGTCGCAGTCGGCGGTGCTGGCCGCATCGGCCGCCCCGTCGTCGGTCGACCCCTCGCCCGGGCGCAGCCGCGACCGCGTGATCATGGCCGGCATGGGCGGGGGCGGCATGGGCACGCTCCAGGCCTTGCTGTCCGAGCTGTCGGGCCTGAAGAAGCCCCGGGGGATGCTCAACCGCTTCGGCCGCCGGCTGCTGGGCATGCACCCCAAGCCGCCGCCCAAGTACCGCATCCTGGTGATGATGGCCACCAACATGCCCGAGGCGCTCGACGAGGCCCTGCTGCGGCCGGGCCGCATCGACCGCATGTACAAGGTCGGCTACCCGTCCAAGGAGGGCCGGCTGCGCACCTACGAGGGCTACCTGGCCAAGGTCAGCCACGAGCTCACCCCCGAGCAGGTCGACAAGCTGGCCACCATCACCCCGTACGCCACCGGCGCCAGCATCAAGGATCTCGTGAACGAGGCGCTCATCAACGCCATCCGCGACGGGCGCGAGCACATCGGCTGGAGCGACGTCATCCACGCCAAGCACCTCAAGGAGCTGGGCCCGCCCGAGGACGTCGAGTACATCGAGCGCGAGCGCCACGCCATTGCCGTGCACGAGGCCTGCCACGCGGTGGCCGCCTACCGCACCCGCAAGCACCTCACCATCGACCTGGCCACCATCGAGAAGGGCGGCACCTACCTGGGCATGGTGGCGAGCGTCAAGCCCGAGGACCAGTTCACCCGGTGGCGCAGCGAGTACGAGGCCGACATCGTGGTGTCGCTCGCCTCGCTCGCCGGCGAGCGGCTGTTCTTCGGGGGCGACAACTCGTCAGGCGTGTCGGGCGATCTCGAGTCGGCCACCACCGTGGCCACGCTCATGGAGGGCTACTGGGGCATGGGCCGTACGGTCGCGTCCCACGGCGTGACCCACCGGGTGGGCATCGGCGGCGGGGGTCGACCGGGTGGTGACGACGACGACCAGCGCGAGCTGCTCAAGGGCAACCTGGGCGAGCGCATCGAGACCAACCTGGGCGAGCTGCTCGATCGCGCCGAGGCCCTGCTGCGCGAGAACCGCGCCGAGGTGCTGCGGATGGCGCACGCCCTCGAGGTCCACAAGACCATGGACGGCGAGGACGTGGTGGCGGTCATCGAGGGTTCCGAGGGACCGCTCATCGACGGGCGGGCCTACTGCGACGACGAGTTCGTCGAGGCCATGGAGAACTTCCACAGCGCGGTGGTCGACGCTCACCGGGCGCACGAGACGGTCGCCGTCCCCCTGCCCGCCACCAACGGCCAACACCCGGTCGACGCCGCGCCCGCGGCCTCCGTCACCCCGCCGGCCTGACCCCGGCGCCGCTCACACCTCGACGGTGCGGTGGCCGGCCGGGTCGGCGTCGCGGCCTACGTGCAGGCGGACCTTGCCGCCGTGCCGCGGGGCGCGGGCCAGCACGCCGGGCGCCAACTCGAAGGTGACGTTCTCCATGGCGCCGGGGGGCACCGTGACCCGGCGCAGGGCGCGCAGCGTGCGCAGCGGGCGCGGGTCCGACCCCAGCGCCTCGTCGACGTAGATCTGCACCACCTCGTCGCCCTGGCGGGTGCCCGTGTTGACGACGGGCACGGTGAGCCGCACCGTGCCGTCCCACGTGCGCTTGGCCACGAGCCGGCCGTGCTCGAACGTGGTGTACGACAGCCCGAAGCCGAACGGGAACGCGGGCGACCGGCCCGTCGCCTGCACGAGCCGGTAGCCGTGCAGCGGGTCGAGGCGCACCGTCGGGGCGGTGCCCGGGCACGGCGGGAGCTGCTCGGCGGCCCGGGGCCAGGTGCAGGGCAGCCGCCCGCCGGGCACCGCCTCGCCGAACAGCACGCGGGCCAGCGCGTGGCCGCCCTCCATGCCCGGATACCAGGCCATCAGCACGGCGCCCACCTGCTCGCGCCACGACTCGGTGACGATGGCGCTGCCGCCTACCAGCACCACCACCGTGCGGAGGTTGGCCGCCGCCGCGGTGCGGATGAGCGACTCGTCGTGCGGGCGGAGCGTCAGCACCCGCCGGTCGCCCCCGGTGCGCCGCCGCCGCCAGGGCAGCGGCGTTGTCGCGCCCTCGTCGTGCGGCGTCAGGCCGGCGACCACCACGGCCACGTCCGCGCCCGCGGCGGCCAGGCCGGCGGCGTCGAGGTCGTCGCCGGGGTGGTGGGACACGTTGATGACCCAGCGCTCGCCGGCGGCCCGCAGCCCGTCCAGCAGCGTGACCACCGACGGGGCCCGCACGCGGCCCGGCCCGTGGTCGCCCGTGACGGGCCGGGTCGCCAGGTCGCCGAGCACCGCCAGCGACGAGACGCGCCCGGGGTCGAGGGGCAGCACCGGCTCGGCGGCGGGCGAGGTGGCCGCCGAGCCGGTGGCGGCCACCCTGACGGGCTCGTTGCGCAGCAGCACCATCGACCGCTCGGCCACCTCGCGGGCCAGCGCCCGGTGGGCGTCGCCCGCCACGCGGGCGGGCGCGTAGCGGCCCGGCTCGGCCCGCTCGGCGCGGGCGGCCCGGTCGGCGAATCGCACCTGCTGGCGCAGCAGGCGGGTGGCCGCGTCGTCGACCCGCGCCTCGGCGACCTTGCCCTGGCGCACCAGCCGGCCCAGCGAGCGGAAGCGCCAGTGGAACGGCATCTCCAGGTCGAGCCCGGCGGCGACGGCCCGCCCCGAGCGCACACCGAGCAGCAGGTCGCCCATCACGAAGCCGTCGAAGCCCCACTCGTCCTTCAGCACCTCGGTGACCAGGTGGTGGTGATGGCCGCAGTGCACGCCGTTGATCCGGTGGGGGGCGGTCATGACCGCGGCGGCGCCGGCCTCGACGCAGCGGCGGAACGGCGGCAGCACCAGGTCGCGCAGGTCGTCCTCGTCGACGCTCACGTCGAGGGTGTAGCGCCCGTCCTCGGTCGACGAGCCGGCCAGGTGCCCCACGCAGGCCATCACGTGCCGCTGGACGCCTCGCACCAGGGCCGCCGCCATCTCGCCCACGAGGTGGACGTCCTCGCCGAAGGTCTCCTGCGCCCGCCCCCAGGCGGGGTGGCGCAGCTGGTCGGCGCACACCCCCATCACCAGGTTGGCCCCCAGCGCCCGGCACTCGGTGCCGATGGCAGCGCCCACCCGCTCCTCGAGGGCGGGGTCGAACGAGGCGGCGCGGGCGATGGGCACCGGGAAGTCGGTGGCCCGGCCCACCGCCGCGCCCCGCGGCCCGGCGACGGCGCGGATGCCGGGCAGGCCGAGGCGCGGCACCGCGCCCGCGAGGTACGGCGCCGGCTCGTCGTCGCGGGCCATGGCGCGGACGCCCCGCACGACAGTGCCGTCGCCCGACAGGAGCTGCAGCCGTTCGTGCACGGACAGGCGGTCGAGCAGGTCGCGGGCCCGGGCGTCGGCGGCCTCGGCGTCGAGCGGAAGTCCCCCGCCGGCCCCCGACCGGTCGACGAGCCGGCCCCACACGTCGGGCGGGTCGCCCGGCGGCGGCGCGTCGGCCAGGGCGCCGGCGAGGACGGGATCGGCGAGCCGGGCGGCCAGGTCGTCGTCGCTGCCGGCGGGTGCGGTGGTGTCCCCAGGTGCCACGGACGGAGGGTACGCCCTCGGGCGCCGGCCGGTGCCCGATGACGGGCACTAGGTTCCCGTGCCGTGGCGCCCCCGCCCTCCGACCCGGCTCCCGGCACGGCCACCTCGTCCCCGGGCACGCCCGGCACGCCTCGCACGCCCGCCAACGTGGTCGTCGTGCTGCTCGACTCGCTCAACCGGCACATGCTCGGCAGCTACGGCGGCGCCGAGTTCACCACCCCCCACCTCGACCGCTTCGCCGCCGAGCGGGCCACCCGGTTCACCAACCACGTGACCGGCTCGCTGCCCTGCATGCCGGCCCGGCACGACATCCTGTGCGGCGCCCTCGACTTCCTGTGGAAGCCGTGGGGGTCGATCGAGCTGTGGGAGCGGCCCGTCACCGCCGACCTGCGGGCGGCGGGCGTGACCACCATGCTGGTGAGCGACCACCCGCACCTGTTCGAGACCGGCGGCGAGAACTACCACACCGACTTCACCGGCTGGGACTACGTCCGGGGCCACGAGGGCGACCCGTGGCGCACCCACGTCGACACCTCGTGGGTCGGCACCCCCGCGCCACCCGCCCGCGACGGCGGGTGGTTCTGGCGCAAGGCGATGGGCCCCGGCCTCGTCGTCGA
The DNA here is from genome assembly GCA_035697515.1 of Acidimicrobiales bacterium. GTDB lineage: Bacteria > Actinomycetota > Acidimicrobiia > Acidimicrobiales > VFJN01 > ZC4RG19. The sequence goes on from DASSCS010000092.1 coordinate 49,823, forward strand.
CCGGGCCTACGACCGGTCGCGCACGTTCTTCCGGGCCGAGGACGACTACCCCGGCCCCCGCACCATGGCCGCCGCGGCCGACTGGCTGCGCCGGGCCGCGCCCCACCACGACCGCTTCCTGCTGTTCGTCGACGAGTTCGACCCTCACGAGCCCTTCGACACCCCCGCGCCCTGGCTGGGGCGCTACGAGGCCGAGCCCTGGGACGGCGACCTGGTCATCTGGCCGCCGTACGTGGTGGGCGGCGTCGCCCAGGGGCTGATCAGCGAGGCCGAGGGGCGCCACGTCCGGGCCAACTACGGGGCCAAGCTGTCGATGATCGACCACTGGTTCGGCGAGGTCCTGGCCGCGCTCGACGACGGCGACCGCTGGGACGACACCGCCGTGGTGGTCTGCACCGACCACGGCCACTACCTGGGCGAGGTGCGGGGTGGCGCCGACATCTGGGGCAAGCCCGGCGTGCCCCAGTACGAGCCGCTGGGCCACATGCCCCTGCTGGTGCACTGGCCCGGCGTGCCGGGCGGCGGCACCTGCGACGCGCTCACCACCAGCGTCGACCTGCACGCCACCCTCGCCGACGTGTTCGGCGTGGCCCCCGCCCACCGCATCCACGGCGTGTCGCTGCGGCCGCTGCTCGAGGGCGGCGCCGCCGGGGTGCGCGAGTGGGCGCTCGGCGGCGTGTGGGGCAACTGGGTGCAGGTCACCGACGGGCGGCGCAAGTACGCCCGGGCGCCGGTCGAGGGCAACCGCCCGCTGTCGATGTGGTCGAACCGCTGGTCGACCATGCCCCTGCACGTCACCGGGTTCGGGCCGCTGCCCCCGCCCGACGAGCGGGCCGAGCTGGCGTTCATGCCGGGTTCGTCGGTGCCGGTGATCCGCCAGCCGTTCGGGCCGGGCGACCGGCTGCCCTTCTGGGCCATGACCCGGCCGGCCGACCACCACCTCTACGACGTGACGGTCGACCCCGACGAGGCCGAGAACCGGGCGGGCGAGGCCCGGGCCCGGGACGAGATGGTCGACCTGTTGCGCTCGGCCCTCGACGAGGTCGAGGCGCCGGCCGACCAGTACGCCCGGCTGGGCCTGGCCTGACGCCGGCGGCGGGCGCGCTCGGCCCCCGCCCCGCGGGGCCGAGTCGTGTTCGCGCCGGGGTCCGGACCCGGTCAGCCACCCTCGGAGGGGGCGGGCGGGGCGGCCTCGGCCTCGACATGGGCAAGCCACTGGACGGTGCCGGTGGCCACCCGCGTCCCCGCCGGGCCGACCACGTCGACGGCGACCGAGAAGCGGAAGTCGCCGTTCTCGTCGGCCCGGTCGACGATCACACCCTCGCACGGCACGCTGGCGCTGGCCGTGACCGGGCACGGGATCGATGCCCGGAACTGCACGGTC
>DASSCS010000093.1:0-5273 GCA_035697515.1 Acidimicrobiales bacterium
CGCCTCCGGTCCAGGTGCGGTCGGTGACGCCGCCCCAGCTGACCTCGGGGGCCGACGCGGGCGGGCGCGAGCCCCGCCACCTGTTGGCCGGCGAGCACCGGGCCCGACCTCCGGCACCGGGCCGGCAGCCCGGTCTGGCCGATGTCGCCGAGCGCCTCGGCGACATCGAGCGCCGCCTGGCCCGCATCGAGGCCGAGCTCGGCGCCCTGCGCTGACCCTGCGCCGGGCCCGCACGCGACGCGCCGGCTCTGTGACGATCGGCCCTGGTGGCGCAGCGCAGGCCAAGGCACAGTGGTCACCGAGCGTGAGGAGTGGCCATGCCCTTTGCCGATCGCGTCGAGGCAGGTCGCCGGCTGGCGGCGAGGCTCTCGCATCTGCGGGGTGCTCCGCTGGTCGTGCTGGGGCTGCCGCGGGGAGGCGTGCCCGTCGCCTACGAGGTCGCGAGGGCGCTGGACGCCCCGCTCGACGTCATCGTGGTCCGGAAGCTCGGCGTGCCGTTCCAGCCCGAGCTGGGCATGGGCGCCATCGGCGAGGACGGTGCCCGCATCGTCAACGACGAGGTCGTGCGCCTGGCACGCGTGTCCGAACGCCAGCTCGCCGAGGTCGAGGCCCGCGAGCGGACGGAGCTCGAGCGGCGGGCGCGGCGGTTCCGCGGCGATCGACCGCGAGTGCCGCTGACGGGCGCGACCGCCGTGGTGGTCGACGACGGGATCGCGACCGGCTCGACCGCACGCGCCGCCTGCCGGGTCGCCCGCGCCCACGGCGCGGCCCGGGTCGTGCTCGCCGTCCCCGTGGCACCGCCGGACTCCGCCGGGCGCTTCGGCGACGATGTCGACGAGCTCGTGTGCCTGGAGACGCCGGAGCCCTTCTACGCCATCGGCCAGTTCTATGGCGACTTCCCGCAGACCTCCGACGAGGAGGTGGTGGACTGCCTGCGCAGGGCGGCCGAGCACGCGCCGGCGAGGACGCACGCGCCCGGCATCCCGGGAGGCGACGCTCCGGCCCGCGACACGCCTGCGGCCGGTGGCGCATCCGGTGGCGTAGGCGTCGACCTCGACGTCGAGGTTCTGGCAGGGGCGGTACGTCTCGGCGGCCACCTCACGCTGCCCGCACACGCCCCGGGGGTCGTGGTGTTCGCCCACGGCAGCGGGAGCAGCCGCCACAGCCCCCGCAACCGCTACGTGGCGGCGATCCTCCACCGGGCCGGGCTCGGGACGCTGCTGTTCGACCTGCTGACCCCGGCGGAGGAGCAGGTCCGGGCCAACGTGTTCGACATCGGCCTGCTGGCCCGACGGCTCGTCGACGCCACCGCCTGGCTGCGCACGCTGCCCCCGCTCGACGGGCTGCCCGTCGGCTACTTCGGGGCCAGCACCGGAGCGGCCGCCGCGCTGTGGGCGGCGGCCGAGCCGGGCGCGGACGTCGCGGCCGTGGTCTCGCGCGGCGGCCGCCCCGACCTCGCCGCCCCGCGCCTGTCGCTCGTCACCGCCCCCACGCTCCTCGTCGTCGGGGGCGAGGACCGCATGGTCCTCGACCTCAACCGGCAGGCGGAAGCCCTGCTGACGAGGTGCGAGAGCCGGCTGGTGGTCGTCCCGGGCGCCACCCACCTGTTCGACGAGCGCGGCACGCTGGAGGCCGCCGCCGAGGCCGCCCGCGACTGGTTCACCCGGCACCTCGTGCCTGCGGTACCGCCGGCGGCCGGCTAGAAGCTGCCCGTGCGGCTGAGCACGTAGTCGGTGGCCACGCGATCGGTGCCGAGAGGCCGGACCACCACGTCGAGGGTCGTCTTGTCGTCGCCGCCGCACTCCGCCTCGCCCAGGGTGATGACGCCCGGGGTCTCGGCGGTGGCGGTGGCGCTGTCGATCGGGCGGTCGTCGTCGTACACCTCGAGCGACAGGGCCATGCCGGGCGGGGCCTCGAGCCGCAGCTCGACCGTGCCGTCGCACAGCAGATGGAGGTGGTCCTCGACCTCCATCGGGTAGGTGTCGACGTCGTCGGCCGGCACGATGTTGGCCGACACCACCTGGTCGAGCGGGCGCTCGTCCTGGTCGTCGGGCACCGCCTCGCAGCCGTTCTCCCAGGCCCGGTCGTAGTCGTCGTGGTCGTCGATGCACTCCGAGCCGTCGGTGAAGGGCGCCGGCTGCGACTGGCCGCAGGGCTGGTAGGGGAGCGCGACGCAGTCGTCCTGGCCTGCGGCCGGCGTGCCGTCGCCGGCGATCGAGCCCTCGGGGTCCTGACCGCCGTCGGGCCAGGCGACGACCGCCCCGGCGACGAGGGCCAGCACCGCGGCCCCGCCGCCCAGCAGCGCCCACGTGCGCCGGTCGACGCGGGGCCGGGGTAGCACTCCCGTGCCGAGCGCCGTGCCCTGGTGGCCCCCGGCGAGGGCCGCGGCGCTGGGCCGCCGCTCCGGCCGAGGCTCGAGCATGGCCCGCAGCAGGCGGCGCAGCGACGCTGGCAGCCGCTTGGGCACCCGGTCGACCTTGCCGCTGGCCGCCCGCACCATGAGCAGACCCGGGTCGCCCTGCCCGTAGGGGCCCTCCCCGGTGGCGGCGAACAGCAGCGTGGCGCCCAGCGAGAACACGTCGGTGGCGGGCGACACCGCCTCGCCCCGGGCCTGCTCGGGGGCCATGAACCCCGGCGTACCGACCACCATGCCCGCCACGGTCAGGCCGTGGGTCTGGTCGCGGCTGAGGGCCACGCCGAAGTCGGCCAGACAGGGCTCCCCCCGCTCGTCGAACAGCACGTTGGCGGGCTTGATGTCGCGGTGCACGATGCCGGCCCGGTGGGCCGAGGCCAGGGCGCCGAGCAGCCGCATGGCCTGGCGCTCGACCTCGCCGGCCGGGGCGGGGCCGTGCTGGGCCACCCGCTCGGCCAGGCTGCCGCCGGCCATGTAGGGCATGACCAGGACGATCTCGTCGCCCTCGTCGACCACGTCGAGCAGCCCGACGACGTTGGGGTGGCGCAGTCGGCGCAGCACCTCGGCCTCGCGCATGAGGCGCTGGTGGGCACGGGCGATCTCGCTGGCCGAGCCCTGGAGCGTCAGGCGCTTGAGCGCAACCTTGTTGCCGTCCTCGTCCCGCGCCAGGTCGACGACGCCCATGCCACCGCGGCCGAGCCGGGCGATCAGGTCGTAGCTTCGCTCACTCACCAGGGCGCCAGGCTACGACGGGCGGGGCCCCCGTCCGGATTCGCGACCGTCCTGTCGTCGCCGGTCGCCCCCGGACCGGTATGGTGGGGGACGTGACCGAGACCCGTGCGCTTGACGAGATGATCAGCGAGGCCTTGGCCGTCATCGACAAGGGCCTCGGCGACCTGGGCCACCGCGAGCTGGTGTCGTCCAACGAGGTCGCCGACCTGTTGCTGGACGTCCGAACGCTGCTGGCCACCCCGGCATCGCCCGGCGACCGCGACGACGTCGACGACGTCGCAGTCGTGGGCTGAGCCCGACGACCGATCCCCGGCCTCCGCCGCCAGGGATGGGCCGCCAGCGCGGCCGTCAGCGCTTGAGCGAGGTGTGCTTGAACTCGTTCAGCTCGGGGAACCCGCCCAGCAGGTCGACCAGCCTGTCGATCGTGCGCCGGGCCAGCTCGGCGTCGCCCCGGGGGCGCGTCATGAGGCGCACGAACACGGCCTCGTCGCCCTGCACGAAGGTGGGCACGCCCCACACGTCGTGATCGTCGGCGGCCGCCGTGTGCTCGTCGCGCACGGTCGCCAGCGCCGCACCCGTCGCCACCTCGGCGAACACGGCGTCGGCGTCGACGCCCCGCTGGGTCAGCACGCGACGCACGTCGGCCTCGTCCTCGAGGTGGCGGCCCTCGTCGTGGCGCAGTGCGAACAGCGCTTCGTGGACGTCGAGGAAGCGGTCGGGGAACCGGTCGCGCACCACCACGGCCACCTGCAGGGCCAGCAGCCCGCTGTCGGACTCCGGCCGCAGCCACACGTCGGGCTCCCCCTCGGCGACATGGACCTGGCCCAGCGAGAAGGGGACGAAGCGCACGTCCCAGTCGGCGCCGTCGCGCAGGCCGGTGATGAGGTGCTCGTGGGCATTGCGGGCGAACGGGCAGCGGTAGTCCCAGGTGGCGGTGAAGTGAGTCACAACGGCACCAACCGCGGCCGTCCCCGGGGAATTCCGCGTTCGCTCAGGGGAACGGCCAGACCCGGCGGGCCACGCGCGCCAGCACCAGGCCCAGCAGCGCCCCGGCCACCACATCGGACGGGTGGTGGATCTTGACGTACACCCGGCTGCCGGCCACGACCGCCCCCACCGCGTAGTACACGGGCCACAAGGGGTCGTTCTCGGCGAGCACCCCCGCCGCGGTCATGGCCGCCGAGGCGTGGCCCGACGGGAAGCTGCTGGTGCGGGGGCGGCGCAGCCGCCGCGGGCGCTCCTGCTCCCAGGCGGGCCGGTGTCGCCGGAAAAGGCTCTTGACCGGGCCGTTGACCAGGGCCGATTCGACCCCGAGCACGGCCGCCACCCGCACGGCGTGGACCGGCTGCCGGTCGGGACCGAGCGCCCGGGTGGCGCTGACGAGTTGCCAGATCAGGCTGAAGTCACCCAGTTCGGAGGCCGCGTACATGAGCCGGTCGACGTGGGGGTGGCCGCGGAAGTCGTCGACGCGGGTGTCGATGGCCGCGTCGAAGCGGGCGACCGCCCGCGCGATGCTGTGCCGCACCTGCCCTACCCCGCCGGTGCGAGCGGAGGCCCGGCAGCCGCCAGCGCGGCCTCGCCCACGTCGCCGCCGGCGAGCTGCTCGCCCAGGCGGCGGGCCTCGGTCGGGTCGCCCCCGAAGGTGGGGCAGTACGCCTGGAAGGCGCAGTAGTCGCACAGGCGTGACGGCTGGGGACGGAAGTCCTCGCGGTCGCACGCCCGCTCGACGGCCTGCCACACGGCGGCGAGCGTGCGGCGGGTGCCCCGCGTGGACCGGTCGGTGGGCGTGGTGGTGATGGCGAGCGGCGCCTTGAGGTAGAGCAGCTGCACCGTGCGGGGCCGCCGGCCCAGGATCTGCTCGCACAGCAGCGCGTAGATGTGCACGCCTGACAGCCGCTTGCGCTCGTGCTGGGTCGACGGCGCGGCGCCGGTCTTGTAGTCGGTGACCACCAGCTCGCCCTCGGCGTCGAGCTCGAGCCGGTCGATGATGCCCCGCAGACGGACGCCGTCGATCTCGGCCTCGACCTTGAGCTCGAGTCCGATCGTGCGCACGGTCGACGGGTCCTCCAGCCGGACGTAGTTGCGTACCAGGCCGGTCGCCTCGCCGTGGACGCCGGCCGCATCGGCG
>DASSCS010000094.1:0-7499 GCA_035697515.1 Acidimicrobiales bacterium
CCCACCGGCCTGCCGGCCGTCGTCACCTACCTGCTGTCGGTCGGCACCCGGGACCTGGCCGGCAAGGGCGCCATCGTCAAGCGGCTGCGATCGGTGGAGACGCTGGGGTCGACGTCCGCGATCTGCTCCGACAAGACCGGCACGCTCACGCTGAACCAGATGACGGCCCGGGAGCTGGTGGTGGCCGGCCGCCGCTACGGCATCGACGGTGAGGGCTACTCGACCACGGGGCGCCTCCTGCGGGTGGCCGGCGACACCGACCTGCCGGTCGAGCCGTTCATGATGCCGATGGCGCTGGCCAACGACGCCGTCATCCGCGACGGTGCCTGCATCGGCGACCCCACCGAGGGCGCCCTGGTGGTGCTCGCGGCCAAGGGCGGCCTCGACGCCGAGGAGACGCGGCGGGCGTTCCCCCGCCTGGCCGAAGTGCCGTTCGACGCCGAGTACAAGCTGATGGCGACGTTCCACGAGGTCGACGACGGCGGCCGCACGGTGGTGCGGTGCTTCGTCAAGGGTGCTCCAGACGTCCTGCTGGCCCGGTCCACCCAGTACCTCGACGCCGACGGGGGGCACCAGCGGATGACCGAGGACGGTGCGTCCCGGGTCGTCGCGGAGAACGACCGCATGGCCGGCGAGGGCCTGCGGGTCCTGGCCGTGGCCCGCCGGGACTTCGACCCTGCCACGTTCGATCCGCAGTCGGACCTGCTCGCGCTCGTGTCCGAGCTCGAGCTCCTCGCGCTGGTCGGCATCGTCGACCCGCCCCGCAAGGAGGCCAAGGACGCCATAGCCCTGTGCAAGGACGCCGGCATTCGGGTGCGGATGATCACCGGCGACCACGCCACCACGGCGGCCGCCATCGCCGGCCAGCTCGGGATCGAGGGCCGGGCGCTGACCGGGGCGGAGTTCGCCGCCCTCCCCGACGACGAGCTCCACGACCAGGTCGGCGACATCGGCGTCGTCGCCCGGGTCGCCCCCGAGGACAAGGTCCGCCTGGTCAGCATCCTCAAGGAGCAGGGCAACATCGTGGCCATGACCGGCGACGGCGTGAACGACGCGCCGGCGCTGGCCCGCGCCGACATCGGCGTGGCCATGGGGATCACCGGCACCGAGGTCACCAAGGACGCCGGCGAGATGATCCTCACGGACGACAACTTCGCCACGATCGTGGCGGCGGTCGAGGGCGGCCGGGGCCTCTACGACAACCTGATGAAGTACGTCCGGGTCCAGATGATCATGCTGGCCGGCTTCATCCTCACGTTCGTCGGGGCCGGCGTGTTCGAGATCGCGGACGGCGTGCCGCTGCTACCGCTGCAGATCCTGTGGATCAACTTCGCCATCGACGTGCTGCTGGCGGTCGGCCTCGGGTTCGACGAGCCCAGCGCGGGCCTGATGCGGCGGCGTCCCCGGTCGCCGGACGAGCCGGTCATCCCGCCGGCGCTCGGCGTCCGGCTGGGCGTGGCCGGCCTGCTCATCGCCATCGGCACGCTCGCCGTCGTGGCCTGGGGCGACGACCGCTACGGGCTGGCGGTCGCCACCACGATGGGCCTCGTCACCACGTCGCTGCTGCACGTGGCCGCAGCGCTGGAGTGGCGGGACCCCCGCCAGAGCGCGTTCCGCCGCGAGACCATCGCCAACGGGCGCTTCAACATGCTGATGCTGGCGGCGGTCGCCCTCACGCTGCTGGTCACGACCTTGCCGCTGCTGCAGCGCATCTTCGACACGGTCGACCTGGACGGCCATCAGTGGCGGGCGTGCCTCGTGGCCGTGGCCGCCTACGTCGCGCTGACGGAGGCGGGGAAGTTCGTGCTCCGCCGACTCCAACCCGAGGAGTCGTGATGGTCGACGCCGGCCCCGCCTCCTCCCCCCGCCAGCAGGTCCTGCGGGACCTGCGGGTCGAGCCGGGGTCGGCCGCCGACCTCGCCGGCCGGCAAACCCGCTGGACCGGCGGCGGCGAGTACTCCGGCCTGTCCACCGACGAGCTCGACGCCGCCGCCAAGGCGTTCCTCGCCCGGGGCGTCGACCGGCTCGCCGACGCCCAGGAGCTGTTGTGGGCGAGCGACAGCTACGCCGTCCTCGTCGTGTTCCAGGCGATGGACGCCGCCGGCAAGGACTCGACGATCAAGCACGTGATGTCCGGGGTCAACCCCCAGGGCGTGGACGTCGTGTCGTTCAAGAAGCCGTCGAGCGAGGAGCTGGACCACACCTTCCTCTGGCGCACGTCCAAGGCGGTGCCCGAACGGGGGCGGATCGGCATCTTCAACCGGTCGCACTACGAGGAGGTGGTGGCCATCCGGGTCCACCCCGACTGGCTCGACCGGCAGCACCTGCCCCGCGGTGAGCGCGGGCCGGCGTTCTGGGACGAACGCTACGACGACATCAACGCCTTCGAACGGCATCTCGACCGCAACGGCACGAAGGTCGTGAAGTTCTTCCTCAACGTGTCCCGGGCCGAGCAGAAGCGGCGCTTCACGGTCCGGCTCGACGAGCCCGGGAAGCTGTGGAAGTTCAACGCCGCCGACGTGACCGAGCGGGCCCGCTGGGACGAGTACATGGCCGCCTACGAGGACGCCCTCACCGCCACCTCCACCCCATGGGCGCCCTGGCACGTCATCCCGGCCGACCACAAGCACGTGATGCAGGCGCTGGTTGCCGCGGTCGTGGCCGACACGATCGAGAGCCTCGACCTGCGCTGGCCGACGGTCACGGATGCCGACCGCGAGGCCAACGCCCGGGCCCGCACCGCGCTGGAAGCCGAGCCCGACGACTGACACACCCATGGAGGTACAAGCAACATGCTGGCTGCCGAGTTCGGCACCGGCCAGGTCTTCTGGTCGATGCTGTGGTTCTTCCTGTTCATCATCTGGATCTGGCTGCTGATCGTCATCTTCGGCGACATCTTCCGCAGCCCCGACCTGTCGGGCTGGGCCAAGGCCCTGTGGTCGATCTTCATCATCGTGCTGCCCTACCTGGGCGTCTTCGCCTACCTGATCGCCCGGGGGCACAAGATGCAGGAGCACGCCATGAGCCAGGCCGCAGCCCAGGAGGCGGCGTTCCGCGGCTACGTGCAGAACGTCGCCGCCGGCGCCGAGGGCGGCGGAGGCACGGTCGGCGAGCTCACCAAGCTGGCCGAGCTGCGCGACCGCGGCGTGATCACCGAGGACGAGTTCCAGCGGGCCAAGGCCCGGGCGCTCGGGTGACGTGACAGACCGGCTGGACACCGGCGTCGCCCCGCCGGCCACGGGGAACCCACGCCTCGGGCTCCTGCTGGCCATGGCGATGTTCGTGCTGGTCGTGGACACGTCGCTGATGAACGTGTCGATCTCGGCGGTGGTCCGGGACCTCGACGCGACCGTCAGCGGCGTCCAGTCGGCGATCGCGCTGGAGGCGCTGGTGTCCGCCGCGTTCATCCTCATCGGCAGCAAGGTGGGCGATCTGTTCGGCCGCAAGCGGGCCTACGTTCTCGGCCTGCTCGGCTACGCCACCGGCGCCCTGGCCATGACGCTCGCCCAGGGCCTGACGGCCATCATCGTGTTCTGGGCGATCATCGGCGGGCTCGGGGCGTCGCTGCTGCTGCCGGCCATGCAGTCGCTGATCCACGGCAACTTCGAAGGGGCCGCGCAGCGGAAGGTCTACGCCCTGGTCGGGGCGGCGGCTGCGGTGGCGGCGGCCGTCGGTCCCCTGCTCGGCGGGTTCATCACCACCTACCTGTCGTGGCGGGTCGCGTTCCTGCTGGAGGTGGTGATCATCGCCGTCGTGCTCTCGGGCATCGGGCTCGTGCGGGACGCGCCCTACACCGGGTCCCGGGCCGTCGACCCGGTCGGCGCGGCCCTGTCGGTGCTGGGCATGGGCGGCATCGTGCTGGGGATCCTGGTGTGGCAGGAGGGTGGCGAGACGGTCGGCGCGTTCCTGCTGGTCGGCGTGGCGGCGCTGGGCGCCCTGGTCCGCTGGCTCGTGCACGGGAAGCGGCGCGGCCGGCCGACGCTGATCGACCCCGACCTGTTCCGGTCGAAGGTGTTCCGGCTGGGCATCTCGGGGCAGACCGCCCAGCAGGTGGCGCTTGGCGGCACGATGATCGCCCTGCCGATCTACCTCCAGATGGTGCTGGAGTACGACGCGATGCAGGCGGGCCTGTCGATGGCGCCGCTGTCGCTGACCATGTTCGGCATGGCGCTGGTGGCGGGCCGCAAGGCCGGCGACCGGCGGCCGAGCAGCGTCATCCGGGCGGGCTTCGCCCTCCTCGCCGCCGGCCTGGCGATCCTGCTGCCGATCGTGCCCCGGGCCGACTCCGGCTGGTCCCTGGTCGTCCCGCTCGTCGTCGCCGGCGCAGGGCTCGGCCTGCTGGTCTCCCAGCTGAACAACTACACACTGGCCCCGGTGTCGGATGAGCGGGTCAGCGAGGCCGCGGGCGTGAACTCGGCGGCCGGCTCGTTCGGGCTGTCGTTCGGCCTGGCCTTCGCCGGCGCCATCATGCTGGCGACGCTGTCGTACGTGTTCACGACGATGGCGGACGAGAGCTCGGTGCTCCCCGCCGACGACAGGCAGCGCGTGGCCGAGGCGCTGGAGGACGACGCCGAGGTCATGTCCAACACGCAGCTCGACGAGCTTCTGGCGGACGAACCCGAGGACGTCCAGGACGAGATCGTCCGCATCAACACCGACGCCCGGCCCCGGGCCCTGCAGGTGGCGCTGCTCGTCCCGCTGCTCGCCGCCCTGGCCGGGCTCGTCACATCGTTCCGCATGCTCCGGCTCGCCGAGCCGGAGCCGTCCACGGCGACGGAGGGGATGGCATGGGGATGACGACCGAGGCCGGGCAAGGACCGCCGGCGACCACGCTGACGATCCGCCAGGCCGCCTTCATCGGCGTCGGCGCCATGGTGGGCGCGGGCATCTTCGCCCTGCTCGGCTCGGCCGGCGAGGTGGCCGGCGCGGCCGTGTGGATCTCGTTCCTGATCGCCGGCGCCGTCGCGGGGCTGCAGGGCTACTCCTTCGCCAAGTTCGGCGCCCGCTACCCGTCCGCGGGTGGGCTGCTGGAGTACGTGGCCAGGGGGTTCGGGAACGGGCACACGACGGGCGTGATCGCCTGGCTGATCCTGGCCGCCAACGCGATCGTGACCGGGATGGTGGCGGTGTCGTTCGGCAGCTATGCCAGCACGGCGTTCGCCGACGGCGGCGAGGGGTGGGTGCCGGTGTTCGCGGTGCTCGCGGTGGTGGTGATGACGCTGCTCAACATCCTGGGGTCCCAGGCGGTCGCCCGGGCCCAGACCGTGGTCGTCATCGTGGTGCTGGGCATCCTCACGGTGTTCGCGGTCACGACGCTGGCGACCATCGATCTCGACCTGCTGGCGTTCTCCGGGTACCCGCCGCTGCGGGACATCGTGTCGAGCGTGGCGCTGACGTTCTTCGCGTTCCTCGGCTTCGGCGTGATCACGTTCACGGCCAAGGACCTGCGGGACCCCGGGCGCGAGCTGCCGTGGGCCATCTACCTGGCGCTCGGCATCGCCACCGTGATCTACGTGGCGGTGTCCCTCGGGGTGTTCGGCACGCTCACGGTCGACGAGGTCATCGACTCCGGGGGCACGGCCCTGGCCGTCGCCGCCGAGCCGGTCCTCGGCCGGGCCGGCTACTGGCTCATGACGGTCACGGCCCTGTTCGCCACCGCGGGCGCCACCAACGCCGGCCTGTACCCGGCGGCGGGCCTGTGCGAGGAGATGGTGGCCAAGGGTCAGTTCCCACCCACGCTCGGCCGCCGCTGGGGCGACCGGGCCCCCGCGGGCCTGCTGCTGACCGCAGCCATCGCGATCGTCCTGGCCGCAGGCTTCGACCTCACGGCGATCGCGTCGATCGGCAGCGCCATCGCCCTGTGCGTCTTCGCCATGATCGCCACCGCCCACCTCCGGGTCCGGGACGAGACGGGCGCGAGCGCGTGGCTGCTGGTGCTGGCCGTTCTGAGCACGGTGACCGTCCTGGCGACGTTCGCGCTGACGACACTGGTCGAGGAGCCGGTGACGGCTGTCGCTCTCCTGGTCATCCTGGCCCTGAGCATCGCCGCCGACGTGCTGTGGAAGCGCACGCGCGACCGCGAACGGGCACCCGCGTACGGCGTCTGAGCGCGACGACGCCCTTCGCACCCGGGCACGACCAGCGCGTCAGTCCTGGTTTGAACGAGCGAGCGGAGGGCAGGGCGCGCCATGGCTGTGATTGACTGTCGCCGATGACGGCCGCGAGCGACCCGACCGTTCGAGAGTACGAGCGGCGAGCGGAGGAAGCCGAGCATTCGCCGCTGCTGCTGCTGCTCAAGGCAGGGCGGGTCGTGGTGTGGGTCGTCTACGCCCTCGCTCTCGTCGACGCCGTCCTGCTGACGGTCGCCTTCTTCCTCCATCTCGCCGGCGCCAACCCCGACGCGTCGTTCGTCGAGTGGGTGTACCGCAGCACTGAACAGGCCATGCGCCCGTTCCGCGGCATCTTCCCGGCGCAGGACGTCGGTGGCTCGTCGGTGCTCGACCTGTCCTACCTGATCGCCGCGATCGTCTACCTCGTTATCGCCCTGCTCGTCGACGCGGTGCAGAGGTGGCTCACGGCACGGCTGCACCGCCGGGAACGGGAGGCCGGCCACGCCCGGGCGCGGGCCGACTTCGCCGCCGAACGGTCCCTCGCCCAGCAGCACGCCGCAGACCAGGCCGCCCAGCTGGCGGCGGCCCGCGAGTACGCCGACCAGCAGGCCGCGGCACAGCAGTACGCCATCGCCCGCGCCGCCGCGCAGGAGGCCCTCGCACGACAGGACCCGGCGCCATCCGCTCCGTCACCGCCGGCCCGGGCCGAGCCGACCGGGCCCGAATCGTTCGAGCAGCCGCCTCCCCCCGCCTGACGCGCCGACCGGTCTCCGGGCATCGTCCCCCACCCGAACGCCCGCAGGATCCGGGATCTCGACCACCATCCGGAATCCACTACGCGACGGAGAAGCCGTAGTCGAGGAGGGCGCGGGCGGCGGCGTCGCGGGCTTGTTCGGTGGGGGCGCCGAGCACGACGGCCACGATGCTGCGGCCGTCGCGGGTGGCGGAGGCGGCGATGCACCAGCCGGCTTCGTCGGTGTGGCCGGTCTTGATGCCGTCGGCGCCCCGGTAGACACCCAGCAGGTCGTTGGTGGCGGGCAGCTCTGAGCCGTTGATCCTCATGCTCTCGGCGGCGACGATGCGGCGGAAGGCGGGGTCCCGCATGAGGTCGCGGGCGATGCGGGCGACGTCGGCGGCCGACGAGTGCTGAGCTGGGTCATCGAGGCCGACGGGGTTGGCATAGCGGGTGGCGTCGAGGCCTGCCGCGGCCGCCTCGGCGTTCATCATGCGGACGAAGCTGTGCTGGTCGCCGGCAACATCGACCGCCAGGGTGCGGGCCGCGTCGTTGGCGCTGGCGACCAGCATCGCTTGCAGCAGCTCGCCCCGCGACACGTGATCGCCGGGCTCGAGGCCGGCCTGCGACTCGTCACCGGCGATCTGCAGCGGCGG
>DASSCS010000095.1:0-31220 GCA_035697515.1 Acidimicrobiales bacterium
TGAACTCGTCCAGGGTGACGTCGTACCCGGCAGCGGTGGCCCTGTCGACGATGTAGTCCACGGATGCGTCATAGCCCGGGGTGCCCTCCGCACGGGTCCCCCCGTTGGCGTCGGCGATCTGCTGGGTGGCGACCGTCGAGATGAGCGACGAGATCCAGGTCTTCCGCCTGGCCTTCCTGCTCGTGTCGGGCCTGGTCGTGGTCATGGCGCTGGCCAACCTCGCCTCGACCATGCTGCTCGCCGTCCGTGAGCGCACCCACGAGCTCGGCGTGCTCCGGGCTGTCGGGGTGACCCCCCGCCAGGTGGTGGAGCTGGTCGCTGTCGGTGCCGCCGCGCTGGCGGCGCTGGGAGCGCTCATCGGCATCCCGCTCGGCTGGGCGGCCTCCACCGTGGTCACCGAGGTCGTGGGGACCGCGACAGGCATCGGCCCGGGGATCGGCGCCACTCCCGGCATCGTCACCGTGCTCGTGCTCGTGCCGATGGCAGTCTTACTGGCCGCCCTGCTCGGCGCGGCGTCGGCTCGCCGGGCTTCGCACGCCGAGGTGTCCGACCTCGTCCGCTACGAGTGATCGGCCGGCCGGTGGCTCGGCGCCGAAAGCCCCCAACGACCAGGGACGTCGCGCGCGGGTTGCGCTCGGGAGCGATTAGCGTCATGTCGTGTCCACCGCCACCAAGGCGGAGGTGCCCGCTGGGGGCCTGCTCGACCGAGTCGAGCGCACGGCCTGGCGGGTGCCACTGCCCACCCGACGACTGTTCGTGACCCTGGCGCTGCTCGCCGCGGGCGCGCTGGCCGTGAGCGGTCTGGCGGCGGGCTGGGTGGCCAACCGCAACGCCCGGGTCATCGCCGACGCGCGTGAGCAGGGCCTCGACCTGGCTACCGCGGTCACCGACTTCCACACCTCGCTCACGGCGGCCGACGCCCGGGCGGCCGGCACCCTCATCTCGGGTGGCCTCGAGGACCGGCAGAGCCGCGAGGACTACGACCGCGACATGCAGGCGGCGTCGGAGGCGCTCACCGCCGCCGGGCTGGTGGCCACCGACGCCGACGGCGAGGACCTGGCCGTCCTCACCCAGGGCCTCGCCGACTACGCCGGCCTGGTCGAGGCCTCCCGGGCCAACGCCCGCCAGGGGTTCCCGGTCGCCGGCTCGTACCTCGAACAGGCCCACGACCTGGCCCAGGACCAGCTCGTGCCCACGGCCGAGCACCTGCGACGCGAGGGCGAGCGCCGCATGGCCAAGGCCGCCAACGACGTGGGCGGGCTGGTCGGCGGGCTGGCCGTCGTGCTGCTGCTCGCCGGCCTGGTGGTGCTCGTCGGGTGCTCGCTCGTCATCGCCGGTCGCACCCGGCGCGTCGCCCACCCCGCCCTGGTCGCCGCCACGCTGGTCGCCATCGGCGCGCTGGTGGTGGTGACGCTCGGCATCGTCTCGCAGGGCCGCGAGCTGCGACGGGCCGCCAGCGGCGACATCGACGCCTACGTGGCCGCCAACAGCGCCGCCAGCGGGCTCGCCGGCCTGCGCGTCACCGAGATCGGCGCCGTCGCGGCCCGCGGGGGCGGCGCCGCCATCTACGAGGACTTCGACGCCGCCGCCGATGCTCTCGCGACCGACATCGCGGACGCTCCGGGCGACGATCAGCTGCTGGCCGAGCTGTACGACGCGGTCGCGGTCTACACGGCGGCCGTCGGCGAGGTGCGGGCGCTCGACGAGGCCGGCGACAACCGGGGGGCGGCAGACCTGGCCCTCACCACCTCGCAGGACGCGTACCGCAGCGCGGCCGGCATCGCGGAGACCGGCGTCGACAACGAGGTCGGCGAGCTGCGCGACCGCTTCGACGCCGCCGAGGCCGCCGGCGTCCACGCCGCGGTCCCCGTGCTGCTCGGCGGCATTGCCGCCCTGCTCGCCGCCGGGGGCACACTGGCGCGAGGCAGGAGGTACCGGTGAGCACCACCCACCTCGTCCATCTCGCCCGCCGCGGCGGTCTGGTACCGGCCGTCGCCCTGGCCGTCACGCTGGTCGCCACGTCGTGCGCCCAGACCGACGTGCCCGAGTCGCTGCCCGGCCCCACGACGCCGACGACGGCCGAGGCGGCGACACCGCCCGAGACGCCCGACTGCGACCCCGACACCGTCACCCAGAGCTTGCGCCCCGACGCAGCCGCCCAAGCCGCGGTCGCCACGGGCGACCTGCCGGCCGGCAGCTACATGGCCACCATCAGGGAGCGGGGGCGCCTGCGCGTCGCGGTCGACACCTCGACCATGCTCTTCTCGATCGTCGATCCCCGCAACGGCCGCTTCAGCGGCTTCGACGTCGACATGGCCGAGGAGGTGGCCGCCGCGCTGTTCGGCGAAGCCACCGCCGAGACGCTCGAGCTGGTGGCCGTGCCCAAGAGCGAGCGGGTAAACGTGCTGCTGGGCGAGGGTGCGGTCGACATGGTGGCCGACACGTTCACGATCACCTGCGCCCGCGACGCCGAGATCGACTACTCGAGCGTCTACTTCCAGTCGGCGCAGCGGCTCCTCGTGCGCCAGGACGACCCGTCGACCTCGATCGCCGAGTTCGCCGCCAACGGAGGCCGGGCCTGCGCGCCCACGGGCTCGACCAGCATCGACAACATGAACGCCCTGCCCGACCCGCCCGAGATCGTCGACGCCCCCAGCCAGGGTGCCTGCCTGGTGTTGCTGCAGCAGGGCCGCGTCGAGGGGATCAGCACCGACGACACCATCCTGGCCGGCATGGTGGCCCAGGACCCGACGCTCGAGGTGGTGGGTGACGGCCTGAGCGAGGAGCCCTACGGCCTGGGCCTTCCCCCCGGCCACCCCGAGTGGGTGCGCTACGTCAACACGGTGCTCGAGGACGTGCGGGCCTCGGGGCGGTGGGACCAGCTCTACGACACCTGGTTCGCCGACTCGCTCGGCGACAGGCCGCCCCCCGAACCCAGCTACCGGGGCTAGGCGCCCCCGACCGTGGCCGCGACCACCGACCCCAACCTCCAGGCCTGGCGCAGCGCCCACGGCGCGCTCGGCAGCCGGCTGGTCGACCTCGAGTCGCTCGCCGATGTGGCGGTGGCCCGCACCGGCATCCTCACGGGCGCCACGGCGGCCGCGTGGGCCGAGGCCGATGCCGGCCTGGCGCACGCCTGGGAGACCTACCGGGTGCTCGACCAGGTGCTGGCCGACGCCGAGGCCGCGCCCGACCGGGCCGCCGTCCTCCTGACCACGGCCTCGGTGCCGGGCGCGGGCGGGGCCACCGCGGATCCCGCCCGCGCGCTCGAGGCCGCCAGCGAGGCCGTCGACGCCGCCGTGGCGGTCGCCGACCGGCTGACGGAGGCCTGGGCCCGCCTCGTCCCCCGGGTGGGCGCGGCGCGCACGGCGGCGGCGACCGCGGGCGACACCGCCACCGAGCAGGCCGCCGCCGTGCTGGCCGAGCTGGTCGCCACCGACCCCTTCGCGGTGCCCGACGCCCAGGTCGCGGCCGTCGAGCAGCGGGCGCAGGCCAGCGGCAGCCGCCACGCGGCGGTGCAGGCCGCCGTCGGCCGGCTCGACGCCGACCTGGACGTGGCGCGTGGCCGCCTGGCGACGCTCCGATCCGACGTGGCCGACGCCACGACCGAGCTGGCGCACGCGGCCACCCGGGTGATGGGGGTGAGCGCCGACACTCCGGTCCCCGACCTCGCCGAACTGGCGGCCTGGCTGGAACGCATCGCCGGCGCCGCCGCGGCGGCCGGTCGTGGCGCCACCGACGCCCGGGCGCGGGTCGCCAACGACCTGACCGGGTGGACCGCTGCCTTCGAGGCCCGCCGGGCCGAGCTCGACGCCAGGCTGGCGGCCGCCCGCACCCGCATGCGCCGCCGGCGCGAGGGCCAGGGCCTGTGGACGGCGCTGCGGGCCAAGGCCGGCACCCGCCGCCTCGACGAACAGCCCGACGTGGCCGACGCCCTGACCGCCGCCCAGGACCTGCTGTGGCACGCCCCCTGCGACCTCGCCGCCGCCGAGGCCGCCCTCGCCCGCCTTTCCGAGGTGTTGACGACCAGGCCGAAGGAGGACCGATGACCGTGACCACCACCGCCTGCGGGCGCGACGGGTGCGCCGGCACCATCGTCGACGGCTACTGCGACACCTGCGGCCTCGCGCCCAGCAAGACGCCGGGCGAGAACACGGTGTCGTCGCCGGCGGCGCGCCCGGGCGAGACCGGCCGCACCTCCGGCAGGGTCGACGTGTCGCGCCTCACCACCCGCAGCGCCCAGACCGGCAGCGGCAGCACCAGCCGGCGCAGCCGGGTGGGCGCCGGCATCATCGACATCGAGCCCGTCGCCACCATCGACCCCGCCACGGTGGTGATGGCCGACCCGAGCGTGCCGGAGAGCCGGCGCTTCTGCACCCGCTGCGACAGCCCCGTCGGCCGCAGCCAGGGCGGCCGGCCGGGCCGCACCGCGGGCTTCTGCCCCAGCTGCGGCGCTCGCTTCGACTTCGCCGCCAAGCTGGCGGCCGGCGACCTGGTGGCCGGCCAGTACGACGTGGCGGGCGCCCTCGCACACGGCGGCATGGGGTGGATCTACCTGGCGCGCGACCGCAACGTGTCAGGCCGCTGGTGCGTGCTGAAGGGCCTGCTCGACACGGCCGACCCCGACGCCGCCGAGGCGGCCGTGGCCGAGCAGCGCTTCCTCGCCGAGGTACGCCATCCCGCCATCGTGGGCATCCACAACTTCGTCCAGCACGACGGCCAGGGCTACATCGTGATGGAGTACGTGGGCGGCCCCAGCCTCAAGCAGCTCGCCAAGCGCCGCCGGGACGAGGGTGGCGGCCCGATGCCCGTGCCCGACGCTGCCGCCTACATGCTGGCGGTCCTGCCGGCCGTGGCGTACCTGCACGACCGCGGGCTGATCTACTGCGACTTCAAGCCCGACAACGTCATCCACGAGGGCGACGGCGTGAAGCTCATCGACCTGGGCGGCGTCCGCCGCTGGAACGACCCGGACGCCGCCATCTTCGGCACCATCGGCTACCAGGCCCCCGAGGTGCCCCGGACCGGCCCGACGGTGGCCAGCGACCTCTACACGGTCGGGCGCACCCTGGCGGTGCTCATCCTCGACTGGCCCGATTGGACCCGGGGCGACGTCGACAGGCTGCCCGACCGAGCCGCCCATGACGTGCTGGTCGAGCACGACTGCCTGTGGCGGTTCCTCCAGCGGGCCTGCGCGCCCGACCCGGCCGACCGCTTCCTCGACGCCGACGAGATGGCCGACGCGCTGCACGGCGTGCTGAGCCAGGTGGCGGCGGCCACCGACGGCCGGCCCCGGCCCCGCACGAGCGGCCGCTACAGCCCGCCCCGCCCCCGGCTCGACGGGCTGAGCTGGCAGGCCCTGCCCAGTCCGCTGCTGCCCAACCACCCCCGCATCGCCAATCGGGTGGCCGGTGTGGCCGACAGCGACCCCCACGTCGTGGTCAGCATGGTGGCCGCGGACGAGGTGCTGAGCTGGGCCGACATCGCCGCCGTCGCCCGGGCGCAGTGCGAGCTGGGCGACTTCCCGGCCGCCGACTCGGTCGTCGACCAGCTCGACGAGAACGCCCCCGAGGCGGCCGAGTTCCGGGCGGTCATCGACAACGTCCGCTCGTACCTCCACGGCGTGTCCGCCCTCGCGGCAGGCGACGGTGCCCGGGCGGTGCGGTTCTTCGACGACGCCTACGCCAGTGCGCCGGGCGAGGCCGCGTGCGCGCTGGCCCTGGCCGCAGCGCTGGTGGCCTCGGGCGACCGCACCCGCCTGGAGGAGGCGGCCGACCTGTACGAGCAGGTGGCGCTAGCCGACCCGTCGTGGGTGGCGGCGCTCGCCGGGCTGGCCGGCGCGCTGACGACGCTCGGGCGGCGCAGCGACGCGGCCAAGGTCCTCACCGCAGTGCCGTCGCTGCACCCCCTGCGGGCCCAGGCGCTCACACTGGCCTGTAGGGCCATGGCGGACGGGCCCTACGACCTGGCGGTGGCCGCGGCCGCCGCCGAGCGGGTGCGCTCCGACCAGCCGGGGACGCGCGACGCGGCCGAGGCCGAGCTGGCGGCCGCGCTGTACACGGCGGCGCTGGCCGCCCTGTCCCGGGGCGAGCAGGTGGCCGACATCGGCGACGTCCCCGCCCAGCGGGCCGCGCTCGCTCGCGGCGCCGAGGAGGCGCTGCTCGACATGGCCGCGGCCACCGCCGACAGCCATCGGCGCCACGCCCTGCTCGACGACGCCGCCCGCACCCGCCCCTGGAGCGTGTGGTGAGCGGTCCCGAGCATACGGCCGGCGCGGCGGCGGCTGCCGCGACGCCCGCGGAACCTGCAGCCGAGGGCGGGCCCGTCGGGAAGGCCGGCTCCAACGGCGCGGCGCAGGCGCCGGCCGCGTGCCCGGCGTGCGGGGCCGAGGTGGTGGCAGGCACCCGCTTCTGCGAGGCCTGCGGCCACGACCTCGCGGCCGACGCGCCCGCCCCGCCGGTCGGCGGCACCGGCCACGCCGGCGCGGGCGCCGGCGCAGGCGCCGAGGCGGGCGGCACCGTCTCCGAGCCGGTCGCCCGCAGCGGCGAGGCTGACGCCGGCGAGGGGTGCGTGCGCTGCGGGGCCGACGTGGGCCCCGACGGCTACTGCACCAGCTGCGGTCACCGCGCGCTCGAGCCGGTCACCGTCGACGACCGGGGCGCCTTCGCCTACGCCGGCCACCGGGGCCGCCGCCACGCCCGCAACGAGGACTCGTGTGCCCTCGGCGCGTCCAGCGAGGGGTGGCCGGTCCTGGTGGTGTCCGACGGCGTGTCGGCCAGCCCCAACCCCCACAAGGCCTCGGCCGCCGCGGTCACCGCCGCCACCCGGAGGCTGGTGGGCCGGCCGTTCACCGGGCCCGACGGCCTGGTCGAGGCCGTGGCCGACGCTCACGCCGCGGCGTCCGGCGTCGCCGCGGACGGCGACCCCCACTGGCCCGAGGACGGCTCGCACCCCGCCTGCACCATCGTGGTGGCTGTCGCCACCGCCTCGGCGGTGTACGTCGCCAACGTGGGCGACGCCCGGGCGCACCTGCTCACGCCCGCGGAGGGCGGATGGTCGGCGGCCCAGGTGTCCACCGACGACAGCGTCGCCGCCCAGGCCGTGGCCCAGGGCATCGAGGTCGAGGTGGCGTTGGCGCTGCCCGGCGGCCACGGCATCACCGCCTGGCTCGGCGCCGACGCCCCCGAGCCCCGGCCACACGTGGTCAGCCGGCCGGCCGCGCCCGGCGACATGCTGCTCGCCTGCAGCGACGGCCTGTGGAACTACGCCGCCACCGACGAGGCCATGAGCGTGCTGGTGACCACCATGCTCGCCCCGCCGGGTGATCCCGCCGCCCCCGTCGCCGAGCCGCTGGGCCCACAGTGCGAGCGCCTGGTGAGCTGGGCCAACGACCAGGGCGGCACCGACAACATCACCGTCGCCCTCGCCCCCCTGCCCGCGGCGACCGGCGACGGCGCCGACGACGTCGTCGCCGACGAGCCGGCCGGCGACGATCCCGATCTCGACCCCAGCGATCCGGAGGAGAACCCGTGACCACCACCGGTCCCGAGACCGCGGCCCCCTTCACGGCCGAGACCTACCAGAACGAGTACCTGGCCACGGGCGCCGACGCGGTCGACGCCGTCGTCACGGTGGCGGCGGCCGGCGACGCGCAGGCCGCAGCGCCGGCGACCGGCCTGGTGCGCGCCGAGGTGATCATCTTCGACACCAGCGGGTCGATGGGCTCGGCCCGCAAGATGGAGGCCGCCAAGGAGGCCGCCGCCGTGGCGGTCGACAGCCTCGACGACGGCGTGGCGTTCGCGGTGGTCGCCGGCGACCACGAGGCCAAGCTCATCTGGCCGCAGGACGGGCGCTGGCTGGCGATCGCCGACGCCGACGACCGGGCCGGCGCCCAGGCCGCCATCGCCGCCACGCAGGCGGCCGGCGGCACCGCCATCGGCACGTGGCTCGACATGGCCCGCCAGATCTTCGCCAACAGCACCGCCCCCGCCCGCCACGCCATCCTTCTCACCGACGGCCGCAACGAGCACCAGCAGCCCCACGAGCTGGCAGCCGCCATCAGCGCCTGCCGGGGCCTGTTCCAGTGCGACTGCCGGGGCGTGGGCGTCGACTGGGAGGTCGACGAGATGCGCAGCATCGCCACCGCGCTGCTGGGCACCGTCGACATCGTGGCCGACCCCGAGGACCTGGCCGCCGACTTCCGGGCCATGATCGACTCCAGCCAGTCCCGGGCCATGCCGGATGTGAAGCTGCGCCTGTGGTCGCCCCAGGGCGCAGTGGTCGAGTCGGTGCGCCAGGTGGCCCCTGAGGTGCTCGATCTGACCGGCACCGGCACGCCCTCGGGCCCCCTCGCCCACGACTACCTGCTGGGCGGGTGGGCACCGGGCGAGTCGCGCGACTACCACGTGCGGGTCAAGGTCAAGCCCGGGGCCGTCGGCGACGAGATGCTCGCCGGCCGGGTCAGCCTGGTGCTGGCCGACGGCACGGTGGCCACCCAGGCGCTGGTGCGGGCCGTGTGGACCGACGACACCGCGAAGTCGACCCGCATGGATCGCCACGTCGCCCACTACACGGGCCAGGTCGAGCTGGCCGACGCCATCCAGGAGGGCCTGCACGCCGCCAAGGCCGGCGACGAGAAGACGGCCACCGTGAAGCTGGGCCGGGCGGTGCAGCTGGCCGCCGCCTCGGGCAACGAGGACACGATGCGCCTGCTGGCCAAGGTGGTCGACGTCGACGACGCCGAGAGCGGCACGATCAGGCTGCGCAAGGCGACCGACAAGGCGGCAGAGATGACCCTCGACACCCGCTCGACCCGCACGGTGCGGCTGGGCAAGGACAAGGGCGAGGGCGGAGCCGGCGCCGGGTCGGAGGGCGGCGCCGGGTCGGAGGGCGGCGCCTGATGGCCGTCACCTGCCCCGCCGGGCACGAGTCGACCACCGCCGACTACTGCGACACGTGCGGCGCGCCCATCGGCGCCGTGTCGGCGCCGGAGTCGGCCGGCGCGGCAGCCGCGGAGGCCGCCGGCGAGGGCGCGGTCGAGGCCGGCGCCCAGGGTGCCGGCGGCGAGGCCGCGACCGAGGGCGGCGCGACCGGGCCGGCCGTGTCCGCGTGCCCGGGCTGCGGCGAGCCGGTGACCGCACGCTTCTGCGAGTCGTGCGGCTACGACGTCGAGTCGGGCACCCCTGCGGGCCCCGCGCCGGTCACCCTGGTGCTCGGCACCGACCGTGCCCATTGGGACCGCATGGTGGGGTCGGGCGAGCCGGCGTTCCCGGCCGTGGCGCCCACGCTGAGCTTCGAGCTCACCGGTGACCGCGCCGTGCTGGGCCGGGTGCGCAGCGGCGCCCCGGCCGGCGACATCGACCTGGCGCTCACGGGCCCCGCGGCCGATCCCGCCATCAGCCACCACCAGTGCGTCTTCGAGCGGGACGGCGCCACCTGGACTGTGCGCGACGCTGGCAGCGCCAACGGCACGTGGATCAACGACGCCAGCGAGCCTCTCGCCGAGGGCGCCACGCACGCGCTGGCACCGGGGGACCGCATCCTCATGGGCGCGTGGACCTGCCTGACGGTGCGCACCGGCGCCCCGCCGTCGCCGGCAGAGGAGGCGGCGGCCGGGGTGACATCCCAGGGTGCGCCCGAGGCCACGGCTGAAGGTACGCCCGAGGCGCCGAAGCCGGATCCTGCCTGACCAGCGGCACGCCCGGCGGGGGCGCGTCGCACCACTTGTGCGACTTCGTACCGACCGGTAGCTTGCACGTCACGTCGGGGACACCGGCGGCAGGGGGCCTCACGCCGCTCGGGGACGGCGTCCAGGTGGAGTGGGCAGGCGCGGGGCTGAGGGAGGGGGACGCGTGCGATTCTCGAACAGGCTGCGCCGCGGCGCGGCCGTACTGGCTGTCCTGGTGCTGGCCGCCTGCAACGGCCTGACCGTCGACCAGAGCGGCGTGTACACCTCGGCACCGACACAGACCGTCACCGGTGAGATCAAGGTCGCCGACGACGACACGCTCGTGTCGCTCACGGTCGACGGCGTCGAGGCCACGGTCGACGGCGAGCGCTACTCGGCCGAGATCCCGCTCGACGGCGTCGAGGTCCTCAACGCCGTGGTGGTCGAGGCCACCTACGGCTCGGGCGAGGTGCTGCGCGAGCGGCGCACGGTCGTCTACGGCGACGGGGCCACCGCCGAGGTGCTGCCCGCCGGCGCCGTGCTGAACAACGCCGTGGGCCTGCGCATCAACGAGCGCTCGTTCCCCAAGATCGGGGCGGTGGTCAAGACGCTCACCACCATCGACACGGCCGCCATCGCCCCGGCGGGCACGGTGTTCCTCGACGAGTGCATCACCCAGATCATCGTCTGCACGCTGTACGCCAAGGCCACCAGCGCCGCGCCACCCTCCATCGCCGACTTCGGCGTGGCGCTCGACAGCAACCAGGGCAACGTGCGGGCCGTCGTCACGCTGACCGGCCTGCACATCCCCATCGACATCGACGCCCGCATCGCCGGCATCCCCGCGAGCTGCGACCTCGAGATCGACGCCCAGTCGGTCACCATCGACGGCAACTACGCCCTGCAGCCCAGCGCCGCCGACCCGCACTTCCTCGACGTCAACCTGGTGGGGGCCACGCCCACGGTCACGCTCGGCACGGTCACCGACGACTTCGTCGGCGGCATCTGCTCCATCCCGGTGATCGAGCAGATCGTCGGCCTGTTCCTGCCCGACGTGAAGACGCTGATGCAGCAGAACCTCACCACCCTGCTGGGCGACCCGGACGGGGCCGGGCCGGTCGACGCGCCCGTCGCCGAGGCGGTCGAGGGCGCCCTCGCGCAGATCAGCATCGCCGGCGACATCGGCGGCGCCCTGGGGCTCGACCTCGACTCGACGATCACCGCCGCCGACGAGGACCCGAGCGGCATCGCGCTGCGCGCCACCGCCGCCTTCACCTCGCTGGGCGTCGCCCCCGAGGCGCCCGACCTGACCGGCTCGGTGGGCTTCCCGGGCGAGGTGCTCGCCACCCTGCCCACCACCACGCCGGGCGGCCTGCCCTACGACGTGGCCGTGGGGGCCTCGGCCACCGGGTTCAACCAGCTGCTGGCCGGCGAGACCGAGCGGGGCCTGCTCAACGTGGACGTGACGTCGCTCGGCGGGCAGCCACTGACCCTCAAGTCGCTGTTCGACCTGGTGGGCGCCGGTGGCCTGATCACCGCGGACCAGCCCATCGTGATCTCGCTGCGACCCGAGGTGGCGCCCATCGTCACCACGGCGCCCGGGCCCGCCGGGGCCATCGGCGAGCTGCGCTTCAGCGGCTACAAGGTGACGATCAGGACGGCAGCCAATCCCGCGGGTGTGCTGCTGTCGCTGGTGCTCGACTTCCGCACCGGTGTCGGTCTCGAGCTGGTCGACGGCGGGCTCGGCTTCAGCTTCGCGCAGCCGGCCGAGGAGGACATCAGCGCCACGGTCGTCAAGAACCCGCTGGCGCTGCCCGAGTCGCTCATCGCCGCCGTGTTCCAGCAGCTCTCGCCGCAGGTGTTCGCCTCGGTGCAGGACGTGCTGCCCAGCTTCCCGCTGCCGCAGTTCGCGGGGCTGGACCTGTCGCTGGTCGAGATCAACCGCGTCGGCTCCGGCTTCGTGCTGTTCGCCGACCTGGTGCCTGCGGGCTGACGTCTCTCCCTCGGGGACGGCCCTCCCGGTGGCCGTCCCCAGGGAGACGTTGCGAGGCCGGCCCACGGGCGAGGCCGGCCCCGCGGCCGCCGCCGGTCAGCCCTGGCGCTCGCCGTCGACGGTGACCGTGACGCGCTGGTCGTAGAAGGCGACAAGCCCGGCGACACGCTCGCTCTCGGGCAGCGGGGTGGGATACGACCAGGCCACGTCGTCGACGGTCTCGCCGCCCACGCGGGCCGAGAAGTGCTCGGTCTCACCCTTGTAGGGGCAGCGGGTCACGGTGGGCGACGGTGACAGCAGGTCCATGCGCACGTCGACACGGGGGACGTACCAGCGGGTCGGCAGCCCGGTCTCGAAGAGAGCATGGGCGTGCGTCGAGCGGGCCAGCTCGGTGTCGCCCAGCGTGACGACGACCTCGCGCGAGCTGGGCAGGATGTCGACCCGGGTGTACGGGCTGCGCACATGGGTGAAGACCTGCACATCCTCCTCGAACCAGGCGTCCATGGCGTCCCAGTCGAGGCGCACGTGGCCCCGCAGCTCGTCGATGGGACTCTCGTCGAAGCGCCGGGCGGCGCCGGGCGCCTCGGCCGTGGCGGTGCGCACGGTCAGCACGGCGGCGTCGCCCCGGCTGGGGGAGTGGTCGACCTCGCCGGTGGGCGCGAGCTCGGCGGCGACGTCGGCGGTCGGCAGGTAGTAGGTGGGGTAGTAGGGCACCTCCCACACCAGCAGCGGGCGTGTGGTGTCGGCCACCAGCTCGCCCCCGAGGTACGTCCGCACGCGCTTGGCGCCCTGTTCGACCCGGACCCGCCCTCGCGGTACGGAAGTCATGCCCTTGCGAACGCATCGCCCCACGAGGTGATTCCCGACCACCCGGCGACTCTGCCGGCGTGGGGGCGCCGGGCCCCGGGAGGGGCCCGGCGGTGGAGCGGCGGACGGGAGTCGAACCCGCGTCAACGCCTTGGAAGGGCGTGGCTCTGCCATTGAGCTACCGCCGCACGCGCGCCCCGCCGGCGTCTGCGGTCGGGGCGCCGGTGACAGTTTGCGCACACCCCCGCGCCGGGCGCCATCCGCCCGACCAACGTCGGGGAGGGGGGACTTGAACCCCCGACCTCCTGCACCCAAAGCAGGTGCGCTTCCACTGCGCCACTCCCCGTACCGACCGCGGGCTCCCCGCCGCCGCCGGCCAGCGTACCGGAGCGCCGCCGGGGGCCTCACCACCGATTCCCCGGGCGCCGGGCGACCGACCGCAGGCGGGAACCATTGTCGGGCCTGCGACACACCCCCGTTACACTCTCGCCTCTGTGAAGACCATCGTCGCACCCCTCGAGGGAAACAAGGTCAAGCTCTCCGTCGAGGTCGACGAGGACGAGTTCGACAAGGCACTGACCACCGCGTACCGCAAGATCGCCCGCGAGGTGCGCATCCCCGGCTTCCGCCCCGGCAAGGCGCCCCGCAAGGTGCTCGAGCGCCGTCTGGGCACCCAGGTGGGGCGCGAGCAGGCGCTGCACGACTCCCTGCCCGAGTACTACGCCCAGGCGCTCGCCGACAACGACGTCGACGCCATCGACAGCCCCGATATCGACATCACCTCCGGTGAGGAGGAGGGGCCGGTCGCGTTCGAGGCGACGGTCGAGGTGCGTCCGGTCGTGCTCGTGCCCGGCTACGGAGGGTTGCGGGTCGAGCTGGCCAGGCCCGAGCTCAGCGACGCGGAGGTCGACGAGCAGATCGACCGCATGCGCCAGGTGCAGGCCACCCTGGCCGAGGTCGACCGGCCCGCCCAGGAGGGCGACGCCGTCACCATCGACATCACCGGCACCCTCGACGGCGAGGCCCAGGACGGCCTGACCGCCGACGACTACAGCTACACGATCGGCAGCAAGGCCATCACCCCCGAGGTCGAGCAGCAGCTCACCGGGGCCAAGGCGGGCGACATCCTCGAGTTCGAGGCCACCCACCCCGACGAGGGCGAGGAGCGCCAGCTCCGGTTCAAGGTGCTGGTCAAGCAGGTGCGCGAGCGGGTGCTCCCGGAGGCCGACGACGAGTGGGCCGCCGAGAACAGCGACTTCGACACGATCGAGGCGTTGCGAGGGTCGATCCGCGAACGGGGCACCCGGGTGCGCCTGGCCCAGGCCCAGTCGGCGTTGCGCGAGTCAATCGGCGCCGCCCTGGCGAAGCTCGTCGAGGACGAGGTGCCCGAGGCCCTGGTCAACCACGAGATGAACCACCGCGCCCAGGACCTGGCGCTGCGGCTGCAGGCCCAGGGCCTCACCGCCGAGCAGTGGCTGGCCATCACGGGCAAGACGTCCGACCAGCTCACCACCGAGCTCCGCGAGGCCGCCGAGACCGCGGCCAGGGTCGACCTGGCCCTGCGTGCGGTGGCCGAGGCCGAGCAGATCGAGTGCACCGACGACGACCTCGACGACGAGCTGGCCCACGTCGCCGAGCGCGTCGGCGAGCCCGTGGCGCGCGTGCGGGCCGAGTTCGAACGCGGTGGCAACCTCGCGGCTGTACGCTCCGATGTGCGGAAGCGCAAAGCGCTCGACTGGCTCCTCGAGCGGGTCGAGATCGTCGACGAGGACGGTCAACCCATAGACAGGGCAGACCTCGAGGTCACGCCCGAGACCGACACACCCGAGCAGTCCGACGAGACCGACGCCAACGAGACCGACGAGACGGAGAGCGACGCCAGGTGATCGACCCCACCCTTCGGCACACCGACAACATCCGCAACTACCTGGTGCCGACCGTCGTCGAGCAGACCAACCGGGGCGAGCGCGCCTACGACCTCTACAGCCGGCTGCTCAAGGAGAACATCATCTTCCTGGGCACGCCGATCGACGACGCGATCGCCAACCTCATCTGCGCCCAGCTCATCCACCTCGAGTCCGACAACCCGGACAAGGACATCAACATCTACATCAACAGCCCGGGTGGTGACATCACGGCGCTGTTCGCGATCTACGACACCATGCGGTTCATCAAGCCCGACATCAGCACCATCTGCTTCGGGCAGGCCGCATCGGCCGCGGCGGTGCTGCTGGCGGCGGGCGCGCCGGGCAAGCGCCTCGCGCTGCCCCACACCCGGGTGCTGCTGCACCAGCCCTGGGGCCAGGCCGGGGGCCAGGCCACCGACGTCGAGCTGGCCGCCAAGGAGATCCTGCGCATGCGCACACTCCTCGACGAGATCCTGGCCGGCCACACCGGGCAGACGCCAGAGAGGATTCACAAGGACACCGAGCGCGACTTCGTGCTCAGCGCAGAGGAAGCCAAGGAGTACGGCATCATCGACGACGTGATCTCGTCGCGGCAAGCAGCCGACCTCACCGGCCCCATCACACGGGCCAGCTAGCACAGGCAACCGGGGAGCGATCG
Organism: Acidimicrobiales bacterium; assembly: GCA_035697515.1. GTDB lineage: Bacteria > Actinomycetota > Acidimicrobiia > Acidimicrobiales > VFJN01 > ZC4RG19. Next base: position 15,033 of record DASSCS010000095.1, read on the forward strand.
ACGTGGCCAAGTTCGGAGACGGGGGCGAGCTCCTCAAGTGCTCGTTCTGCGGCAAGTCGCAGAAGCAGGTCAAGAAGCTGATCGCCGGCCCCGGCGTCTACATCTGCGACGAGTGCATCGACCTGTGCAACGAGATCATCGAGGAGGAGCTGGCCGAGCCGAGCGAGCTGCGCTTCGACGAGCTGCCCAAGCCCCGTGAGGTCTACGAGTTCCTGAACGACTACATCATCGGTCAGGACCACGCGAAGAAGATCCTGTCGGTCGCCGTCTACAACCACTACAAGCGGGTGCAGTACGGCGGCACGCCATCGGGTGACGTCGAGCTGTCCAAGTCGAACATCATGCTCATCGGGCCCACCGGCTGCGGCAAGACGCTGCTGGCCCAGACGCTGGCCCGCATGCTGAACGTGCCCTTCGCGATCGCCGACGCCACGGCGCTCACCGAGGCCGGGTACGTCGGCGAGGACGTCGAGAACATCCTGCTCAAGCTCATCCAGGCCGCCGACTACGACGTCAAGAAGGCCGAGACGGGCATCATCTACATCGACGAGATCGACAAGATCGCGCGCAAGAGCGAGAACCCGTCGATCACGCGTGACGTCTCGGGCGAGGGCGTGCAGCAGGCCCTGCTGAAGATCCTCGAGGGCACCACCGCGTCGGTGCCGCCCCAGGGGGGCCGCAAGCACCCCCACCAGGAGTTCATCCAGATCGACACCACCAACATCCTGTTCATCTGCGGCGGCGCCTTCGCCGGGCTCGAGAAGATCATCGAGAGCCGCATCGGCCGCAACGGGGTGGGGTTCACCGCCGACGTGGCGCGCTACGACGACAAGGACCTGGGCAAGCTCCTCGAACAGGTGCAACCAGAGGACCTGCTCAAGTTCGGCCTCATCCCCGAGTTCGTGGGGCGCCTGCCCGTCATCGGCGCGGTGTCGAGCCTCGATCACGAGGCGCTCATCCGCATCCTCGTCGAGCCCAAGAACGCGCTCACCAAGCAGTACCGCAAGATCTTCGAGTTCGAGGACGTCGAGCTCGACTTCACCGACGACGCGCTCGAGGCCATCGCCGATCAGGCGCTGCTGCGGGGCACGGGCGCCCGGGGGCTGCGGGCCATCCTGGAAGAGGTGCTGCTCGACCCGATGTACGAGCTGCCCAGTCTCAGCGACGTGGGCAAGTGCGTGGTCGACCGGGCCGTCGTGCTCGACCGCGTCAACCCCACCCTGGTGCCCCGCACCGACGCTCCCCGCCAGCAGCGCCCGCGCCGGGCCGCCTCCTAGCCGCCCGGCGCCAGCTTCTTGGACTTCGACTTCGATCACGCCCAGGCGTACCTCGACGCCCACGTCGACCTCGAGAAGACGATCGGCATCTCGGCCGGCCACGCCGAGGGGCTGTCGCTCGACCGGATCAGCCACGTCGTCGACGTCCTGGGCAATCCCCAGCGCGACTACCCGGTCATCCACATCACCGGCACCAACGGCAAGGGCTCGACCGCCCGCATGATCACCGCGCTGCTGGCCGCCCACCAGCTGTCGGTCGGCACGTACGGCAGCCCCCACCTCGAGCACGTCACCGAGCGGATCACCCGCAACCTCGAGCCGATCGAGCCCGACGAGCTGGCGCGGGTGCTGGGCGAGATCGCCGCCCTCGAGGACCAGCGATTCTTCCCCGAGCGCCCCTCGTACTTCGAGCTTCTCACCGCCGCGGCCTACGCGTGGTTCAGCCAGGTCGCCGTCGACGTGGCGGTGGTCGAGGTGGGTCTGCTCGGCCGCTACGACGCGACCAACGTGGCCGACGGGCAGGTGGCCGTGGTGACCAACGTGGGCAGGGACCACACCGACGGCAAGGGCGACTGGCGGCGGCGCGTGGCCGACGAGAAGGCGGGCATCGTCAAGCCTGGCAGCCACCTGGTGCTGGGCGAGACCGACCCGCAGCTGCGGCCGCTGTTCGTGGGCGCTGTGGCCGCCGGGCAGGAGGCACACGGTCCCGCCCCGGGGATCGGCGGCCAGGGCGGCCGATCCCGTGAGGAGGACGCGGGCGATGCCGGCGGCCCGGCCACCGCGTGGGTGCGGGACGACGACTTCGGCGTGGCGACCGACCGGGTGGCGCTGGGCGGCCATGTGGTCGACCTGCGCACGCCCTTCGGCGAGCACGGCGAGGTGTACCTCCCGGTGCACGGCGCCCACCAGGCCGACAACGCCGCGTTGGCCGTCGCCGCGGTCGAGGCGTTCTTCGGCCGCGCGCTCGACGGCGACGTGGTCGCCGAGGCCTTCGCCGGCCTGACGCTGCCGGGCCGCTTCGAGGTGCTGCACCGGGCGCCGCTCCTGGTGCTCGACGGGGCCCACAACCCCGACGGCGCCGCGGCCGCGGCCGCGACGCTGGCCGCCGAGTTCGACGTGGCCGGCACCCGCCGGTGGGTTCTCGGCGTGCTGGCAGGACGCGACCTCGACGAGATGCTCGACGCGCTCGGCGTGCGCCCGGGCGACAGGGTCGTCGCCACCACGCCACCGTCGCCCCGCGGTGTGCCCGCTGCGGCGGTGGCCGCTGCGGTCGAGGAGCGGCGCGTGTCCGTCGAGGCCATCGACGGCATCGAGGCGGCGGTCGAGCACGCGTGGCGGGCAGCGCTGGCGGCGGGGGTGGGCGACCTGGTGATGGTCACCGGCTCGCTCCACACCGTCGGTGCCGCACGGACGGCCTGCCGCCGCCTGGGCCTGCTCGGCTGATCCGTCCTCTCGGGCTCCGCCTCGGACCAGGGGCCGGTGCCCGCTCGTCCACGCGCGGGAGCCGACGAGGCAATCGCTGGCGCCGAACCAGTGTCGAGGCGATGGTCGCCGGCCTCCGGTAGCTATCGCCTCGGGGCGTCGCGGGCGGTAGCTATCGCCTCGGGGGCGTCGCCGGCCCCCAGCTGCTACCGCCTCGGCATGAGTCTGGCGGCGGGCATCGCCTCGGACGTGGTGGCCTCCCGGCGTGTGGCCAGGTGGGCGGTGATTTCGCCCGGTGCGGGCAGTGCCCTACCCTCGCCTGCTTGTGAAGAACCGGACCTTCGTCATGTGCAAGCCCGACGCCGTCGAACGCCGGCTGGTCGGCGAGATCGTCTCCCGCATTGAGCAGAAGGGCCTGACACTCGTCGCCGCGGACCTGCGCATGGTCGATCGCGAGCTGGCGGAGCGTCACTACGACGAGCACCGCGACAAGCCGTTCTTCGGCGAACTGGTCGACTTCGTCACCCGTTCGCCGGTGTTCCCTATGGTGGTCGAGGGGCCCGACGAGACCACGTACGCGCTCGTGCGAAAGTTGGTGGGGGCCACCAAGGCGGTCGACGCCGAGCCCGGCTCGATCAGGGGTGACTACGCCACCGTCACCACCGAGAACCTGGTGCACGCGAGCGACGGCCACGAGTCGGCTGCGCGTGAGATCGCGCTCTGGTTCCCCGGCCTGAGCTGAGCGCCGAGGTCCTGCGCGCCCGCCGCGAGGCGTGCCGATCGTGGCCAGTCGGGTCGCGCCCGTGGGGTCTGCCGACGGTTAACCTACGCCAAGCCCTCCACACCACCGGCGGAGGATGCCAACGCATGCCCGACAACTTCTTCTCCTCCCTGACGGGTCGGGACATGGCCGTCGACCTCGGCACGGCCAACACCGTCATCTACGTGCGCGGCAAGGGCATCGTGCTCAACGAGCCCTCCGTCATCGCGCTCAACGTGCGCGACGGCCGGCCGGTGGCCGTTGGCGTCGAGGCCAAGCGCATGATCGGCCGCACGCCCAGCCACATCGAGGCCATCCGGCCCCTGAAGGACGGCGTCATCGCAGACTTCGAGATCTGCGAGAAGATGCTCAGCTACTTCATCCGCAAGGCGCACAATCGCCGGTGGGGCAAGCCCCGCATGGTGATCTGCGTGCCCTCGGGCATCACGGGCGTCGAGCAGCGGGCGGTGCAGGAGGCGGCGGAGTACGCGGGGGCCCGCAAGCCGGCCTATATCATCGAGGAGCCCATGGCCGCCGCCATCGGGGCCGGGCTGCCGGTGCAGGAGCCGACGGGCAACATGATCGTCGACATCGGCGGCGGCACCACCGAGGTGGCGGTCATCTCGCTGGGCGGCATCGTCACCAGCCAGTCGGTGCGGGTGGCCGGCGACGAGATGGACGAGGCCCTCGTCGACTTCGTCAAGAAGGAGTACGGCCTGGCCATCGGCCAGCGCACGGCGGAGGAGGTCAAGATCGCGCTCGGCTCGGCTTGGCCGCTGCTCGAGGAGCTGCACGCCGAGATCAGGGGCCGAGACCTGATGACCGGCCTGCCCAAGACCATCGTCACCACCACCGACGAGGTGCGCGACGCCATGGAGGAGCCCGTCTCGGCAATCATCGATGCCGTGAAGGTGACCCTCGACAAGACCCCGCCCGAGCTGGCCGCCGACGTGATGGACAAGGGCATCTGCCTGGCTGGCGGCGGCGCGCTGCTGCACGGCCTCGACGCCCGCCTGCACCACGAGACGGGCATGCCCATCGTGGTGGCCCCCAACCCGCTCCACGCCGTCGCCGTGGGGTCGGGCCAGTCGCTGGAAGAGTTCGACGCGCTCAAGAGCGTGCTGTTCAGCTCGACCGGCTACTGATGGCCATCTCGCCGCCCACCGGTTCCCGCACCCGCATGACCGTGCTGGTGCTGGCGTCGGTCACGCTGGTCGTGATCGGCCTGCGCGACGTGGGCGTGGTGCGCGACGTGCGCCAGGGCGCGGCCACGGCCCTCCGCCCGGTCGAGGGTGCCATCGGCACGATCACCAGCCCCGTGCGCAACGCCTGGCACGGCATCACCGACTACGACGACCTCAAGAGCGAGAACGACCGGCTGCGGGCCGAGCTGGCCGAGGTCGAGGCGGCCGAGATCGGCGCCTCCGACGCCGAGCACCAGCTCGCCGACCTGTCCGAGTCGCTCGACCTGCCCTTCGCCGGCGACGTGCCGAAGGTGACGGCCCGGGTCGTGTCGGGGCCCCGCTCGAACTTCTCGCACGCCCTCGAGATCGACAAGGGCAGCGACGACGGGCTGGCGGTGGGCATGCCGGTGGCCACCGGGGGCGGCCTCGTGGGGCGCATCACCCAGGTCACCGGCGGCTCCGCCCAGGTCGAGCTGATCACCGACCCCGAGTTCCGGGTGGGGGTCCGGCTCTCGACCACGGGCGAGCTGGGCACGGCCGAGGGTCGGGGGCGCGACCAGCCGCTGAAGGTCGACTCGTCGATCGCACCGGACAGCGAGGTCGCGGAGGGCACCGGGGTGGTCACCAGCGGGGTCGACCGCAGCGCCTTCCCGCCGGGCATCCCGGTGGGCACCGTGAGCTCGGCACGCCAGGGGTCGGGTGGGCTGGCCCTCGAGCTGGTGGTCGAACCGCTGGTCGAGGCCGACCAGTTCAGCTACGTGACGGTGCTCCAATGGCAGCCGGGGTAGCGCCGTGAACGGCCGTCGTCTGGCCTGGCCACGGGCGACGCTGGTGGTGGCGCTCGCCGTGGTGCTCCAGGTGGCCATCGTGGCCGACCTTCGTGTCGGCGGCGCCGTCGCCGATCTGGTGCTGGCCGTGGTGGTGGCGGCCGGCCTGACGGGCGGCCCCGACCGGGGCGCCACGTACGGGTTCGCGGCCGGGGTGGCCTACGACCTGGTGCTCGACACGCCCTTCGGCCTGACCGCGCTGTCGTACGCGCTGGTGGGCTATGCCGTGGGCTGGGCGGGCGAGGCGCTGGGCCGCACCAGCGGCTGGTGGCCGGTCGTCATCGCTGCGGCCGCCGGCGCCATCCAGGTGGCGCTGTACACGTGCCTGGGCAACCTGGCCGGGGTGGCGTACCCGTTCGGCCTGGTGCCGGGCATGGCGCTGGTCGTGGCCGTGGGGCAGGCCCTGGCGGTCGTGCCGCTCATGCGGGTGCTGTGGTGGGTGCACGGGCACGACGAGCCAGACCGGCTCGAGGTGGTCCTGCGGTGAGGGGGCACGTCGACGAGCACCGGCCCCGGCTGCGGCTGTCGATCGTGGCGGTCGTGTCAGTGGCGCTGTTCGCCTCGCTGTTCGCGCGGCTGTACGACCTCCAGGTCGTGGGGGCCGGCGACTACCAGGTGCAGGCCGAGGCCAACCGGGTGCGCACCGTGCAGATCCCGGCGCCCCGCGGCCGCATCCTCGACCGCGACGGCAAGGTCATCGTCGACAACCGGGTGGCCGTCGTGGTGGCGGTCGACCGCAGCGTGCTGTCCGAGCTGCCCAGGGCCCGCCGGGACGATGTGATCGGCCGGCTGGCGCTCGACCTGACCGGGGCCGGCAACCCGGTCAGCCCCCAGGAGATCCTCGCCCGGCTCGAGGACGAGCGCTTCAACCGCTACGCGCCGGTGCCCATCGCGGTCGACGTGCCCGAGGAGCTGAAGATCTACTTCGACGAGAGGGCCGCCGACTACCCGTCGGTGGTGGTCGAGCGCACGGCGCTCCGGGCGTACCCGTACGGGCCCCTGGCCGCCCACATCATCGGCTACGTCGGCAAGATCGATCCCACCGAGCTCGCCGCCCACCAGGACGAGACCGCCAAGCCGTACACGCTCAACGACGAGATCGGCAAGACCGGCGTCGAGCAGACCTACGAGCGCTGGCTGCGGGGCACGCCCGGCCTGCGCCGCATCGAGGTCGACGCCGAGGGCGACCCGGTGCGGGTCATCAGCGAGCGGCCGCCCCGGGCGGGTGACGACCTGGTGCTGAGCCTCGACGTCGACGTGCAGGCGCTGGCCGAGCAGAAGGTGCAGCAGGGCCTGGCCGACGCGCGCGCCCGGCCCAACCGCGACGGTACCCGCAACGCCGCCACCAAGGGCGCGGCGGTGGTGCTCGACCCCAACAACGGCCAGGTCATCGCCATGGCCTCGTACCCGTCGTACGACCCCAACATCGCCGTCGACGGGTTCGACGCCGCCGAGTGGGCCCGCCTCAACGACCCGGTCAACCACTATCCGCTCAACAACTGGGCGATCCAGGGCCAGTGGGCGCCCGGCTCGACCTACAAGCTGTTCATGGGCTATGCGGCGCTGATGGCGGGGGTGATGGCGCCCGACACCGTGTTCTCCGACCGGGGCGGCTACCTCATCCCGGGGTGCTCCGGCGACCCCCACTGCTACCGCCGCAACGCCGGTGGCGCGGCGTACGGCAACGTCACCATCCAGCGGGCCATCACCGTCTCGTCCGACGCCTACTTCTACAACGTCGGCGCGCAGTTCTGGCTCCAGCGCGAGCGGTTGGGAGGCGAGGAGGCACTGCAGACGCACCTGCGGCCGTGGGGTCTCGGCGACGGCACCGGCGTGGCCCTCACCAGCGAGGCCAGCGGCCGGGTGCCCACCCCCGCCTGGAAGCGCGAGTACGCCGAGCGCGTCGACGGCGACCCCGACTGGCGCACCGGCGACAGCGTCAACATGGGCATCGGCCAGGGCGACGTGCTGGTCACGCCCCTCCAGCTGGCCAACGGCTACGCCACGTTCGCCAACGGCGGCACCCGCTACGTGCCCAAGGTCGCCATACGGGCCCAGGCGTACCAGACCGACCGGGTGACCCAGAAGTTCGAGCCCGAGGTGGCCGAGAAGGTGCCGCTGCCGCCGCACGTCCGCCAGCCGCTGTACGACGGGCTGGTGGGCGTGCCGGTCAGCGGCACGGCGGTACGGGCGTTCTCCGGCTTTCCCCTCGACACGTACCCCATCGCCGGCAAGACCGGCACCGCCCAGGTCGACGAGAAGAGCGACACGGCGGTGTTCGCCGCCTTCGGGCCGGCCCCGGCCCCCAGGTACGCCATGGCGGTGTTCCTGGAGGAGTCGGGGTTCGGCGGCACGGCGTCGGCCCCGGTCGCCCGGGCGCTGTTCGACGCGCTGTCGGGCGTGGTGCCGCTGCAGCCCGCCGGACCCAACGGCCTGCCGGTCGGCGCGGCCGCCCCCCTGGCCCCCACGGGTGCCTCGTATGACTGAGGCCGTCCGTGCCCCGCGCCCGGAGGTGGGGTGATGGCCCGCACCACCCTCGACCTCAGCCGCATCCCCAGCCGCGAGCGGCAGCTCCGCACGCCCAGCGAGCGGGGACGGCGCCGCGACGAGAGCCTGTTCCGCGATCGCGCCCCGGCCGCCTGGCGCCACGTCGACCTGGTGCTGCTCATGTGCACCGCGGCCGTCTCCGCGCTGGGCGCGCTGATGATCCTGTCGTCGACCCGCGGCACCGATCCCGACGTCTACGACCTGTCGTTCCTGCGCAAGCAGGTGTTCTTCCTGGTGATGGGCGTGATCGGCATGGTGCTCGTGACGCTGGTCGACTACCGGCGGTTGCGCGACTTCGCCTGGCTGCCCTACGCGGTGGGGTTGGTGCTGCTGGCCCTGGTCGTGTCGCCGCTCGGCACCGAGCAGCGGGGCACGCAGGCCTGGTTCCAGCTCGGGTCGTTCCAGCTCCAGCCCGCGGAGCTGGCCAAGGTGACCGTCGTCCTGGCCGTGGCCGCGCTGCTGGCGGGCAGCGAGGTGCCGCTGCGGGTCCACCGCGTGGGGCTGACGCTGCTGGTGTTCGGCGTGCCCACCGCGCTCATCATGCTGCAGCCCGACCTGGGCACCGCCCTGGTGTTCGTGGCCATCGCCACGGGCATGCTGCTCATCGCCGGCGCCCGGGCCCGCCACGTGGTGGTGCTCACCGCCGTGGGCGTGATCGCCGTGGTGGGCGTGCTCACCTCGGACGTGCTCGAGACGTACCAGCGCGACCGGCTGACCGGGTTCCTCGACCAGGACGGCACCGACCTGCAGGCCGAGGCCTACAACCTCGACCAGTCGAAGGCGGCCATCGCCTCGGGCAGCACCTCGGGCAAGGGGCTGTTCGAGGGCACGCAGACCCGCCTGGGGTTCGTGCCCGAGCAGCACACCGACTTCATCTTCACCGCCGTCGGCGAGGAGCTGGGCTTCGTCGGCTCGGCCACGGTGCTGGGCCTGCTGGCGCTGATGTGCCTGCGCATCTGGCGGACGGCCCAGATCGCCCACGACCGGCTGGGCATGCTCATCTGCGTCGGGGTGCTGTCGATGCTCGTGTTCCAGATCTTCCAGAACGTGGGCATGACCATGGGCATCATGCCCATCACCGGCATCACCCTGCCGTTCATGAGCTACGGGGGGTCGTCGGTCCTCGCCTCGTGGCTGGCCATCGGACTGGTGCTCAACGTGCACATGCGCCGTTTCGGCTGACCCCTGGCGCGCGGTCCGGTCGCGCCGGTGGCCGGGCGCCGGTCGGGCACGCCGGGCGTCGCCGGTCGGGCGGTCAGCCGCCGTCCGGGCGGCCCAGCTCGCGGGTGGTGCCCAGCGCCAGCATCTCGTCGCGGTCGACCACGAACAGCCGCAGCCCCGTGGGGGCGTCGGGGGTCCAGTCGTCGCCCGCCGCCTCCACCGAGGCCAGCAGGCGCGCCGCCAGCGCGGGGTCGAGGGCGGGCTCGGCCAGCGGCGGGCCGTCGGCGAGGAACGCCAGGACGTCGGGCCGCAGCAGGGCGGCGGAGGGGTGGTCGATCAGTGGCTGCAGCATCGCGGTGAGCATGGTCTCCGTCCCGTCCGGCAGGTCACCGGCGAGCGCGGGGCCGAGGCGCAACCGGTCCGCCGACTCGGCGACCTCCACCAGCGCCCGGTAGCTGTCCACGTCGATGCCCGGGCTGTCGGGCGCCAGGTCGATCTCGGCGATCAGCTCGCCGCCGGCCGGTGCTTCGCTCGGCAGGGCCCGGTCGACCACCAGCACCAGGCCGGCGTCGAGCTCGTCGCGATCGACCAGGTGCTGGTCGTGCACGAAGAAGCGGGCGCTGAGCGGGAGGCGCACGTCGAGGCCCCGCTCGATCAGGGCGAAGGCCAGCGTCTCCCTGTAGAGCGCGAACAGCGGCTCCCTGCGGCTGACCACCACGATGTGGTCGCCGAGCTGGTCGGCGTGGTCGACGGCCGCGTCGGCCAGGTGGTCGACGACGTCGCGGCCGAGCGACGAGTAGGCGGCCGAGGCCGTGTTGGGCCAGCGGTCGAGTTGCACGCTCACCACGGCGGGCAGCGCCACGGCCACCACGACCAGGGCGGCGAGCGCCGTCGGGGCGGCCGGGCGGGCGGCGACCAGCTGCCGCCGGCACCACGCCGCGGCCGCCAGGCCGAGCACGAGGGCAACGAAGAACGCCAGCACCCAGGCCCAGTGGTAGAAGGTGATGCGGCCCTGCTCGAGCCCCTTCGGCACCGACGACCCGTTGACCAGACCGGCCGCCACCACGACGGCGGCCATCGGGCCCAGGCTGGCGTGGCGGGGCGAGTCCCGGCGCCAGCGCAGGCACACCGCGGCGACCGCCATGGTCACCGCCGCGGCCGACATCCACGTGAGCGACGACGGGGGGCCGATGAGGTCCCAGCCGCTGACCTGGGTGCGACCCAGCAACGGCGGCAGGCCCAGGGTGTGGGCGACCTGGCGGACGGCGGAGGCCGGACCGAGCTTCCCGTGGCTGCCGTTGCGGGCGAACCACAGCATCGCGCTCAGGTTGCCCCGGCCGCCGAAGAGCTGCTGGGCCAGCACCGGCGCCCACAGCACCAGCACCACCACCCCCGCGCCCGCACCCCAACGGGCCAACTCGGCGCGCGCCCCGGCGTCTCGGTGGCGCCCCTGGCGCCACCAGCCGAGCGCGGCCAGGGCGAGCCCGCCGGCCACCAGGACCGCCGTGGCGGGCACCACCGACAGGTGCTGCTGGGCGGTGAAGCTGGCCGCCGCGGCGGCGGCGGCCAGCAGCCGGACGTCGCCGCACGCCACGCACCACATGAGCACCGCGGTGGCCAGCAGCGGGTAGCCGGCGATGCTGGAGCTGACCGGGTTGATCATGCTGGCGGCGCCGGTCGTGAAGGTCACCGCGGCCAGCGCCAGCGCCGCCACCAGGCCCGCCGTGCGCCCGAGCTGGCGGAACACCGCCCAGGCGGCGGTGACCAGGCAGGTGCCGACGATGGCCACCGAGACCAGCGACATGCCGAGCCACCCGCCGAGCACCCGCACCGGCACGGCCAGCAGGTAGAAGTGCACCGGCCCCGGGTGGTGCACCGACGCCACCGTGCCGGCGTACTGGAGCGACTGCGAGGGCTGGCCCAGCACGGGAGTGCGCGAGGTGCCCGTGTCGAGCGCCCGCAGGGCCATGAGCGCCGGGTCGCCCTGGGGCACCCAGTCGGGGATGAAGTGCGCGAAGGCCATGATCGGGCCGAGCAGCACCGCCGCGGCCACCGCGAGCGCCCAGAACCGGTCGGCGCGGTCGAGGTCGCGCCAGCGGTGGACGGGCCGCCCGGCCGGGCGGTCGTCGCGGGGCGCGGCCGGCTCGTCGCCCTCCTCCGTGCCGGCACCGGACACGGTCGGTGCGGCGCTCCCCACGACGGCGCTCCCCACGGGGCGTGACCGTAGCGGGTCGCCCGGGCCGGTGACGCAGCCCCGGCCCCGCTAGCCTGGCGCGGATCCGGGTGAAGGGGGAGCGCGTGGGGACGCAGGTGTCGGTTGTCCTGCCCGCCTACAACGAGAGGGACAACCTGGCCGAGCTGGTGCCCGAGGCCACGGCCGCCCTGCGCGGGGCGGGCGTGACGTTCGAGGTCGTGGTCGTCGACGACGGCAGCACCGACGGCACCGCCGACCTGATGCGAGGGCTGGCCGGGCCCGACGTCGTCAGCGTCCGGTTGCGTCGCAACGCGGGCAAGTCCGCGGCGCTGAGCGCTGGCATGGCCCGCGCGCAGGGCGAGTACGTCGTGCTGATGGACGCCGACGGCCAGGACGACCCGAGCCAGATCCCGCGGTTGCTGGCTGCGCTCGACGCCGACGAGGGCGTCGACCTCGTGACCGGCCGCCGGGCCGTGCGCCACGACCGGTTCGTGAAGCGCATCACCTCGCGCCTCTACAACCGGGCCACCGCCCTGGTCACGGGAGTCGAGGGTCGCGACTTCAACAGCGGGTTCAAGGCCATGCGGCGCGACCTGGCCAGCGGCCTCGAACTCTACGGCGAGCTGCACCGCTACATCCCCGTGCTGGCCCAGTGGCGGGGCTTTCGGGTCGCCGAGGTCGACGTCGAGCACCACGAGCGGCGCCACGGCTCGTCGAAGTTCGGCCGGGCCCGCTTCTGGCGGGGCTTCCTCGACCTGATCACCGTCAAGTTCCTGACCACCTACACCGGCCGGCCGTTCCATCTCTTCGGCGGGCTCGGCGTGCTGATGGGCGTGGCGGGGTCGGGCCTGCTGGGGTGGATGCTGATCGAGAAGCTGCTCGGCAACCCCATCGGCACCCGCCCGGCGCTGCTGGCCGGGGTGCTGCTGGTGGTGGTGGCGGTGCAGATGGTGCTGCTCGGCCTGCTGGCTGAGCTCAGCGTGCACCTTCGCCGCGGCTCCCGCGGGTCGGTGGTCGAGGTCGACGCCTCCGCAGGCGCCGAGCGATGAGCACGGCCGGTCGCACCGTGACCGCAGGCCCGCCCCGCCCAGCCCGCGCCGGCGGCCCGCCTCGCACGGCCGGCGATGCCGGCTCGCCCGGCGACGCTGGCACGGCCGGGCGGCGCCCCATCGGCCTGGCGCCGGGGGCGCCGGCGGAGGCGGCGGGTCAGGACGCCGCCAAGTACGGCTCGTCGAACCCGGTCGTGCGACGCTTCCTCGATCGCTGGGCGGCGCGGCTGCGGGCCGTGGTCGGTCCGCTGGACGGCACGGTCGTCGACGTCGGCGTGGGTGAGGGGCTGTGCCTCGAACGGCTGCTCGAGCCCGGCGGCCCCCCGGGCCACGTCGTCGGGGTCGAGTACCGCCTCGACAAGGCCCGGGTGGCGCGCCGCCTGGCCGGGGTGTCGCCGGTGGTGGCCGACGCCGGCATGCTGCCGCTTTCCGACCGCCGCGCGGACGTGGTGACCTGCATCGAGGTGCTGGAGCACCTGCCCGCCGTGGCGCCCGCGGTGGCCGAGCTGGCCCGGGTGACCACCGACCGGTGCGTGGTGTCGGTGCCCTGGGAGCCGTGGTTCCGCCTGGGCAACCTGGGCCGGGGCAAGAACGTCCGCCGGCTGGGCAACGACCCCGAGCACGTGCAGTGGTTCACCCCGCGCCGGCTGCGGCTAGCGCTCGACTCGTCGTTCACGGAGGTGCGGGTGGTGCGGGCCTTCCCGTGGATCATCGCGGAGGCCCGACGGCCTCGCTGAACGGGGGTTCGGGGCACGGACCGGCGCCCCGCTAGCCTTGAGGCGACATGTCATCCGTCTGGACCCAGCTCGAACCGCATCTCGCGGGCGTGGAGAAGCCGGCCCGCTACATCGGGCTCGAGCTGGGCGCGCAGCGTCCCGTCCCTGGTCAGGGCGCTGTCTCGTGGTTGCTGACCTACCCCGACACCTACGAGATCGGCCTTCCCAACCAGGGCCTGCAGATCCTCTACGAGATCCTCAACGAGCGTGATGATGCCGTCGCCGAGCGCTCGTATGCGCCATGGGGCGACCTCGAGGCCGTCATGCGCCGCGCGCGCATCCCGCTGTTCTCGGTCGACACCCATCGCCCCGGCCACGAGTTCGACGTGCTGGCGTTCAACCTGTCGGCCGAGCTGACCTACACCAACCTGCTCAACTGCGTCGACCTGGCCGGCGTGCCGGTGCGGGCGGCCGAGCGCCGGCCCGAGGACCCGCTCGTGGCCGCCGGCGGCCACTGCACCTACAACCCCGAGCCGCTGGCCGACTTCCTCGACTTCGTCGTGCTGGGCGACGGTGAAGAGGTCGTGGCCGACATCACCCGCGTCCTCGGCGGGTGGAAGGCCTCGGGCCGCACCGAGGGCAGTCGCCAGGCCGTGCTGCGCGAGCTGTCCCACGTCGAGGGCGTCTACGTCCCCTCGCTGTACGACGTCGAGTACGAGCCCGACGGCGGCCGCATCCGGGCGGTCACGCCCCGCTTCGCCGACGTGCCCGAGCGGGTCGAGAAGCGCACCATCGCCGACCTGGCCCAGTGGCCCTACCCCAAGCGCCAGCTCGTGCCCCTCACCGAGGTGGTGCACGACCGGCTGAACGTCGAGGTGTTCCGGGGCTGCACCCGGGGCTGCCGCTTCTGCCAGGCGGGCATGATCACGCGCCCGGTGCGCGAGCGCCCCGCCGACCAGGTGCGCACCATGGTGACCGACGGCCTGCGCCGCACGGGCTACGACGAGGTGGCCCTCACCAGCCTGTCGACGGCCGACTTCTCGGGCATCGAGCACGTGGTGCAGGGCATCGTCGACGACCCGGCCAGCTGCGGCCAGGTCTCGGTCAGCCTGCCGAGCCTGCGGGTCGACGCCTTCACCGTCGGCATCGCCACCCAGATCCAGAAGGCGCGCCGCACCGGCCTGACCTTCGCCCCCGAGGCCGGCACCTGGCGCATGCGCCAGATCATCAACAAGCTGATCCGCGAGGAGGACCTGTACGGCGCGGTCGAGTCGGCCTTCAGCTCGGGCTGGCGGCGGGTCAAGCTCTACTTCCTGACCGGCCTGCCCTCCGAGACCGACGACGACACCCTCGGCATCCTCGAGCTGGCCCGCAACTGCGTCGAGATCGGGCGCAGCCACACCAAGGGGCCGTCGGTCAAGGCCTCGGTGGGCGGGTTCGTGCCCAAGCCGTTCACGCCGTTCCAGTGGTTCGGGCAGAACACCGCCGATGAGCTGGGCCGCAAGATCTCGCTGCTGCGGGACGCCGGTCGTAGGGCCAGGGGCGTGCAGCTCACCTGGCACGACCCCAAGGCGTCGCTGGTCGAGGGCCTGGCCTCGCGGGGCGACCGCCGCCTGGGCCCGGTCATCGAGCAGGTGTGGCGCCAGGGCGGCACGTTCCAGGAGTGGAGCGAGCACTTCCGCCTCGACCTGTGGCTGTCGGCCATGGCCGACCACGGCCTCGACGTCGACTGGTACGTCTACCGCCACCGCACGGAAGACGAGGTCCTGCCCTGGGACCACATCTCCGCCGGCCTGCACAAGGACTTCCTGTGGCAGGACTGGCAGGACGCGCTGGCCGAGGTCGGCCTGCCCGACTGCCGCTGGACGCCCTGCTACGACTGCGGCGCCTGCACCGGCTATGGCATCGAGCACGTGGTGGCCTCGGCCACCCCGCCCGCCGGCGGCAGCCAGGGCACGGGCCAGGACCTCTCCACCGGCCACCTGCCGGGCGCCGTGCCCGTGGCGCTGCGCCCCCGCCCGCTGGCCGGAGCGCGGGCATGACGGCGCCCACCACGGCCGCGGCGCCCGCCGAGCGGCAGGGGCCGCGCGGCCCGGCCCCCCGGGTGCGCATCCGCTTCGCCAAGCACGGCAAGGTGCGCTTCACCAGCCACCGCGATGTCGCCCGCATCTGGGAGCGGGCGCTGCGCCGGGCCGGCATCCCCATCGCCTACACCGAGGGCTTCTCGCCCCGGCCCAAGCTCAGCTTCGGGCTGGCGCTGTCGACCGGGCACGAGTCCCACGGTGAGTACCTCGACGTGGCCCTGCGCGAGGCGCCGGAGCCCGTCGCCGTCGAGCGCCTGCCCGCGCGGCTCCGACCGGTCCTCCCCGCGGGCATCGACGTGCAGTCCGCCGTGTCCCTGCCTGCGGGAGCCGACTCGCTCCAGCAGGTCGTCACCAGCTGCACCTGGCACATCGAGGTCGGCGACGTCACCCCGCCCGATGCCGCCACCGCCGTGGCCCGGGCGCTGGCCGCGCCCGAGCTCACCCTCACCCGCGAGCGCAAGGGCCAGACCGTCACCGACGACGTGCGGCCCGCGATCCTCGACCTGCGCCTCCTCGGTCCCGTGACCGAGGTGGTCGCACCGCTCGCGCCGCGGGCGACGGAGATCGGCACCGCGCTCGAGGCCGAGCTGGCGACGCAACCGCGCGCGCTGCGCCCGGCCGAACTGATCACCGCGATCGACCCCACCTGGACGTTGACACGGGTCACTCGCATCCACCAATGGACGCAGGCCGGCGGCGCCCGGCGCGAGGTCATCGACCTCGGGCCGGCAGCGACGCCGCCTCCGCACGCCGAGAGGCGCGCGTCATGAGAAGGGATCCCACCCATGTCCGAGACAGACGTTTCCGGCCCGGAGGCGCCGAACCCGGTCCCTGAGGAGCAGGGCGAGCCAGCGGCCGCGTCGACTCCCGCGACAACGGCCATCGACAAGGACGTCACATCCGGCAACGCCGCCGGCGGCCCCGGCGCCGAGGCCACGAGCCCGGCCGGGCCGGCCGCGGCCGCGGT
>DASSCS010000096.1:0-38779 GCA_035697515.1 Acidimicrobiales bacterium
CCCAGGGCGAGGATGCGCCTGATCTCTGCTTCCCGGTCGTCCGGCCCGGCATCGCCACCGGGGTTGAGATCGAGGTGAACACGGTTCTTCACCGACTTCTCGTCGCTCGCGGGCATCAGGCAGATCCCGACTGCGGCGTCCGTGTCGGTACCGATGACGATTTCCCGTTCGCGTTGGGAGAGGATCTTCCAATCGAGAACCTGGCTCCAGAATCGGGCCAACCTGGGCAAGTCGTGGGCGTCGATGACGATGTGATGCAGGGACACGGTCATGGGAGCAGTGTGACGCCACGACTGCCCGACAGCCGCACGACGCCACCCGACGAGCACCGCCGGAGTCAGGAGTGCCGGTTCATGCGTGATGGAGGCGTGACCGCATCAGGTGGTACAGGCCGATCAGCAGCGGTATCAGGGCGAAGAACGGGAGCAGCTCGGCGTCGTGGGTACCTTCCGAGTTGGTTTCGGCGACGAGCCACCACATGCCGAGCATCGCGGCGAGGAAGATCGCCCCGGCGACGAGCCAGCGGATGCCCGAGCGTCTCTCGTCATCGGCCGTTCGAGGTTTCACATCGACCTCCCTTCGGAGGTGTCACGACCTGAGTGTCTGCCACTGACCGTCGCCACGCCAGAGGCGATGGTCACCGATGCCGTCCCAGGCGGAGCCGGAATTCGGTGGCTGATCCTCGGCAGGCGCACAAGAGTGCTCGGGTGCCGAAGGTCTTCGTCGACGAGCGGGTCGCTGCGGGGGACCACGCGGCCTGTGCCGGCATGTCCAACGCGGCGGTCGTCGGGAGCACGTCACACGTCTCGGTGTGGGAGACGCGCGCATAGCACGCCACGACCTGGCCCCGACGTCATGGCGTGACGGCGTGGTCGTCGCGTACCTCGACGAACCGCCCTTCGGCATCCCTGGCCGTGGTGGGGCACGCCCCGCGGGGTGCGACATGGACCTCGCCCATCACGTGCTGGCCGCCGCGGGAGCCCCGACCGTCCGCTATGCGTTGACCACGTTCCCGGATCTCATTCCCGGGCTTCTCGACGGTCGATGGCACATGACGACCGCGATCTTCGTGACCGCTGACCGGGCCGAGATCGTCGACTTCAGCCGGCCTGTGTGGGCCGCGGCCGACGGCTTCATCGTCCGCCCCGGCGACGCGCCCCGGTACACCAGCTACGAGGCGATCGCCCGCACTCCAGGGGCGACCCTCGCGGTCGTACGCGGCCAGGTCCAGCGCCAGACGGCCATCGCCGCCGGCGTGCCGGTCGATCGCATCCGCGAGCATGCCGACCAGGCTGCGGCGGCCGCCGCCGTGCGGGACGGTCGCGCCGATGCGTCCGCCAGCACGGCGATCGGCAATCGGGCGTACGTGCGGCGCGCCGGCGCTGCCGGGCTCGCCGCCGTCGCCGACCAGCCCACCACATCACGCGCACGTGTCCCCCGTGGCGCGTTCGCGTTCAGCAAGGGCAGCCCCGACCTGACCGCGGCCGTCAACACGGCGCTCGATCGCTACCTCGGCACGCCCGAGCACCTCGCGCTCATGGCCGGCTACGGCATCGCCGAGGACGACCTGCAGCGCGTGCTCTTCCGCCGCGGCACATAGACAGCGCGGCGCGGTCCCGCACGAGCGACGGGGCGACGACGAATGAGTCCCGGGCTGTGTGGCCGTCCGCCGCCGTGACGACCCATGACCACGAGGAGACCGCATGCGGAACCTGATCGTGGACGAGTGGATGACCCAGGTGACGACGACCGGCGCGATCATCGCGTCGTACGTGCCGACCGAGAGCTGACCGTCTCCCGCCTCTCGCCGGGACGGTCCGCACGCCCCCGGGGCCCGGAGCGGTCAGATGCCGAGCCGGGCCTCGGCCAGGGCGGAGACGGCCTCGTCCGGCCCGGTGATGTCGACCTGTGCGGCCCCCCGACGGCCGGAGAGGAACAGGGCCAGCTCCTGGGGGCCGCCGGTCACGCGGGCGCGGGGGCCCGAGCCCCGGGCCGGCACCTCGCCGAAGCCGGGTGCCACCAACTCGACGCCGGCGCCGTCGACCCTGCGCAGGAACAGAGGGCCCAGGCGCCGCACCGTGGCCCACTCGGCGGCGTCGAGGTCGGGCCGGTCGGTGCGGGGCCCCTGGCCGTTGGCCCGCCGCACGTCCTCGTGGTGGACGAACCACTCGTTCTCGTTGAGCAGCGGACGGAGCACCGGCAGCCGCCAGGGCACCAGCGGCGGACCGCCGCGCAGGCGCTCGACCAGCGCCTCGAAGCCCCGGGCGCGCGCGCCGTCCATGAGCTTGCGCTCGAGCGAGGCGAACCGGTCGCCACCCAGGATGACGAGCCCCGCCCGCGGGTCGTGCTCGCGGATGACCAGGTGAGCGGCCAGGTCGAGGGTGGTCCATCCCTCGCACAGCGTGGGGGCGTCCGGCCCGGTGGCGACGAACAGGTCGCACAGCTCGGACCGCTCGCGGGCGTCGAGGGGTTGGTCAGGCATCGCACTAAGGTACGCGCCCATGGCCACTCCCCCCGCCTACGAGATCAACGACGCCGCCCGCTACGACGTCACCATCGCCACCGACAAGGGCGACATCGTGCTGGAGCTCGACCCCCGCCTGGCGCCCAACACGGTCAACAACTTCGTGGCGCTCGCCCGCCAGGGCTACTACGACAACGTGACCTTCCACCGGGTGGTGCCCGAGTTCGTCATCCAGGGCGGCGATCCCGAGGGCTCCGGCCGGGGCGGCCCCGGCTACACGTTCGCCGACGAGCCGGTCAAGGGCGAGTACACCCACGGCGCCGTCGCCATGGCCAACGCCGGCCCGAACACGAACGGCTCGCAGTTCTTCATCTGCATCGACGACTGCACCCGCAAGCTCGACAAGGCCTACAACCTGTTCGGCTACGTCACGTCGGGCCTCGACGTCACCGACCGCATCACGGTGGGCGACGTCATGCGCTCGGTCACGGTGACCGAGCGCCCCGCGGCCTGATCGCGGCTGCCGACCATCCCACGACGACCGGTAGGCTCGCGCGGATGTCCGACGAGCCGCTGTTCACGCGCCGTGGCGCCGACTTCGTGCCGTCCGAGCACACCCGCGGCCCGTGGGACCCCCGCCACCAGCACGGCGGTGCCGTCGCGGCTCTGGTGGCGCGCGCGGCCGAGCGCACCGCCGGCGACGAGTTCTGCGTCTCCCGGCTGACCGTCGAGATCATGCGTCCCGTCCCCCTCGAGCCGCTCGCCGTCGACATCGCGGTGCCCCGGCCCGGGCGGCGGGTCCTGGGCATCACCATCTCGCTCAGCGCCGGCGACCTCGAGGTCGAGGTGGTGCGGGCGCACGCCGTGGCGATCCGGCGCGCCGACCTGCCCACGGGCGAGGGCCACGAGTCGCACCTCGAGCCCGGCCCGGGTGCGGGTGTGGTGCTGCCCTTCGGCTTCGCCGAGGACGACACGCCGGCGTTCCACCGCTCCGGCATGGAGGTGCGCTTCCTCGACGGCGGGGCCGACCGGCCCGGACCGGCCCGGGCCTGGTTCCGGCTCCAGCGCCCGGTGGTCGACGACGAGCAGCCGAGCGGGGTGCAGCGGGCGGCGGCCGCAGCCGACTTCGGCAACGGCATCTCGTGGGTGCTGCCCTTCGAGCAGTGGATCTTCCTCAACCCCGATCTCACCCTCCACCTGGCCCGGCCGCCGCTCGGCGAGTGGATCGGCCTCGACGCCTTCACCCTGCCCAGCGACCAGGGCATGGCGATGGCCGAGAGCGCGGTGTACGACGAGCACGGCCGCCTGGGCCGGGCGGTGCAGAGCCTGCTGCTCCAGCGGCGCGGCCAGTGACCGGCGGGCCCCCGTCCGGCCACGCGGACGCGGCCCCGCCCGGCGCCGCCGACGACGCGCCGGCCACACTGGGCGACCACAACGTCGCGGCGCTGCACGAGGCCATCGCCGCGGCCGTACCCGACCGCGACTGCATCGTGGCGACCGGCATCCGGCGCACCTGGGCCGAGGTCACCGACCGCACCCGCCGGCTGGCCGCGGTGCTGGAGGCCGAAGGCATCGGGCTGCGGGCCGACGCCGACCCCGCGACCGCCGAGCCGTGGGCGTCGCCCCATCACCACGTGGCGCTGTACCTCCACAACGGCCACGAGTACCTCGAGGGCATGATCGGCGCCTGGAAGGCCCGGGCCGCGCCGGTGAACGTCAACTACCGCTACGTGGCGGGCGAGCTGGCCCACGTGCTGGGCGACAGCGCGGCCGCCGCGGTGGTCCTCCACGGTGTCTTCGCCCCCACCCTGGCCGAGGTGGTCCCGGCGCTCCCGGCGCTGCGCCTCCTGCTCCAGGTCGACGACGGCTCGGGCGCGCCCCTGCTGCCCGGCGCCCGCTGGTACGAGGACGCACTTGCGGCCGCGACGCCACGCGCCCCCGAGGGCCTGTCAGCCGACGACCGCTACATCCTCTACACCGGCGGGACGACCGGCCTGCCCAAGGGCACGCTGTGGCGCCAGGGCGACTTCCTCGCCACCGCGCTGGGAGTGCGCGGCACCGAGCAGCAGATCGTCGCCACGGCCCGGACGCGCGCCGGGCTGCGGGCCATGCCCTCGGCGCCATTCATGCACGGCGCCGCCCACTGGAACGCCATCTCGGCCTGGACCTCCGGCGGCGCGGTGGTGGTGCAGGACGACCCCACCCGGCTCGACCCCGCCGACGTGCTGCGCACCTGCGAGCGCGAGCGGGTCACCTCGCTGCAGATCGTCGGCGACCCCTTCGCCCGTCCCCTGCTCGACGAGCTCGCCGACCACGACTACGACCTCTCCCACCTGCGTTTCCTGCTGTCGGGCGGCGCGGTGCTGTCGCCGGCGGTCAAGCAGCGGCTGGTCCAGCGCCTGCCCGGCCTGCGCATCGTCGACGTGCTGGGGTCGTCCGAGACAGGTCGCCAGGCCGTGGCGGGGCGCGGGTCGGCCTTCCGCCCCGAGCCCACCACGGTCGTGTTGTCGGCCGACCGGAGCCGGCGCCTGGCCCCCGGCGACGGCGAGGTCGGGTGGCTCGCTCAGGCCGGGCGCGTCCCGCTCGGCTACCTCGGCGATCCGGAGAAGACGGCGGCCACGTTCCCGCTGGTCGACGGTGTGCGCTACGCGGTGGCCGGCGACCGCGTCCGGCTGCGCGCCGACGGCTCGTTCGACCTGCTGGGCCGGGACGCCGCCACGATCAACACGGGCGGAGAGAAGGTGTTCGCCGAGGAGGTCGAGCAGGTGCTCACCACCCACCCGGCCGTGGTCGACGCCCTGGTGGCCGGGCGACCGAGCCTGCGCTGGGGCAGCGAGATCGTGGCGGTGCTGGCGGGCCGTCCCGGCACCGACGTCCCCACCGACGACGAGCTGCGCACGCACTGCCGCCGGTCGCTGGCGGGCTACAAGGTGCCCAAGGCGTTCCACTGGGTCGACGAGGTGGTGCGCTCCCCCGCCGGTAAGCCCGACTACGGCTGGGCGCGCGCCGTCGCCGCGGACGCCGCCGGGGCCGAGGCCCAGGGCTCGGCGGCGGGCGACCCCGGCGATCAGCCCCAGAACTCGTCGGTCGCATAGCGCCAGGCCCGCAGGCCCTCGGGCCACGGGTCGGGTTCCAGCTCGGCCTTGGCCAGCAGCGCGGCGACGAACCGGTCGGGCGCGGGCAGCTTGTCCCACACGGTGGGCAGGAAGGTCGCCCGCTTGCCGTCGGCCTCGACGACCAGCCCGTCGACCCGCGGCCGCAGGGCCGCCGCCAGCTCGTCGCCCCCGGGCGCGGGCAGCGGCACGAGCGTGCTGAGCACCGACACCTTGACCACCACGACGTCGAGGGCCGAGGCGGCCAGCGGCGGGAAGCGGGGGTCGGCGAACGCCGCGCCCCGGCTGTTGCGGGCCACGTCGGCCCACAGGGGGCGCACGGGCTCGAGCGAGCCGATGCAGCCCGCCAGGTCGCCGGCGTGCTCGAGGGTCACGAAACTCGCCCCCGGCAGGCGCAGGCGCTCGGGCACCTCGCCGTCGCCCAGGGGGTCGACCTCGCCCGTGGCCAGCTCGTGGCCGATCGCCGCCCGGGCCCGGCCGACCAGCCAGGTGCGCTCGTCCTCGGTGAGCGGCGGCGAGGCGCCGAACCCGAAGGCGCCGTAGCCGACCACCCGGCTCGGGTCGCCCGAGGCGTCGGCCGACGTGGCGAGGGCCAGCGTGCGCGGGGCGAACTCCCGGGGGCGGGCGGCGAGCAGCAGGCCGGCGATGGCGACGCAGCCGCAGGCGTCGTGCGGCCCGATGTCCGCGGCCCGGCCCTCGATGATGGCCAGCCGGGTTCGGGCGTCTCGCCGGCGCGCCGCAGCGTCGTCCAGGTAGTGGCTCAGGTCGGACGAGACCACCACCAGCGTGCCCTCGCCGTCCCAGACGCGGTCGAGCGCGTCGGCCACCGCCCGGGGCGCGCACCGGCCCACCACCACGGGCACGAACGCGACCGGCCCCAGCACCTCCAGCAGGAACGGCAGGTGGACCTCGAGGCTGTGCTCCGGCGCGTGGGCGTCGTCGGCCTCGACCGCCACGCCCGCGTCCACCAGCTCGCGGCAGGCGTCGACGTCGACCGGCACCTCGCCGAGCGGCGTGCGCCAGGCGCGGGCGGTCGACACGCCGATGCCCACGCCGCCGACCGCCACCCGGTGGGCGGGCCCGGCCAGCACCACCCGCTCGACCGCCGACCCCCGGCCCGCCAGCGCCCGGTAGGCCGCGCCCGCGGTGGCGCCCGAGTAGCGGTAGCCGGCGTGGGGGGCGATCAGGGCCCGTGCGTCGACGGGGGGATTGGGGACCGGCGCCGCCTCGACGTGGCCGGTCACCGCGTCGCGCAGCTGCCGGGCGTCGGACGGGTAGAAGAGCCCGGCGACCGCCGGCTCGCGCACCCAGCCGGCGGTCACCTCAGCCCCCCTCGACGGCCAGCCGCACCGGTACCCGGCGCCGCCCCCATGTGCCCGGCGGGCCGTCGAAGCGTCCCGGCAGCGCCCAGCCGCACGTCCGGCAACGACCGTCGTCGGTCAGGTGCCAGGTGCCCAGCTCGTACCAGTCCCGCTCGACCAGCAGGGCGCCGCAGCCCGGGCACCAGGTGCTCGACCCCGCCCGGTCGTGCACGTTGCCGGTGTACACGTAGCGGAGGCCGTTGCGCAGCCCCCAGTCGCGCGCCCGGCTCAATGTGGCCGGCGGGGTGTGCGGCACGTCGGTCATCTTGAAGTCGGGGTGGAAGGCCGTGAAGTGCAGCGGCACGTCGGAGCCGAGGTGACCCGCCACCCACGAGGTCAGCTCGTCGAGCTCGGCGTCGCCGTCGTTGCGCCCGGGGATGAGCAGCGTCGTGACCTCGAACCACAGGTCGGTCTCGTGGCGCAGGTACTCGAGCGTCTCGAGGACGGGGGCGAGGCGGGCGCCGCAGACGTGCCGGTAGAAGTCCTCGGTGAAGCCCTTGAGGTCGACGTTGAGGGCGTCGAGGTGGCCGTACAGGTCGCGGCGGGGCTCGGGGCAGATGTAGCCGGCGGTCACGGCGATCGCCTGCACGTCGACCTCGTGGCAGGCGTCGGCCACGTCGGCGGCGTACTCGAGGAAGATCGTCGGGTCGTTGTAGGTGAACGCCACGCTGCGGCAGCCCAGGCGAACCGCCGCGGCCGCGATGGCCTCGGGCCCGGCGGCGTCGGCCAGGGTGTCCATCTCCTTCGACTTGGAGATGTCCCAGTTCTGGCAGAAGCGGCAGGCCAGGTTGCAGCCCGCCGTGCCGAACGACAGCACCGACGAGCCGGGCAGGAAGTGGTCGAGCGGCTTCTTCTCCACCGGGTCGACGCAGTAGCCCGACGACCGCCCGTAGGTCAGCAGCGCCACCCCGTCGGGCACGACACCGCCGGCCGTGGCCTCCGCGTCGGGGCGGCCGCGGACGAAGCACACCCCCCGCTGGCCGGGCCGCAGCTTGCAGGCGCGGGGACACACGTCGCACTGCACGCGACCGTCGTCCAGGTGGTGCCAGTAACGGGTCGGGAACGGGTCCACCCTCGGGCCGTCCACGGCAACACGCTAATCCCCTCGACGGCCGGACACGAGGGGCATCCGGCGGTCTCAGCCCGACGCGGCCAGCTGCTTCAGCTCCTCGCGCAGCGCCGGGGTGAGCAGCTCGCCGACGCGTGCGACCAGCTCGGTGGATTGGTAACCGATCGAGCCGACGTCGCAGTCACGGGTGGCGACGACGCCCAGGCAGCTGCCATCGGCGATGGCGCTGACGAAGAGGAACCCCAGCTTCATGGCGATTATCACGCGCTCGAGGCCCTCGGCTCCCATGGCCCGGTCCGCCGCCTGAGCCAGGCTGGCGCAGCCGGAGATGATGGCGCAGAGCTGCTCGCCCTCGGACGGCGCGACCGAGTTGGAGCGGGCGATCAGCACACCGTCGGACGACACGGCCATCGCGTCGGTGACCCCCGCCGTCTCGTTGACGAAGGTGCTGAGCAACCAGTTGAAGTTGCGTGCCTCCTCAGTGAGCATCGTCACCTCTCGTGTCAGGCATCGTCGGGGCCCCGGCCGTCGAGGCTACGTTGCACGCCACTGACCAGCCTCGTCAGGAACCGCTGGAACTCGGCGCCGTCGACCTGCGGCGCCCTCGGGTCGGTCGAGGGTCGCTGGCCGTTCTCGTTCGCCGGCGTGGGGCCAGGCTCGGGCGCGGGCTGCGCCGCCGCCGTGGCGACGGGCACGTGCGCGCCCCGCACCCGGCGGACCAGGCCGCTGGCAGTGCGCTCGGGCACGGGCGCCGGCGGAGCCGCGCTGGTCACCTCGTCCGGCACGACCACCAGGGGACGCGCAGCCGCGTCTAGCGCGGTCGCGGGGCGGCGGGCCGGAAGGGCGGCCCCGCCGGCGTACGGGACCGACGGCACCGTCCGGCTCGGGCGCTCGAGCGCTCCCCCGGCCCGCAGCAGCGCCACCGCGTTGCGGACGTCCTCGGCGCTCGGCGTCACCCCCGCCTCGCCCGAGCCCATCATGTCGATGGGAGCGGGCACCGGGGCAGGCGCCGGCGCGGGCAGGGGCGGGTACGGATGCCGGGGCGGGCCAGCCACCGCCGAGGCCGTGAGCAGCGAGGGCGGCAGCTCGACCAGAGCGGCGATGCCCACGACGACCGAGCCCTGCAGCCGCACCTTGATGCCGTGGCGGGCGGCCAGCACGGCCGTGACGTAGTGCCCCAGGTACTTGGCGGGGGCGACGGTGAACGACTCGGTGCCGCCCAGGCGCTGGTTGGCGCGCTCGATGTCCTCGGGCGCCATGCCGAGGCCGTGGTCGACGATGTTGATCGCGTAGCCACCCGCGGTGGCCCGCCCGCTCACCTCGACCAGCTCGCGGGGCGGCGAGTGGCGCAGCCCGTTCTCGATGAGCTCGGCCAGCAGGTGGGTGAGGTCGCTCGAGGCCGCGCCGGGCAGCATCGCCGGGTCGAGCGAGCGGACGAGGACACGCTCGTTGTTCTCGATCTCGCCGAGCGCGGCCCGCACGACGTCGGCGATCTCGACCGGCGCCTGGAAGCCGGGGGTGGGATCGGCCTGCGACAGCACGAGCAGCGAGTCGGCGTGGCGGCGGATGCGGGTGGCCAGGTGGTCGAGCTTGTGGATCTGGTCGAGCCGCCTGGGGTCGGTCTCGCCCCGCTCGAGCTCGCCGAGGCCGTCGATGAGCCGGCCGAGCAGGTTCTGGTTGCGGCGCCCCAGGTTGATGTACGACTCTGCCACGTTGCGGCGCAGCGCGGCCTGCTCGACCGCGAGGCCGACGGCGGCGTGCTGCACGTCGTTGAACGCCCCGGCCACGTCGGCCACCTCGTCGCGCGCCGAGACCACGATGGGGTCGGCCTGGGGCACCACCAGGTCCTCGCCTGGCGGCGCGACGAGGATCTCCTCGACCGCGGCGGGCAGGCGGTAGGTGGCCATCTGCCGGGCCTTGACGCTGAGGCGACGCAGGGGCCGGGTGATCGAGCGGCTGACCGCCCAGGCGATGATGAGGGCGACGGCCACCAGGGCGAACGCGCCGCCCAGGTACACCTTGCGACGGACCTCGGCAGCGTCGTGCAGCGAGCCGGCCCGGGCGTCGAGCACGTCGACCACGCCGTCCCGGAACGCCGGGTAGCCGCCGTCGGGGCCGAGCGGGGTGGTGGCCAGCAGCTCGGCCTGGTCGACCGAGCCGCCCCGGTCGATCAGGTCGTCGACGAGCACGGGTAACCCGGCAACCAGCGGGTTGGCGAGCAGCTCCTCGGTCGGGGCGAGGTAGTCGCCGGTTCCCTTCACGCGCACGACGTCGTTGTTCTTGCCGACGTCGCGCTGCAGGCGGGCGATCGCGGCCGCCTCGGCCGGCTCGTCGAGGCCCCCCGGGCTCGAGCTGATGTAGATGACCATCTCCATCAGCTGGGCCGTCGCGTCGGTGGCGTGCGACGAGTAGTGGAGCAGGTCGTCGCCCTGGCGCAGCGCCGGGTCGTCGACCACCAGCGAGAAGCGGTCGTGCGAGGTGAAGAACGTCGACACCATGGTCGTGTACGACTGGAACACCTCGTGCGCCCGCTCGCGGTTGGCCAGGCTCGGCAACCGGCGGGCGGCGTCGACGTTGGCCCGCACGTCAGGCAGGTCGTCGAGGACGGTGAGCGCGGTGGCGTAGTCGTCGCGCAGAGCGCCGGACTGATCGCTGATGCCGCGGCGCAGCGCGGCGGTCGCCTCGTTGGTCTGCTGGCGGGCGACGTCCTGGTCGGTGACCTCGAGCTCGAGCTCGTCGGCCAGGCCGAGCATCTCGGCCAGGGCCAGGTTGCGCTCGTTCTGCAGGACGCCGATCACGCCCGCGTGACCGATGGAGGCGGTCGCCAGCTCGGCCTGCCGGTTGATGCGCCGGGCCTCGTTGGCGTTGGCCGACACCCCGGCTCCCGCGGCGGCCGCGAGCCCGACGAGGGGCACGGCCAACGCTCCGGCCACCTTTGCCCGGATGGGTATGCGTCGAACCACCTGTCGGCCCCGTTTCACATCAGTGTCGGAGCGCGGCTCCGACGCGGCCTGCCTGCGAACGTCTCCCCATCACAGACTCGGACCTCGAACGCAGCTGAACCGATGGGCCGCCGACGATCCACCGATCCCCCTGGCGTTCACGGCACGGCTGCACGTCCGTACGGAGTGCAGTGTTCTACTACGGCCGGTTTCGCGCAACCAGTTGACGTTCGTCACATGTCTGACATGCACGTTTTGTCCGGCCGGTCAATCGTCCTTGACCGCGACGGCGTTCGGGGTCACGTTCATCTTCGGTTCGTACCCCGCTACGGCCACGTCGCGGGCCTCGCCCGCCACCGCCTCGCGCAGGCCGGCGCGGCAAGCGTCACAGGGCCCGTAGTAGCGGGCGACCGCAGGCTCACCGCAGCGCGGGCAGGTGTAGGAGAGATTGTCGACCGCGGCCATCGGGGCAGAGGATGGCATGGCGCCCGGGGCCGGGCGCGGATGGTGCCTGTGGACAACTTCCGCAATCCACAGGCTTGCCCCTCTCGTAGCGCACAGGGTGGTGACCGTATGTTCCCGCCATGCCGACCTTCGAGGTGATCCTGCGAGACCGCACCGTCGAGACGGTCGACGGCGCGGACGCCTACCAGCAAGAGGGCCCGATGACCACGTTCTTCCGGCGGGGCGACGGCCGCGACGTGATCGACTCGTGGAGCGTCCGCATGGCCAGCTTCCGCACGGCCGACCTGCTCGCGGTACGGCGGCACGAGGCGGCCGCGGCCGGGCTGCGCGCCGTGGCCGGCTGAGCGGCCCGCGCGGTGAGCGATCCGCGGCGCCGGCGCCGCGTAGCTGCCGGTGGGGGGTCGGCCCCGGTCAGCCCGCGGCCGGCGCCCAGTGCAGGAATGCCGGCTCGTAGAAGCGGCCATCGTTCTGCACGACCAGGTTCTCGGTCAGGCCCAGGGCGCCGATCAGCTGCTCGCACTGCTGGCCGAAGGTGCGGTACTCCGACATCCACACCACGAACACGGCATGGTCGCCCGCCCGGGCACGGATGTCCTCGGCCAGTTCCCCCGGGTCGGCAGCGGCGTTGGTCTCGGCGTAGTCGACCCAGTCGACCCGCTCGGGCGACGCGAGCCTCGGGTAGGTCAGCTCGACGAGCCCCTCGGGCATGGCCCGCGAGTAGCCCGGCCCCAGCTGGTCGGGGCAGTAGACGACCACGTCGCCGGGCCGGGCGCGCGCGGCCACCGCGGCGGCCACCTCGTCGGCCTGGGTGCGCTGGTAGTAGTTGACCCAAGCGATGCCGGCGATCGACAGCCCGAGGTAGACGGCGCCGACCACCAGGCGGGCTCGCCCCGGCACCCGGACGATCCCGACCGCCACGGCGAGCAGCAGGAGCGGCACGACCACCGCCGCGTAGCGGCTCTGGAAGGTGGCCGAGGTCGCCAGGCTCACGGCGCCCCCGATGGCCACCACCAGCCCGACCGTCGCCAGCTCGTGGCGCACCGTGGGGGTGGTGCGCAGGTCGAGCGCGATCTCGTGGCCCGACGACCGGGCCGCGAACAGCGCCAGCAGCGCCAGCAGCACCACGGCCGTGCCGTACAGCGAGGCCTCGCTGACGGTGCCCCCGCCCATGTCGCTGACGATCGCCTCCACGATGGCGGTGGGTCGGAACGGCTCGCCCCACGGCGTGCCCGTGTTGGCCGCCTGGTACAGGAAGCCGCCCAGCCACGGGACGAACAGCACGCCGCCCGCGGCGATCGCCCCCAGCACCCGCAGCGTGCTCCCCCGGTGACCGGGCCGGCGCCACGCCCGCGCGGCCAGCACCAGGCCCGCCGCGGCCAGCAGGTAGAAGGCCCAGTAGTGGGTCAGCAGCAGCAGGCCCGAGATCAGCGCCAAACCTGCCAGCCGAGGCCAGGCGGGTCGATCGAGCGCATCGACCAGCAGCAGGTAGCCGCCGAGCACCAGCAGCATGGCCAGCGAGTACATGCGGGTCTCGGTGGCGTACCGCACCCAGTAGGGCGACAGCGCGACCACGACCAGCGCCCAGCGGGCGCCTCCGGCGCCGGCCAGGCGCCGGCCTGCCACCCAGGCCAGGGGCAGCGACGCCACCGCGAAGATGCCCGACAGCGCGCGCACGGCCACGTCGCCCTCGCCCACCAGCTCCATCCAGTAGTGCAGGAGCAGGTAGTAGAAGGGGGGGTGCCCGTCGTGGCGGAGGGCCTCGAGCAGGTCGCCGACGGGCAGGCGGGCGATGTTGACGCTCAGCGCCTCGTCGAGCCACAGCGGCGAGCGCTGCACGAAGCGGGCGACGATGCCGAGGGTCGTGGCGGCACCGACGGCGAGGGCGACCGGGAGGGAGGGCAGCGGGGCCGGACGCCGTGTCTCCGCGGAGGCGGAAGCGTCGTCGTCGACCCCCTCGTCGACGAGGGTACGCATGCGGCGCGGATCGTAACAGCGAGCCGGCGACCCCTCGCCATCTGCGGCGTCGCCGGACCCCGGAACCGGTGAGTAGCAGCGCGGTCGACGGATCTCGGTAGAGTGACGGGTCACGTCCCGCAGGGCTGAGGGAGAGGGATACGTGAGCGAGACCGAGACCAACGACGACGCGCCCTCGGCCCGGTCCGAGCACCCCAGGTCCTCCGGGCCGGGCAGCATCGTCATCATCGGTGCGGGACCTGCGGGCCTCACGGCCGCGCAGGAGCTCAACAAGGCGGGCGTCACCGCCACCGTCCTCGAGGCGGACGACATGGTGGGCGGCATCAGCCGCACCGTGCAGCGCGACAAGTGGCGCTTCGACATCGGCGGCCACCGCTTCTTCACCAAGGTCAAGCGGGTCGACGACTTCTGGCACGAGATCCTCGACGAGGACGACTTCATGCTGCGGCCCCGCTCGAGCCGCATCTACTACCAGGGCAAGTTCTACGACTACCCCATCAAGCTCACGAACGCCCTGCGCAACCTCGGCGCGATCGAGGCGTTCCGGTGCGGCCTGTCGTTCCTGTGGGTGCGGGTGCGCCCGCCGAAGGACCAGTCGACCCTCGAGGGCTACATCGTGACCAACTACGGCTGGCGCTTCTACGGCCACTTCTTCAAGACCTACAGCGAGAAGCTCTGGGCCATCCCCGCCTCGAAGATCGGGGCCGACTGGGGCGCCCAGCGCATCAAGGGGATGACGCTGTGGAGCGCCGTCTGGGAGCCGCTGCGGGCCCGTTTCGCCGGCGCCCGCCAAGGGGCGAAGCAGGTCACCAGCCTGATCGAGCAGTTCCAGTACCCCAAGTACGGCCCGGGCATGATGTGGGAGCGGTGCCGCGACCTGGTCGAGGCCGGCGGCACCAAGATCATCATGGAGACCCCGGTCACCGGAATCCGGCACGAGGGCGGCCGCGCCGTGGCCGTGGTCGCCGAGAAGGACGGTGTCACGACCGAGTACCCGGCCGACCACGTCGTGTCGTCCATGCCCTTCTCGCAGCTGCTGCAGGCCATGGACCCGCCAGTGCCGGCCGAGGTCCAGGCCGCGGCCGACGGCCTGGCCTTCCGCGACTTCCTGTCGGTGGCCCTCGTCGTGCCGGCCGACAAGGTGCCGTGGACCGACAACTGGATCTACATCCACGCGCCCGAGGTCAAGACGCTGCGGGTGCAGAACTTCGGCTCGTGGTCGCCCTACATGGTCACCGAGGGCCACAACGTCCTGGGCCTGGAGTACACGGTCACCGAGGGCGACGAGTGGTGGACTGCACCCGACGACGAGCTCGTCGAGAAGGGCAAGGCCGAGCTCGAGCTGCTGGGCCTGGTCGACGCCGCCGACGTCGAGGCCGGCTACGTCGTGCGCATGCCCAAGGCGTACCCCGTCTACGACCAGGCCTACCAGCGCAACGTCGAGGTGCTGCGCGACTGGCTGACCGGGAACGCCCCCAACGTCCACCCGGTGGGACGCAACGGCATGCACCGGTACAACAACCAGGACCACTCGATGTACACGGCCATGCTCACGGTCGAGAACATCGTCGACGGCGCCGACCACGACATCTGGTCGGTCAACGTCGAGGAGGAGTACCACGAGGAGGGCGGCGAGACGACCGCCTCCGGGGCCACTCCCGGGATGGGCCCCCGGGGCACGGGCCGCGACGCCCCCGTCCTCCCCAAGCAGTAGCGGTCAGCTCCGCCACGGCGGGGCGAGACCGTTCATGGCATGTTCCGCCGCGCGAACGGCTCAGGCGGTCGCCGGCGAGGGCTGGTCGGCGGGCCGGTGGAGGTCGTCGTCCGCATCCGGGGCAGCCGGTGCCGTCCCCGGGTCGGTCTCGCCTCCGCCGCCGCGGTCCCACAGCGCGGCCACCGCCACCCCGGCGCAGACGGCCAGCGTGGGATAGAGCGGCATCTTGAACCGGGCGTCGCCGAAGGTGACCAGTGGCGCCGCGAGCTGCACCACGCCGGCCACCACCAGGAAGAGCCCCCGCCGGGCGGGGTCGGGGCGCCGCACCAGCACCACGCCGCCGGCCACCGCTGCGCCCGCCACCAGGAGGTAGAAGGCGTTGGCCGCCAGCTCGAGCGTGCTGCGGGCGCCCGACGACATGATCGGGCCGGCGCCGAAGTCCTCGGCGACCTCGAGGCCGTCGTAGTCGTCCTGCAGGGTGATGCGCAGCTTCGACGGCGTGCGTCGCAGCGTGGTGCCCGGGTTCTCGCGGATGTAGGTGAGCGCGCGGCTGATGTTCTCGGACTGGCGCCGCGTCTCGTACTCGGGCCGGCGCAGGTCGTCGCCGTCGTAGCAGTACACCCCCAGCTCGCCGAAGCCACCGCTGGCCCCCGGGTTGTGGCCCAGGCACAGGTTGTCGCCGAAGTTGAGCGACATGAGCACAGGCTCGTCCATCGCCAGCGTGCTGCGCACCGACCACGGCACCAGCACCGCCACCGTGGCCACCCCCAGCAGCGCCAGCCGCGACAGCGCAGCCCGAGCGCCCGCACCCCACCACAGCAACAGCAGGACCGGCGCCACCACGATCGACACCGGCCGGACCAGCAGCGTCAGGCCGAACAGCACCCCCGCGGTCACCAGCCGCGCCCGGCCCGGCGCGGCGGCCGACCGCGGGTTGCCGAGCAGGACGACCAGCGTCAGCACCAGTAGGAACAGGAACAGCGTCTCCGTGAGCACGATGCCGCTGTGGAAGATCAGGTTCGGCCACAGGGCCCAGACGGCCGCCGCGGCGAGCCCCGCCCGCACGCCGGCCAGCCGCCGGCCGAGCACGAACACCAGGCCGATGGTGGCGACCGACAGGGCGACGTTGAACCATATGGCCACGTCGAAGGCCGAGGCGGTGCCGGGCAGGGCGCCCCGCACCAGCCACGTGAGGGCGCCGAGGGCCACCGGGTAGCCCGGCGGGTAGTAGGCCGTGATGCCCTGGTTGGCCTCGTAGCCGTAGCGGTAGCCGTCGCCCGCCGCCACGTGGTCGGCGAGCACCAGGTAGAACGTCGGGTCGCGCAGCTCGCCCGGCGGTTGGGCCTTGAGCGCCCACAGCACGCGCAGCAGCGCACCGCCGGCCACGACGGCCCCCAGCACCCAACGGGCGCGCCGGTCGAGCGGCGGAAGGGGCGGCAGCGCTCTCCTCCCCATCTTGCGGAGCGCGTCGGGCACGGCGGGTCACAGTAGCCACCCCGTCCGCCGCGCACGGTGTCCCGTCCCCACCGGGCGCCCCCGCACTAGTGTCGTGCGGTGGCCGCGCCGCTCGGCTGTAGGGCTCGACGTCGATGTCGAGGGGGCGGCCCGGCTCGGCTCCGGCACCGTCGATGACCACCACCGCAACCACTCCCGACACCAGTGCGTCCCCGGGCGGCGACGAGGCCCGCGCCGCCGCACTCGACCGCTCCGACGTGGCCGCCGCACCCGCCGAGCACGGGCGTCCGCGGCGGTTCTGGTGGTGGCTCGTCGCCATCACCGGCGGGGCGCTGGCCCTGCGCCTGACCTACGTCCTGGGGTGGCGGACGCCGTGGGACGTCATCGGCGATCCGTACTACTACCACCACGGCGCCAACCTGCTGGCCGACGGCGAGGGGTACGTGCACCCGTACCAGTTCCTGCTGTTCGGCGTGCGCATGCCCGGCGCCGACCACCCGCCGGGGTTCATGACCGTGCTGGCGGGGTTCTCCTGGCTGGGACTGCGCTCGTACTTCCAGCACCAGCTGGTCTCGTGCCTGATCGGCGCCGCAGGCGTGGCGGCCATGGGGGCGGCCGGGCGGCGCATCGCGGGCGAGCGGGTGGGCCTGCTGGTGGCCGCCATGGCGGCGGTCAGCCCCAACCTCTTCTACTTCGACGCCATGGTGGTGTCCGAGAGCATGGTCGTGGGCACCACCGCGATCGTGCTGCTCGCCGCCTACCGCTGGTGGGACCGGCCCACGACCCGCTCGGCGCTCGTGTTCGGGCTGGTCATCGGGGTCGCGTCCCTGGTGCGCTCCGAGGCCGTCCTGCTGGGCCCGCTCATCGCGGTGCCCCTGCTGTGGTGGCGACGCGGCGCCACCGGCGTACGGGCGGGCGGAGCCGCCGGCGTCCGCTGGCTGCCGCAGCTGGCCGTGGCCGGCGCGGCCGCGGCCGTCGTGGTCGCCCCCTGGGTGGGCTACAACATGGCCCGCTTCAGCGAGCCGGTCACCCTGTCGGCCCAGTTCGACCAGACGCTGGGCACGGCCAACTGCGAGACCGTCTACTTCGGCGACCGGGTGGGCTACTGGTCGCTGGCCTGCATCCAGGCCACGGAGCACCTGGTGGGCGAGGGCGACGCGTCGGCGCAGGGGAAGGGCTTCCGCGAGATCGCCTTCCGCTACGCCCGCGACCACCGCGATCGCGTGCCCTACGTGGTGGCCGCGCGGGTGGGGCGCACCTTCGGCCTGTACCAGCCCCAGGAGCAGATCTTCCTCGACACCGAGGTCGAGACGAAGGAGCCGGGGCTCGGCCAGGCGGGCCTGTTCACCTGGTATGTCGTGGCGGCGGCCGGGCTGGTGGGGCTGGCGGGGCTGCGGCGGGCCGGGCGTCCGATCTTCCCCCTCGTGGCCATCATGGGCAGCGTGGTCGTCACGGTGGCGGTCATCTACGGCAACACCCGCTTCCGGCTGCCCGCCGAGCTGGCCCTGATGTTCCCGGCCGCGGTGTCGGCCGACGCCGCGCTCGGCGGTGCGGCCCGCCGCTGGCGGGCGTGGCGTCCCCGGCGCACCGCCGTGGCGGCCGACGCCTCGCCCGCCGCGGCGGCGGGCCGCGACCTCTCCCCCGCTGGGGCGGCCAGGCCCGACGGGCCCTCCGCCGCGGTTGCGGGCGCCAACCCGTCCGCGGCTGCTGCCGCGGGCGCCGGTTCCTCCCCCGCCGCGACCACCGCTCCCGGCGACAGCGCCGCCGATCCGCCGGGCGGGCTGGGGTCGTCGTCCGGCCGCTTCGCCGGCTTCGACGGCATCCGCGCGCTCGCCGCCCTCGGCGTGCTCATCACCCACGTCGCGCTCAAGGTGGGCTTCAGTGTCACCGACGACCGGGGCCACTACCTGGCCCGGCTGGACGTGGGCGTGGCCATCTTCTTCGTGCTGTCGGGCTTCCTGCTCTACCGGCCCTTCGTAGCCCGGCGGCTCGACGGCCGCCCACGGCCCGACACGCGGGCCTACCTGCGCAACCGCTTCCTGCGCATCTTTCCCGCCTACTGGCTGGCCTTCACCGTGCTCGTGGTGGTGCTCGACGTGCGGGGCCGCGACGAGGTGCAGGGCCTGTGGGACTTCGTCACGTTCTACGCGCTGGGGCAGAGCTACTCGGCCCACACGGCGCTC
Source organism: Acidimicrobiales bacterium (assembly GCA_035697515.1). GTDB lineage: Bacteria > Actinomycetota > Acidimicrobiia > Acidimicrobiales > VFJN01 > ZC4RG19. The sequence continues at coordinate 18,741 of DASSCS010000096.1, forward strand.
GGCGGCCTGCAGCAAGCGTGGACGCTCACCAACGAGGTCGCGTTCTACCTGGTGCTGCCGCTGTGGGCCCTGGGAGCGGCACGCCTGGGCCGACGCCTGGCGCCCCGGCGGGCCTACGTCGCCGAGCTCGCCGTGCTGGCGACCGCCGCGGCCGGTGCCCTGGCCTTCCGCTACTGGGTGAACACGGTCGACACCAGCGACGTCACCGCCGGCACGATCGACCCCCGGGTGCACTGGCTGCCCGCCAACTTCCACATGTTCGTGCCGGGCATGACGCTGGCGCTGGTCCTCGAGTGGTCGCGCCGCCGACCGCAGCCCTATCCGGCGCTCGAGTGGCTGCGCCGCCACCCGATGGTGTGCTGGGCCGGCGCCGCCGCCTGCTTCTGGGTGGTGGCGACCCAGCTCGGCCTGGGCTTCGAGGTGGGCGCCGCCGCACCCCGCACCTCGATCGCCAAGGAGCTGCTGTACGCCGCCGTGGGCCTGCTGGTCGTCTTGCCGGTGGCCCTCGCAGGTGCGACGCTTCCGCGGTCGCTGCGCTGGCTGGCCAGCCGGCCGATGGTGGCGCTGGGCATGGTGTCCTACGGCATCTACCTGTGGCACGAGGGGGTTCTGGACATCTACCGCGACGTCTTCGACGTGGGCATCTTCACCGGCTCCTTCCCGAGGGCGCTGGCAGCGACGTTGTTGGGCAGCATTGCCGCGGCCGCGATCTCCTACGCGGTGGTCGAGCGTCCCGCCCTGGCGCTGAAGGACCGGCGCACTCGCCTGTTCGCCTCGTGGCGGCCGGTCGGCCTGCCCACCGGGGTCGGGCGCTGATGGCCGACGACGAGGCACCCGCCACGACCATCGAGCCACCCGGCGAGCCCAGCGGAGGCCCCGAGCCCGGCAAGCCCACCCGGGCCGACGGGGAGGGTCGGCCGGCGGCGCGCACGGGCGGCTCGGCGGGACGTCGGGCCCCGCGCACGCGGCGCGTGCGGGAATGGCTCGCCCGGCACCCGTGGATCGTGCCCGCGCTGGTGGTGGGCGCCGTCATCGCACTGCCGCTGCGCGGGGTGTTCCGGGCGCCGGGGCCGCCCATGGAAGAGGGGTTCATGCTGGTGTTCCCCGAGCGGCTGCTCGCGGGCGACATCCCCAACCGCGACTTCCTCCACCTCTACGGGCCCGGCAGCATCTGGACGATCGCCGGGTTCTTCAAGGTGTTCGGCGTGTCGCTCTGGACCGAGCGGGTGGTCGGGTTCCTGCAGCTCGTGGGCCTCATCTCGGCCATGACGGCCATCGGCTACCGCTGGGGTCGCTACATCGCCGCTGTGACGGGCTCGATCACGGCGGTCGTCATCATCCCGCCCATCGGCGTGACCGCGCTGGCCTGGGTGGGCGGCATCGCGCTGGCGCTGTGGTCGGTGCACGTGACCACCCGGGCGCTCGACCCGGGCAGCCACCGCGGCGGCGACCGCCGTTTGCTCGTCGCCGGACTGCTGGCGGGCATCGCGCTGCTGTTCCGGCCCGACCTCGTGATCTGCCTGGGGCTGGCCCTCGGCGTGCTGTTCCTGTGGGCGCTCGACGGCGCCGGCCGGCGCAAGCTGGCGCTGGGCACCGCGCTGGGTCTCAGCCCCTACCTGGTGCACCTGGCCCTGGCGGGCCCGGGCAACGTCGTCAGGGGCATGATCCTCGAGCCGGTGTTCGAGCTGCGGGCGGGGCGCCGGCTGCCCTTCCCGCCCCCGCACGACACCTACACCAGCTTCCTCAACCGGGCCTTCGCCTTCCGCCGGTTCCCGTGGCCGCTGCCGGTGCCCGAGCAGCCGATGCAGATCTTCCTGTTCTTCTGGTCGCTGGTGGCCGTGACCGCGGCGCTGGTGGTCATCGCCGTGTGGGCGCGGCGCCAGGGCAGCGAGCACGGTTGGCGGCTGCTGGCCCTCGCCCTGTTCGCCGTGGGCCTGCTGCCGCAGGCCGTCCAGCGGGCCGACACCGCGCACCTGTCGTGGGTGAGCTGCGTGGCCTTCGGCCTGTTGCCGGCGTTCGTGGCCGAGGTGGCCCGGCTGCGGGGCACGCGGGTGGTGGTCGCGCGCATCGCCGTGCTGGCGCCGCTGGCCCTCATGCTGCTGTTCCCCCACTTCACCTACCGCTGGTACGCCGACTACGCGGCGCAGAGCCTCGACTACGACCGCCACTTCTTCTCGGTCGACCACCGGGGCCGCAGCTTCTACTACGGGCGCCACGACGTGGGCGTGGCCGCCGAGGAGATGTTCGCCGACATCGAGCGGCTGACCGAGCCGGGCGACCGGCTGATCGTCGGTCCCGGCGACCTGGCCGTCACGCCCTACAGCGAGTCGTACCTGTACTTCATGCTGCCCCAGCTGGTGCCCGGCACCCACTACATCGAGATGGATCCTGGGGTGGCCAACGCCGACGACTCCGGGCTGGCCGACGAGCTGCGGGCGGCCGACGTGGTGATCCTGTCGACCATGTACGACAACTGGTTCGAGCCCAACACGTCGATGGAGCCCGGCTCGGACGAGCCCAACCAGGTGCTGGACGAGCTGTACTGCATGCACGACCGCTACGGCGACAACTCGTTCGCCGCGGGGCCGGGGCGGCCGATCTTCGAGCTCTACATCCGCTGTGACCAGGCGGACGGCAGCGCATGACCACTCAACGTGGTGTCGCAGGACACGACCGGAGGGCACCGGGTAGCGTTGCCGCCACGAACGACGTCTGGGGCTCAGCATGAGAACGCTCGTCATCATCCCGACGTACCTCGAGGCCGAGAACATCGCGGACGTCCTCGGGCAGGTGCGTGACAACGTGCCCGACGCCGACCTGCTGGTCGTTGACGACGCCAGCCCCGACGGCACCGCCGACCTGGCCCGCGCCGCGGGCGAGGAGCTGGGCCGGGTCGACGTGATCGTGCGGCCGGGCAAGGAGGGCCTGGGCGGGGCGTACCGCACCGGCTTCAAGCACGCGTTCACGCACGGCTACGAGGTCGTCGTGCAGATGGACGCCGACCTGTCGCACCCGCCCGACCGGCTGCCGGCCCTGCTGGCCGAGGTCGACCGGGGGGCCGACATCGCCATCGGCTCGCGCTACGTCAAGGGCGGCGCCACCGCCAACTGGCCGCTGGTGCGCCAGCTGCTGTCCCGGGTGGGCAACTTCTACGCGTCGACGGTGCTGGGGCTGGGCGTCCGGGACGCCACGGCCGGCTTCCGGGCCTACCGGGCCGACATCCTCGAGACGGTCGAGGCGAGCGCGACCAAGGCCACGGGCTACGGGTTCCAGCTCGAGCTGTCGTACCGGGCCCACCGCCTGGGCGCCACGATCGTCGAGGTGCCCATCACCTTCAACGACCGCATCCGGGGCGTGTCGAAGATGTCGTGGCACATCATCGGCGAGGCCATGTCGCTCGTCACCTGGTGGGGCCTGCGCGACCGGGTGCTGCGCCGGCGAGGCACGCCGACCGGGCTGCCGGCCCGCACCGCCCCGCCGGACCCCGTCGAGTCGCTCGGGGGCGAGCCGCCCGGGTCAGCGGCCGCCCGGCCCGCGGCCCAGCCCGCCCTGGAGCCGGCCGCGTCGCCGGCGGGCGAGCACGCCGATGCCGCCACCGCGGCCCCCTCCGCCGCGTCGACCGAGCCGGCTCAGTAGGGCCAGTTCTCGCCGCTGTGCCCCAGCAGCCGGGTGGCCTGGGGCAGCCTGGCGACGATCAGCACCTTGATGGCCACGTTGCGGGCGAACCAGGGCAGTTCGGCGAGCTGGCGGGCCACGTTGGCCAGCCGGGCACGGCCCCGCACCGGCTCGCGCCGGTACTCGGCCAGCGAGCGGCTGCGACCGGCGTAGCGCCAGCCGCCCGAGAACATGAGCTTGGTCACCAGCGCGAGCGTGACGCCCACCGACGAGAACGAGTCGTGCACCAGCAGCGCGCCGCCGCCGACCACGCGATCGCCCCAGCGGGAGATGTCGTCGCTGGCCGGGCCGTAGCGGTGGGCGCCGTCGATGTGCAGCATGTCGATCGGTCCGGGCACGTCGTCGAGGGCATCGTGGCTGAACTTGCGCACGTAAGTGACCCGGTCGCGCACCCCGGCCCGCTCGAGGTTGGTGAGGAACACCTTCGAGTCGATCGCCGCCTCGTCCTCGAACCCTTCGATCTCCTGCGGGCCGCGGTCGTTGCCCGCGTGGGGATCGATGGCCACGATCTCGGTGCCCTCCGGCGCCGAGCGGGCGATGGCGATGGTCGACCGGCCCCGGAAGCTGCCGATCTCGACGATCCGGCCGGTCGCCGGCACCTGGCCGGCTCGCTCGACCACCCGGGCCACCTGCTCGGGGCTGAACCACCCGTCCACGCCCTCGAGGGCCTGGTCCAGGTCGGTCGCGGTGGTGTCGTCGCTGCTGGGCACGGGCTGCTCCGTCGGGTCGGCCGCACCCCGGGCGCACCTCCCCCTGTCGTTGGTGCGCTGGCGCGGAAGTCCGTAGCATACGGCCGATCCGGCACCCGAGCCTCACCCGCACGCGCCGCCCAGCGCCGCACCTCGTCGAGGCCTCGGTTCCCGGCACTGGGGAGGACCACCGCCTGTGAGCAACGCCGTGCCTGACTTCGCCGATCCCACCGACCCCGTCGCCAAGATCGGCGACATCGCGGCAGCGGCAGGCGTCCGCCGCATCCATGCGCTGGCGTGGCGCGACCTCGACGACGTCGAGGCCGGTGGCTCCGAGGTGCACATCGCCGAGGTGGCCAAGCTGTGGGCGGCGGCGGGGCTGGACATCACGCTGCGGACCTCGTGGGCCCAGGGCCAGCCCACCGAGGCGGTGCGCGACGGCTACAAGGTGATCCGTCGCGCCGGCCGCCACCTGGTGTTCCCGCGGGCCGCGGCGGCCGAGGTCGCCCGCCGCACCGGGCCCCGCGACGTGCTGATCGAGATCTGGAACGGCATGCCCTTCCTCAGCCCGCTGTGGTGCCGCGGCCCTCGCGTCATCCTGCTGCACCACGTGCACGCCGAGATGTGGAACATGACCCTCGGCCCCAAGCTCGGGCCCCTCGGCGCCCTGTTCGAGGCGAAGGTGGCCCCGCCCCTGTACCGCAGCTCGGCCGTCGCGACCCTGTCCGAGTCGTCCAAGCGCGAGCTCGTCGACGAGCTGGGCTTCCGCGACGAGCGCGTCACGGTGGTGCACCCCGGCATCGACCCTCGCTACTCGCCGGGCGGCGAGCGCGCGCCCGAGCCGCTCGTGATGGCCCTCGGTCGCATCGCGCCCGTCAAGCGCTACGACATGCTGGTGCGCGCCGCCCACCACGCGCGCGCCCGCGTGCCCGGCCTGCGCCTGCACATCGTCGGCGACGGCTACGGGCGGCCAGTGGTCGAGGGCGTGATCGACGAGCTGGACGCGGCCGACTGGGTCACGCTGCGCGGCCACCTGACCGAGGACGAGAAGATCGACCTCTACCGCCAGGCGTGGATCATCGCCTCGGCGTCGGCCCGCGAGGGCTGGGGCATGACCCTCACCGAGGCGGCGGCGTGCGGCACGCCCGCGGTCGCCACCCGCATCGCCGGGCATGCCGACGCGATCCGCGCCGGCTCGAGCGGGCTGCTCGCCGAGGGCTCCCCCCGCAGCCTCGGCGACGCCATGGCCGACGTGCTGACCGACGACGACCTGCGGGCCCGCCTCTCCGAGGGCGCGCTGGCCCGCGCCGCCGAGCTGACCTGGACGAACACGGCCACCCAGCTCATGCGGGTGGTCGCCGACGAGGTGTCGCGGCGACGATCGCGACGATGACCGGGCCGTTCTCGAAGCTGGCACGGGCCCGGCGTGGGGGGCCCGTCCTCGCCACCGTGGCGGCCACGTCGGCGCCCGCCCCCACGGCGCGGGCCGATCGCACCGCGGCACGCCGCGTGACCTCCCCCCGCCGCCCCTGGCTGGGGCTGCTGGGTGCGCTGGCGCTGGTGTCGTACGTGCCCCTGCTGCTGACGCAGCGGGGCTGGGTGAGCGCCGACACCAAGAGCTACCTCTACATCGACCCGTCCAAGCTCATGAGCCGGGCCTGGTCGATGTGGGACCCCTCGATCGGCCTCGGAACCGTCACCCACCAGAACGTCGGCTACCTGTGGCCGATCGGGCCCTTCTACTGGCTGCTCGAGCGGGTGGGCGCGCCCGACTGGGCGGCCCAGCGCATCTGGTGGGGCACCATCGTGTTCGCCGCGGGTGCGGGCGTCGTGTACCTGCTGCGCACGCTGGGCTGGAGCGGGCCCGGCGTGGTTGCGGCCAGCTTCGTCTACGCGCTGACGCCCTACCTGCTCACGCTCGTGGCCCGGCTGTCGGCCATCCTGCTGCCCTTCTGCGCGCTCCCCTGGTTGGTGGCGCTCACCATCCGTACCGCCCGCACCCGGGGATGGCGCTACCCGGCGCTGTTCGCCATCACGGTCGCCACCTGCGGCAGCGTCAACGCCACCGCGCTGCTGCTGGTGGGTGTGGCGCCCGCACTGTGGCTGGCGCACGCCGTGTGGGTGGCGCGCGAGATCCGGTTCGGCACCGCCGTTCGGGCCGCGCTGCGCATCGGGGTGCTGACGGTCCCACTCTCGGCCTGGTGGATCGCGGGACTGTCGGTGCAGGGCACCAACGGCATCGAGATCCTGCGCTACACCGAGACGGCCCGCACGGTGGCCGCGGTGTCGGTCAGCCACGAGGTGCTGCGGGGCCTCGGCTACTGGTTCTTCTACGGCGGCGACCGGCTGGGCCCGTGGATCGAGCCCAGCCGCGACTACACACAGTTCCTGCCGCTCATCCTGCTCACCTATCTGATCCCCATCGCCGGGCTGGCGGGTGGCGTGGTGGCGCGCTGGCGGCACCGGGCGTACTTCGTCATGCTCGTCACGCTCGGCGTGGCGCTGGCCGTCGGCGCCTACCCGTGGGAGGGCGGCTCGGCCTGGTCGCGGGCCGTGCGAGCGTTCGTCGTCTCCGACGTGGGCCTGTCGATGCGCAGCCTGCCGCGGGCCGTGCCGCTGGTGGTGCTGGGGCTGGCCGTGCTGGGCGGCGCCGGTGTCACCAGCCTCGCCCGGCGCTGGCCGCGCACCGCCCGTCCCCTCACCGTCGGCGTCGTCCTGGTGGCGCTGCTCGCCATGCCCCCGCTGTGGCTGGGACGCTTCGTCCCCGAGAACCTGCGGCGGCCCGAGACGCTGCCCGGGTACTGGCAGGACGCCGCCGACCACCTCGACGCGCGCGACGACGGCACCCGCGTGCTGGTCGTGCCGGGCTCGGACTTCGCCAGCTACCGCTGGGGCAACACGGTCGATCCGATCCTGCCCGGCCTGATGGACCGCCCGTCGGTGCAGCGCGAGCTCATCCCCTACGGCTCGGCGGCATCGGCCAACCTGCTCAACGCCTTCGACCTACGCCTGCAGGAGCGCACGGCCGACCCCGACGCCATCGCCGCCCTGGCCCGGCTCATGCGGGCGGGCGACGTGCTGGTGCAGAGCGACCTGCAGTACGAGCGCTACAACACGCCCCGGCCCCGCAACTTCTGGGCCCTGATCACGTCAGCCCCGGGGCTGGGCGAGCCCGTGCCGTTCGGCCCCGGCGAGCCCAACCAGACCATCGCCGACGTGCAGCTCGACGACGAGCTGCTGTTGCAGACCGACCCCGACCTGCCCCACCCGCACGAGCTGGCCGTGCTGCCGGTGTCCGACCCGGTTCCCATCGTCTCGACCCACCCGGTCGACGCGCCGCTGCTGGTGGCGGGCGACGGTGCCGGCCTGGTCGAGGCGGCGGGCGCCGGGCTCATCGACGGCAGCGAGCTCATCCGCTACTCCGCCTCGCTGGACGCGGGCGAGCTCGCCGCCGCGCTCGACGACGGCGCCGTCCTGCTGCTGACAGACTCGAACAGGCGGCGGGGAGAGCGTTGGACCACGGTACGCCACACCCGGGGCTACACCGAGCCGGCGGGCAGCGAGCCGCTCGAGGTCGACGCCACCGACAACCGCCTGCCGGTGTTCCCCGACGCGGGCGAGGACGCCATGACCATGGCACACGAGCTGGGCGGGGTCGTGGCCCGCGCAACCCGGTACGGCAACCCCATCACCTTCACCAGCGAGGAACGGCCGGCGCTGGCGGTCGACGGCGACATCGACACCGCCTGGCGCACGTCGGCGTTCGCCGACGCCCGCGGCGAGCGCATCGAGCTCGAGCTGGCGGAGCCGGTCACCACCGACCACGTGACCCTCACGCAACCCATCAACGGCGCGCGCAACCGCTTCATCACCGGTGCGCGGCTGCGGTTCGACGGCGGGTCGCCGATCGACGTGCCGCTCGGCACCGAGTCGCGCGACGCCCCCGGCCAGCGGATCGGGTTCGAGGAGCGCACCTTCGACACGCTGTCGATCGAGATCCTGGCCGACACGGCCGGGGTGATCCCGGGCTTCGGCGGGCTGAGCAGCGTCGGCTTCAGCGAGGTCACCATCGGCGACGAGCCGCCCCTCCAGCGCGAGACCATCGCCCTACCCACCGACCTGCTCTCGGCCACCGGCACCGCGGCCATCGACCACCCACTGACCATCCTGCTGACGCGCCAGCGCCACGACCCGAGCGACACGACCCGCACCGACGAGGAGCAGCACGTGGCCCGCGAGCTGACGCTGCCCTCGGGGCGTGAGTTCACGCTCAGCGGCGACGTGCGCCTGTTCCGACGCCACCCCCCGTACGTGCTCGACGAGGCCCTGGGCCGCCCGCACGACGGCTCGGTCACCTGGGCGCGCGCCAGCAGCCAGCTCAACGGCGCCGTCCACACCGCGTCGGCCGCCTTCGACGGCGACCCTGCCACCGCGTGGACCACCCAGCGCAACACGCCCGAGCGCCAGTGGGTCGAGGTGAACCTGACCGAGGAGGTCACGGTCGACACGGTGCCGCTCACCCTGGTGGCCGACGGCCTGCACTCGGTGCCCACCGAGGTCGAGGTGTCGGTCGATGGCACCCGCCTGGGCCGCGTCCCGCTCGAGCCCGTCGTCGACGGCGACCACCAGAACGCCACCGCCGAGGTCGAGGCGGTGCTGCCGGAAGAGGTGACCGGCTCGTCGTTCCGCTTCCGGCTGACCGGCATCCGGGCGGTGACGACCAACGACTGGGTGAGCGACCGCGAAGTCGACCAGGCGGTGGCCATCGCCGAGATCGGCCTGCCCGGCCCCAAGGTGCCCGAGCTGCCCGAGAGGTTCGACACCGGCTGTCGCGACGACCTGCTGACCATCGACGGCGAGAGCCAGCCCGTGCGGGCCACCGGTCCGATGTCGACCGTGCTGGCGGGCGACCCGGTGCCGCTCGCCACCTGCTCGGGCGATCCCGTGGTGCTCGGCGGGGGCGAGCACGAGATCGACACCGCGCCCGGCGACAGCAGCGGCCTCGACATCGACCAGCTCGTGCTGCGTTCGGACGCCGGCGGCCAGGCCTCGCCCGCCGTGGATGCCACCTTGGTCGAGCAGGCGACGGGCGGCGGGGTCGCGTCGGGCCCCGACGTCACCGTCGACGACGAGGGCCACGACCACGGCACCGTCACGGTCGGGGGTGCCGAGCCGGGCGAGCCGTTCTGGCTCGTGCTGGGGCAGAGCCACAACCCGGGGTGGACCGCCACCGTCGACGGCGAGAGCCTGGGCGAGCCGGCGCTGGTCGACGGGTTCGCCAACGGCTGGCTCATCACGCCCGACTCGGCGAGCTTCGAGGTCGAGATGCGCTTCGCACCCCAGCAACGCGTCAACCTGGCCATCGTCGTGTCGCTGGTCAGCGCGCTGGCCTGCCTGGCCCTGGCCGTCCGCCGGCCCCGCACGGTGGTCAACGCCCCCTCGTCACTGGCCGAGCCCTACTCGTCGGTGCTGGCGTTCCGCTATGACGGCGCGCTGCCCAGCCGCCGCACCGCCCTGTGGACCGGGGTCGGCGTCGGACTGCTGGGCCTGGTGCTGGCCGGGCCGTTCGTGGGCATCGTCATCGGGCTGGCCGCCGGAGCCGGCGCCCGCCACGAGACCTTCCGGCGCTACCTGCTGCTGGGCAGCCCCGTCGCGCTCGCCGTGTGCGCCCTGTACGTGCTGTACGTCCAGGCCCGATGGTCGCCGCCGCCGTTCTTCGACTGGCCGATCGAGATGCGCCGCCCCCACCCCATCGGCTGGTTGGCGGTGCTGCTGCTGGTGGCCGACGTGATCGTCGACCGGGTGTGGCAGTCTCACCGCAGTGACACGGACTGACCTGCGCCACGGCGAGCCCCACGACGGGAGCGGGACGCGCCCGTGAGCGCGGCCGACGGCTTCATCCTCGGCGTCGACCTCGACGGCGTGTGCGGCGACTACACGGCCGCGCTGCGCGACGTGGCCATCGAGCGCACCGGCGCCGACCCCGCTGCCCTGCCCCTCGAGCGCTCGTGGGACTTCCGCGAGTGGGGCCTGTCGGTCGCCAAGTTCGAGGCGCTGCACCAGGCGGCGGTGCTCGAGCACCGCATCTTCCGCACCATGCCCGCCATGCCCGGCGCAGCCGAGGTGCTGTGGCGCCTGTCCGACGCCGGCGTGTGGATCCGCATCATCACCCATCGGCTGTACGTCAACTGGGGCCACGCCACGGCGGTGGCCGATACCGTCGACTGGCTCGACGCGGCCGGCATCCCCTACCGCGACCTGTGCTTCCTCGGCGCGAAGCCCCAGGTCGAGGCCGACTGCTACGTCGAGGACGCCCCCCACAACGTCACCGCCCTGCGCAGCAGTGGGGCCCACGTGATCGTCTACGACCAGCCGTACAACCGCGACGTCGAGGGCCCGCGCGCCGTCGACTGGGCCGGCGTGGAGGACCTGGTCGGGGCGCGCGTGACCGAGCTGGGCCTGTCGTTGCAGGCGCCGCTGCCGGGGTTCGAGGACGTCGCCAACCGCCTGCGCCGGGTGCGACCCGGCTGAGGGGAGGCGGCCGCCATCGACCCGTCCGACACCGCCGGCGCCATGGTGGTCGTGCTGGCGAGCAGCGTGCCCCTGGCGCTGACCGCGTGGGCGCTCCTCGACGCGGCGCGGCGGCCCGAGTGGGCCTGGGCGCTCGCCGGGCGGCGCCGGGTGGTGTGGTTGGCCGCCATCCTGTTCGGGGCGTTGACGGTGCTGCTCGGGCTGGTGGTGGCCGGCGTCTACCTGGTGCGGGTCCGGCCCGACGTGGCGGCGGCCGAGGCCGGAGACCTCGAGGCGCGGACCGCCGGCCGCGGGCGGAACAGGTCGTCGGGCGGCGGCCCGTAGCGGCGGCGCAGGTGGTGGGCGATGGCCCGCAGCCGGGCACGCGGCGCCCAGTAGGGCCCGCGCCGCGCCGGGACGAGGGCCCCGACGACCAGGTCGCCGAGGGCGATCGCGAGGCGGATGGACGCGTGGTAGCGGCCCGAGTGCTCGCGCACCATCAGCAGCGTGTTGCGCAGCTGCAGGTAGTCGACCACCGCGGCCCGCGAGCCCACGTCGGTGTTGCGGACCTCGGCCCCCCGCACCACGCCCACCTGCCAGCCGGCGCGCTTGGCCCGCAGGGCGAGCTCGGCCTCCTCGCAGTAGGCGAAGTAGCGCTCGTCGAACAGGCCGATCTCCGCGAGGCAGTCGCGCCGGGCCAGCATGAGCGTGCCGTGCGGGTAGCCGGAGGGCTCCCAGCCGTCGACGACGGTGGCGGGCGCCGGGATGGCGCCGAAGTAGCGGTCGAGGATCGGCGTGAGACCGTCGCCGACGTCGGCCGACGCCAGCCCGGCACGGGGCTGGGCGGCGGCGACCTCGACCAGACGCTCGAGGCAGCCCGGCAGCGGGTTGGCGTCGTGTGGGCACACCGCCAGCCACGGCGCCGGCGCGCGGGCGAGCAGCCAGCGGAAGCCGATGTTGGCGCCGGGGCCGAACCCGGTGTTGGCCCCCGCCTCGACCAGCGCCACCCCGGGCGTCAGGCCGGCGCGCACCCGGTCGAGCGCCGCGGGCGCCGAGCCGTTGTCGACCACCACGATGCGGGGCACCAGGCTCTGAGCGAGGAAGCGGTCGACCGTCGCCAGCACGGCGACCGGCTTGTCGCGGTGCACGATGACGAGGTCGACGGCGGGGTGGCCCACGGCCCGATCCTGGCGGGCCGGGCCGGGTGGGCGCCAGCCTGGCCGACGTGCCGGGCCAGCGGCCGCGCCGGCTTGGCCTGGGGCCCGGGGTGCCGCACTAGGCTCGCCCCTCCGTGACCGCGCCCGCCACCGAACTCGACGCCGCCCGGCGCCTGCTCGGCTTCTGCGACGCCTCGCCCTCGCCGTACCACGCGTGTGCCACCGCGGCGGCGCTGCTGGGCGAGGCCGGGTTCACGCGCCTGGCTGAGGACGCGGCGTGGCCCGCCAAGCCGGGCCGCTGGTACATCGTGCGCGGCGGCACGCTCGTCGCGTGGGCCACGGCGGCAGGCCACGAGCCCCACGAGGGGTTCCGCATCGTGGGCGCCCACACCGACAGCCCCAACCTGCGCATCAAGCCCCAGCCCGACGTGGTGCGGGCGGGCGTGCGCCAGTTGGGGGTCGAGGCCTACGGGGGCGTGCTGCTCACCAGCTGGCTCGACCGCGACCTGGGCCTGTCGGGACGCGTGGCGGTGCGCCGCAACGGCACGGGCGCCATGGTCCGCCTGCTGCGGGTCGACCGTCCGGTGTGCGCCATCCCCCAGCTCGCCATCCACCTCGACCGCGACGTCAGCACCGCCGGCCTCGTCGTCGACGCGCAACACCACCTCACCCCGCTCTGGGGCATCGCCCCGCCGAAGGCGGCCGCGCCCTCGGCCGCCACCGGGACCGGCGGCCTGGCCGGCTTCGTGGCCCACGAGCTGGGGGTCGACGCCGCCGACGTGCTGGGCTGGGACCTGATGCTGCACGACCTCGCTCCCGGTGCGCTGGTCGGTCGCGACGACGAGCTGATCGGCTCGGCGCGCCTCGACAACCTGGCCTCGTGCTGGGCCGCGGTCGAGGCCCTGACCGAGGTGGCCCCCTCGGTGGGCGGCGGCCCCGTGCCGACCGTGTGCCTGTTCGACCACGAGGAGGTGGGCTCGACCTCCGACAGGGGGGCGGCGTCGTCCCTGCTGCCCACCCTGCTCGAGCGGTCGGTCATGGCCCGGGGCGGCGCCCGCGAGGACCTGCACCGGGCGCTGGCCCGCTCGGCCTGCCTGTCGGCCGACATGGCGCACGCCACCCACCCCAACTACGCCGACCGCCACGATCCCGAGCACCGGGTGGCTCTCAACGGCGGTCCGGTGCTCAAGGTCAACGCCAACGTGCGCTACGCGACCGACGCACCCGGCAGCGCCCTGGTGGCTCTGGCCGCCGAGCAGGCCCGCGTGCCGTTGCAGCGCTTCGCCATGCGTAGCGACCTGCCGTGCGGCTCGACCATCGGCCCCGTCACCGCCGCCCGGCTGGGCATCACCACCGTCGACGTGGGCATGCCTCAGCTCGCCATGCACGCCGCCCGTGAGCATGCGGGCAGCCACGACCCGGCGCACTACCGGGGGCTGCTCGCCGCCTTCTTGGCGCCGGCCTGAGGACCGCACGTGGACGTGACGGAGGCCCGGGCGGTGCTGGGAGTCGGCGACGGCGACGGCTGGGACGTGGTGCGGCTGGCCTACCGGCGCCGCATCCGCGCCGCCCACCCCGACGTGCACGGCGCGGGCGCCACCCCCGTGGCCGCCCGGCTGAACGAGGCCTATGCCGTGCTCAGCCGGGCCAAGCGGGCCGGTGCGTCGACCCCGGCGCCCACTCCGGCCACCACACCGCCCGCTCCCGCTCCCCCGGCCCCGCCGCCGGTGGGCGTGCGTGTGGTGGGCGGCGACACCCTGCTCCTGGCGGCGCCGCCCGACGAGGCCTTCGCCCTGCTGCTCGAGGCGGGCCACCGCGTCGGCAACGTCAGCTACGTCGACCGGGCCTGCGCCATCTTCGAGGTGGTGGTGCGCCAGGACGACGAGACCTGCTCGCTGGTGGTCACGCTGCAGGGCCGGGCTCACGGGACCGAGGCGGTCCTCACCCTCGAGGCCATGGAGCGGCCGGCGAGCCTGCCGCCCGACCGCGTCGTCGCCCGGGTGGTGGCCGCACTGCCCTGAGCGGCCGGAAACCGGTCGCGTGCGGGCATCATGGGGCCATGACCGACGGCAAGGTGATCCCGGAAGACCAGCTGCCCACCACCGACGATGGCTGGCGCGAGCGGCTCGATCCAGTGCAGTTCGAGGTGGCGCGCCAGGGCGGCACCGAGCGGGCGTTCACCGGCATCTACTGGGACACCAAGGACGAGGGCACCTACCGCTGCGTCGCCTGCGGACAGCCGCTGTTCTCGTCGGCCACCAAGTTCGACTCGGGCACCGGCTGGCCCAGCTTCTGGGAGCCGCTCGACGGCGACACGGTCAAGCTGGTCAGCGACACGAGCCACGGCATGGTGCGCACCGAGGTCCGTTGCGCACGCTGCGACTCGCACCTGGGGCACGTCTTCGACGACGGTCCCCGACCCACCGGGCTGCGCTACTGCCTGAACTCCGCCAGCCTCGATCTTGACACCGACGAGCCGCCCGCCTGACGATCGCGCGTCACAGGTTCAGGCGGGCGCGCAGCTCGGCCCACAGCTCGGCGTAGGCGCGCGCCGCCCGGCTGCGGGGTGCGTGCACCACCAGCGGTGAGCGCTCGACGCCCATCAGCTCGACCTCGGTGGCGGCGGGGATGGCGGTGGCCACGATGTCGGCCCGCCCGTCGGGCAGCGTCTCGACCACCTCGCGGTGCAGTCGCTTGCGCTGGTCGACCATCGAGAAGAACGCCACGATGTCCGGCTGGCGGTCGACCTCGGCGTCGACGAAGTCGGCGAGCTGCTCGAAGGTGCGCAGGGTCAGCGTCGAGGGGATGAGGGGCACGAGCAGGGCGTCGGCCGCGTCGAACACGCTCTCGGACACCAGCGAGATCGACGGCGGGCAGTCGAGCACCGCGAGGTCGTAGTGCTCGCTCAGCGGGGCCAGCACCTTGCGTAGCCGGCGGGTGGGCTTGCCCGACTCGTCGAGCACCAGGTCCATGTGGCGGTACGAGAAGTCGGCGGGCAGCAGGTCGAGGCCCTCGACGTCGGTGCCCCGCAGCACATCGGCGACGGCGCTGCGTCCCCGCACCAGCTTGCGGCCGCCGCCGCGCACCTTGGGCTGGATCCGGAACAGGAAGGACGCGGCGCCCTGCGGGTCGAGGTCCCACAGGAGCGTGCGCAGCCCGTCCCGGGCGGCGAGCGCCGCCAGGTTGACCGCCGCCGACGTCTTCCCCACGCCCCCCTTGATGTTGTAGGTGGCGACGACCTTCACGGCACGAACGTCCTGGCCACCAGCTTGCGCTGCTTGGGGGCCGCGAAGTCGGCGAACCGGTCGGCAAACCGGTCGCGGGCGGCCCGCTGCTCGGCGTCGAGCTGGTCGACGAGCACGCCCAGCACCAGCAGCGCCGGAGGGCCGCCGACCTGGGTGGCCAGCTCGTCGGCCAGGTCGCGCATGTGGTCGGACTGCACCTCGCGGTCCTGGTGGGTGCCGAGCACGTCCTGCAGGCCCTTGAGCGAGCGCACCATCGGCTTGACCACGCCGGACGGCCACAGCCCGCCGAACAGCTCGAGCAGGTAGCGCAGCTCCTTGCCGCGCTTGCGCAGCTCGTGCAGGTCGTCGGCGGGGCTGCCGGCGTCGATGCCCTCACCCATCTCGACCATGCGGGCGTACACCTTGCGGATGCGCCGGCCGGCCACCTGGGCGATGGGCCGCTTGGCGTCGGGCCGCTCGCGGGCGGGCCCGAGGTCGCCGTCCAGGAACGCGCGATAGGCGCCCCACGCCTGGCGGTACGACGGTCCCCGCAGCTCGGCCTTGAGCGAGCGGAGCGCGCCGGCCCGCCGGCGCTCGAGCAGCATGCGCACGGGGGCGAGGGCGGCGTGCCGCTCGGTGGGGACCGCGGACAGCAGGTGGTCCCACTCGAGCAGCTGCACGTCGAGGTCGCGGGTCGGCCCCGTGAAGGCCTGCACCCACTTGAGCGCGTCGCGCTGCTGCTTGAGCGGCTCGGCGGGGAAGGCGCCCGCCAGCTCGCGCAGCACCGTGCGGCTGCGCCGCACCGCCACGCGCAGGTCGTGCAGGAACTCGGTGTCGAGGTCGGCGAGCGTGCCGGGCAGGTTGGCCTCGACCATGCCGGCCAGGTCGCGCAGGACCGCCACGGCCGCCTTGTCGGTGCGCTGGTCGGGCCGCAGGTCGACCCGTACCTTGGTGCGGATGCCCTCGGGGTCGCCCCCCGATGCGGCGATGGCCTCGTCGGCCGGGCTGGCGGGCGCGTCGACCAGCCCCGCCTCGGTGGACAGCACCGCCACCACGCGGGCCAGCGGCTTGGGGTAGCCGAGCACACCGGTGACCTCGAGCCGGGGCGCGAGCGGCACCGGCGTGCCGCCCGTGTCGAGCGCCGCATGGGTGGCCAGCCGCATGCGCACGACGGTCTTGAGGTCGGCGTTGCGCACCGCCAGCGACTGCACCTCGACCTGCACCTGGGCCAGGGGCAGCAGCGCCCGCATCTCGACCACGGGGGCGAGGCGGTCGCGGAACGGACCCGCGGGCAGGTCGCCCACCAGCCAGCGCTTGCGGCGACCGGCCCGAGCGGGGACAGGGCCGGCGGCCCCCTGCTCGCGCAGCACCAGGGTGCGCTCGTTGCGCCCGAGCTCGAGGGTCAGGTCCAGCCCGGTGGCGCGCAGGCGACGGTCGGCGGTGTCGACCACGGCGTAGGTGAGGGGCGCCCCCGGCTCGGCCACGATGTCGAACCGCTCGGCCAGGAACGACACCAGCGTGGGAGGGTCGACGCCCTCGGGCAGGGCGAACGAGTACGAGGGCACGTCGAGCGGCATGTGCCGCCGAGTCTGCCATGCTCGTGGGCTGGAGAGGGGGGTGCCGTGGGGGCCGAACCGGCGGAGCGCAGACCATGGTGGCGCCCGGCCGCGGCCGGCGTCACGATCAGGATCGCGGCCACGCTCGGGGCCGTGGTGGTGGCCGTGGGGGCCGTGGCGCTGCTGCGCCGGCCGCCACCCCGCCCGGACGGGCTGGTCGTGCTGTACGGCGACTCGCTCGGCGCCGAGGCTGCGCCCACCTTCGTCGACGAGATGGCCCGCACCACCGACGCCGAGGTGGTCGTGCGCGCCGTGCCGGCCGAGGCCCCCTGTGACGCGCACGACGAGATGCAGGACGACCTGGCGCGGCGGCCGACCGTCGTCGTCATCCAGTTCGTGGGCAACAGCGCCACGCCCTGCACCCTCGACCGCGCCGGCGAGCGTCTCGCGGGTCGCGCCCTGGTCGACCGCACGACGCAGGACGTGCGCGCGGCCACCGAGATGTTCGCCACCAACGGCACCCGGGTGGTCCTGGTCGGCGGCCCCGACGTGCCCGGCCTGCCCGGCAACCCGGGCCTGGGGGTGGCCGAGGCCTACAACGAGCTGGTCAACGAGTGGGCCGGCCGCGACCTCGGACGGGTGCGCTACGCCGACGCGGCCGCCACGGTCACGGGTCCCGATCGCACCTTCGCCGAGACGCTGCCCTGCCGCGACGACGAGGGCGAGGCCGAGGGCTGCCGCGACGGCCGGGTCGTCGTGCGCTCGGAGGATCGCATCCACTTCTGCCCCGGCGCCGGTGACGGGCCCGCATGCCCCGTGCCCTCGCCCGGGGCGCGCCGCTTCGGGCTGGAGATGGCACGGGTGACCCGCATGGCCCTCGGCGACTACTGAGCGGCGAGGCGGCGGGGCCGGCCCCGTCTCGGCAGGTGGCCGGGCGGGGCCACGCTCTACGCTGCATCCCTCCCCCGCCCACGGCCACAGGAGGCACGGACTCGTTGATCACGCTGGTGCTGGGCGGCACGCGCTCGGGCAAGTCCCGGGTCGCCGAGGACCTGGTCGCCGGGCGCCAGGCCGCGACGGGCGACCGGGTCACCTACGTCGCCACCGGCCGGGCCACGGACGCCGACATGGCCGCCCGCATCGCCGCGCACCGGGCGCGTCGGCCCGCGGCGTGGGCAACGGTCGAGACGGGCGCGGGCGCCGGCACCGGTGCGGACCTGCCGACCGTGCTGGCCGGCCTGGCCGGTCACGTGCTGGTCGATTCGCTCGGCACCTGGGTGGCGGACGCCGACCTGGCCCCCGACGCGCCCGCGCTGTGCGCGGCACTGCGCGCGCGGGCCCGGGCAGGCGCCGGCGACACGGTGCTCGTGTCCGAGGAGGTCGGGCTGGGCGTCCATCCGGCGACCGAGGTGGGCCGCCGCTTCGCCGACGCGCTCGGCGAGCTCAACCGGGCCGTGGCCGAGGTGGCCGACCGGGTGCTGCTGGTGGTGGCCGGCCGGGTGCTGGCCCTCGACCGGGTCAGCGGGCCGGGCTGATGCGCGCCGCGCTCGCCTTCCTCACCGTGCTGGGCGGGCCCGCACCGCCCGACCGCCGGGCGCCGGCCTGGTTCGCGCCGGTCGGCATGCTGGTGGGGTTGGCGGTCGGCGTGGTGTGGTGGGGGGCGGGCGAGCTGTGGCCGCCGCTCCTGGCGGCGCTGCTGGCGGTGGTGGCCGACGCCGCGCTCACCGGCATGCTGCACCTCGACGGGCTGGCCGACGCCGCCGACGGGCTGCTGCCCCCGGTCGACCGGTCGCGCCGGCTCGCCATCATGGCCGCGCCCGACGTGGGTGCCTTCGGGGCGACCGCCCTCCTGGTCGTCGTGGTCGCGCGGGTGGCGGCGCTGGCCGCACTGGCGCCGGACCCGTTGCTCGTCGCCGGCCTGTGGGGCGGGGCCCGGGCGGGCATGGCGCTGACGTTGGCGCGGGTGCCCTACGCCCGCGATCGCGGCGCGGCGTCCGGGTTCGCCGGCCCGGGCGCGGTGCCGGGAGCGCTCGGCCTCGTCGCCTCGGCGGCGCTTGTCGCCGGCGCCCTCGGCGGACTGCCGGGGCTGGCCACAATCGCCGCCATGGTCGCCGGGTTCGCCGCCGTGGCGGTCCTCGCCGTACGCCGTCTGGGCGGCTACACCGGCGACGTGCTGGGCGCGGCGGGCGTGGTGGCCGAGACGTTGGGGCTGGTCGTGGCGGCAGCCCGGTGGTGACTCTGCCGCTGCCGTCCGGCTGGGCGCGGCGGGCGCTCGGTGCTGCCGCCGGGCTGGCCCTCGACCGGCTGGCCGGCGAGCCGCCGCTGCCGGCGCGGCTGCACCCGGTCGCGCTGTTCGGCGCCGGCGTGGCGGCCCTCGAACGCCGGATCTACGACGACCGGCTCGGCCCGGGCGCCGCGCTCACCGCCGCCGGGGTGGGGGCCGCTGCGCTGGCCGGCGCCGCGTTGCGCTCGCCCGGGGTCGCGACATACCTCTCGGCCTCGGGCCGGGGCCTGCACGAGGCGGCGCTGGCGGTGGCGGACGCGCTCGACGCCGGCGACCTGGCCGGTGCCCGGGGCCTGCTGACCTCGCTGGTGGGCCGCGACCCGAGCCACCTCGACGAGGCTGCGATCGCACGGGCGGTGGTCGAGTCGGTCGCCGAGAACACCACCGACGCCGTGGTGGCACCGGCGCTGTGGACCGTGACCGCCGGGCCGGTGGGCACCTTCGTGCACCGGGCCGGCGACACGCTCGACTCGATGGTCGGCTACCGCGACGACCGCTACCGGCGCTTCGGCACCGCGTCGGCTCGCCTGGACGACGCACTCGCCTGGGCGCCCGCCCGGGCCACCGCGGCGCTGGTGGCGCTCGCCCGTCCCCGGCGCGCCGCGGCCGTGGCCCGCGCGGTGCGGCGCGACGCGGGCCGCCACCCGTCCCCGAACGCCGGGGTGGCCGAGGCGGCGTTCGCCGCCGCCCTCGACCTGCGCCTCGGCGGCACCGAGAACCGCTACGGCGGGCACACCGAGGTGCGCCCCGCACTGGGCGACGGGCGGGCCCCCGCGCGGGCTGACGTGCGGGCCGCGGTCGCCCTGTCGCGCGACGTGACCTGGCTGCTCGCCGGGCTGTTGGCCGGCGCCGCCCTCACGGCGGTCGCAGCGCGGGCGGCACCGGCGAGAGCGGGCGGCACGGCGGCAGCGAACTGCACGGCGGCAGCGGCCCGAGCGGCGGGG
>DASSCS010000097.1:0-41265 GCA_035697515.1 Acidimicrobiales bacterium
GGTCGAGGACCGGCTGTTCGCCACGCTCGACGCCACCACCCGCCGGCTGTCGCTGCCGGGCGGCGAGGCCGTGCTGGTCACCGACACGGTCGGGTTCATCCGCAAGCTGCCCCACCAGCTGGTGGAGGCCTTCAAGTCCACACTCGACGTGGCCGTCGACGCCGACCTGCTTGTGCACGTGGTCGACGCCAGCGCGCCCGACGTGGCCGGCAACATCCGGGCGGTGCGCGACGTGCTGGGCGAGATCGGCGCCGGCCACGTTCCCGAGCTGCTGGCTTTCAACAAGGCCGACGTGGCGCCGGTCGAGGCCGCCCGCCTGTTCGAGGCGCACGAGGGCTCCGTGGCGCTCAGCGCCACCACCGGCGAGGGCGTCGAGCGGTTGCTCGCCGTCATGGGCGACCGGCTCCGCTCGGTGACCGAGGTGGTCGAGATGGTCATCCCGTTCGAGCGGGGCGACCTGCTGGCCGCCGCCCACCGGGCCGGCGAGGTGCTCGGCGAGGAGCCGGGCGAGGGGGGCATGCACGTGCGCGGCCGCTTCGACGAGGCCGTCCTCGGCCGGTTCAGCGAGTTCGTGGTCTCGTGACCCGGGCCGCGGGCCGCGGATCTGGGATGCTGCCGGGGTGCCCATGAGCGAGCTGCGCGGCTTCGAGCCGCCGCCCTACCCGTACGACCGCCTCGACGACCTGCGGGAGGCGGCCGACCGGTTACCGGGCGGCGCCGTCGACCTGTCGATCGGCACGCCCTACGACCCGCCGCCGGCGGCCGTGGTGGCCGCGCTCGGGTCGTCGGGCGCCGAGCGCGGCTACCCCCCGTCGGTGGGCACGCCTGCCTTCCGCGAGGCGGCGGCCGGCTGGCTCGAGCGCCGCTTCGGCGTGACGCTCGCGCCCGGCGACCTGGCGGCCTGCGTGGGCACCAAGGAGCTGGTGGCGGGCGTGCCCCACTGGCTGCGCCTGCGATCGCCGGGGCGCGACACCGTGCTGTACCCCCAGATCAGCTACCCGTCCTACGCCATGGGCGCCACGTTGGCCGGGTGCCGAGCCGTCCCCTACGCCAGCCTGGGTGACGTCGATCCCGACGACGCAGCCCGGGCGCTGTGCGTGTGGGTCAACTCGCCGGCCAACCCCACCGGCGAGCTCGACGACCTGACCGCGGCCGCGGCGTGGGGCCGCGGGCACGGCGTGCCGGTGCTCTCGGACGAGTGCTACATCGAGTTCACCTGGCAGGGGCCCGGGCGCACCATCGTGGCCGGGGGCCTCGACGGCGTGCTCGCCGTCCATTCGCTGTCGAAGCGCTCCAACCTGGCGGGGGTGCGCGCGGGCTTCTACGCCGGCGACGGCGACCTGGTCGGCTACCTGTCCGAGGTGCGGAAGCACGCGGGGTTCATGGTGCCGGGTCCGGTGCAGGCCGCGGCGGTGGTCGCCTTCGGCGACGACGCCCACGTCGATGCGCAGCGCGCGGTCTACCACCGCCGCCTGGTGCTCATGCAGGGCGTGCTCGCCGCGCTCGGCGTCGACTGCCCGCTGCCACAGGGGGCGTTCTACCTGTGGGCGCCCGCGCCCGGGGGCGACGCGTGGGCGCTGGCGCGCCGGCTGGCGACCGAGGCCGGCGCGATCGTCTCGCCCGGCGAGTTCTACGGCCCCGCCGGCGCCGGCCACGTGCGCATCGCGGTCGTGCAGCCCGACGAACGCCTCACGCTGGTGGCGCAACGGCTGGGCGTCGACGGCGCTGCGGTGGCGGATGGCGCGGTCCGGTCGGCCTGAGCACGCCGAGCCGATGCAGCCAGCCTTCTCGCCGCCACCACCACCGCCGGTCGCGTGGGACCAGATGGTGCGCCCGTCCAAGCGGTGGTTCGGCGCCGCCGCGCTGGTCGCCGTCGCCGCGATCGTGGCGGCGATCGTCATCGCGGTGCTGGGCGTCGTCGACTACGCCGAGCGCATCGAGAACTTCGACCGGGCCGACGTGCCGGCCACCCTCGAGGTCGAGATCACCCGTCCCGGCGGCTATTCGATCTACCACGAGTACAGCGGCGCCTTCGACGACGTCACCGACGTGCGCGAGCCCACGGTCACCGTGACCGACCCGTCCGGCGCCGCGGTCGACCTCGACACCTATGACTCGGTGGTGACCTACAGCACCAGCGACCACGAGGGCCAGGGTCTGTTCACGTTCGACGCCGAGGCGGCCGGCACCTACGAGGTCACGGCCGAGGGCGTCGTCGGCAGCGGCGTCGCCGTGGGTCGGGGGCTCGGCCGCGGGCTGTCCCCGTACATCGGGGGGAGCGTGGTGGTGGGGCTGCTCGGTCTCGTGGCGGGCGGGGTCATGGCCATCGTCGTCGGTGTGAAGCGCAGCCAGAGCAGGCGGGCGCTCCGGCCCGTCCCCGCGTTCAGCGGTTGGGGCCCGCCGCCGGCGGGTGGTCCGCCCGGCCCGCCGGGCCCGATTGGTCCGGTCGATGCGCCCATCCCCGGCGCTGCGCCCCGGGGATGGGGAGGCCCACCCCCGCCGCCGCCCGTCTGAACGCCGGGAGGCGGACGAGCCGACGCCCGCGGGGCCGGGGCGGCTGGGAGGCGGCCGGCGACCGGCCGTCGGTTCCGCCCGGCGACCGGCCGTCGGTTCCGCCCGGCCCGCAGGCGGGCGGGGCTACGGCCCGTCCCCGGGCGGGGCCCAGGGTCCGTCCGCCGGCGGTGTGCACGGGCCGCCCCGCGACTGACCGCCGCCGTCAGGGGCGGGGCCACAAGCCGGTGCGGCGGTCATTCGTTGCTGTGCAGGGCGGCGTTGAGCTCGACCGTGCGGCCGGCCCGGGGCAGCACCTCGACCGCGCCCGAGGTGCTGTTGCGTCGGAACAGGATGCCGTCCGACCCGCTCAGCTCGAGCGCCTTGACCACCGACCCGTCGGGCAGCGTGACGCGGGTGCCGGCGGTGACGTACAGGCCGGCCTCGACCACACAATCGTCGCCGAGCGAGATGCCGATGCCGGCGTTGGCCCCCACCAGGCAGCGCTTGCCCACGCTGATCACCTCGGTGCCGCCCCCCGACAGGGTGCCCATGACCGAGGAGCCGCCGCCGAGGTCGGAGCCCTCGTCGACCACCACACCGGCGCTGATGCGGCCCTCGACCATCGCCGTGCCCAGCGTGCCCGCGTTGAAGTTGACGTAGCCCTCGTGCATCACCGTGGTGCCCTCGCCGAGGTGGGCGCCGAGGCGCACGCGGTCGGCGTCGGCGATGCGCACGCCGCTCGGGACCACGTAGTCGGTCATGCGCGGGAACTTGTCGAGCCCGAACACCTGCACCTGCCGGCCCGACGCGAGCAGCGCCAGGCGCACGGCCTCGAAGTCCTCGACCGGGCAGGGCCCGGCGCTCGTCCAGACGACGTTGTTCAGCACGGCGAAGATGCCGTCGACGTTGGCCCCCCGGGGCGGGATCAGGCGGTGCGACAGCAGGTGCAGCCGCAGGTAGGCGTCGTGGGGGTCGGCGGGCGGGTCGTCGAGGTTCGCGACGGCCGTCACCACCGCCGCACGCTCGACGCGCCGGGCGGCGTCGGCACTGCAGGCCGCGGACACGTCGACACCCAGCCGCTCGGACGCGACGCCGGGGTTGATGCGGGCCGTGCCCGGGACGTCGACGCCGAGCTCGGCGCCGCGGCGGGCCAGCTCGTCGGCGCCCACGAGGGCGGGGGAGTGGTACCACGTGTCGAGCACCCGGCCGTCGGCGGTGAAGGTGGCGAGACCGTCGCCCCAGGCGGCGCGGGGAGGTGCCGTCGAGTCGTTCACGGTGCCAGACCCTAATGGGGTCGGCCGTGGCGGGCGGCCGCACCGGAAGACCCCGAGGGGCCTGGCCCGAGGGCCGCGCCCGGCCGTTAGCCTCGGCGCTCGTGACCGATCTGATCGAGCGCACGGCGCGGCTGGTGGCCATCCCGTCGGAGAGCCACGCCGAGTCGGCGCTGGCCGACCACGTCGAGCGGGAACTGCGGGCCCACGGCCACCTGTCGGTCGACCGCGTCGGCGACAACGTGGTGGCGCGCACCGGGTTGGGGCGGGCGCACCGCTTGGTCATCGCGGGCCACCTCGACACCGTGCCGGCCAACGACAACGCCACGCCGCGGGTCGATGGTGACGTGCTGTGGGGCCTCGGCTCGGCCGACATGAAGGGCGGTCTGGCGATCATGCTGGACCTGGCGGCACGCATGCCCGATCCCGCGGTGGACCTGACCTGGGTCTTCTACGCCGGCGAGGAAGTGGCCGCGGTGCACAACGGGTTGGGCCACCTGTTCGAGCAGCGCCCGGACCTGCTCGCCGGCGACGCCGCCCTGCTGTGCGAGCCGACCGACGCCGCGCTCGAGGTGGGGTGCCAGGGCACGATGCGGCTGGAGATCACGGTCACCGGCGCCCGCGCCCACACCGCCCGCCCCTGGATGGGACGCAACGCGCTCCACCGGGCGGGCCGTCTGCTGGCCGCCCTCGACAGGTACGACGAGCGGCGCCCCGTCATCGACGGCTGCCAGTACCGCGAGGCGCTGCAGGCGGTGTTCGTCGAGGGAGGCGTGGCGGGCAACGTCGTGCCCGACCGGGCGACCGTCACGCTGAACCATCGCTTCGCCCCCGACCGGGCGGTCGAGCAGGCCCGCGCCCACGTCGAGGAGGTGCTGGCGCCGTATCTCGATGACGGCGACACGGTGACCGTGCTCGACGTGGCCGCCCCGGCACCGCCCGGGTTGACACACCCGCTACTGGCCGCGCTGCGCGACCGCAGCCAATTGGAGGTGCGCGCCAAGCTGGGCTGGACCGACGTCAGCCGGTTCGCCGCGGCCGGCACCCCCGCAGCGAACTTCGGGCCGGGCGACGCAACGCTGGCCCACACGAGGGACGAGCGCGTCGACCGGGCGTCGCTCGACGCCGTTCACGCTGCGCTGTCGGACCTGCTGCGCAACGGCATCGAGCGCTGAGCCTGCGCCCCGGGGTGGGAGGAGGAGGCCCGAGCAGTCGCGTGATGGGCCGACGCCGTGGACCAGCGGCGCCGACCCGTCACGGGAACACGGCGACCGACCGCTGTGGACCGCCCGGCGTCAGAGGCGTCGGAGGACGGTGACGACCCGGCCGAACACGTGCACCTCGCCAGGGTCGAACTCCATCGGCCCGAGGCGCTCGTTGGCGGGCAGCAGCACGACCTTGTCGCTCGTGCGGGTGAACGTCTTGACCGTCGCCTCGTCGCCGGGGATGCCCGCCACGACGATCTCGCCGTCCTCGGCCGTCGGCTGGGACCTGGCCACGACGAAGTCGCCGTCGAGGATGCCGGCGTCGATCATCGAGTCGCCCCGGACCCGCAGCATGAACAGGTCGCCCTCGCCCGTGAAGTCGGCGGGCAGCGGCAGCACCTCCTCGACGTTCTCCTGGGCGAGCACATCGCTGCCGGCGGCCACGTCGCCCACGAGGGGGACGTGGCGCACGGGCCGGCGCTCGGCGACGGCGTCTGACGTGGGGTCCCACCGCACCTCGAGCGCCCGGGGCTTGGTGGGGTCACGCCGCAGGTAGCCCCGGCGCTGCAGCGCGGCGAGGTGGGCGTGCACCGTGGACGGCGAGGTCAGCCCGACCGCCTCGCCGATCTCGCGCACCGACGGCGGGTACCCCCGCTCGCGGACGTACTGCTCGATGATGACCAGCACCTCTCGTTGGCGGGAGGTGAGCTGCTTCTGGCGCATGCTGCGCTCCTTCACGTGTGGTCTGCCCTGTGCGGCCGGCCTGTCGGTTGTCGTCGAGGCCCGGTCTGGCCCGGGCGATCACGGAACGGGCGCCGGCGCCAGCCCTCCCGGCGGGACCGAACGCACGTTCTGGCGGGACGGTACCAGCGCGTCGCGGGTGAGGCAAACACCCGTTCGTCGAACGGCTTGACGGCGAACGCGGGTTCGTGGTTGTGTGGTCGGCGAACGGGCGTTCGTCTGCCCCGAAAACCTTCGTCCTGGCCGGCACGTGCGGGCCAGGACCGCAAAGTGTCACACCCCCTCAGGAGAATCGGGCCCATGGTTGCGATCCACAGTCCCTCCGCCGAGCACGAGTGGCTCTCCGGCTCGCCCGCGCCGGTGCCCGCTCCCGCTCGCCGCCCGCACCCCCGCCCCGTCCCGGTCGAGCGTCGCCACCGGCTACCCGACCGGGCCACCCGCGTGCGCCGCCGCCGGCTGGCGGTGCTCGTGGTGGCGATCGCGCTCGTGGGCATGCTGATCCTCGCGGGACAGGCCCTCCTCTCGCTCACCCGGGCCGGGCCGTCGAGCGGCCCCGAGCCGGTGGGCGTGGGCCACGAGCCGGTGGCGGGTCAGCGGTACGTCGTCCAGCCGGGCGACACGCTGTGGTCGATCGCCGCGGAGATCGCGCCCGGGTCCGACCCGCGCCCGGTCGTCGACGCCCTCCTCGCGGCCAACGGCGACGCCTCGCTCGAGGTGGGCGAGGAACTGACGCTCGACATCGACTGATTCCCGCGGCGGCGCTCCGGCCGGCCTCACCCGGGCCCGGGCACGGGGGCGGGCGATCGCATGCGGCCCAGCTCATAGGCCAGGGCCTCGCGCGCCGTCCGCAGTTGGGCCTCGACGGTCTCCAGCGAGGCGAGGAAGCTGCGGGCCCACACGAGCCGGTGCTCCAGTTCCTCGAGCTCGGCCGGCTGGCCGTCGCCCGAGAGCAGTCGGTGCTCCCGGGCCGCCGCCTCGGCCGCGGCCTGCGCCTCGCTCACGATCTCCTGGGCGTGGTCCCGGGCGTCGGCCGCCAGGCGCCGGCAGTACTCCTGGGCCTGGGCGACGTAGGCGTCGGCCTCCTGCTGGGCCTGTGACAGGATGTTGACCGCCTCGACCGGCGGCTCCGCCGACGCCGCGCGGGCGCCGGCCGGCAGGTCGGTGTGGGCCTCGCTCTGCCAGCGCATCAGCGTGTCCTTGTAGTGCGCGACCTTGGCCCGCAGCGACGCTTCCGCGGCGTCGCGGGCCGCCAGGTCGTCGGCCACCCGGTGCAGGAACAGCGCAACCTCGTCCTCGCTCAGCCCGCGGCGCCCCATCGGGGTGCGGCTGAAGTGCATCGATCGCACCCGCTCGGGGGTGAGGTGCTGGGTCGGCCGGGCGGCCGGCTGTTGGTCCGAAGCGTCGGTCACAGCACTGTCTCCTCGTTGCCGAACTCCTCGACGTGGACAAGCAGCGGCGGCAGTCCCGCCTGGCGTACGGCGGCGACGGTGCCGCGCACCATCCCCGGCGAGCCGCAGATGTAGACCTCGTGGTCGGCCCAGTCGCCCTCTCGCAGCGCCACCTCGACCGCGGAGCCCTGCGGGAACGACGACGTAGCCGGCCGCTCGAGCGACAGGCAGGGCACCAGGCGCACGCCCGCCCGTTCGGCGAGGGTGCGGAGGGCGGGCAGGTCGTAGAGCTCGCGGTGGTAGCGCGCCCCCCAGTACAGGTGCACCCGCCGGCGCGAGCTCTCGGCCTCGAGCTGCTGCACCAGCGCCTTCATCGGTGCGACGCCGGTGCCCCCGGCGAGCAGCAGCAGGTCACGCTGGGACGCCGGGTCGAGCGTCAGGTCGCGGCCGACGGGCGGCCCCACCCGCAGCACGTCGCCCACCTGGGCGCTGTGGACGATCGCCGTGCTGACCGGCCCGCCGGGCACGAGCCGGACGTGCAGCTCGAACGTGCCGTCGGTCGCCGGCAGGGTGGCGGGCGTGTAGTAGCGCCACAGGCGGGGGCGCATCGGGGTCTCGATGGCGACCGACTGGCCGGCCCGGTACGGCAGGCGGGCGTGGGGCTTGACGGTGAGGACGGCGACGTCGACCGTGCGCCGCTCGACCTCGATGACCGTGAGCTCCCACCACGGCGGCGTCTCGGCTGCGGCGGCCTCGGCGGCGGCGATCATCACGTCGGCGACGATGCCGAACGCGTTCGACCAGTCGCGGGCCAGCTGGTCGGTCCACTCGGTCCCGCTGAAGTGCTCGAGCGTGGCGAGCAGCGCGGCGCCGACGGCCGGGTAGTGCTCCGGCACGACCCCGAACCTGCGGTGGTCGCAACCCAGCTGCTGTAGGGCCGGGACCACCGAGTCCAGGTCGTCGACCCGGCTGATGACCTGGCCGAGGGCGTGCACCAGCTTGTCGCGCTGCGCGGCCATGCTGACCGGGAACATCTCGCGGGTGTTGGGGTGGCGCAGGAACAGCGACGAGTAGAAGAAGAGCGGGACCTGGTCGCCGTGGCCGGCGACGGCGCGCCAGTTCGCCTTGAGCCCGGCGGCGTCGATCACCTGGTCAGAAGCCGCCGTCGGCCATGCTCTCGACGATGTCCGGCCTGACCGCGGCCACCACCGAGCCGGCCGCCGCGATGGCCTCGTCGTCGGGGCCCAGCTCGGTGAGGACGCTGACCAGGTGCGCGACCACCCTGTCGTAGTGCGCGTCGGTGACGCCGAGGCCGCGGTGCGCGTCGCCGAGCTCGCGCCCGTCGTACGCCGTGGGGCCCCCGAGCACCTGGCTGAGCAGCAGCACCTGATGGCGCTTGAGGCGGGTGATGTCGACGTCGGTGAAGTAGGGCGCCAAGTCGTCGTCCGCCAGCACCAGCGCGTAGAAGCGGTCGACGGCCTCGCGGACGGCCGCCCCGCCGCCGATCCTGTCGTAGTGGTTGTCGGGCGCCGCGGCGCCGTCGGTCTTGTCCCCAGCCATGTGTTCCCCAACCTCCATGTCGTGTCGACCGGTCGTCGCATCGATGCGGAGCGGCTCGGCTACGCCCCGTCCTGACGCTACCGCGCCGGGGAGGGTGCCTGTTCCAGTACTGGGGGTGGCTTCATCCGCGCGCTCGGCGTCGCCCGCGCGAGCAGGCATGACGCGACGGTGGCGCGCGGACGGCACGCGGGCACGGCAAGCGGTCGGTCCGCGCCCGGTAGGTTGCCGAGGTGCGCTGCGCGATGTGTGGACAGCTCGACTCGAAGGTCGTCGACTCGCGCCAGTCCGACGACGGCGGGGCCATCCGACGCCGCCGCGAGTGCCTGGCGTGCGGTCACCGCTTCACCACCTTCGAGCGGCCCGAGTGGCCGGGCCTCACGGTGCTCAAGCGCTCGGGGGCCCGCGAGCCGTTCGACCGCGCCAAGGTCGTCGCCGGCGTGCAGGCGGCGCTCAAGGCCCGGCCGGTCGGGGCGGGCGAGGCCGAGGCGCTGGCCGCCGCGGTCGAGGACGAGATGCGCGGGCTTCCGAGCGGCGAGGTCACGAGCGAGCGGGTCGGCCGGGCGGTGCTCGAGGGGCTGCGCGAGCTCGACCCCATCGCTGCGGTGCGGTTCGCCTCGGTCTACAAGGGCTTCGACGACCTGTCCGACTTCGAGCGCGAGGTCACCCTGCTCGCCAAGCGCACGGCGCCCAAGGCCCCGTGAGCGCCCGCGCTCAGACCGCGGGCTGCGGCCGCACGTAGCGGAGGAACAGGTACCCGTCCTCGGTGAGCACCCGGTCGAGCATGAGCGGGCGGGCGGGCGAGGGCTCCGGCGCATGGGCGATCCGCGGCCCGGGCCCCGCCACCAGCACGGGCGCCACGGTCAGGCAGAGCTCGTCGACGAGGTCGAGGGCGACCAGCTGGGCGACGACGCGGGGCCCGCCCTCGCACAGCACGACGCGGGCGCCGGCCGCCGCCAGCACGTCGAGGGCGCGGCGCCAGTCGACGGCGTCGTCCCCGGCGGTGTGCACGTCGGCCACGGCGTCGAGGGCGCGCCGGCGGTCCGGATCGGCGTTCGCGGTGGTGAGCACGATGGGCCGGGCGTCCGGAGACGGCTCGGTGAACAGTCGCCGGTCGGGGTCGAGGCGCAGCGACGCGCTCACGACGGCAATGCGGGGCCGGGCGGCCTGGCCGCGGGCGAGGCGCCGACGGGTGACCGCGGGGGAGGGGTGGCTGGGACCGTAGTCCTCGGCGATCACGGTGGCGGCGCCCGCGACGATCACGTCGGCGACGCTCCGGACGGCGGTGAAGACGGCCTTGTCGCCCGGGCTGCCCAGGTCCCCCGACACGCCCTCGGCTCCCGTGGCGCTGCCGTCGGCGCTGGCGACCATGTTGACCATCACCCACGGTCGGTCCGCAGGCGTCGGCCGGGGGTCGGCGGCGTAGCTGGCGAGGGGGTCGACGGCGTCGGGCGCGCCGGCCCGGCCGGCGGCGGCTGCGGTCGAGGAGGCCGGGGGGATCGGCGGGTCGGCCGACGTCGGCGACGCCGGTCCGGTGGTCACCGTGGTCGTGTCGCCGGCGGGCGGGGGCCAGAGCATCCGCATCGTGGGCGCACCGTAGCGAGGTCCGCCGGCCTGCGGGACGGTGCTGCGGCCTGTGGACGGACGCGGCAGTAATCCACCCGCAATTCACAGGTTCATCCTCTAGCGGTCCACAGCCCTTGGCCCGTAGGTTGCCCATCGTGCACTGTGCCCCGGCGCGGACGAGCGGAACGGTGGTTGTCGCTTCCGTGTCTGTGGTGGGCTGAGCGGCTCCTGAGGACGCACCTCCGCCGGCTTCGGCCGGCGGCGGTGCTGTCCTCAACCTGTGAGTCCGCGCCGGGCCGGTCGCACGGGAGCTGGGTTCGGTCATCGGGGGGTGCTCATGTCTGCAGCGTCCGCACCGATGCTGCGACCGCCGCGTCCCGTGCG
Source organism: Acidimicrobiales bacterium (assembly GCA_035697515.1). GTDB lineage: Bacteria > Actinomycetota > Acidimicrobiia > Acidimicrobiales > VFJN01 > ZC4RG19. The sequence continues at coordinate 10,606 of DASSCS010000097.1, forward strand.
ACCACGCCGTCCGCGTCGGGGACAGCGCGCTGCGCCGGCAGGAAGCATCGGGGGCCCTGCGGTGTTGAACCATTGATGGTCAGCCCGGGTGTCCGGGCACCATCGGGAAGGTCTTGACCGCTGTAGTTACACGGCTGTAGTTTCCCACATGTTGTGGCTCGACGGCCTCTCCACCACAAGCCATGGTGGCTGGGTCAGGTCGCAATCTCCCCACGGCTAGTCCCCCGACCTGGAGGAACCCATGGCTCTCGCTCCCGAGCAGGCGGGCATCGGCATCCGTCGTCACTTCACGATCGACGGCACCCACCCCTACGACCAGGTCGACTGGGAGCGCCGCGACGCACGCATCACCAACTACCGCGACGGCTCGGTGGCCTTCGAGCAGCTCGGGGTCGAGTTCCCCGTCACGTGGTCGGTCAACGCCACCAACATCGTCGCCCAGAAGTACTTCCGCGGCTCGCTCGGCACGCCCGAGCGCGAGTGGTCGCTGCGCCAGGTGATCGACCGGGTGGCCGACACCATCACCCGGTGGGGGGTCGAGGGCGGCTACTTCGTCGACGAGTCCGAGTCGGCGGCGTTCAACGACGAGCTCAAGCACCTGCTCGTCACCCAGAAGGCGGCGTTCAACAGCCCGGTGTGGTTCAACATCGGCGTCAAGGGCGTGCCGCAGCAGGCCTCGGCGTGCTTCATCCTGTCGGTCGACGACGCGATGGACTCGATCCTGAACTGGTACCGGGAGGAGGGCGTCATCTTCAAGGGAGGGTCGGGCGCCGGCGTCAACCTGTCGCGCATCCGCTCGTCCGTCGAGCTGCTCAAGGGCGGCGGCACCGCGTCGGGCCCGGTCAGCTTCATGCGGGGCGCCGACGCCTCGGCCGGCACCATCAAGTCAGGCGGCAAGACCCGCCGGGCCGCGAAGATGGTGATCCTCGACGCCTCCCATCCCGACATCGAGGAGTTCATCTGGTGCAAGGCGCTCGAGGAGCGCAAGGCCCGGGTGCTCGAGCAGGCCGGCTTCGACATGGACCTCGACGGCCGCGACAGCCACTCGATCCAGTACCAGAACGCCAACAACTCGGTGCGGGTGACCGACGAGTTCATGCAGGCCGTGGTCGACGGCGGCGACTGGAGCCTGCGCGAGGTGACGACCGGCAACGTGGTGCGCACCGTCAAGGCGCGTGAGCTGTTCCGCCAGCTGGCGCAGGCGGCGTGGGAGTGCGCCGACCCCGGCATGCAGTTCGACACCACCATCAACCACTGGCACACGGCCGCCGACACCGGCCGCATCAACGCCAGCAACCCGTGCTCCGAGTACATGCACCTCGACGACTCGGCGTGCAACCTGGCCAGCCTCAACCTGCTGAAGTTCCTCAACGACGACGAGTCGTTCGACATCGACGGGTTCCGCCACGCGGTCGAGGTCATGTTCACGGGCCAGGAGATCCTGGTCGGCCGGGCCGACTACCCGACCGAGGGCATCGCCGACACGTCACGCCGGTTCCGCCAGCTGGGGCTGGGCTACGCCAACATCGGCGCCCTGCTCATGGCGCTGGGGCTGCCGTACGACAGCGATGCCGGCCGGGCCTACGCGGCCGCCATCACGTCGCTCATGACCGGCCACGCGTACGAGGTGTCGGCGCGCACCGCCTCGCGCATGGGCCCGTTCGCCGGTTTCGCCGACAACCGCGAGCACATGCTGCGGGTGCTCGGCCAGCACCAGGAGGCGGCGGCCCGCATCGACGAGGAGCTGGTGCCGCCCGAGCTGCTGTCGGCCGCCCAGGAGAGCTGGGACATGGCATGCGAGCTGGGCGAGCGCTACGGCGTGCGCAACAGCCAGGCCAGCGTGCTCGCTCCCACGGGCACGATCGGGCTCATGATGGACTGCGACACCACCGGCATCGAGCCCGACCTCGGGCTGGTGAAGATGAAGAAGCTGGTGGGCGGCGGCACCATGTCGATCGTCAACCAGACGGTGCCCCGCGCCCTCGAGCAGCTCGGCTACGGGCCCGGCGAGATCGACGACATCGTCGCCTACATCGACGAGCACAAGTCGATCCTCGGCGCCCCGCACCTGCTCGAGGAGCACCTACCGGTGTTCGCCTGCTCGATGGGCCACAACACCATCCACTACTCGGGCCACGTGAAGATGATGGCGGCGGTCCAGCCGTTCATCAGCGGGGCCATCTCCAAGACCGTCAACATGCCCGAGGAGGCGACGGTCGAGGAGGTCGAGCAGCTCCACATCGACGCCTGGAGGATGGGCGTCAAGGCCATCGCCATCTACCGCGACAACTGCAAGGTCGGCCAGCCGCTGTCGACGGCCAAGAAGGAGGGCGCGGCGACGCCCGGGGCCGGCAGTGCGGCCGCCACCGCCGAGCAGGCCGCCACCCAGGTGGTCGAGAAGATCATCAAGGTGCCGGTGCGCGAGAAGCTGCCCCGCAACCGCACGTCGCACACGTTCGAGTTCCGGGTGGCCGACTGCAAGGGCTTCGTGACCGTGGGCGAGTACGACAACGGTCGGCCCGGCGAAGTGTTCCTCAAGGTGTCGAAGCAGGGCTCGACCCTGGCCGGCATCATGGACGCCTTCTCGGTCTCGGTCAGCTACGGCCTGCAGTACGGCGTGCCGTTGCGCAACTACGTCGAGGCCTTCACCAACACCCGGTTCGAGCCAGCCGGCATCACCGACGACGCCGACCTGCGCATCGCCACCTCGCTGCTCGACTACATCTTCCGGCGGCTGGCGGTGAACTATCTCAGCTACGAGGAGCGGGCCGAGCTCGGCATCCTCACCACCGGCGAGCGCACCCAGCCGACGTTGCCCGGGGTCGAGGAGACCGTGGTGCAGACCCGGCAGGGCCAGGACGTGCCGGCCGACCCGCCCTCGATCGACTCGTCGTCGCCCACCCTGTTCGACACGTCGTCGGCACCCAGGGAGCCGTCGCTGCTGGAGCGGGCCGGGGTGACCGACGCCGAGAAGCCGCGGGCCGATCGTCAGTCGCCGGCGATCCGGCCGCCGGTGGTGGCCAGCAGCGACGCCCCCTACTGCATGCAGTGCGGGGTGCAGATGCAGCGGGCCGGCTCGTGCCACGCCTGCCCGTCCTGTGGCAGCACCAGCGGGTGCAGCTGAGACCGCGGTCCTCATGCCAGCCGAGGTGGCCGTCGTCGGTGTCATGGTTAGTCTCGGGTCGGAGCGATCATGACGGCGAAACGTGCCCCGGACAGCGGGGCTGCAGCGATGAAGATCACGCAGAGGATCGAGGAGCTTGGAGACTGGCGGGGCGAGACGCTCGCCTGGGTTCGCCAGCTCACCACGACGCGCACCCCGAGATCCAGGAGGACTGGAAGTGGGAGAAGCCCTCGTCCCCCGGGACTCCGGTCTGGTCCCATGATGGCGACGTCTGTACGGGGGAGTCGTACAAGCAGGTCGTCAAGCTCACCTTCTTCCGGGGCGCCTCCCTCGAGGACCCCCAGAAGCTGTTCAACTCCAGTCTCGAGGGACGCACGCGCCGAGCCATCGACATGCGCGAAGGCGACACGCTCGACGAGGCGGCCTTCAAACGACTGATCCGTTCCGCGGTGGCAGCGAACGCCGCGGCTCGGAAGAAGTAGTTCAGTCGCGTTTCCTGCCGCGCGATCTGGTGCCCTGGCCCCCGATCCCGCGGCGGGAAACCGCCCGGGCACGGCAATGTGCAACCGTTTGGTAGCGTGTTTCCATGTTGACGTTCGGGGTGAGCGCGCTGTCGGCGCCAGACGGGGAGGCGTGGCGGGCCGACGCCCGGCGGTTCGCGGCGGCGGGGTTCGACACGCTCTGGGTGCCCGATCACGTGGGCCTGTTCGACCCCTTCCCTGCCATCACGGCAGCCGCCGCGGCCGCGCCCGCGCTGACCGTCGGGACCTACGTGCTCAACGTCGAGCTCTGGAACCCGCTCCTGCTGGCCCGCGTCGTTGCCACGACCCACCTGGTCACCGACGGGCGGCTGGTCGTCGGCCTGGGCGCCGGTCACGCGGCGGACGAGTTCGCCCAGGCCGGCCTGCGCTACCCGAGCGCGGGCGAGCGCGTGGGCAGGCTAGAGGCCACGGTGCCTGCGCTGCGGCGCCTGCTCGCGGGCGAGACGGTGGACGACGAGCGGCTGGGCCTGGCGCAGGCGGCGACCGGCCTCGCCCCGGTCGACACCCCGCTGCTGGTGGGCGGCAACGGCGACCGGGTCCTGGACCTTGCGGGCCGCGAGGCCGACATCGTGGGGCTCGTCGGCGTCACCTCGGGCACCGGCAGGACGCACACCAACCTGTCCCATTGGGGCTGGGAGGGGCTGGCCGACCGCCTCGGGCGGGCGCGGCGGGCGGCCGAGGCCGCTGGGCGGTCGGTGGCCGTCGACGTCCTCGTCCAGCGGGCGCGCGTCACCGACGACCCGGCGGCGGCCCTGGCCGACTTCGTGGACGCAGGCCTGCGCGCGGACATGTTCGACAGCCCCTTCCTGCTGGTGGGCGACGAGGACGAGGTCGTCGCCCGGCTCGAACGGCTGCACGGTGAGCACGGCGTGGCCGGCGTGACAGTCTTCGCCCACGACGCAGAGGCGCTGGCGCCGGTCATCGCCCGGCTGCGGGCCTGAGCCGCCTCCTACCGGCCCGGAGGGTGAGCGAAGGCGTGGCCGGCCAAGGGGGAGGCGAGGTCGGCCATGCCTTCGCTCGCTCGCGGCTGGGGTACGCGAGCAGTGTGACCACCCCGCGGGCGGCTGGGGACACCCGCGAGGCGCGGCTCGTCCGCAGCAGGCGGTGCCGGCCGGGTCTCCGAGCGCGTTGAACAGGTGGTCACGCGGCTGACGGTAAGCGTTCGCCGGGTGACGCAACGTCATACCTTCCGGGTGAATCAGGTCACGACCCCCAGGGGACCCGCCTGTCACCCGGGCCGAGCGAGGACATCTCACCCTGCGGTCGTCCATCCTGCCAAGAGCATGCGAGCATGCCGTTTCCGGCGCGCCGGCGTCCCCCTCCGCCGGGCGCTCAGCAAGCGAGGTGCGTGACCCCCGGTGCCTTACTACGACCTCATCGTCAGCACCCACCCCGACATCGATGCCCGGGCGGTCGAGTCCGAGACGGGGTTGCGCTGCACCCCGGCCGAGCGGGGCTGGCGCCTCCAGGGCGAGCTGGTCGACCGGGCCGCGCTCAACGGCGCGATCGAGCGCATCTTCCGACTCGGGTTGGAGCTGTTGTCGCTGGAGCGGCGGTCGGGCCGTCACGCAACGTGATAACGACGTAAGCTCCGGGCGATCCTCGCCCACGGGGGGCGAGGTAGCGGGAGATGAGATGTCAGACGCCTGGGGTCGCGCATGACCTCCTCGCGGCCAGAGTTGGGGTCAGCGCACCTGCCCACGCACGTCGTCCGGCGCACGCGCCTGCTCGCGATGCTGAACCGGCCCGACGTGCGCCTCATCGTGGTCACGGGCCCCGCCGGATCGGGCAAGTCGGTGGTGGTGCGCGACTGGTCGACCACGCTCGGCGCAACCACCGCCTGGCTGTCGCTCGACGCACGACACGCCGATCCCGAGCACTTCCTCGAGGACCTGCTGGCGGTTCTCGAGGGGGTGTCCCCGGGTGTGCAGGAGGCCACCTGGCGCGGCGACCCCATCGACCGGGCGGCCGACCGGGCCGTCGACCGGGCCGTCGAGCACCTGGCCGCCAGCCCCGCGGCTGTCCTCGTGCTCGACGACCTGCACGTCGTCGACCGCAGCCCCACCGCCGACCTGCTGTCCAGCCTGGTCGACGTGATCCCGTCGACCAACCTGACCCTCGTCGTCTGCAGCCGCTCGGACCCGCCGTTCCACCTGCACAAGTTCCGCCTGGCGGGCAAGCTGGTCGAGCTGCGCGAGTCGGACCTGCGCTTCGATCCGGCCGAGGCGGCGCAGTTCTTCGCGCGCTTCCCCCAGGTCGAGCTCGACCGAACGCATGTCGAGCGCCTGGCCGAGCGCACCGAGGGGTGGGCGGCCGGCCTGCAGTTCGCGGCGCTTTCGTTGGCCGGCCGCGCCGACACGGACGCGTTCGTCGAGCGCTTCGCCGGCAGCGACCGCCACGTGGCGGACTTCCTGCTGGACGAGGTGCTCGACCGCCAGCCCGACGACATCCGCGACTTCCTGCTGTCGACCTCGCTGCTCGACCGCATGCGGGCCGACCTGTGCGAGCAGGTCACGGGCCGGCCCGACGCCGGCTCCCTGCTGCGCCGCATCGAGGCCGAGCACCTGTTCCTCGTGCCCCTCGACGACGATCGCGAATGGTTCCGCTACCACCACCTGTTCGGGCAGCTGCTCCGGCGCGAGCTGCGCATGACCCGGCCCGAGCTCGAGCACCAGGGCCACGAGCGAGCCGCGGTCTGGTATGCGGCGCACGACCAGCCCGACCTCGCCATCGACCACCTGCTCGACGCCGGCGATCCGGACGGCGCTCTGGTCCTGCTCGGACGCCACCTCAACGGCTACCTGAGCGCCGGTCGCCACGAGACCGTGCGGGGGTGGCTCGGCCGCTTCCCGACCGAGTTCGTCGACGCCACCCCGGCCCACCAGCTGATGATGGCCCTGGCGTACGCCCGCTCGGGTCAGGTGAAGCTCGGCAAGCTGGTCATGGACCGGGCCCGGGCCCGGCACGGGGCCGACGGCCTGGGCGACGTGGGCGTGCACTACGACGTCGCCGAGTCGGCCCTGGCCGCCATCCTGGGCGATCCCGAGACCGCCATCGCCCTGGGACTCAAGTCGTGGGACCACCGTGGCTCGGTCGACCTGACCGCGCTGCCCGCCGACCTGGCGGCACCGGCACTGGAGCTGTGGGGCTACCTGCCGGTCGGCCTCGCCCGTGCGTACGCCCTGTTGGACGACCGGTCGGGCGTCCGCCGTTGGGCCACCGTCGTGCGCCGCCACGGGCCCCGACTGCCGAGCGACCTGGTCAGCATCCTGGGTGCCGAGGCGTGGGCCGAGGCCCGCTGCGGGCGCCTGCGGTCCGCCGCCGAGCTGGCCGCCGAGGCGCTGGCGCTCGGCACCGAGTTCGGCCGCGGCTCCCGGCGGGCCATGATCGGCGCCCGGGTCACGATGGCGCTGGTCCACCGCGAGCGCGACGAGCTGGACCAGGCGCTCGACGTGCTGGCGCCCCACGTCGAGCCGGCGCGACGCGAGGGCCATGTGGCCATCACCACCCTGGGCGAGGTCGAGCTGGCCAGGATCGAGTGCGCCCAGGGCAGGGGCGACGACGCCGTCGCCCGCCTGCTGCGGGTGCGGCGGGACCGGGCGGCGCAGGGCACGCCGGTGTTCCTCGCGGGGGTCCTCGACCGGGCGGAGTGCCGGGTTCGGCTGCACATCGGCGACGTCGACCGGGCGCGGGACCTGCTGGAGGAGATCGAGCCGGGGCCCGAGCGCACGCTGCTCGACGCGCGGGTCGCGCTGGCGCTGGGCCGTCCCGACGCAGTCCGGCCGCTGCTGGCGGCTCTCCTGCCAGGGGGCGCCGACGACGATCCGCGCCGGCATCTCGAGTCGGTGGCCCTCGCGGCGCGTGCGGCTGCCGAGGGGGCCGACCTGCCCGCCGCCCGGCGGATGCTGGCCGAGGTCGCCGGGTTCGCCAGGCGTGAGGGCGCCCTACGCACGTTCCTCGACGAGGGGTTCGACATCCGTGAGCTGGTCGATCCCGGCGCGCCGGCGGGTGCGTCGCCCGGCGGGACGGCTGCCGCGGCGACGGTGCCCGGGCTGGTCGAGCCGCTGAGCGAGCGCGAGCTGTCGGTGCTGCGCTACCTGCCGAGCCGCCTGTCGAACCGCGAGATCGGCGCCGAGCTGTACGTCTCGCTGAACACCGTCAAGTCGCACGTCAAGGCGATCTACCGCAAGCTCGACGTCGATTGTCGCGATGACGCGGTGCGGCGCGGCCGCCAGCTCGGGATCATCTGATCCTCCGGGCCCGCGGCCATGCACCCCCGAACATGACGCTCGTTTCACCCCGGCCGGGTGTGCAACCTTCACCCGTGCGGGTCTGACGATGGCCGGGTGCCCGATGTCGCCGAGATCACCCTCCGTTGCCGCGGGGCCCGTCGCCTGACAGCCGGGTTCGACGGCTGGGACGTCGAGCCGCGGGGGGTCATGACGGTGCTGCGGCGCGCCGGTGCGACCACCGCCGAGGTGCACGCCGCCCTGGTCGAGGTGGCCGACCTCGGCCTCGAGCTCGAGTCGTTCCGGCGCCTCGAGCCGGCCTGACGGCAGGCTCAGCCGTCGTCCCCGTCGTCGCGTCCCTTGCGCCGCAGCGCGTCCTTGACGGCCCGGGAGAACCGGCGGTCGCGGGCGCGCAACAGGTGCGGCGCGGCCCGCAACTCGGCGGAGGCGACCTCGCGCTCGAGCTCCTGCCACTTTGCGAACCGCTCGGGCGTGAGGCTGCCATCGGCCAGCGCGGCGCGCACCGCGCAGCCCGGCTCGCTGTCGTGGCGGCAGTCGCTGAACCGACAACCGGCCGCGAGGTCGTCGACGTCGGCGAAGGTCGCAGCCACGGCGTCGCGATCGGCCCACAGTCCCACCGCCCGCAGCCCCGGCGAGTCGATGAGCACGCCGCCACCGGGCACCAGGTGCGCCTCGCGCGTGGAGGTGGTGTGGCGACCCTTGGCGTCGCCCGCCCGCACCTGACCCGTGGCCATGACCCGGTCGCCCACGAGCGTGTTGGTGAGCGACGACTTGCCCGCGCCCGACTCGCCGACCAGCACGACCGTCCGATCGCGCACGAGCGCGCGTAGGTCGTCGATGCCGGTGCCGGCGACCACCGAGGTGGCGACCACCTCGACTCCCGGGTGGTCGTCGGCCACGGTGCGGGCGACCGCGTCGGCGTCGGTCGCCAGGTCTGCCTTGGCGAGCACGATCACCGGCGTGGCGCCGGCGTCCCAGGCGAGCGTGATCACCCGGTCGAGCCGCCCGGGCCTGACGGGGCGGTCGAGGCCGCACACCACTAGCACCGCGTCGACGTTGGCCGCCAGGTGCTGGGGCGTGTCGGTGTGGGCCGAGCGCCGGGTGAGCAGCGAGGTGCGGGCCAGCACGGCCACGGGGACCTCGCCCTCGACGGCGACCCAGTCGCCGACGGTGGGGGCCGGCTCGAGGCGCCGCGACAGCGTGACCGAACTGACGCCGGCGGGCAGCGCGAGCGTGACCGCCATGCCGTCGTGGCGCACCACCCGTCCCGGCACCAGCGCGGGAGCGTCCGAGCCGGCGACGCTGCGGGGCCCGGCGGCGTTGACCACGTCGGCGAGCAGGGCGGACCAGCGGTCGTTCCAGCCGTAGGGCACGAGCGAGGGGTAGGTCACCGAATGGTCGAAACCGTACTGTGGGCGGCATGCGGGTGCGAGCGGCGGGGTGCCGCGCCGGCCCCACGCCCGGCGGGATCGCCGCGGTGAGCGCTCATACATCCGCCCTGGTCACGGTGGGTGGCGGCGGCTCGGGCGGCGGTCCGCTCAGTTCGCCAGACAGGGCCGCGATGGGGTACTGGTGTGGGGTACTCGCGCTTGGTCCGCCCCGAGGAGTCGTCAGTGCCGCTGCTGGATGTGAACGGTCAGCCTGTCAACGTCGTCGACCGGGGGGAGGGCGACGCGGTGCTCTTCCTCCACGCCTTCCCCCTGCAGGCTGCCATGTGGGACTACCAGGTCGAGGCGCTCGAGGCGTCCCACCGCTGCATCGCGATCGACATGCCGGGGTTCGGCCAGTCGCCGCCGCCCGAGGCCCCGGGGCAGGCGTCGATGCGGTCATGGGCCGACCTGGTGGTCGGCGTGCTCGACCAGCTCGGCGTCGCGCAGGCCACGGTGGTGGGCGCGTCGATGGGTGGCTACCTCGCCCTGGCGCTGCTGCGCCACCACCGCGACCGGGTGCGCCAGCTGGTGCTGGCCGACAGCCGGGCCCGGTCCGACGACCCGGCCGTCGCCCAGCGGCGCACCGCCCAGCAGGACCAGCTGCGCGACGGCACCGAGGTCTCGTCGCTCGCCAAGGAGACCGTCGAGGGTCTGCTGTCGTCGGGCTCGATGGCCCGCCCCGAGCTGGTCGAGTACGTGCACGCGCTGGCCGGCGACGCCGACGCGTGGGGGTGGGTGGACGCCCTGGAGGCCATGAAGGACCGGCCCGACTCGATGCTCCTCGCCCGCCAGTCCGACGTGCGGGCGCTGGTGATCGTGGGCGAGCTCGACCGGGTCACGCCCATCGCCGAGGCCATGAGCCTGCGCTCGCTGCTGAAGGGCGAGCTGGTGATCGTGCCCGACGTGGGCCACCTGCCGAACCTCGAGGACCCGCTGGCCTTCAACGACGCGCTGAGCGCCTTCCTCGCCCCCGCCGCCTGAGGACGCCGGGCGTCCCGGCCGGCCCGGTGCGGCCCGGCGCACGGAGCGGACGTCACACACCCTTTACCGTCGGCGCTGTCGGCCTCGCGCCCGGGATGGGTACGGTCGGAGCGCGTGTGTGGCTTCAGCGGCGAGATCGACCTCACCCGGACAGGGGCCGATGCGGCCGCGGTCGCGTGCATGACGGCGACCATGTCCGACCGGGGCCCCGACGGCTCCGGGCTGTGGGCGCAGGGTCCGGTCGCCCTCGGGCACCGTCGCCTCAAGGTCATCGACCTGTCCGAGCGGGCGGCCCAGCCGCTCGTCGACAGCGAGCTGGGCCTCGCGCTGGTCTTCAACGGCTGCATCTACAACCACCGCGAGCTGCGGCGAGAGCTCGAGGGCGCCGGCTACCGGTTCTTCTCGACCGGCGACACCGAGGTGCTGGCCAAGGCCTACCACCACTGGGGCGACCCCTTCGTCGACCGGCTGAAGGGCATGTTCGCGTTCTGCCTGGTCGAGCGCGACTCGGGCCGCGTGCTGCTCGGGCGCGACCGCCTGGGCGTCAAGCCGCTGTACCTGGCCGAGGTGGGGCGCTCGCTGCGCTTCGCCTCGACGCTGCCCGCGCTGCTGGCCGGCGGGGGCGTGGACACGTCGATCGATCCAGTGGCCCTGCACCAGTACCTGACGTTCCACTCGGTCGTGCCGGCGCCCCGCACCATCCTGCAGGGCGTCCGCAAGCTGCCCCCCGCCACGCTGCTGGCCGTCGAGCCCGACGGCCGCCGCACCGAGACCACCTACTGGCGCACCGAGTTCGGCCGCCGGCCGGAGCACGCCGGCTGGTCGCCCCGCGACTGGCAGGACGCCGTGCTCGGCGCGCTGCGCACCGCGGTCGACCGGCGCATGGTGGCGGACGTGGCGGTGGGGTGCCTGCTGTCGGGCGGGCTCGACTCGAGCCTGGTGGTGGGCCTGCTGGCCGAGGCCGGGGTGGGCGACCTGCTGACCTTCAGCATCGGCTTCGAGTCCCACGGCGGCATCGAGGGCGACGAGTTCCGCTACTCCGACGTGATCGCCCGGCGCTTCGCCACCCACCATCACCGCATCCACATCGCCGGCGACCGGCTGCTGCCCGCGCTCGACGGGGCCATCGCCGCCATGAGCGAGCCGATGGTCAGCCACGACGTGGTCGCGTTCTACCTGCTGTCGCAGGAGGTGGCGCGCCACGTCAAGGTCGTGCAGTCGGGGCAGGGCGCCGACGAGGTGTTCGCCGGCTATCACTGGTACCCGCCCATGCTCGAGCCCGGAGCACGTGCCGACGGGGGAGTGCTCGCCTACTCGCACGCCTTCTTCGACCGCCCCGACGAGTCGATGGCCGAGGTGGTGGCCGCGCCGCACCGCTGCGCGGACGACGCCTCGGGTGCCTTCGTATCGGCCCACTTCGCCCGGCCGGGGGCCGCGACGCCGATCGACCGCGCGCTGCGCATCGACTCGGAGGTCATGCTGGTCGACGACCCGGTCAAGCGCGTCGACAACATGACGATGGCGTGGGGGCTCGAGGCCCGGGTGCCGTTCCTCGACCACGACCTGGTCGAGCTGGCGGCCGCCTGCCCGCCCGAGCTCAAGGTGGCCCAGGGCGGCAAGGGCGTGCTCAAGGAGGCGGCCCGGACGGTGATCCCCGCCGAGGTCATCGACCGGCCCAAGGGCTACTTCCCCGTCCCCGCCCTCACCCACCTCGAGGGCCCCCTGCTCGACATGGTGCGCGACGCCCTCACGGGCCCGGCCGCCAAGCAGCGCGGCCTCTTCGAGCCCGGCTACGTCGACCACCTGCTGGCTCACCCCAACGGCGAGCTCACGCCCCTGGGGGGCAACAAGCTGTGGCAGCTCGGGCTGCTCGAGCTGTGGCTCCAGGCCCACGGGGTCGCGCCGTGACCGACCCCGCGGGCGCCGGCGGCAGCAACGGCAGCGACCCCTCGAGCGCGTACGAGCGCGGCCGGCGGCAGGGCCCGGCCGGCGAGGCCATGCCCCACCGCCAGGTCGGCGGGTGGGACCGGCACGACGCCATCTCGACCACGAGCTGGCAGGAGCCGCCCGAGCACCTGGTGGCCTCGATGGCCCGCGACGTCGTGGTCGACATGGGCTGGGGGCGGGTGCTGTTCGGCCAGACCTTCCGCTCGCCGGCTGCCATCGTGGCGCACCTGCGCGACGAGGCCGAGGGCCGCCGCGACATCTGCCTGTACGCCCGCGACCCCCACGTGCTGGTGGCCCGGGCACCCCAGGAGCTGTTCGTCGACCCCTCGTACACCTACCGGTCGTGGCTGCACCACGCCCTGCCCCGGCGCGACCCGGTGCGGGGCCTGGTGGTGCGGGCGCTCGCCACCCGCGACGACGCCGAGGCCGTGAACAGGGTGTACGTGCGCTGCGGCATGGTGCCCGCGCCGGCCGAGGTGCTGTGGGCCAACCAGCAGGAGCGGCACATCGTCTACCTCGTGGCCGAGGACCGCCGGACGGGCGAGCTGGTGGGCACGGTCGCGGGCATCGACCACGCCCGGGCCTTCGGCGACCCCGAGGGCGGCAGCTCGCTGTGGACCCTGGCGGTCGACCCCGCCTCGCCACTGCCGGGCGTGGGCGAGGTGCTGGTGCGCGCCCTGGTCGAGCGCTTCCACACCCGGGGGCGCGCCTACCTCGACCTGTCGGTCATGCACGACAACCGGCCGGCCATCGCCCTCTACGAGAAGCTGGGCTTCGAGCGGGTGCCCGTGTTCGCCGTCAAGCGCAAGAACGCCATCAACGAGCCGCTCTTCGTCGGCGAGCACGAGGGGCTCGACGACCTCAACCCCTACGCTCGCATCATCGCCGACGAGGCGCTGCGCCGGGGCGTGACGGTCGAGGTGCTCGACGCGCGGTCGGGCGAGATGCGGCTGTCCCACGGCGGGCGCAGCATCGTGACCCGCGAGTCGCTGTCCGAGCTCACCACGGCCGTGGCCATGAGCCGCTGCGACGACAAGCGCCACACCCGCCGCATCCTCGCCCGGGCCGGGCTGCCGGTGGCGGAGGGCCGCGACGCCACGTTCGACGCCGCCGACCACGACTTCCTCGCCGAGGTGGGCGAGGTGGTGGTCAAGCCGGCCAGGGGCGAGCAGGGCATGGGCATCACCGTCGGCGTCACGACCGGCGACGAGCTCGACCGCGCCCTGGCGCTGGCCCACTCGCACTGCCCCGAGGTGCTCATCGAGCAGCGGGTGGCGGGCGACGACCTGCGCGTCGTGGCCATCGACCACCGGGTGGTGGCGGCCGCGATCCGCCGGCCCGCCAGCGTGACGGGAACCGGCCGCCACACGGTGCGCGACCTTATCGAGGCCCAGAGCCGGCGCCGTGCCGCCGCCACGGGCGGCGAGTCGTCGATCCCGCTCGACGACGAGACCGCCCGCACCGTCGAGGCCGCGGGCCGCTCGCTCGACGACGTGCTCCCCGAGGGCGAGCGCCTGACCGTGCGCCGCACCGCCAACCTGCACACCGGGGGCACGATCCACGACGTCACCGCGACGCTGCACCCCGGCCTGGCGGCCGCCGCGGTCGAGGCAACGCACGCCATCGGCATCCCGGTCACCGGGCTCGACCTGATCGTGCCCCGGCCCGACGGCCCCGAGGGCGTGTTCATCGAGGCCAACGAGCGGCCCGGCCTCGCCAACCACGAGCCCCAGCCCACCGCCGAGCGCTTCGTCGACCTGCTGTTCCCCACCACCTCGGGGCTGCCGTGGGGTTGGCGTCCCGACGTCCCCGGAGGCGCCACCCACCGCCCGTGATCGGCACTCGGCGAACCCGGATCGCCACGTCGAGCGGCGCGGGTACGGTGCCGGCGTGGTGACGCTGCCCAAGATCGACATGGCGTGGACGCTCGACCTGCTGCTCCGGCTGCTGCGCACGCCCAGCCCCTCGGGCCGCACCGACGCCGTCATGCAGCTGCTCGGCGACGAGCTCGCGGAGCTGCCCGTCGAGCTGGCCGTGACCCGGCGGGGCTCGCTGGTGGCCCGCCTGCCCGGCCGGGACGAGGGCGCCCGGGCCGTCGTGGCGCACGCCGACACGATCGGGTGCATGGTGCGGGACCTGAAGCCCAACGGTCGCCTGGCGGTCGTCCCGGTGGGCACGCACAGCTCCCGCTTCGCCGAGGGGTGCCGGGTCACGATCCTGACCGACGACCGCGACCGCTCGTACACGGGCACGATCCTGCCGCTGCTGGCGAGCGGCCACGCCTACGGCGACGAGGTCGACGACCAGCCCACGGGCTGGCAGCACGTCGAGGTGAGGGTCGACGAGCGCAGCGCGAGCGCGGCCGACCTGGCCGCGCTCGGCATCAGGGTGGGCGACTTCGTCGCGCTCGACTCGCTGCCCATCGTCACCGACAGCGGCTTCGTCAACGCCCGCCACCTCGACGGCAAGGCCGGCGTGGCCGCCGCGCTGGGGGCGCTGTCCGCCCTGTGCCGCGACGGCCGCCCGGTGCCCCACGACGTGCACCTGCTGGTCACCATCGCCGAGGAGGTGGGCCAGGGGGCGAGCCACGGCCTGGACGAGGACGTGGCCGAGATGGTGTCGCTCGACAACGCTGTCTGCGCCCCCGGCCACCACTCGATCGAGGACGGGGTGACGATCCCGATGCTCGACGCCTCGGGCCCGTTCGACTACCACCTGACCCGCCACCTGTGCCGGCTGTGCGACGAGCACGGCATCCGCCACGCCCGCGACGTGTTCCGCTACTACCGGTCGGACGTGGCCGCCGCGCTCGAGGCCGGCGCCGAGACCCGGGCCGCCCTGGTGGCGTTCGGCGTCGACGCCAGCCACGGCGCCGAGCGCACCCACCTCGACTCGATCGAGTCGGTGGCGCGGCTGCTGTGCGCCTACCTGCTGTCGCCGCTCACGTTCGCCCGCTGGGACCTCGAGCCCCAGGGCGACCTGCGCGACTTCCCCAGCAACCGGCAGCCGGCGCCGACCGAGCGCTTCGGCGAGCTGCCCGAGCCGGCCGACGACTGAGGCCCGCGCCCCGGGCGCGTGTCACGGCGTCACCGTAGGCATGCACATGGCCGCGACCCGCGCCCCGGTGCCGCTCCGCCGCCGGGTCGAGACCGGGTGGCGAATCACACCGATGTTGTTTGTCACACCCCCTCGTGATGATCACGGCGTTGATCGGGGCGAGCGCCCCCAGCGAGGAGGAGACGGACCACCGTGGACAGGCACGAGGGAGAGCGCGGTCACGAGCGTGCTGCCGGGCGCGGTGAGGCCGAACGGGGTGACGGCGACGACCTGGCGGCCATCATGCGCCGGCTGGCCGAGGGCGACGACGCGGCGGTCGTCACCCTGTACGAGCGCTACGGCGGTCCCATCGCCGCTGCGGTGCAGCGGGTCGTCCGCCTGCGGCAGGGCCACATCGACCGCGACGACCTCGACGGCATCGTGTTCGAGGTGTGCTTCGAGCTGGCGTCCGTCGCCGCGGCGTGGTCGCCCGACGGCGGGGCGCTGCCGTGGGT
Source organism: Acidimicrobiales bacterium (assembly GCA_035697515.1). Lineage (GTDB taxonomy): Bacteria > Actinomycetota > Acidimicrobiia > Acidimicrobiales > VFJN01 > ZC4RG19. Next base: position 26,431 of record DASSCS010000097.1, read on the forward strand.
GTGGGCCCGCCGGCGGGTCGCCAACGTGGTCGACCGGGTGCTCGGGCAGTGGGCCGAGCCGCTCGACGAGGCGCGGCTGGGGGCGGCCATGGCCGAGCCGGTGCCGGCCGCGGCATGGGTGGGAGAGGGGACCATGCTGTCGTCCTTCGCCGGCCTGGTCCCCAACCTGGAGAGCGCCCGCCTGCTGTCCGAGGCGCTCGACCGGGCGCGCATCAGCACCCGCGACCGCGAGCTGCTCTTCGAGTACGCCTACGAGAAGCATTCGGGCAACGCGTCGCCGGCGGCCACCGTGGCACCCGAGTTCGGCATGAGGGAGGTCTCCGTGCGCCAGGCCTTCCGCCGGTCCCGCCAGCGGCTGCTCCGCCTGGCCGCCCGAGATGAGCGCTTCGCGCCTCTCGCCGACCTGCCGCTGCTGGCATGAGGGGTGGCGCAGGCGCCGCTGCGGCCCGCGCCGCCGGCAGGCAGCGGCACCCGACCGCGCGTGCGTGGGTGCCAGACCGCGCGCGCCTGATCGTCCGGTTGGCCGAGCGCGCCGGGGCGCGCGGCGCACCTTGGCCGCGGGTGGCCGCCGCCGTGCTGCTGCTGCGCGGGGTGGCCGGTGACGATCGCCCGGCCTTCGCCCGCCGGCTCGGCGTGCCCGAGGCCGAGCTCGACCTCCTCGAGCGGGGCCTCGTCCCCGCGTCCGGGGTCCCGCCGCGCCTGCGGGCTGTGCCCGACCTGGTCGACTGGGCCTGGGTCGACGACGCGCCCTGTCAGGGGTTCTGGTAGACGCGGGTGGGCGTCACCAGGACCGCGGCCCGCCGCTCGGCCGCCACCACCCGGTCGTACTCGGGCCAGTCCTCGTGCTCGCCCCCCGCCGCCTCGAAGATCTCGCGCAGCAGCCGGCGCAGGCGTTCCGGTCCCACGCCCGCCAGCGGGTCGTCGGGGCCGCACAGCTCGACCGAGCCCTCGACGGTGGCCCACGCCCATCCCGCGCGCCACACGAGGGTCGCTCTCGCGTCGGTGCGCAGGTGGTCGAGCTTGTGCGTGCCGCCGCGGGCCACGAACGCGGCCACCGGCTGACCTCCGACCGGGTGGGCCACGATGCCGGCGTTCACGACCGTCGACTGCAAGGAGCCGTCGGGCCGCACCGTCGTCACCGAGGCCAGCCCGTGGTCGAGCGCGACGAGCGCCCGCACGTCGTCGAGAGAGGCCACGCGACGCAGCGTACGCGGTTGCTCCGTCCGGCCGCCGCCGAACCCGCGGCCTGGTCGCTCAGCCGTCCCGCCAGAGCTGGTGGGGCGTAAGCGAGCGCAGTCCTGCGAACGGCACGGGCTCGGGTCGGCCGGAGCGGGCCGAGGCGTAGGCGGCGCACACGATGTCGAGCACCAGCCGGCCGAACGCGGGCTCGGGGCGGGGGGCGCGCCCGGCGCGCAGGTCGGTCGCCAGGGCGGCCAGCTGGGCGATGTAGCCGAGGAAGTGGAGCTGGTCCGCGGCCAGCCCCGCCGGCGCGGGCGGCAGCCGCAGGGGCACGCCGTTCAGCTCGACCACCGGGTCGGGCACCAGCTCGAGGCGCACGGCGCTGGTGGCGCTGGCGGCCTGGGCGTCCCAGGCCGGCGCGGCGGCCCGCCACGAGGCACGCACCTGCGCCAGCAGCCCGCTGTCGAACGCCAGCCGCACCGTCGCCTCGTCGTCGACGTCCAGGCCCTCGCCCGCCGACAGATCGCCCTCGGCGCTGACCACCCGGGCCGGCGCGGCCATGAGCAGCGCCAGCGCGACGGCGTGCACGCCCAGGTCGAACAGCACGCCGCCGCCCCACCCCGGGTCGAGCCGCGGCGAGCCGGGCTCGGGGGCGCCCTGCGCCAGGCGCACCTCCAGGTGGGTCAGCTCGCCGATCCGCCGGCAGGCCTGCACGGCCTCGGCCACGGCCGGGGAGTGCACCAGGTTCTCGGCGTAGGCGACCGGCCCCCGCCTGGCCAGCTCGACGATGCGGTCGGCGTCGTCGAGCGTGGCCGCGAGCGGCGTCTCGACGAGGGCGGCCGCCCCCGCGTCGACCGCCCGCTCGGCCTCGCGCCGGTGAGCCGCGGCGGGCGTGGCCACCACGACGGCGTCAGCGCCGCCGGGCAGGTCGTCCAGCCGGCACGCGGCGCCGCCGGCCTGCGCGGCGCGGCGCGCGGCCGCCGCCTGGGTGCGGGAGGCGACCCGCACGACCTCGACGCCGTCGGTGGCGCGGGCGGCCAGGCCGTGGACAGCGGCCACCCAGCCGGCGCCGGCGAACGCGAGCGTGATCACCCCGCGCTGCGCTCAGGCGCCGGCCATGCGGGCGAGCACGGGCGCCGCGGCCCGCATCGCGTCGGCGCCCTGCACGACCACGTACGAGACGTCCCAGCGCTCGCGCCGGGCGACCAGGTCGTCCGCGATCTGGTCGACGTTGCCCACCCACGCGTGGGGGTATTCGGCCAGCTCGTCGGGCGACTGGCTGAACAGCGGGGCCAGGCTGTCGAGCGCGCCCGCCCGGTCGTCGGTGACCACGCACGCGAACAACAGCATCTGCAGCTCGACGTCGGCGTAGCGGTCGCCGGCCGCGTCGCGCACCCACTCCAGCTTGCGGTCGGTCACCGCCGCGGTGCCGTCGTGGGCGGCGGCGCGGTCGACCCGGCCCGAGCGGATGGCGGGGTTGATGCCGACGATGTCGGCCTCGCGTGCCGCCAGGCCGAGCACCCGCGGGCCGCCGCCGCCGACGATGAACGGCGGGTGGGGCCGCTGTACGGGCAGCGGCAGACCGTCGAGGTCGGCGACCTGGTAGTGCTTGCCCTGGTAGCTGAACGGGCCGGGGGCGAGCAGGCCCTTGAGCACGGCCAGGCCCTCGGCCAGGCGGTCGACGCGGGTGACGGCGTCGTCCATGGGGATGCCCGACTGCTCGTAGTCGCTGGCCATCCACCCCGCGCCGATGCCGAGCTCGAGCCGGCCGTCGGAGAGCAGGTCGATGGTGGCCATCTCCTTGGCGGTGACGACCGGGTGCTTGTAGTCGTTGTCGAGCACCAGGGTGCCGACGCGGAGCTCGGTGGTGGCGGCCGCCGCGGCGGTGAGGGCCGGCCCGGGCGAGAGCTGGTCGCCGAAATGATCGGGGATGAACAGCGTCGAGTAGCCGAGCGACTCGGCCTCGCGGGCGAGGCCGGCCCAGTCGGCCGCCGACGCGGCCGTGGACAGCTGGACGCCAAAGCGGAACGGGCGGGGATGCGGCATGCCGCAACCCTAGGGGCGCGACGCCCGGGGCCGGCGCGGACGGGCCCGGGTGATGCGTGCTCACCGGGTGGCCTGGGTAGTCTCGGTGGGCTGATGGTCCGCACTCTCCTCAAGCTCGTCGCGGTGATCGTCGCCGCCAGCGCCGTGTTGGCCGCGGCCGTCGCCGCGTTCGCGGTGCCGGCCGACCTGGTGAGCACTGCCGGCTCGGGCCAGCCCGAGACCATCACGCTCGGGCCGCTGGCGCAGCGCTCCTACGTCTACGCCGCCGACGGCTCGCTGCTGGCCAGCCTCAAGGACGAGGAGAACCGCCAGTCCGTCCCGCTCGCCGACGTGCCCCAGCACGTCATCGACGCCATCCTCGCGGTCGAGGACGCCGGGTTCTGGATGCACGACGGCTACGACATCCGGGGCATGCTGCGGGCCTTCAAGGCCAACGTCGACTCGGGCGGCATCAGCCAGGGCGGGTCGACCATCACCCAGCAGCTGGTCAAGCTCGACCTGCTCAGCCGCAAGCAGACGCTCGACCGCAAGGTGCAGGAGATCATCCTGGCCCAGCGGCTCGAGAAGCAGATGACCAAGCAGGAGATCCTCAGCCGCTACCTCAACTCGGTCTACTTCGGCAACCACGCCTACGGCATCCAGGCGGCGGCGGAGACCTACTTCGGCATCGGGGTCAAGAAGCTCGACGTCGGCCAGGCGGCGCTGCTGGCCGGCATCATCCGCAACCCGATCAGCTACAACCCGGTCCGCTACCCCGAACGGGCGGCCGAGCGCCGCGATGTCGCGCTCGACCGCATGTACGAGGTCGGCGCGCTGACCAAGCCCGAGTCCGACTGGTGGCACGCGTTCCCGACCACGCCCGAGTTCCACGAATACCTCCCCGAGGTCAGCGACTACTTCCCGTCGGAGGTGAGGCGACTGCTGTTCGACACCTCCGACGAGCGGTTCGCCGTGCTGGGCAGCACATTCGAGGAGCGCCGCGAGGCCATCTTCCAGGGTGGGCTGAGGGTGTACACCACGTTCGACCCGAAGGCGCAGGCGCAGGCGGTCGCCGCCCGGGACTCGCAGCTGCCGCTGGTCGACGGGGTGTTCCCCCAGCCGGGCGTCAACCCCAAGACGGGCGAGGCGAACAGGGGATCGGCCGCCGTCGTGTCGGTCGAGCCGGCCACCGGCGCCGTGCGCACCATGGTCGGCGGGCCGGGCTTCGACGAGTACAAGTTCAACCTCGCCACCCAGAACGCCCGCGGCGTGGGCTCGTCGATGAAGACGTTCGTGCTGGCCACGATCATGGAGCAGGGCTACTCGCCCGACGACATCATCAACGGCCTGGCGCCCTGCAAGTTCAAGAACCAGTACGAGGAAGGCGGCGTGTACGACGTCTCCAACTTCGCCGACGGCGGTGGGGGCGTGGGAACGATCACCGAGGCCACCCTGAAGTCCTCGAACTGCGCTTTCGTGCGCCTCGGGCTCATCGCCGGCGCCGCCGAGGTGGCCGACATGGCGCACCGGCTCGGCATCCCGGAGACCCGCCCCGACGGCGACGACGAGGACGAGGAGCCCGACGCCGTCGTGTGCAACTCGTGCCAGTCCCTCCCGCTCGGCGCGACGGGCATCACCCCCCTCGAGATGGCGTCGGCCTACGGCACCATCGCCAACGAGGGCGTGTACAACCCCCCGTACCTGATCGAGCGCATCGAGGATCGCAACGGCAAGGAGATCTACGCCCACGAGCCGTCGCCGTCGCGGCGCATCTCGGCCGAGACGGCCCGCCTGGTGACGAGCATCCTCGAGAAGAACGTGCAGAGCGGCACCGGCACGAGGGCGGGAGTGAGCGGCCAGCGGGTGGCGGGGAAGACCGGCACCAACCAGGGTTCCCGCGACGGTTGGTTCGTCGGCTACAGCCCGGCGCTGTCGACCGCGGTCTGGGTCGGCGGGCTGGGCCACGAGTTCACCATCACGCTGGGGGGACGGGGTATCACCGGGGGCCGGGAGCCGGCCCAGATCTGGGGCGCGTTCATGAACGCCTGGCAGCAGGGCCGCCCGTCGATCCCGTTCACCGCGCCGCCGTCGCGGCCGGGGGGCAAGAAGCTCGAGGTGCCGGGGGGCGTCGACCTCACGCCGCCGCCGGCACCGCCGCCTCCCCCGGCGCCACCGCCGGGGACGCCCACGCCGCCGATCACGTTCCCCATCCCCCTCCCGGGCGGTCCCGGCCGGCCCGACACGCCGGGCCAGGGCGAGTAGGCGCCGTGCGTGACCCCACCCACGCGGTGGCGGACGCGGACGCGCCGCCGGCCCTGTGGCCATCGGCCCACCCGTCGCGCGGGGCGATGGTCGCCGGCGCGGATAGATTCAAGCCCTGATGAGCCGCTGGGAATCGCTACTCGTCGTCCAGCAGCACGACACCCGTGCCGATCAGCTCGTGCACCGGTCCGAGACGCTGCCCCAGCGAGCCGCACTGGCCGACGTCGGCGATCAGCTCACCGTGCTCGACGGCCGGATCGCCGGGGTCGAGCAGCGCCGCGCCGACCTGGCCCGCAGCCAGCAGCGGCTCGAGGACGAGATCGCCTCGCTGAGCGAGCGGGCCACCCAGGCCGAGAAGCAGCTCTACTCCGGGGCGGTCACCAACCCGCGCGAGCTCCAGGCGCTTCAGGACGACGTCGCCTCCATCCGGCGCCGCATCGGCCAGCTCGAGGACGACGAGCTCGAGATCATGGAGCTGGCCGAGCCGGTCGACGCCGACCGGTCCGAGCTGGCCGCCGAGCGCGCCCGGCTCGACGCCGAGATCGAGCGCCTGACCGGCGAGCTGGCGGCTGGCGAGGCTGAGATCGCCGCCGAGCTCGACGTCGAGCGCCGCGCCCGCGACGAGGCCGCCGCCGGCGTGCCCGACGAGCTGTGGGCCGAGTACGACGCCCTGCGCTCGCAGCTGGGCGGGGTCGCCGTCGCCCGCCTGGCCGGCGCGACGTGCCAGGGCTGCCACCTGGGGCTCTCCGCGGTCGAGGTCGACCGCATCCGCAAGCTGCCGGTCGACGAGCCGGTGCACTGCGAGGAGTGCGGCCGCCTCCTCGTGCGCGACTGACGCCGGGGCCGTCCCGGTGGTGCTCTGGTTCGCGGGCGGGGCATTCGTGGGGGTGTGGCTGGTGTTCCGCAGCCCGGCCGTCGACTACCGGCTGGTCGTGGCGGGGGCGCTGCTGCCCCTGGTCGAGCTGCCGTTCGGATCGCCCCGGCTGCTGCACAGCCTGACGGGTGCCGCCGCGCTGCTGGCGCTGGCCATGGTGGCCACGCCCCGGCGCCGCCTGGCGCAGCGCCGGCTGGTGGCCGTGCCCATCGGCGTGCTGGTCCACCTGCTGCTCGACGGCATCTGGACCGACACGCAGGCCTTCTGGTGGCCCTTCGCCGGTCTGGCGTGGAGCGACGCCCGGCTGCCCGAGCTGGCCCGGGGTTGGCTCGACCTGGTGCTCGAGGCCGCGGGCGCGGCGGCCCTGTGGTGGTGCTGGCGGCGCTTCCGGCTGGAAGAGCCGGTCCGGCGCGCCCGGTTCGTGCGCACCGGCCAGCTCGATCGCGACGTGGTGGGGTCGTGACCGCAACGCCCGAGCCCGCGCCGGACCCTGCGCCCGTGGCGTCGCCCGCGCCGACCGGCCGCCGGGCCGCGGGCCCACTCTGCCGGGTGGGGGCGGGCCCACGGTGATCGTCGTGGTGCGCCACGGGCGGACCGCCGCCAACGCAGCCGGGCTGCTGCTCGGCCGGGCGGACCCGGTGCTGGACGACCTGGGTCGGCGCCAGGCCGCGGCGCTGGCGGGCGTGTGCGCGACGCTCGACCTCGCCCGGATAGTCACCAGCCCACTGGCCCGCTGCCGGCAGACCGCCGAGGTGGTCGCCGCCGGGCAGCCCGCTGCCGTGGCTGTCGAGGTCGACGAGCGCTGGGTCGAGCTCGACTACGGCGAGCTCGACGGCCGTCCCGTGCGCGACATCCCTGCGGCGACGTGGGCGGCATGGCGTGACGACGCGGGCTGGGAGCCGCCGGGCGGCGAGTCGCTGGCGGCCCTCGGCGCCCGGGTGCGGGCCGCGTGCGAGGCGCTGGTCGACGAGGCGCGCGGGCGCGACGTCGTGGTGGTCAGCCACGTCTCGCCCATCAAGGCGGCGGTGGCGTGGGCCCTGGGCGTCGGCGACGAGGCGACGTGGCGCATGTGGGTCGGCCCGGCCTCCATCACCCGCATCGGCGTGGCGGGCCCGCTCCCGTCGCTGCGGACGTTCAACGAGGTGACCCACCTGGCCTGAGGCGACGGGTCACCCGTCCCCGTCGTCGACCCGGTCGGGCACCCTCCGCGCCGACCTGCCGCCCGCCTCACCTGCGACACCCGCCCGGTCGGTCGGGGCGGCCGGCGAGCGCGGCCACGTAGCGGTGGACGAGGGGGGGCCATCACGTCTCGGCCGTCGTCACGGAGCGAGTCGCGCGATGGTGAGCTCGCGAGACAGGTCCGGTGGCAATGACACGGACAACGCGGGGTCGTGGAGGTCGGTGCGCCCCCACAGCAGCAGGAACAGCGCACCGGCCGGCCCGGTGACCCGGGCATCCCCCGGAGGCCTCGGGGCGTCGCCGCCGAGCGTCCACGTGCGGTCGAGCTCCGTCGCCACGAGCTCGACCGGTCTCGACAGCGGCGCGCAGCGCCCGAGGGCGAGCTGCCGGGGGAAGAGGTCGTCGACCACCTCGCTGATGCCGGCGGCGGCGACCTCGTCCGGGAACCCGTCGGCGACGCCGGCCGCCCGCTGCGCGTCCCAGCGGTGAATTGCCGCCTCGAGCGCCTGGCGGCGGGTCCAGAACCAGGCCTTCGCGGGTGGCCGCCCGAACGTCCAGCAGTCGCGCTGCGGGTCGGTGCGCCGCAGCACGTCGACCAGGCGCGCGGCGCCCTCCGCATACCAGCCGGCCAGCTCGTCGACGTCGTCCGGGCCCCGGTGCCCGTCGTCGGCGGCCCCGCCGGTCCGGACGATCTCCGCCGCCCAGCGGAGGACGGCGCCGTGGTGCCGCACGAGGTCGGCCACGGTCCAGCCGGGGCACGAAGGGACCGGCGCGCCGGCGTTCACGACGAGGACCCGGCCGATGGTCGCGACGTCGTCGACGAGAGCGGCGAGGAGCACGTCAGCCATCGGACGAGTCTGCCCGGCGCGGCGTCGCCGATGGGCCGGTTTTCGTCCGCCGGCCCCGGACGGCGGCCCACGCCTCGAGTCTGGGCACCACCCGGGCCGTGGTGACGCTCGACAGCGCTCTGATGCGGTCGTTCGGTCGCCGATCGGGCGGTGGCGTGACGAGCGCAGCACGGGCAACATGCCCAGGGTGACCGGGGTCGACGATCATCACGGTTCGGGGAGCTGAGGGTGCAGCCGAACACCTGCTTCGTGTGTGCGAAGCATCGGGGTGACGTGCCCGTGCCGGGCGGGGTCGTATTGCTGCCTCGGTACGTCGGGACCCTCGTGAGTACTGGTGGGACCGAGTCGACGAATGGCCGGATGCGCCCCGGGGCGGCGAACAGGCCGTTGCCCACCTCGTCGAGCGCCTCGTGCTCGCCGCCCGCCGGCCGGGGTGATTCGCCGGACAGCCCCAGCCGAACTGCCTGATCTGGCGGCCTCCGCCGGTTGAGCGGCGCAGATCGAACGCCGAGGTCAGCCGCCCCCGTCCCGGCGTTGGGTGACGCAGCGGCTATTCCTTCCGGAACAGATCGGTGACGGGTTCCGGTTCGCCGACGCTCGTCGGCGAGGTCGCACGGCGCACGAACTCGACGCCCGCTGGCCAGCGGGCGACGTGCTGGTCGCCACTCTTGGCGTAGCGGATGCAGGTCGTGTCCGCGATGTCGACGACGAACAAGTGGAAGTACGGCTCGACCGGTCGCCAGCCCAAGCTCTGTACCGCATTGCAGTAGTGCAGGCGAAGTTCCGGGTCATCGACCGGGACCGCCCGGCCTCGAATCTTGATCTCGCCTTCATCGCCATCGGACCTGGTCACGATGCTGTGCACCAGGACCCGGTCGTCGACCTGGAGGTCGGCCGCCTTTCGTGAGTGCCACATCATCGAGAGCCAGAGGTCTCCGTTGAGCAGGAGCGGTTCAACAGGGCTCACGCGCGGGGTTCCGTCTGGCCGTATGGTCCCGACAAGAAGCACGCCCGGGCCCACAAGCCTCTCGCGTGCTCGCTCGGCCAACCGCGGCGCATCGCGCTCGAGGTCTGCCCATCGCACGCATCCATCCTCGCAGGTGTGTGCCTGCCGGTGGCGATCAGGGAGACTCGATCACGTCCCGGTTCGCCCTGCACGCCGGGGGACTGCTGACTGATTCCGTCCCCGGCACGAGCCTTGTTGCGTAGCGTTGCGGGCGCGCGCGGGGCGCAACAGCAGGAGGCGAACGGCGTGGTGATCGAACGGCCAGCCGGCGATGAGGTCGAGCCCACTGCCACCGCATCACCGGCCAACGGCGCGGCACTCCCGCGCCTTGCGGGTCAGCGATCGACCCGGCCGGCCAAGCGTCACCGGGTCTCGCTCGTGGTTCGCGCGGTCGCCCGGCTCAGCTGGCTGTTCTTCCTGAGCCTGCTCGTCGCCCCGGCGCTCCTGGTCCGCAACCTCTTCGGACCGACGACCGGACCTCACATCCTGCGCTGGTACTTCCAGACCTGCGGCGGCGGCTACGTGAAGGTCGGACAGCTGCTGGCCACCCGGTACGACCTGCTCCGAGCCGACTACACCGAGGAGCTCGGCAAGCTCTTCGACTCGCTGCCTCCGGTCCCGACCGCGAAGGTCACCCAGGTGATCGAGCGTGAGCTGGGGCGGCCGCCCGCCGACGTCTTCGCGGCGTTCGAGTCCCAACCGATCGCCACGGCCTCACTGGCCCAGGTGCACGCCGCAGTCCTCGCCAACGGCGACGAGGTCGCCGTGAAGGTCCTCAAGCCGGGGATCAACGAGCGGGTGCGCATCGACCTGGCGTTCCTGCGGCTCACGGCGCGGGTGGTCGACGTCCTTCCCGTGCTCCGCGGCCTCGACGTCGGTGAGGCGGTCGAGGAGCTCTCCCGCACCGCCATCGACGAGCTCGACCTGAGGCGCGAGGCGCTGTACACCGCCTACATCCACGACCAGATGACCGCGGACCCGATCGCCCACTACGCGCCGAAGGTGTACCGCCACCTGTCCGGCCGGGCCGTGCTCACCCTCGAGCGCGTCGACGGCGTGACCGTGCGGGAGATGCTCACGGCGATCACGAACCGCGACGATCAGGCGCTCGAGTCATGGGCCGCCCGGGGGATCACTCCCGAGCGGACGGCGGTCATCCTGCTGCGGTCGGTGCTCGAGCAGACCATGCGCATCCGGTCGTTCAATGCCGACCCGCACCCCTCGAACCTGATCGTCAGCGACGGTGGCACCCTGAACTGGGTCGACTTCGGCCTCGTCGGCTGGATCGACGAGCGTCAGTGGGAGTTGCAGCTGCGCCTGAGGGAGGCGATCGCTCAAGACCGGGTACACGAGGCCTACCTCGCCCTACTCGAGGCCATGGAGCCACTGCCGTTCCGTGACCTCTCTCGGTTCGAGCAAGACATCAAACGGAGTCTGCGGGACTACCTGATCGCGTCACGCGACCCGAACGCGCCGCTGAGCGAGAAGAGCACGGGGTCGTTCCTGCTCAGGACGCTGGCGACGTTACGCCGCAACCGGCTCCCGATGACCTCGAGCACCGTTCAGCTCTATCGCACGATCCTGATCGCCGACATCGTGATGCTGGGCCTCTACCCCTCCATCGACTGGCGGGGTCACCTCCGCCGGTTCCTCCAGGACCTGTCGACCGACCTCCTCGAGGTTGAGGTGCGGCAACCGCTCTCGTCCCCCTACACCTGGTTCCGGCTCGCACGGGCGCCGATGGCGGCGGTCGACACGATGGAATGGCTGATGCGGCGACTCCCGGACATCGGCCGTCAGGGTTTACGCACGCTCTCCGCCGGTGAGCGTCTCATACCCCACACGCTTCGGCTGCTGCGCCGGGCCGCCGTGCTCGGGATACTCGCCGTGATCGGGCTCGCGGTCATCAAGCCCGACTTCTCCTCCGCCAGCGCGCTCGGCCGATTCGCCCTCCGCATCGAGGACAACCCCTGGCCGTGGCTGGGTGCCGGCGGGCTCGTCGTCCTCGTCCTGAACTCCTTCATCCGGAGGATGGAGACGACCTGAGCGACGACCCGCCGGCGCTCTAGGTCTTCCGTCTGGTCTGTGAGGTCTGGCGGGGCTCGGCATCGCCGGTGCCCGAGGTCGTCGCGCCGAGCCGCGCGGCGACCATCTCGGCGAGACGTTCGTAGTCGAAGTCGTCCTCAGCCCGTCTCGGCCGCTCGCCCCACTCGTCGGCGGCCTGGCGCACCACGTTCGCGACCTCGTCGAGCAGCCGCGCGTTCGCCCGGATCACGCCAGCCAATGAGCGGCCCATGAGCTCGGGGAACCGGTTCGCACCCTCCAGCTCGTGGGAGAACGCCTGAGAAGCTTCGGTGAAGCCATCCACCACGCCGCGCGTGAATCGCGTCGCCGTGTCCTCGCCCGCAGAGCTCGGTCGGAACTCATCATCAGACCTATTACCGGTGGACATCGTCGCATCCTTCCCCGGTCGGTAGCTCCAGGCTACGCCGATCGTCGCCTCGGGTCCCGCGCCATACCCGAGGATTCTGTGCAACCCGCCACGGGCCGGCATCGTCCACTCCGGGTGATCGGCCAGCGTGACGACCGGGAGGCACGGATCCTGTGGGTTGAGGACACCGTAGGCGACGATGAGCCGGTCGACAGGCCGGACTGGGTGCTCCGGCTGCTCTGACCAGGGCGTCGGCGGCCGCGCAGCGCTACTCGTCAGTCTCACGGCCCTCCGTGGTGGGCGGGGATCTGGCACAAATCGGGGATGTCGCGGGCGACGCTGTCTGGTTCAGTGACGACGGCGAGATGCCACTTGTGGTCGATGACATGGCGTCATCGTGGACAGGACAGGGCGGGAGGTGTGGAGCTGATGCCTCCACTGATTCAGACGACGCCGGGCGGGGTAGTTGGTGCCCTCGTCGGCCTCGGGCTCATGATGCTTCTCATCAACGCGGGTGTAGTGACGTCTCCGTTCGACTTCGCTGACACGTGGCTCCAGGCTTGGCTCGCGGGAGGGTTGGCCATCACAGGCTGCTCATGGGCCGGATGGGGCGTAGAGATGGCGCTCAACAGCACGAACGACAGCTAGTCGCGGGACGCCGACTGTGCTCGCCCACGTGGCGTCCACATCAGCCTGACCAGATACCGAGTGCCTCACCCGTCTCCGACCCGACGACCCCGTCGATGTTGAGTTGCTCTCGCTCCTGAAACGCCATCACGGCGTCGGCGGTCTCCTGGCCATACACGCCGTCCACTGTGACGGGTAGGCCCACGGCGGCAAGGCGCTCTTGGAGGATGACGACGTCTTCGCCTCGACCGCCGAAGTACAACGGACTGGAGATGGCCTCGGTGGTGGGCGCGGCCTCCGCGGTCTCGCTGGCCGATGCGGGTGTGTCATCGTCTCCGTCGAACGTTTCGAAGAAGATGACCCCGGCGAGGACAAGACCCCCCAGCCGGTACCAATCGCGGCGTCTGAAGTAGCCGTAGGTTGCCCTGCGTGCCCCTCCGGCGGCGCCCCGCGTCACGTTGTCTGCGATGCGTCGCGTCCGCGGGCTCGGAACTCCGAACATTCCTGACCCCCTTCGTCGGGTGCCTCACAAGGCGAAATCGTATTGACGTCGTCGCCGGAAGCAGTAGGTACGGGGGGTTGCAGCGGCCAATCAACCACCACGTGGGGCAGCGGGGGTCGCTCCAGCCGGTGGGGGTCGTAGTGGGCTTCGGTGATGCCGGAGATGCAGATCCAGCCCACACACCATCGCCATCCGGCGACGCCCATCCCGTACGACCGGCGCCGACACGCCGCTGCCGGCCAAGCTGTGGGCCGTGACGGTGCCCACGATTCAGGTCCGTGACGTCGCCGACGTCGATCGGCCGTGGCTGCGCGAACTCGTCGCTTCCCTGTGGGGATTGCCGGTGGTCACGGCGGTCCGCGCCTACGAGGATCCTCAGCGGTTGGACGGCGTGATCGCCGAAGTCGATGGCGAGCCGGTTGGCGCGGTGACCTTCCACGTCGACGGGACTGAGTGGGAGGTGGTGACGGTCAACGCCGTGAGGTCTGGAGTCGGAGCCGGTCGGGCGATGCTCGAAGGCCTGCGGCGCCGGGCCAAGGCCGCGGGAGCGTCACGGGTCTGGCTCATCACGACTGACACCAACGACGGGGCGATCGGCTTCTACGAGCACCTCGGCATGAGCCGTGTGGGTCTCCATCGGCGCTTCGTCGACGTGGTGCGAGCGGCCAAACCCGATGTCGACGAGGGCGCCTTCTGTCATGCCATCGAGTTCGAATGGCGCATCGGGCTCGGCTCCGCCTCTGACCACTCGCCAGGCCATCTGGGAAGGCCTGCGGCCCGTAGCCGACCCGTCAGCGCGGCGCCCTCGACCTCGGACGGAGGCGCAGGAACTTCTACGGAAGGCTTCAGCACGCCAGGTCCCTCGGACACTCGCTGCCCTTCCCGTGGTGGTACCACCCAAGGGCCGAACGACGTCACGATCCCGGCGCTTGGTGCTACCTCGTAGCCGCGCATTCTGTGTGCCGGCTGACGAACGTTCTGTGCGCGGACCAACGAGGATCTCGACGTGGTGGATCTGGGCGCGCGTTCTGGGCCCGGGGTCGGCCAACCGTGCTGCGCGGATCGGCAGTGATGCGCTGCCAGCCGCGGATGTCAGACGCGATCTCGCGCACCGAAAAGCTGTTGTAACTGAGACCTGCACGATGGGTATGACTCCAACGAGAGCGATGGGACGAACTATGAAGACAACAAACCTTGGTGAGGCCGATGGGCTGCCCACGATCGAGTGGTCCCAAGTTGAAACGCAGCTCGGCGACCTCCTGACGCACGACGACCCGCGCTCGCCGAACCGCTCGACGTTCTGGCTGACGACCCTGAACGCCGACGGAAGCCCGCACGTGACGAGTGTGGGCGCGCTTTGGCACGCGGGCTCATGCTGGTTCCAGACCGGCGAACGAACGCGCAAGGCGAAGAACGTCGCACGCGACCCGCGCTGCACGATCAGTGTCGCCACGAAAGGCTTCGATGTGATGGTCTCAGGCGAAGCCCGGCGCGTGAACGACCCGACGATCGTGGCCGAGATCGCGGCGTTGTGGGCGAAGAGCGGATGGCCCGCGCAGCCCGACGGCTCGGGAACGGGCATCACCGCACCGTTCAACGCGCCGACGCTCGGACCGCCGCCGTGGTTCGTTTACGAAGTGAAGCCGCGCACCGCGACCGCAGTCGGTACCGCCGAAGAGACGCCGGGTTCAACGCGCTGGCGGTTCTGAGAGTCGGCGCGATCGCGCTGGTCCTAGTCGCAGTTGTCGCAACCACGCGTTGCCGGAGCAAAAAGCACGTGACGTGGGTGCGCACGAGACGGCCGACCGGTTGGCTGGATGGGCGCGGATCGGCACCTATGGCGCGGTCACGTCCTTCCCGTTCCCCGAGATCGTCGCGGAGCACGCCCAACTGGCGGTCGAG
>DASSCS010000098.1:0-3738 GCA_035697515.1 Acidimicrobiales bacterium
TCGACCACATCGAGGCGGGACGATCGGTCGACTTCAGCTCCGAGGTGTTCCCCCACCTGCTCGAGCAGGACAAGCCGCTCTACGGCGCGGTCGTCGAGGGCTATTGGGAGGACGTGGGCACCCTCGACGCCTACGTGCGGGTGCACAAGGACGTGCTCGACGGCAAGGTCGAGGTCGAGATCCCGGGGTTCGAGATCAGCGACGGGGTGTACGTGGGCGAGGGCGCCGACATCCACCCCGACGCTCGCATCGAGGGCCCGGTCGTCATCGGCGACTACTGCCGGGTCGAGGGCAACGCCCGCCTGGGCGAGTACACAGTGCTGGGCACCAACGTGCGCGTGCGGGCCAGCGCCGACCTGCAGCGGGCGGTCATCCACGACAACACGTACATCGGCGAGGGCGTGCGTCTGCGGGGCACGACGGTGGGTCGGTCGTGCGACCTGCGCAACGGCGTGCGGGGCGAGGAGGGCGTGGTGCTCGGCGACGAGTGCTTCGTCGGCGAGCAGGCGGTGCTGAGCGCCGGGGTGAAGGTCTACCCGTTCAAGACGGTCGAGGGCGGCGCCGTCATCAACAGCTCGATCGTGTGGGAGTCGCGGGGGTCGCGCAGCCTGTTCGGCCGGCTGGGCGTGTCGGGGCTGGCCAACGTCGACGTCACTCCCGAGCTGGCCACCCGCGTGGCGATGGCGTTCGCCACCACGCTCAAGAAGGACGCCACCGTCATCACCTCGCGCGACTCCAGCCGCTCGGCCCGCATGCTCAAGCGGGCGATGATGGCGGGGCTCAACGCGGCGGGGGTCAACGTGCGGGACCTGGAGGTGGCCACGATGCCGGTCACCCGCTTCGCCGTGGCCCGGCCCGAGGCCGACGCCGGCATCAGCATCCGGCTCGAGGAGGGCGACCCCCAGTCGGTGGTCATCCGCTTCTTCGACGCCAAGGGCGCCGACATCACCGAGGGGGCGCAGCGCAAGATCGAGCGGCTGTTCCTGCGCGAGGACTTCCGCCGGGTGTTCCCGGGCGAGATCGGCGACATCGGCTTCCCGCCCCGCCACCTCGAGCTCTACGCCGTCGCCCTCGAAGCCGCCGTCGACGTGTCCCGCATCGCCGTCGCCGCCCCCAAGGTGGTGGTCGACTACTCCTACGGCGCCACCTCGTTCGTCATGCCCAACATCCTGGCCAAGCTGGGCGCCGACGTGCTGGCGGTCAACCCGTTCGCGTCGACACGGGGCATCATGTCGTGGGACCGCCACGACCACGCCGCCAGCGTCGCCAGCCTGGTCAGGGCGGCGGGGGCGACGCTGGGCGCCGTCATCGACCCCGACGGCGAGCACCTGACCCTGGTCGACGACACCGGCCACGTGCTCTCCGACGACCAGGCGCTGCTGGCGTTCGTCAGCCTGGTGGCCGGGCACCTGCCCGACGGCGGCAGCATCGCGGTGCCGCTGTCGGCCACCAGCCAGGTCGACACCATCGCCGAGGAGCGGGGCGTCAGCATCCTGCGCACCAAGCTGTCGAACGCCGCGCTCATGCAGGCCGCATCCCGGCCGGGCGTCGGGTTCGCCGCAAGCACCGACGGCGGCTTCATCCTCCCGGCGTTCCTGCCCGCGTTCGACGGGGCGGCGGCCATGGTGAAGCTGCTCGAGCTGCTGGCGCTCGACGGCGTCCCGCTGTCGAAGGTGGTCAGCGGGTTGCCGGCCGTGCACATCGCCCACGAGGCCGTGGTGACGCCCTGGGAGCAGAAGGGCACCGTCATGCGCACGCTGGTCGAGCTGTCCAAGGAGCGCGAGGTCGACCTGGTCGACGGCATCAAGGTGCACCACGGCGACGGCTGGGCCCTGGCCCTGCCTGATCCCGAGGAGCCGGTCACCCACATCTGGGCCGAGAGCGACTCCGCCGGCGCCGCCCGCCGCCTGGCGCAGGAGTACGCGCGTCGCATCCGCCAGCTCCTGCGTTGAGCTCTGCACCGCCTCCACCCGGCCCCCGCACCGACCGGGGGGAGGGCGAGTCTCGACCCTCGGTCGAGGCTTCCTCCCTGGTGGTCGAGGGTGCGCGGTGGGGGGTCGGCGCAGCGCCGAGACCGCTCCGTGTGACCGAGTCTCAACCCGCCGTCGAGGTTTGACAGGGTTCGCTAGCCTGCCCCCTCATGGACATCCCCTCGGAGCTCCGCTACTCAGCTGACCACGAGTGGGTCCGGGTCGAAGAGGGACGCATCCGGACGGGCATCACCGACTACGCACAGGACGCGCTGGGTGACGTGGTGTTCGTCGACCTGCCCGAGGTCGGCCAGCAGGTCGAGCGCGGCACCAGCTGCAGCGAGGTCGAGTCCACCAAGTCGGTGTCCGAGATCTACGCCCCGGTCACGGGAACCGTGGTCGAGGTCAACACCGAGCTGGCCGACAACCCGCAGCGCCTCAACGAGGATCCCTACGGCGACGGCTGGATCTTCGTCCTTGAACCTTCCGACGAGGCACAGCTCGCCGAGCTGCTCGACTCCGAGGGCTACCGCGCGCTGATCGAGGGGTGAGGGCCGTGCCCGACGACGTCATCTGCAAGCAGTGCGGCCACGGCAACCCGCCGGGGTCGAACTTCTGCTCCTCGTGCGGCTCGCCGCTGGCCGCCCGGCGCGAGGACCCGACGACCGTCACCTTCGTCCCCGAGGCGGGCGAGGGCTACGACGACCTGTCGGTCGAGTTCGGCGACATGCCCGACGGGGTGGGCATCCTGGTCGTCAAGCGGGGCCCCAACGTGGGCTCGCGCTTCTCGCTCGATCGCGACGTCGTGCACGCCGGCCGCCACCCCGAGAGCGACATCTTCCTCGACGACGTGACGGTCTCCCGGCGCCACGCCGAGATCGTCCGCGAGGACAACCAGTACTACGTTCGCGACGCCGGCTCGCTCAACGGGACGTACCTCAATCGCGAGCGTGTCGAGGCTGCGCCGCTCAAGGACGGCGACGAGCTGCAGATCGGCACGTTCAAGCTCGTGTTCCTGACGGGGAGGGGAGATGCGACGTGACCCGCGCACCGACTGATCGATCCCATCTGTCGATCGGGGAGGTCCTCTCGCTGCTGCAGGACGAGTTCCCCGACGTGACGATCTCGAAGATCCGCTTCCTCGAGAGCCAGGGGCTGCTCGATCCCGAGCGCACGCCGTCGGGCTACCGCAAGTTCTACGAGGCCGACATCGACCGGCTGCGCTGGATCCTGCGCCAGCAGAAGGACCACTACCTGCCGCTCAAGGTCATCAAGGACCGGCTGGACGAGGTCGGCCCGGTTCGCACCGCTCCCACGGATGCGAGCCCCGCCGGCGACGGCCCGTCCCCAGGCGGGCCGGCCCCCGAGGCGCCCGCGGTCGACGGTGGTCCCACGGGCCTCATGGCACGGCGCAACGGGTTGTCGGCGGTGGCGCTCGACGAGCGACCGCCTCCGGGCGCCGCGCCGCCCACCGCTCCCGCTCCCGGTGCCGCCGCGCCCCCAGTGGGCCCTTCCGGCACGGCGGCGGTGGCGCCGTCGGCCCACACGGCCGGGCGCCGCCCGGCCGTGCCCGAGCCGGGCTTCCACGACGTGGCCGACGTCATCGAGGCGCCCGCGCCCCGGCCCGCACCGTCCCCTCCCGCCGCCGACCCGACGTTACGGCTCTCGCCGGCACGCCCCTCCGCCGCGGATCCGCCGGCCACCCCCACGGCGCGCCGGCGGGGCCAGGCCGCCCGCCGGGCGGAGCCCGGGGCGGTCAGCCTGACCG
>DASSCS010000099.1:0-6993 GCA_035697515.1 Acidimicrobiales bacterium
GCGGCGCCGCCGCGCTCGTAGGCCTGCGCCAGCGCGGCCGGGTCGAGGTCGGCGGCCAGGTCGCCCTTGGACGGCGACCGCCGCTTCACCTCGGCGATGACCGCCAGGCCCTCGGCGTCGCGCAGCGCAGCCGCGAAGCCCCGGGGCAGCGACTGCGCCCGCGCCTCGGCGACGAGGGGGGCCATGGCCCGGTCGTCGGCGGCGGCGCGGGCCCGGTGGGCGGCGAGGATGCGGTCGAGGTAGGTGGCCACCGGCCGCCTCCCGCGGGTGTCAGCCCGCCTCGCCCTTGTGGCGAACGATGTCGAGCCTGCGCATGTCGGCGGCACCGGCCAGGAGGCCGCCGCCGAGCGAGCCGAGCACCTCGGCCATGGTGGGGCTGGTGGAGTGGGCCGTGAAGGCCTCCTCGTCGGCGTAGAGCTCGTAGAACCAGATGGTGTCGGGCTCGGCCGCCTCGGTGTGCAGCAGGTACTGGAGCGTGCCGCTCTCGCCCTCGGTGGCGTCGACGAGCTTCCCCAGCGTCGCCAGGGCCTCGTCCCGCTTGCCCTCGGCGGCGGTCAACTTCACGACGTATGCGATCTGCGCCATCGCGGCGACCCTAGTGCCGCCCTGGCGCAGCCACCCAGGTGAGCGCCGGTCAACGGGGGTCCTTGCGGCTCATCGCCCGCAGGGGCGCGAGCACGAACAGGCCGGCCGCCAGCATGAACATCCCGCCCGCCACCGCCAGCAACGCCGGTGCCGTGAACACGAAGGCCGCGGCCAGCAGCCCGATCGAGGACAGCAGCGTGGCGGGCGGCAGGATCGCCCACCAGCCGTCGAGCGAGCGGCCCTCGCGCACCGGGGTGCCGTCGGCCAGGTCCGCCCACTCCTCGGCGCTGCGGTAGGCGTCGGCGTCGACCGCCCAGCCATCGCCGGTGCCGCCCGGCCCGAACGGCCCCGGCGGCGGCGCGGGCGACGGCCCGGCACCGGGGGCGGTCGCCGGCCGCCGGGCGAGCTGGCGGTCGTACGCGGCGCGGCGCCCCGCGTCGCCCAGCACGTACCACGCGGCGTTGACCTCGGACATGCGCCTCGCGCTGCCGCCCGCGTCGGGATGGTGGTCGCGGGCGGCCCGGCGGTAGGCGGCGCGCACCTCGTCGGCGCTGGCCCGTACCGTCACCCCGAGCACCTCGTAGTGGGTCGGATCGCCCACGGCGCCCCCTACGTCTCGAACGGCAGGTCGACGACGGTCGCCTCGACAGGCGCCCCGGCCACCTGCACGAGGGCCGGGGCGGGCGGCGCGACCCGGCGGGCCAGGACGGCGAGGGCGACCCTCCCGCCGCCCGGCCGCGGCGCCACCGACGTGACGTGCCCCGCCTCGGCACCGTCCACCTGCACCGGGGCACCGGGGGCCAGGGCGACGTCGGCCGGCACGTCGAGGCCGCGCACCAGCCGGGGCACGTTGCCGCCACGGCTGTCGATGCGGGCGACAAGCTCCTGGCCTGTGAAGCATCCCTTGGTGAAGCTGATCGAGGCCTCGATGACGTGCCGGCCGGCCTCCGCCGGGATGGTGGCCTCGGTCAGCTCGGCGCCCATGGCCGGGACGCCGGAGCGGATGCGCAGCGACTCGTACGCGGCCAGGCCCGCCGGGGCGATGCCCGCAGGCGGGTTGTCGGCGCCCAGCAGGTCGACGCCCTCGACGCCCGGCCACGCCGCCGGCACGCACAGCTCCGCCCGGGCGCCGGCGGCCGCGGCCCCGGCCCCCGGTCCCCGCAGGGCCACGAAGCCGAGGTCGAGCGGGTCGACGTCGGCCTTGGTGCGCAGCAGGAACCGGCGCAGCCGGGCGAGCACGGCCGGGCCGTGACCGCCGTCGACGTCGAGCACGACCTCGTCGTCGGCCACCCGGGTGACCCGCAACCAGGCGTCGACCTTGCCCGTGGGTTGCAGCAGGAACGACCAGGCCGACGAGCCCGCGGGCAGCCGGGCGACGTCTTGGCTCAGCTGACCCTGCAGGTAGGTGACCGCGTCGGGCCCGGCCACGCGCACGAGGTCGCGGGCGACCTCGACGGCACCCAGGGTCGTGCGCAGGTCGATCTCGCCCGGGGCGGTGGCGGGCTCCGGGCTGCCGGTGGGAGTGGTGCCAGCGCCGTCGGCAGTCATGGGAGCCAGTCTGGCACCGTCGACTCCCGACGCGTCCCGGTGGGCCAGGATGGCCCCATGGACGCTCCCGTGCTCCTCGCCGACCCGCCCGTCACCGATCTGGCCGCCCACGAGGATCGAGGCGGGCTGACCGGGCTGCGCCGGGCCTACGAGCTGGGCCCGGGCGCCACCATCCAGGAGGTCATCCTCTCGGGCCTGCGGGGGCGGGGCGGCGGCGGCTTCCCGACCGGGCGCAAGTGGCAGTCGGTGCGCGACGCCGTGGGCGCCGACGACGAGGACGGCGGCGCCGACCGGGCCTTCGTGGTGTGCAACGGCGCCGAGGGCGAACCGGCCACGTTCAAGGACCGGGCCATCATGCGGGCCAACCCCTTCGCCGTGGTCGAGGGCGTGGCCATCGCGTCGTTGGCGGTGGGGGCCGAGCGGGCCTTCATCGGAGTGAAGGAGCGCTTCGCGCCCGAGGCCGAGCGCCTGGCCGAGGCCATCGACCAGTTCGCCGCCGCCGGGCTGCTGGACGACACACCGGTGCAGGTGGTGCTCGGCCCCGACCACTACCTCTTCGGCGAGGAGACCGGCCTGCTGCAGGTCATCGAGGGCGAGGCGCCGATGCCCCGCAACGTGCCGCCCTACATCCACGGGCTGTTCGCCACGGTCCCCGCGGCCGGCTGGTCCGCGGCGCCGAGCGGCGTGGTCACCGACTTCTCGGCTTCGAACCCGACGGTGGTCAACAACGTCGAGACCCTGGCCACCGTCGCCCACGTGCTGGCCCGGGGACCCGAGTGGCACAGGTCGCTCGGCACCGAGCGCTCACCCGGGTTCGTGGTGGCCACGGTGGTGGGCGACGTCGTGAGCCCGGGCGTGGGCGAGGTCGAGCTGGGCACCCCGCTGCGCGAGGTGATCGAGCGGGTCGGCGGCGGCCTGCCCGCCGGGCGGACCGTCAAGGCGGTGCTCCCCGGCGTCGCCAACCCGGTGATCACCGCCGACCGGCTCGACGCACCCTGCAGCTACGAGGGGCTCGAGGCCATCGGCTCGGGCATGGGCGCTGCGGGCTTCCTGGTGCTCGACGACAGGGCGTCGATGCTGGAGGTGGCCTCGGTCATCTCGCGCTTCCTCGCCGTCGAGTCGTGCGGCCAGTGCCCCGCCTGCAAGCTGGGCTGCGGGGCCGTGACCGAGGGGCTCGACCTGCTGGCCACGGGCGAGGCCGTGCCCGAGGACGTCGAGACCATCGCCTACCGGCTGCGCACCTGCACCGACGGCAACCGGTGCTACCTGCCGGTGCAGGAGCAGCGGGTGGTGGGCAGCATCGTCACCGCCTTCGCCGACGAGGTGAACCTGGCGCTCGACGGCATCCCGCTGCGCTCCCGGGGCTTCGTGCTGCCCAAGCTGGTCGACCTGGCCGAGGGCCGCGCCACCTACGACGAGCGCCAGGCGCTCAAGCGCCCCGACTGGACCTACGCCGAGTGACGTCCCCCTGCCCCCGCGTTCTCCTCGCGGGTTCGGCCGCCCGAGCAGCCGCAACCGCGAGCGAAATCGGCGGGCACCGGGGTCAGGGTCGGGCGGCGCGGCGGGCGGCGGTCATGCGGCGGGCGGCAGGCACCGCGGCCAGCAGCGCGCGGGCCTTGTTGCGGCACTCGAGGTCCTCGTGCTCGGGCACCGAGTCGGCCACGATGCCGGCGCCGGCCTGCACCGATGCCCGCCCGTCGTCGTCGACCACCATCGTGCGTATGGCGATGGCCGTGTCGATGTTCCCCGAGAAGTCGAGGTAGCCGACCACGCCCGCGTACGGGCCGCGCTTGGTGGGCTCGAGGTCGTCGATGATCTGCATGGCCCGCACCTTGGGCGCGCCCGACACGGTGCCGGCCGGCAGGGTGGCCCGCAGCACGTCGATGGCGCTGCGCCCGCGCGCCAGGTCGCCGGCGACCTGCGAGGTCAGGTGCATGACATGGCTGTAGCGCTCGAGCGTGAGGTACTCCTCGACCTGCTCGGTGCCGAACCGCACGACGCGGCCCACGTCGTTGCGCGCCAGGTCGACCAGCATGACGTGCTCGGCGATCTCCTTGGGGTGCTCGCGCAGCTCGCCCGCCAGGCGGGCGTCCTCCTCGTCGGTGGCGCCCCGGCGACGGGTGCCGGCGATGGGCCGGGAGATGACCCGCCCGTCGACCACGCGCACCAGCGGCTCGGGCGAGGCTCCCACCAGGCTCAGCCCCGGTTGGCGGACGAAGTACATGTACGGGCTGGGGTTGACCTGGCGCAGCACCCGATACAGGTCGAAGGGGTCGGCGTCGAGGTCGAAGTCGAACCGCTGGCTCAGCACGACCTGGAAGATGTCGCCGGCCAGGATGTGCTCGCGGGCCACCTCGACCGCCCGGCGGTAGAGGTCGCTGCCCATGGTCGAGCGCACCTCGGGCAGCGGCTCGTCGGGCGCCGGCGGCTCGACCAGCAGCTCGTCGACCGGCCGGGCGCCGTCGGCGGCCAGCTGGTCGAGGCGGTCGACGGCCGACGCGTAGAGCCGGGCCAGGTCGTCGTCGGACGCGCCCGGCGGGGCCACCACGTTCTCTATGAGCACCACCCGCTGGCGCCAGTGGTCGTACGCGGCGAGTTGGCCGATGACCGACACGACGGCGTCGGCGTGGCCCTGGTCGTCCTTGGGCACGTCTGGCAGGTGCTCGACCTCGCGCACGACGTCGTAGCCCAGGTAGCCGAGCACCCCGCCGTGCAGCGGCGGCAGGTCGGGCAGCGAGGGGGCGTGCCACTCGGCGAGGAGGGCCTCGAGGGCGGCGAGGACGCCCTGGTCGCGGGGCACGGTGGGGGGCACGTGGCCGGTGACCGCCACGTCGAGGCCCCGCGCCGTGAGCGTGGCGAGCGGGTTGCGGCCGACGAAGCTCCAGCGGCTCCAGCGGGCCTCGCCGTGCTCGACCGACTCGAGCAGGAAGCCGGTACCGTCGCCCACCAGGCGGGTGAAGGCGGCGACCGGGGTCGTGAGGTCGGCCAGCAGCTCGCGCCACACCGGGATGACCGTGTGGGTGCGGGCCAGCGACCGGAACTCGTCGAGCGTGGGCCTGACCATGGGCGGCGGCGTGTCAGGCGCCGGTGGTGGGCGCGCCGTCGGCAGCGTCGCCCTCGGGGCCGAAGGCCCGGAAGAAGCAGGAGTGGTTGCCGGTGTGGCAGGCGCCCTGGCCCTGCTGGTCGACCACGAACAGCAGCACGTCGCCGTCGCAGTCGTAGTGGGCGCTGCGCAAACGCTGCACCTCGCCGGACGTGTCGCCCTTGCGCCACACCTCCCGGCGGCTCCGGCTCCAGAACACGGTGCGGCCCTCGGCGAGGGTGAGGCGCAGGGTCTCCTCGCTCATCCAGGCCATCATCAGCACCTGGCCCGTCGACGCCTCCTGCACGATGGCGGGGACCAGTCCCTCGGCGTTGTAGGTGACCCGGGCCAGCTGGTCGTCGGTGGCGTCGATGGCAGGGGGGGTCACGGCCGGCACACCGCCATGCTACGGCCGCGCCCAGCCCGGTCAGAAACGGGATCGCCCGAGCGACGGCGGCCGAGCGGGGGGCCTCTGCCCACGCAGTAGCGTCGCCGGGACCGTGGAACCCGCTGTGATCCTGCGCTACATGGCCGACCTGGCCGGCGCCACCGCCAGCAGCAACACCGGCCTCCCCGGCGGCCCGCCGCCCGAGACCGTCGACCTGACCCGCACCCGCGAGCCCGCGGAGTGGCTGGGCACGTCGGTCGCCCTGCCGCTCGCTCCGCCGGGCATCGCGGTCGAGGGGCAGGCGGGCCCGCCGAGCATCCGCTTCACCCCCACCGTCGCCCACCTGTCGATGCTCGACGCCCTCCAGCCGGCCGACCACCTGCTGCGGCTGGGCTGGGTGGTCGTCGCCGGCAGGGTCATCGTCGAGGGGCGCACGCTCACCTGCTGCTTCCCGCTCGTCTCGCAGCCCGTGCGGCTCACCGACCCCGGCTTCATGCGCGGCACGGCCCTCCTTCCTGCCGGGGCGGCGGAGCTGACGCCACTCGTCGGCGACCCGTCGACGGCGGCCACGCTCGAGGCCGCGGCCGAGTACGGAGGGGGCGCGCTCGACCCGACGCACAGCCAAGAGGCGGCGGGGGCCGGCCTCATCGGGCGCCTGCCCCGCCTCCGGAGCTGGATCGCCGCGGTCGTGGAGGCCTGCGGGCTGCCTCCCGTCACGGCCGTCCTCCCGCCGTCCGACGATCCGCTGACGCACCGCACGGACGACGACCTCGTGGCCGTGGTGGGGGCCGTGCTCTACGCGGCGCGCGACGTGTTCCGGCCCAGCGCGGAGGGCGCGCTGCGGTCGTGGGCGGCGCAGGAGGGCACGGGCGCCACCGCGTTCGCGTCCCTCTACAGCCCGGACCAGCCCGCCTCCGACGCGGCCGCCGGGCGAGACGCGGACGGCGACCCGGAGCTGGGCGACCACGACGACCGTCCCCTGTTGACGCCGCTGCGCCTGTCGGCCGCCCAGGCCGACGCGGTGCGGCGGGCGCGCCGCCAGCCGGTCTCGGTCATCTCCGGGCCGCCCGGCAGCGGCAAGAGCCAGGCGGTGGCTGCCATCGCCGCCGACAGCGTGGCGCACGGCGGCTCGGTCCTGGTCGCCACGCGGTCCGAGCATGCGGCCGACGTCGTCACCGCCCTGCTGGCCCGCGAGCCCGGCCCCGACCCGGTGCGCTTCGGCGGCGCCCACAACGACGACATCGTGCGCCAGGCGACCGCGCCCGGCGCCAGCGGTCGCGACGTCGAGGCCGCGCACCGCGCCCTCGACGAGGCGCGCGCCCGGCGGCGGCTCGCGGAACGGGCCGTGACCACGCTGCTCGACCGGGAGGAGGCGGCGGGCCGGGCCACG
>DASSCS010000100.1:0-14871 GCA_035697515.1 Acidimicrobiales bacterium
TGGCGCTCGATCTGCTCGGTCGGGCCACGCTCGAGCAGACGACCGCGGCGCTGGCCGACCTGGCGGCCGCGGTGCTGGATGCCGCGGTCCGCCTGGCGGGTGCGGGCGCCGACGGCCTGGCCGTCGTCGGCATGGGCAAGCTGGGCGGCCGCGAGCTCAACTACGCCAGCGACGTCGACGTGATGTTCGTCGACGGCGACGCCCGCCGGGCCCGCGCCGTGATGGACCTGGCCCGCCGCTGCTTCCGGGTCGACGCCAACCTGCGGCCCGAGGGCCGTGACGGTGCCCTCACGCGCTCGGTCGAGAGCTACCGCAGCTACTGGCAGCGCTGGGCCCAACCCTGGGAGTTCCAGGCGCTGCTCAAGGCCGTGCCGGTGGCCGGCGACTCCCAGGTGGGGCGAGCGTGGGCCGAGGCCGCGTCGGCGGCGCTGTGGGCCCGGCGCCTCACCGCCGACGACCTGCGGTCACTGCGGGCGCTCAAGTCGCGCGCCGAGGCCGAGGTGGCGCAGTCGGGAGCCGCCGAGCGCGAGGTCAAGCGGGGCCGGGGCGGCATCCGCGACATCGAGTTCGCGGTGCAGACGCTGCAGCTCGTGCACGGGCCGTCCGACCCCGAGCTGCGCTCGCCCAACACGCTCACCGCCCTGGCCGAGATGGACGAGGCCGGCTACGTGGCCCACGACGACGCCACCGACCTGGCGGGCGCCTACCGCTTCCTGCGCCGGGTCGAGCACGCACTGCAGATCGAGGACGAGCGCCAGACCCACACCCTGCCCGCCGAGCGCGACCACCGCCGTCGCATCGCCCGGGTGCTCGGCTACCGGGGCACGCCCGAGGCCGGAGCCACCGAGGCGTTCGACCACGACCTCGTCCGCCAGCGCAACCTGGTACGGCGGGTGCACGAGCGCCTCTACTTCCGGCCCCTGCTCGACAGCCTGGCCGGGGCGGGCCGCCTCTCGCCCGAGACGGCGGCCGACGCACTGGTCACGTTCGGCTTCACCGACGTCGAGCGCACCCGGGCGGCCGTGCGCGAGCTGACCCGGGGGCTCACCCGGTCGTCGCGCATGATGCAGCAGCTGCTGCCGCTCGTGCTCGACTGGCTGTCGACCTCGCCCGATCCCGATCTCGGCCTGCTCGGGCTGCGCAAGCTGGCGTCGGGCGAGCAACGGACCACGGCGCTGGCGCACGCCTTCCGCGACCAGCCCGATGTGGCCATGCGCCTGTGCGACCTGCTGGGCACCAGCGCCCTGCTGGGCGACATCCTGGTCGCCAACCCCGACCTGATCGTGCGGCTGGCCACCCCCGCGCGGCTCGAGACGCTCGACCGTGCCGACCTGGTCGCTTCGGCCGCAGCCGCCGTGGCCTGGCGGCCGCCGGGCGAGCGGCAGCGGGCGCTGCGCCGTTGGCGGCACCGCCACTTGCTGGGTGTCGCCGCCCGCGACGTGTTCGGCCAGGCGGACGTCGAGACGATGGGCCACGACCTGACCGCGCAGGCGGAGGCGTGCGTCGAGTCGGCGCTCGCCCACCTGGCGCCCGAGGTGCCCTTCGCGGTGGTGGCGCTGGGCCGGTTCGCCGGCGGCGAGCTGTCCTACGCGAGCGACCTCGACGTGCTGTTCGTGCACGACGGCACCACGGCCGACCGGCACGACGAGGGCCTGCGGGTGGCGGCCGGCGTGCTGCGGTTCCTGTCGGGCCCCACGCCGGCGAACCGCATCTATGAGATCGACGCCGCGCTCCGGCCCGAGGGCCGCCAGGGCGCGCTGTCGCGCAGCCTCGACGGGTACGCCACCTACCTCGACCGCTGGGCGCAGACCTGGGAGCGCCAGGCCTTCACCCGCGCCCGCCCGGTGGCCGGGGACCCCGACCTGGGGCGCCGGTTCCTGGACCTGCTGGCCGGTGCCGTGTGGGACCGGCCCCTCACCGACGAGGACGAGCGTGAGATCCGGCGCATGAAGGCCCGGGTCGAGAGCGAGCGCCTGCCCCCGGGCGAGGACGCCGCGTTCCACCTCAAGCTGGGCCGAGGCGCCCTGGCCGACGTCGAGTGGACCGTCCAGCTCCTGCAGCTGCGCAGCGGCACCCGCGCCCCGTCGACGATGGAGGCGCTGGCGGCCCTCGAATCGGCGGGCGTGATCGAGCCCGGCGACGCAGAGGTGCTGCGGGCGGCGTACCGGTTCTGCGAGCGGGCCCGCAACCGCTGGTGGCTGGTGGGCTCGGCGCCGACGTTCACCGACGCGCTGCCCTCCCGCCACAGCGATCTGCTGCACCTGGCCCGCTCGCTGGGAACCACGCCGAGCGCGCTGCGGGAGGACTACCGCCGCGTCACCCGCCGCGCCCGCAGGGTGGTCGAGCGCCTCTTCTACGGCACCGAGTGACGCGGGGCGCCCGCCGGTCGTCGGCGGCCGGGCGTCCTAGGCAGCGGCCGCCCGCTCGGCGACGGCGTCGGCGAACTGGGTGCGGCTCAGCGCTGCGTACAGGCCGCCGGCCCGCACCAGGTCGGCGTGCGTGCCCCGCTCGACGATGCGCCCACCGTCGACCACCGCGATCTCGTCGGCGGCCCGGACGGTGGCCAGGCGGTGGGCGATGACGATCGACGTCCGCCCCGCCAGCGCCACCCCGAGCGCCCGCTGCACCGCCGCCTCGGAGCCGGCGTCGAGGTGGGCGGTGGCCTCGTCGAGCACGACGACGCCGGGGTCCTTGAGCAGCAGGCGAGCGATGGCGATGCGCTGCTTCTCGCCACCCGACATGCGGTGCCCGCGGTCGCCGACGACCGTCTCGAGACCGTCGGGCAGGCGCTCGACCACGTCGCCCAGCTGCGCGGCGCGCAGGGCGTCCCACAGCTCGGCGTCGGTGGCGCCGGGGCGGGCGTAGCGCAGGTTGGCGGCCAGCGTGTCGTGGAAGAGGTGGACGTCCTGGGCGACGACGCCGACCGTGTCGCGCACGTCGGCCAGGCCCGTGTCGCGCAGGTCGACCCCGCCCACGCGCACCGCCCCGCCGGTCGGGTCGTAGAGCCGCGACACCAGGCCGGCGATGGTCGACTTGCCGGCGCCCGACGGGCCGACCAGCGCCAGGGTGCTCCCCGGCTCGACGTGCAGCGAGACGTCGTGTAGCACATCGCCGGACGGCGTCTCGTCGAGGGCGGCCACGCCCTCGAGCGATGCGAGCGACACCTCGGCGGCGGTGGGGTAGCGGAAGCCGACGCCGTCCAGCTCGACGGCGACCGGCCCGCCGGGCAGGGCGCGGGGCTCGGCGGGATCGGTGATCGTGGGCACCAGGTCGAGCACCTCGAGCACCCGCTCGAAGCTGACCAGGGTGGTCATGACGTCGACCTGCACGTTCGACAGCGAGGTCAGCGGGCCGTACAGGCGGTTGAGGTAGGCGGTGAGCGCCACCAGGGTGCCGATGCCCAGCGAGCCGGCGATGGCCAGCGCACCGCCCAGCCCGTAGACGAGGGCGGTGGCCAGCGAGGCCAGCAACCCGAGCGAGGTCATGACCACCCGGGTGTACATGGCCGAGGTGACGCCGATGTCGCGCACGCGCGCGGCCCGCTCGTCGAAGGCGCGGGACTCGTCCTCGGGGCGGCCGAACAGCTTGACCAGCAGGGCGCCCGACACGTTGAACCGCTCGGTCATCATCTGGCCCATCTCGCCGTTGAGGCGGTAGCGCTCGCGGGTGATGTCGGCCAGCCGGCGCCCCACCCAGCGGGCGGGCAGCACGAACAGGGGCAGCAGCCCCAGGGCCAGGAGCGTGATCTGCCACGAGAGCACGAACATGGCGCCGAGGGTGGTGGCGACGGTCACGACGTTGCCGACCACGTTGGAGAGGGTCGAGGTGAAGGCCTGCTGGGCGCCCTGCACGTCGCTGTTGAGCCGGGTCACCAGCGCACCGGTCTGGGCGCGGCTGAAGAACCCGATGGGCATCCGCTGCACGTGGTCGAACACCTGGGTGCGCAGGTCGTGGATCAGTCCCTCGCCGATGCGGGCCGAGAACCAGCGCTGGGCGACGCCGACCGCGGCCGAGACCGCGGCGAGCACGGCCACGGCGCCGGCCAGGGCCACGACGAGCCCGGTGCGCTCGTGCTGGATGCCGTCGTCGATGATGCTGCGGTAGAGCAGCGGCGTGGCCGCGCCGGCCAGGGCGTCGACCACGACGAGAACGAGGAAGACGGCGATCGCGGTGCGGTAGGGCCGCGCGAAGCCGAGGATGCGGCGGACGGTGCCGGGCCGGAGCCGGTGGTCGACCACGGAGCGGTCGCGGGAGAAGCTGCGTTCGGGGCGAAGCATGGGCGGCTCACTTCTGCTGGAGGAGACTCATGGTGAGTTAAACTCATCATATGCGGTCGATTATTCCGGGCGACGCGGGCGGCCCGGCCGAGCCGGGCGAGTCGGGCGAGTCGGGTTCGGGCGGCGCACGCCACCAGCTCGGGGGCGAGGTCGTCGACCTGCTCCACGCCGTCAACCACCGCATCCGCCGCGCCTCTCTCGACGCTCTCGAGCCGCTCGGGGTCACCCCCGCACAGGGCCGGGCGCTGCGCACCGTCGATCGCGCCGACGGCCCGGTCCGCATGAGCGACCTGGCCGCCCGGCTGCGGGTCGTGCCCCGCTCGGCCACGACCGTCGTCGACGAGCTGGTCGAGCGGGGGCTGGTCGAGCGGCTCGGCGATCCAGGCGACCGGCGGGTGGTGGCGGTCGCGCTCACCGGCGAGGGCCAGCGGCTGGTCGGCGAGCTCGATCGCGGCCGGCGCGAGGCCGCGGCCGCCCTGACCGACCGGCTCGCGGCCGACGACCTCGCCACGCTGGCCGACCTCCTCCGTGTGCTCGACCAGGACTGAGGGTCGAGCGGAGCGCGGGCCGCGAGGATGTGGCGCCGGTCACGGCGCCCCGCGAAGATGACGCATCCGTCAGCCGCTGGAGGGACACAGATGCCGGTCACATCCGAGGTCCAGGCCATCCTCGACTTCATCGCTGCCGCCGGGCAACCGACCCGCGAGCAGCTCACACCGGCCGAGCTGCGTGAGGGCTACAGCCTTCTGAGCACCACGGCGTCGAAGGCCGAGATGGCGTCGGTCGCCGACCGCACCGCTCCCGGCCCGGCCGGCGACATCCCGGTGCGCGTGTACGTGCCGACGTCCGAGCCCGGACCCCGGCCCGTGCTGGTGTACTTCCACGGCGGCGGCTGGGTGATCGGCGACATCGAGACCCACGACGGGACGGCGCGCGCGGTGGCCGAGGCGAGCGGCGCCACGGTGGTGTCGGTCGACTACCGGCTGGCTCCCGAGGACCCGTTTCCCGCCTCGCTCGAGGACTGCCTCGCCGCCGTGCGCTGGGTGGCCGCCAACGCCGCCGACCTCGACGTCGACCCGGCCCGTCTGGCCGTGGGCGGCGACTCGGCCGGCGGCAACCTGGCGGCCATCGTGGCCCACGAGCTGCGGGCCGAGGGCGGGCCCGAGGTGCGCTTCCAGCTGCTGGTCTACCCCGTCACCGACGGCAGCATGGACCACCCCTCCATCGAGGAGAACGCCGAGGGCTACTTCCTCACCAAGGACACGATGGACTGGTTCTGGGAGCAGTACGTGGGCCTCGGCGACCGCACCGGGGCCAGGGTGTCGCCCATGCACCTGCCGGACGAGGCGCTGCCCGGGCTGCCGCCGGCGCTCGTCATCACCGCCGAGTACGACCCGCTGCGCGACGAGGGCGAGGCCTACGCGGCCCGGCTGGCCTCGGCCGGCGTCGACGCGACCACCCGCCGCTTCGACGGGATGATCCACGGCTTCTTCTCGATGCGCGACCTGGTGCCCGAGGGCAAGGTCGCCGTCGACGAGGCGGGCGCGGCGCTCCGCCGAGCACTCGCCTGACCGGGCCCGACGGGGACGGCCCGGGGAGCCGCCTCGGGCCGTGGGCGACAATGGGCCGGCCATGAGCGCACCCCTCGACCTCCGTTTCGTCCTGTCGGCCGACGGCATCGACCGACTGCCGCCGTCGCCGGCCGAGATCGCGGTCGTGGGCCGCTCGAACGTGGGCAAGTCGTCGCTGCTCAACGCCCTCGCCAACCGGAAGAGCCTGGCGCACACCTCCAAAGCCCCGGGCCGCACCCAGCTGCTCAACTGCTTCGCGGTGGGCGAGCCCGGCGGCCCCACCGTGGTCGACTGCCCTGGCTACGGCTACGCCTCGGTGTCGAAGGCCACCCGGGCGTCGTGGCGAGGGATGATCGAGGGCTACCTGCTCGGGCGCGAGCAGCTCGCCATGGTGGCGGCCCTGGTCGACGGCGAGATCGGGCCCACGAAGCTCGACCTGCAGATGCTGGGCTGGCTACGCGAGCACGTGGTGCCCCACACCGTCGTGGCCACCAAGCACGACAAGGTGCGGCCGTCCCAGCGCGAGAAGCGCAAGCGCGAGCTGGCACAGGCGTGCGACCTCGACCGGTCCGACGTGGTGTGGACCAGCGCGGCCAAGGGCGTGGGCATCGACCGCCTGCGCGACCTGGCCCGGCTGTGGCTCGGGCTGGCGTGACCGGACGGTCCCGCAGGCGCCGCGTTCGGTCGATGTGACCGGCGACGGCGCCGGCGGCCGAGCGGACGCCCCAGGGACGGTCGGCCCGCCCGCGCCGCCCCATGTTCGCGCCGCGGAGCGACGTCACGGCTACGTCGTCCCGCCTCGCGTGAACTAGGTGAAGATGATCGCGCCACCCGCGGCCAGCTCGTAGAACTCGCCGACGGTGATGATGTCCTTGACCTGGGGGATCAGGTCGTCCTTCTCGAGCCCGAAGAGGTCGACCGAGGCCAGGCAGCCGTACAGGCCGGCGCCGGTGTCGGCGATCATCTCGATGAACTCGGGGATGGAGGGGATGTCGAGCTTCTCCATCTTGTGGTTCATGTACTGGGTCATCATCGACGACACGCCGGGCAGGCCGCCGAGCATGGTGGGGACGTGCAGGCCCGGGTTGCCGACCGTGGCCAGCTTGATGTGCTCGTGGCGCTCCTTGTGGATGGCGTCGAGGCCGAAGAACGTGAAGAACAGGTTCGCCTCGATGCCCTCGGCGCGAGCGCCGTTGGCCATGATCAGGCCGGGGTAGATCCCCTCGAGGGAACCCTTGGAGATGATGATCGAGACCTTCTCGATGGTGTCGCCCATGGCGTGGCTCCTCTCAGATGCAGCCGCGGGGCTTCGGGATGCCCGCGATGCGTGCGGCGACCTTGGCAGGACCCTTGGGGAAGAGCTGGTACAGCTCCTTGACCGACACGCCCGAGGTCTTGCCGAGCACGCGGACCGTCGGGCCCGTGCCCTTGGTGAGGTACTCGTTGCGCACGAACCGCAGCACCGTCCAGTGGGCGTCGGTCAGCTCGTCGATGCCCTCCCGCCGGGCCAGCTCGGGGGCCATGTCCTCGGTCCACTGCTCGGGGTCGACGAAGAACCCCTCCTCGTTGAGCTCGACCTCGGTGGTGGCGATCGTCGTGGTCGACATGGTCAGTCCTCTCCTGTAGGGGTGGCGGCCGCCACCTTGCCGGCGGTCGGCATGGTCGAGCCGATCCCGGGCACGTCGCGCCCGGGCAGCAGGCTGTGCCAGTAGAACCACTGGAACATGAGCTTCCCGAGGTGGTTGAGCCGCGACTCCTTGAGCAGGGGCAGGCCCACGACGCCGGGGTAGTGCCCCGCCAGCGGCTCGGTCTCGTAGTTGAAGTCGATGAGCAGGGCCTTGCGGAAGCCGGTCTCGATGAAGCAGTTGGCGTGGCCGTCGAAGCCCGGCTCGAGCGGCTCGCCGGCCAGGTGGCGCCGGATGTTCTCGACGATGGTGTCGCCCTCGAAGTGGGTCACCGAACCGGCCTTGGAGGCGGGGACGCTCGAGGCGTCGCCGATGACGAAGACGTTGGGGGCGGCCTTGGCCTGCAGGGTGCGCTCGTCGGTCGGGACGAAGTCGAGCTCGTCGCCGAGGCCGGGGGAGCGGCCGACGTAGGGGGCGCCGCCGTGCAGGGGGATGACGACCGCGAGGTCGAACCGCACCTCGCGCTCGTCGTAGGAGACGAGCCGACCGCCCTCGCCGTCGACCTCGCCGGTGTTGAACTCGGTCACGAGCTCAATGCCCTTCTCGGCGAGCATGCTGCCGAGCTGGTTCGACGCCACGGGCTTGGTGAAGGCCCCGTCGAGCGGCGTCGCATAGGTCAACTCGACCCGGTCGCGGATGCCGCGCTCGTGGAAGTACCAGTCGGCCAGGAACAGGAACTCCAGCGGGGCCACCGGGCACTTGATCGGCATGTCGACCACGTTGACCACGATCCGGCCGCCGTCGAACGTCGCCAGCGCGCCCTCGAGCGCTCCCGCGCCCTCGGGCGTGTAGAAGGTGAACACCTTCTCCATCCATCCCGGTCCGGTGAGGCCCTCGGTCTCCTCGGGCACCAGCACGGCACCCGTGGCGACGACGAGCACGTCGTAGTCGAGCACCGTGCCGTCGGCCAGGTGCACCTGGTCGTCGCCGATCTCGACCCGGTCGACGGCGGTCTGCAGGAAATCGATGCCGCGCTGCAGCTGGCGGCGCCGCGGCCGCACGATGTCCTCGGGATGGGTCAGGCCGAACGGTACGAACAGCAGCCCCGGCTGGTAGACGTGGCGGTCGTCCTGGTCGACCACCGTGAGCTGCATCTCGTCCGCCGGGAACATGCGTCGCAGGCGGTTGGCGGTCAGTGTCCCGCCCGTGCCGCCGCCGAGGATCACGACTCGCTGCGTCATGACTTCATCCAACGCCGTCCGGCGCCGCCCGAGCAGGGACGAAGGTCCCGGACCCGGCGGCGACCGACCCAGCGGGCGCCGACGCGACCCGTGTTCGCCCGCTCTGGGTCGATCGGCCTCCACACGGTGGTCGTTCGCTCACCCATCCCGCCGTCGCGTCATCGGTCGGCCGTCGCGCCGGCGCTTCGTGCGAGCAGGTCGGCGAGCGCGTCGTCGAAGGCGGGGTGATGACGACCTCGTGGTTCCGCTGCGCGAGGTCCCCGGCCACCTGCCGACCGACCGACCCGCTGCCGCCTGCGATGACGAACTTCATGTCCTCACGCCAGGATCGCGATCTGAGGCGATGCGGCTGGCGTCCACGTCACGCCGACATCCGCCATGAGGTACGAGGGTGCGGCCCGCGCGGTCGAGAAGCTCGACAGGAACGCGGAGACGAGCTCCTCGATCACCACCTCGCGGGCGGTCCGATGGTCAGGCTCCATCCGCGCTCCCTCGAGCACACCGCGGTGATCGGGCGAGAGGCCGATGTTGGCGCCCAGACATGTTGCGGCGACGGGCTCACACGCCGGCGACCCCTCGCCTTCAGCTGGAACCGACGCCTCGACGCGAACACCGAACCGACGAGGGTCACGAGCAGGATCGGTGGTCCAGCGCAAGCGGCCCACCGGCGCCGCGATGTGGATCCGGGCGTGCTGGTGGACGCCGGGGAACCAACGCCCACCGAGCACGACGGCCAAGCGGGAGTCCGTGTGGCGCATGGGCACGTACACGCCGACGATCGCTTGTTCGGAACCATCGGCCCACTCGACGGAGATCCGGTGGGCGGTGGCACGAAGCGCCATGCCTGCGACGGCCGGAAGGCGTGCGGGGCGGATCCCGTCGATCTCGAGCAGGCAGCACCCGACGACCGTTCCCAGCTCGGTCACGTGGGGCCGCAGTCCATCGGGGAGGCGATTGGCTGCTTCGCCAGGGTCGACAACGGCGTTGACGAGCAACCGGCGGCGAATCGTGCCCCGCATCGCTCGGCCGGAGTTGTTGTCGGCTTGTTCGCTCATGAACAATACGCTACCATTTGATCTCATATCAAAAACAAGCGAATCGCGGAGAGAACGGCCATGGGCAGCGAATACCGGCTCGATGAGCTCGCACGGCAGGCCGACGTGGCGTCGACGACCGTGCGCCTCTACCAGTCGAAGGGGCTGCTCGCGCCCCCACGGCTGGAGGGCCGGACCGGCTGGTACGACGACTCCCACCTCAGCCGGCTCCGGTTGATCGCCCGCCTGCAGAGCGAGGGCCACTCACTGGCCGGCATCGCCGGCCTCCTCGAACAGTGGGAGCAGGGCCGCAGCCTCGACGCGGTCATCGGGATCGAGTCGGAGCTCGACGCCCTCATCGGCGAGGTCCACGCCATCGTGATCGAGCCTGCCGAACTGCTCGCACGGTTCCCCGCCGACTCGATGACCCCGGAGGTCATGCGGCGGTCGGCGGCGCTCGGGCTCGTTCAGCCGACCGACGACGGCAAGGTCCGCGTCGCCGACCGGCGCTTCCTCGAGACCGGATCGGCCCTGGCAGAGCTCGGCATCCCGCCCGCTGTGATCCTCGACGAGTGGGAGGCACTCGTCGCCCACACCGACGACGTCGCCGAGCGGTTCATCGCGCTCTTCGAGGAGCGCCTGGCTCCTGTGGACTGGCGGAGCGATCTCGACACCGACGAGGCACGCGCGCTCGCCACGACGCTGGCCCAGCTCCAGGCCACCGCCCGGCGGGTCCTCGTCGCCGCACTCGACGCCAGCGTCGCCCGCCTCGGGCGCGAGCGCCTCAGCGAGCTGATCGCACCATGAGACCTCGCGGGCAGTCCGCTCATCGCCGGGCGATGTCAGACGACGAAGGCGGCCGCCGGGATCTGACCGAGCGTCTACGTCTGCGCGTCGAGCCCGATCTCACAGGGCCCTGTCGCGCGGTCGTCGCGAGGAGTGGCCGCCGCCCTCCGGCTGCGCTCGCCCTCCAGGGCCATCGCCGCGGCGATCAGCACGACGGCGACCAGGGCGTCGAGCCAGTAGTGGTTGGCGGTGATCACGATGGCCGCCAGTGTGATCGCCGGGTGGAGCACAATGAGCCAGCGCCAGCGGGTATCGAGCGCCCTCGCCACTCCGTAGGCCACGAGCACCGCCCAGCCGAAGTGCAGCGAGGGCATCGCCGCGAACTGGTTGGCCATCTGGCCCACCGCCGACTGGCCGTCGTAGATCGCCGGCCCGTAGCGGGCGATCGTGTCGACATAGCCGTCGATCATCCGGGGCGGGGCCAACGGATAGACGACGTGGATGATCAGCGCCCCCGCCGTGACGGTGACGAAGAGGAACCGGATGTGCGCCACCAGCCTCGGCGCCCGCACGTAGACGAAGACCAGGAAGGCCATCGACGCGGCGAAGTGCACCGAGGCGTAGTAGCGGTTGAGCAGCCAGATGACGCCCGGGTGGCCGAGCGTCGCCCGCTGTACCCACAGCTCGGTGTCGATGCCGAGTCGATCCTCGAGCGCGAGCACGTCGCGGGCATTGTCGAAGGCGCGGGCCGACTCGTCCCGCCCCAGCATGCGCCCGACGCGATAGAGGAGGAGGAGCGCGACGATGACGGCCGCCTCCTTGGCCAGCCGGGCCCCGTACCGGCCTCGCCACCAGCCGACGATGGCCGAACGAAGGCCACCAGGCGACCGGAATGGGGTCGGCTCCGGCGCAGGGCGATGGCCACCGGCGGGCACCACGGGAAGGTTCGCAGGCGGGCGACGACGGCCGCCCCCGTCGTGGCCCGGGGCGGGGCCGTGGGACGTCACCCCTCCCGGCCGGGGTCGGTCACCGCCATGGGCATCGTCATCGGCTGGCTGTGACATCGGGGTGAACGCCACCCTCTCAGTGTGTCCGCATTCCCGCCGGGTCAGACCCGACGCCACGGCCCGGGAGCTACGCCCGGCGCCTCGGGGAGATCGAATCGTCCGACGCGCTACGAGAGCTCCGTGGACCCGCCTCAACGAAGGTAGACGGTCGGTAGCCCGGACGCAGACACCCGGGTACTCGCACGGCCGAGGATGGGCGCGTGATGCCTTCGAGCCGCGTTCGGCGGAGGGCGCCCGAGCGGGCTCCCTCCCCAGCCTCGCCTCGACTGTGGAGACGGCATTGCCCGTTGCCGGGTCAGGACACCGGGGACTACCGTACGCGGCTAAGCAGACGCTGGACGTGGCATACGAACCGCAGACCCAGCGGTGAGATCGTCGCACCGCAAGGGAGGGGATCAGCGAATGGCACGGACTTCCACGACGCGCGGCATCCCGCGTGACAGCTCGGCGGCGCCATCTGCGCGCAACACCCTGCTGGCGGCCTGGTCCGACGAGCGAGCTGCGGCGCGCTCGGCCAGGGGCCGGGGGGACGTGACGGAGGAATGGAGGCACCTGGAACGGGCGCACATCCTGAGCCAACCGCTGGCGGGCGCCCACGTGCGGACGCACCTAGCGATGCTGGCGTGCGCGCTTCGGCGACGTAGGGCTCGTGAAATCGTTGGGCAGTTGGGGCGGCTCGTCGTGGCGGGCCCCGGCTCGTGGACCGGGCGATACCCGGTCGGGAACACCGGCGGCGCCGACGTCAGCGCGTTCCGGCCAATGCCTGTGCCCGACGACCTTCGCGCCGTCCTCGAATCGATGCGCTAGCGACCGACGCCAACGGAGGGGGCCATGAACGACGAGACACGTGATCAATCGGCGGCTCCGGCGGCGACGTTCGCCACCGACACCGCGAACTTGCAGGACTGCGTGGCGCCGGCACTCGTCGAGCTCGCTGACGGGGACACCTTCGACCTGCGCATCGCGCCGGTCGTCAAGACGATCGGCGACGACAGGGTTCGGATGCTCGCCTACAACGGTTCCATTCCCGGCCCGACGCTGCGGGTCCCTCAAGGGGCCGAGATCAGCGTGCGCGTCCGCAACAACGCCGATGTCGACGCCACCGTGCACTGGCACGGGCTGCGCCTCGACAACGAGTACGACGGCGTGCCGTTCGAAACCCAGGCGCCGATCCCGCTGGGCGGTGAGTTCACGTACCGGCTCCGCTTCCCCGACGCCGGTCTCTACTGGTACCACCCACATATCCGCGAGGACTACGGGCTGGACATGGGCCTCTACGGGAACATCGTGGTGGCCCCCGCCGAGGACGGCTATTGGCCACCGGTGAACCGGGAGGTCGTCATCACCGTTGACGACATCCTCATCGAGGCGGGGCAGGTAGCGCCGTTCCATCACGCCGGTCCCACCCATGTGGCGATGGGTCGGTTCGGCAATGTCATGCTCACTGGAGGCGAGGCCGAGTTCGAGCTCCAGGCCCGCGTCGGTGAGGTGGTGCGCCTCTACCTGACGAACACGGCGAACACCCGGATCTTCAACGTCGCGTTGCCGGGCGCCCGCATGAAGCTGGTGGGCGGCGACAGTGGCCGGTACGAGCACGAGACCTTTGTCGGGGAGGTCCTGCTCGCGCCCTCCGAGCGGGCTGTCCTCGACGTGCTGTTCGACACAGTTGGCTCGGTGCCGCTGGAGCACCGCACGCCAGACCACACGTACGAGCTCGGCAGCATCAGCGTCAGTGACGAGCCGATCGCGGAGTCGTTCTCCCGCGACTTCAGTCGGCTCCGGACCGACCCTGAGTTGACGGCCGAACGGGCGAGGATCGACGCGGAGCTCCAGCGCCCTCCGGACAAGACGTTGGCATTCGAGTCCCTGATGCCACTCCTCTACAGCGACGAGGGCACGGCGTCATCGTCATGGACGTGTCCGATGCATCCCGAAGTGGTGAGCGCCGAGCCGGGCAGCTGTCCTTCGTGCGGGATGAAGCTCATCCCAACCGCGGCGTCGTGGACGTGTCCGATGCATCCCGATGTGGTGAGCGCCGAGCCGGGCAGCTGTCCTTCGTGTGGGATGAAGCTCGTCGCAGCCGGCACGGGGGCAGTGGCGGGCGAGGGCCACTCCCATGCCCACGACATGGCCGACGGCCTTGAGTGGGAGGACCTGATGCCGGAGATCAACAGGGCGTCGGACGCCAGCAACATGATCTGGAAGCTGGTCGACCGCGACACCGGTAAGGAGAACTGGGAAATCGAGTGGGGGTTCCATGTCGGCGACAGGGTGAAGATTCGCCTGGTCAACGACATGGAGCAGGACCATCCGATGCACCACCCGTTCCACGTCCACGGCGCAGGGCGCTTCCTCGTCCTCTCGCGCGACGGCGCGGCCCAGGACAACCTGGTGTGGAAGGACACCGTGCTGGTGCGCGCGGGCGAGACGGTCGACATCGTTCTCGACGTCACCAACCCTGGGCTGTGGATGGCGCACTGCCACATCGCCGAACACAACCAGGCCGGGATGATGTTCAGCTTCCCGGTTGCGGACAAGGAGCTGTCGTGACGCTGGGCGTCCCCGCCTCAGCGGGTCCGGGTGGAACCGGCTGACCCTCCCCGGTCCAGCGGCCAGCGGAGGTGGTGGTGCCGTGAACGACAAGACCGTCGCATTCGTGCTCTATCCGGGGCTGACCCCGCTCGACCTCATCGGACCGCTGCAGGTCATGAGCGGCCTCGAGACGGTCGAGGACATGTTCGCTCTGCAGCCCCGCCATCACGTCGTCGTTGTCGCCGAAGACCTCGACGCCGTGCCCACCGACACCCCCGTGCGCGTCGCCGCCACGTCCACCTTCGACGAGGCGCCCGAACCGGATGTCGTCGTCGTCCCCGGCGGCGGCGCACCCACACTCCGTCAGCTGGCCAATCCCGTACTCCTCGACTACCTGCGCCACGCCGATCGCCACGCCGAGGTGGTCGCGTCCGTGTGCACCGGTGCGCTGCTGCTCGCAGGCGCCGGCCCGCTGCAAGGACGCCGCGCCACGACGCACTGGGCGTACCACCGTTTCCTCGACCGCCTGGGGGCGAAATACGTGGCGGAGCGATGGGTTGAGGACGACCGGTACCTGACGGGCGCCGGCGTGTCGGCAGGGATCGACATGGCTCTGCGGCTGGCGGCCAGACTGACCAACGACGACCTCGCCAGACTGGTTCAGCTGGGCATCGAGTACGACCCGCATCCGCCCCACGGCGGCATCGACTGGTCCGGCGTCGATCGCGACATGCTCGC